>NZ_JBVIGV010000001.1:0-60555 GCF_055570615.1 Streptomyces sp. NPDC031121
GGCCTGTTGTGGGGTCAAAGGCAGCCACCGACACCTCCCCGCACCCGTGGGTGGGGAAGGGCAATCGTCCCTTTGTTGCTCCCCCCCCCCCCCCCCCCGTTCCCCCCCCCCCCCCCCCCCCCCCCACAGCAGTTTCCAGCCCAGCAGGGTCAGCGTGCCGGCCAGCACGATCCCGGACAGGTTCAGGGCGAGCTGCACGGCCGAGCCCCACATCTGCGGGATGTCCCCGAAGCTGAGCGCCAGGGCCGCGTTCGCGGCGGCGGGCACCGTGGTCACCGAGATCGCGACGCCGACGAGGGCGCCGGACTTCGCGGACGTCAGCGACAGCATGCCGGCCGTGCCGGCGAGCAGCGCCACGATGAAGGAGAACGGGTCGGGCTGCCAGACGAAGCTGGTGTTGGGGCGCGGCGCCTCCAGCATCGCCGCGTCGATCTGGCCGATCGCCGTCATGCCGAGGCTGAACAGGGTCGTCGCCGCGATGGCCGAGGTGAATCCGACGGCGAGGGCGCTCGCCGAGCGCGCCGCGAGGCGCGGAGCGCCGCGCACGAGCCCCGTGCAGACTCCTGCGAGGGGCCCGAACTCCGGGCCGACGGCCATCGCGCCGACGATCAGGACGGCGTTGTCGAGGGCCACGCCGCAGGCCGCGATCATCGTGGCGACGGCGAGGAAGACCAGGTAGGTGAGGGTGAGGGTGGAGTCCTCCCGCGTCGCCTCGGTCAGCTTCTCCCAGAGCACCGCGTCGGCGGCCTCGCCCGGGGCCTCCTCCTCCGCGCGCTCGGCCCGGTCGGACAGCGACAGGTCGATGTCCTCGACGGCGATCGAGCCGTCGCGGTCGATGCCGAGTGTGCGCAGCCCGTGCAGCAGCCCGTCCCCGGCCTCGCGGGCCACGTCGCACAGCACGAGGTCGCCGGCCGGCTCGCGGGCGGCGCCTGGGAGCACGGCCACGTGCGTGGTGCCCACCGTTTGGTCGATCAGCTCCAGGACGGCGTCGGTCCGGTCGGGCGGGGTGATCATCCGTAGGTGCAGCATCCCCGCACCGTAGCCTCAGAGCTTGCGCAGGCTCAGTTTCTGCACCTTGTGGTCGGCCCCCTTGCGGACGACCAGGGTGGCGCGGCCGCGGGTCGGGGCGACGTTCTGGAGCAGGTTCGGCTTGTTGACCGTCCGCCACATCGTCTTCGCGTACTCCAGCGCCTCCTCCTCGGAGACCTGCGTGTACCTGCGGAAGTAGGACGAGGGGTCCTGGAAGGCGGTCTCCCGCAGCTTGCGGAAGCGGTTGAGGTACCAGCGCTCGATGTCCTCGGCGCGCGCGTCCACGTACACGCTGAAGTCGAAGTAGTCGGCGAGGCCCACCCTGGTCCGGCCGTCCTTGCCGGGCAGGGCCGGCTGGAGGACGTTCAGGCCCTCCACGATCAGGATGTCCGGGCGGCGGACGACGAGCCGCTCGCCGGGCACGATGTCGTAGATCAGGTGGGAGTACACCGGGGCGGTGACCTCGTCCTTGCCGGCCTTGATGTCGGCGACGAAGCGGGTCAGGGCCCGGCGGTCGTAGGACTCCGGGAAGCCCTTGCGGGAGGTCAGGCCGCGGCGCCGGAGCTCCTCCATCGGGTAGAGGAAGCCGTCGGTGGTGACGCGCTCGACGCGGGGGTGCTCCGGCCAGCGCGCCAGCAGCGCCTGGAGCAGGCGGGCCACGGTGGACTTGCCGACGGCGACGGAGCCGGCGACTCCTATGACGAACGGGGTGCCCTGCTGGCTGCCGTGGCCGTTGCCGCCCGCGTCGCCGAGGAAGGTGTTCAGCGCGCCGCGCAGGTTGCTGGTGGCGCCGACGTACAGGTTGAGGAGGCGGGAGAGCGGCAGGTAGACGTCGCGGACCTCGTCCAGGTCGATGACGTCGCCGAGGCCGCGGAGCCGCTCGACCTCCTCGGCCGTCAGGGGCAGCGGCGTCCGCTCGCGCAGCGCGCTCCACTCGGCCCGGGTCAGGTCCACGTAGGGGGAGGCCTCGGTCCGGCGCGGGGTGCGCTCGGGCCGTCCGGGGCGCTCCGTCCCGCAGTCCGGGTCCGGCGTGCTGCTTCGTGGCGGCGAAGTGATCACACTCCATTGTCGGGGCTGGGGGCCGCGCGTGGGTGGTGGGGTCGGTCACGTGGCGCAGGCGTCGGGTTTCGGTCTCGCTGCGGTCACGATCACGTCGCAGGGCTTTGATCCCGGCGGTGCTGTCGGATCGGGCGCGTAGATTTCCGATCAAGGACGTTTCCGGGCGGGTGTTTCCACGGGGAGTGGTGCCGCGCCGGAGGTTCCTGCATCGTTTCTCGCAACCGCTTCCGGGGGAGTTCCACCGTGCGCAGCACCTTCGTCCGCCGTTCTGTCATGACCGCGTCTGCCGTGTCCCTGGCCCTGCTGGCCACCGCGTGCGGCTCGTCCGATTCCAAGGGCGAGGCCAAGGCCGACGCCCCGGCCCCCGCCGCCTCCTCGGCGGCCCCGGCCGCGAAGGGCAAGACCGACGCCGAGCTGGCCGGCGTGATCGTGAAGCAGGCCGACCTGCCCGACCACCTGGTGAAGGAGGCCACGGCCGCCGAGGCCGCCGCCGGTGCCGCCGCCACCAGCGACAAGCCCGACTGCCTGCCGCTGGTCAAGGCCCAGTCGATGGCCCCCGTGGGCAAGGCGGCCGGCACCGCGAGGACCAAGGCCGTCGCCAAGCCGAAGGACGGCGGCGCCGCCGACACCCCGGACGCCAAGATGAAGGCGATCATGGACGCGCTCGGCGCGAACGCCACCGCCGTCACCCTCTCCTCGTACGACGGCAAGGGCGCCGAGGAGGCCTTCGCCGCGCTGAAGAGCGCGGGCACGGCCTGCGCCGCCGGCTACGGCGTCACCCAGGACGGCGAGTCGGCCAAGGTCACCAAGGTGGCCCCCGGCACGCCGGTGACCGCGGGTGACGAGGCCCTCGCGTACACCGTGGAGGCCGACTCCGACGGCACGAAGATCTCGACGCAGCTGGTCGTCGTGCGCAAGGCCAACACCGTCGCGACCTTCTCGGCGCTCAGCCTGAAGGGTGTCGCCGAGCAGCCGAAGGCCGTCGTCGACGCGCAGGTCAAGAAGCTGGGCTGACCCGCAGGCCGGCTCGAAGCAGGCCGGCTCGAAGCACGTCAACCCCGCTCCGGCGCGTTCGCCGGGGCGGGGTTTTCGTCTGGTCCGGTACGGGACGGGGCGTCAACTCGGGCGTACGCTGCGCGCTATGTGCGGAATTGTGGGTTACGTAGGAGCGCAGTCGGCGCTCGATGTGGTCGTCGCCGGACTCAAGCGGCTGGAGTACCGCGGCTACGACTCGGCGGGCGTCGCCGTCGTCGCCGACGGGGAGCTCGCCTCGACGAAGAAGGCCGGGAAGCTCGTCAACCTGGAGAAGCAGCTCGTCTCCGATCCGCTGCCGCCCGGCTCCACCGGGCTCGGCCACACCCGGTGGGCGACGCACGGCGGCCCCACCGACGCCAACGCCCACCCGCACCTGGACAACGCGGGCCGGGTCGCCGTCGTCCACAACGGCATCATCGAGAACTTCGCCGTGCTGCGGGCCGAACTCGAAGACCGCGGGCACCGGCTGGACTCCGAGACCGACACCGAGGTCACCGCCCACCTGCTGGCCGAGGAGTTCGCGGCGGCCGGGGACCTCGCGGAGGCG
Organism: Streptomyces sp. NPDC031121; assembly: GCF_055570615.1. Classification (NCBI taxonomy): domain Bacteria; kingdom Bacillati; phylum Actinomycetota; class Actinomycetes; order Kitasatosporales; family Streptomycetaceae; genus Streptomyces; species Streptomyces sp. NPDC031121. Next base: position 3,671 of record NZ_JBVIGV010000001.1, read on the forward strand.
ATGCGCCGGGTGTGCCGCCGCCTGGAGGGCGCCTTCACGCTGGTCGCCGTGCACGCCGACGTGCCGGACACCGTCGTCGGCGCGCGCCGCAACTCGCCCCTCGTCGTCGGCGTCGGCGAGGGCGAGAACTTCCTCGCCTCCGACGTGGCCGCGTTCATCGCGCACACCCGCTCCGCGATCGAGCTGGGCCAGGACCAGGTGGTGGAGCTGCGCCGGGACGGCGTCACCGTCACCGGCTTCGACGGCTCGCCCGCCGACGTCCGCGCCTACCACGTCGACTGGGACACCTCGGCCGCGGAGAAGGGCGGCTACGACTACTTCATGCTGAAGGAGATCGCCGAGCAGCCGAAGGCCGTCGCCGACACCCTCCTCGGCCGCATCGACGCGAGCGGCTCCCTCACCCTCGACGAGGTGCGCATCCCCGCGTCGGTGCTCCGCGAGGTCGACAAGGTGGTGATCGTGGCCTGCGGCACGGCCTACCACGCCGGCCTCATCGCCAAGCTGGCCATCGAGCACTGGACGCGCATCCCCTGCGAGACGGAGCTGGCAAGCGAGTTCCGCTACCGCGATCCGATCCTGGACCAGCGGACGCTGGTGGTGGCCATCTCGCAGTCCGGGGAGACCATGGACACGCTGATGGCGCTGCGGCACGCGCGCGAGCAGGGCGCGAAGGTGCTCGCCATCTGCAACACGAACGGCTCGACGATCCCGCGCGAGTCGGACGCCGTGCTGTACACGCACGCCGGTCCGGAGGTGGCCGTCGCCTCGACCAAGGCGTTCCTGACGCAGCTGGTGGCCTGCTACCTGGTCGCGCTCTACCTGGGCCAGGTGCGCGGCACGAAGTGGGGCGACGAGGTCGGGGCGGTCGTCCGCGAACTGTCCGACATCGCCGGGGCGGTGGAGGCCGTCCTGGAGACCATGGAGCCGGTGCGGGCGCTGGCGCGGTCCCTCGCCGACAAGAACACCGTGCTGTTCCTCGGCCGGCACGTCGGCTACCCGGTGGCCCTGGAGGGCGCGCTGAAGCTGAAGGAGCTCGCGTACATGCACGCGGAGGGATTCGCGGCGGGCGAGCTCAAGCACGGCCCGATCGCGCTGATCGAGAAGGACCTGCCGGTGGTGGTGGTCGTGCCGTCGCCGCGCGGGCGCTCCGTCCTCCACGACAAGATCGTGTCGAACATCCAGGAGATCCGGGCGCGGGGTGCGCGGACCATCGTCATCGCCGAGGAGGGCGACCAGGCGGTCGTCCCGTACGCCGACCACCTGGTCCGCATCCCGGTGACGCCGACGCTGCTCCAGCCGCTCGTGGCCACCGTGCCGCTCCAGGTGTTCGCGTGCGAACTGGCCACGGCGCGCGGCAACGAGGTGGACCAGCCGCGTAATCTCGCGAAGTCCGTGACCGTGGAATAGGAGAGAGCGGGGGGTCGCCGTCGTGATCATCGGCGTGGGGATCGACGTGGCGGAGATCGAGCGCTTCGGCGTGTCGATGGAGCGGACGCCGGGCATGGCCCAGCGGCTGTTCACCGAGTCGGAGCTGGTGCTGCCGAGCGGGGAGCGGCGCGGGATCGCCTCGCTCGCCGCCCGGTTCGCCGCGAAGGAGGCGCTCGCCAAGGCGCTCGGCGCGCCCGGCGGCATGCTGTGGACCGATGCGGAGGTGTACGTGGAGGAGACGGGGCAGCCGCGGGTGCGGGTGCGGGGCACCGTCGAGGCGCGGGCGGTGGAGCTGAACGTGAAGTCCTTTCACCTCTCGCTCAGCCACGACGCGGGCGTCGCCTCGGCCGTCGTCATCGCCGAGGGCTGACGGCTGCCGCGCCGCCGATCGGGCAGGCTGGGCCCATGCGTACTGCTTACAGCGTGGAGAACGTGCGGGCCGCGGAGCGGGCGGCGATGGCGCGGCTGCCGGAGGGCGCCCTGATGCAGCGTGCGGCGGCCGGGCTGGCCGCCGCCTGCGCCGGCCTGCTGCCGAAGGTGTACGGCGCCCGGGTCGTCCTGCTCGTCGGGCCCGGCGACAACGGCGGCGACGCCCTGTACGCGGGCGCCCGGCTCGCCCGCCGCGGCGCCGCGGTGACCGCGGTGCCCGCCGACCCCGGCCGCGTGCACCCGGGCGGGCTGGCGGCCCTGCGCGCCGCGGGCGGCCGGGTGGCCGCCGCGGTGCCGGACCGCGCGGACCTGGTCGTGGACGGCCTGCTCGGCATCGGCGGGCAGGGCGGACTGCGCCCGGCCGCGGCGGCGCTCGTGGAGCGGATCCCGCCCGGCGCACCCGTCGTCGCCGTGGACCTGCCCAGCGGGGTGGACGCGGACACCGGGGAGGTCGCCGGCGCCGCCGTACGGGCCGGCACCACCGTCACGTTCGGGGCGTACAAGCCGGGCCTCCTCGTCGACCCCGGCGCGAGCCGGGCCGGCGAGGTGCGGCTGGTGGACATCGGCCTGGACCCGGCCGCGCTCGGCACCCCGGACGCCGCCGCCCCGGAGGACGCCGACATCGCCACCCTCCTGCCGCGGCCCGGCGCGGCGAGCGACAAGTACAGCCGCGGCGTCGTCGGCGTCGTCGCCGGATCGGCGCAGTACCCGGGCGCGGCCGTCCTGGCCGTGGCGGGGGCGCTGCGCGGCGGCGCGGGCGCGGTGCGCTACGTCGGCCCGGCGCACGAGGAGGTGCTGGCCCGCTACCCGGAGACGCTCGTCGGGCCCGGCCGGGTGCAGGCCTGGGTGGTCGGGCCGGGCCTCGGCGGCGACCGGGCCGCGGAGGCAGCGCGGGCGCTGGCCGAGCCGGTGCCGGTGCTGGTGGACGCGGACGGGCTGCGCGGCCTGGACCCGGCGGTGCTGCGCGCCCGCACGGCGCCGACCCTGCTGACGCCGCATGCGGGGGAGGCGGCCGCGCTGCTCGGCGTGCCGCGCGCGCACGTGGAGTCCGGGCGGCTCGCGGCCGTACGGGAGCTGGCCGCCCGGTTCGGGGCCGTGGTGCTGCTGAAGGGCTCGACGACCCTGGTGTGCGACGGCCGCGGGCCCGTCCGGGTGAACCCCACCGGGACGCCCTGGCTGGCCACGGCCGGCAGCGGCGACGTCCTGTCCGGCCTCGCCGGCTCCCTCCTCGCGGCCGGGCTGCCGGCCGCCGACGCGGCGTCCGCGGCGGCGTACCTGCACGGCCTGTCCGCCGGGCGGGCCGCGGCCGGCGCCCCGCTGCTCGCCCACGAGGTGGCCGCGGCGCTGCCCGCGGCCTGGCGCGCGGTGCAGGGCCCCTGACCCGCCGCCGGCGCCCGCGGCGCGGTCCGCCGCAGGTCTGGGCGGGTCCTCTGTGACAGGGCCGGTACACGCCCTGCGGTCGGGCCGGGACGGGCTCTGAGAGACTGGGGGCGATGAACGAGACACCGACGCGCGTGTACGCCGAGATCGATCTGGACGCCGTACGGGACAACGTGCGCGCCCTGCGCGCGCGGGCGCCCCGGGCCGCGCTCATGGCCGTGGTCAAGGCGGACGCCTACGGGCACGGTGCCGTCCCCTGTGCCCGCGCCGCGCTGGAGGCGGGCGCCGCCTGGATCGGCACGGCCACCCCGCAGGAGGCGCTCGCCCTGCGCGCCGCCGGGATCGACGCGCCCCTGCTGTGCTGGCTGTGGACGCCGGGCGGCCCCTGGCGCGAGGCCGTCGAGGCGGGCATCGACGTGTCCGTCAGCGGGATGTGGGCCCTGCGCGAGGTGCAGGACGCGGCCCGGGCCGCGGGCCGCCCCGCCCGGATCCAGCTGAAGGCCGACACCGGTCTCGGCCGGGCCGGCTGCCAGCCCGCCGACTGGGCCGAGCTCGTCGGCGCGGCCGCGGCCGCCGAGGCCGAGGGCACCGTCCGCGTCACCGGGGTCTGGTCGCACCTCGCCTGCGCCGACGAGCCGGGGCACCCGTCCATCCCGCTCCAGCTCGCCGCCTTCGGTGACATGCTCGCGTACGCCGAGAAGGAGGGCCTGGAGCCCGAGGTCCGGCACATCGCCAACTCCCCGGCGACGCTCACCCTCCCGGAGAGCCACTACGACCTGGTGCGCTGCGGCCTCGCCGTCTACGGGGTCTCGCCCGCGCCCGAGCTGGGCACCTCCGCGGAGCTGGGGCTGCGGCCCGCGATGTCGCTGAAGGCCTCCGTCGCCCTCGTCAAGACGGTGCCCGCCGGGCACGGCGTCAGCTACGGCCTCCACTACACCACCGAGGCCGAGACCGACCTGGCGCTGATCCCCGCCGGGTACGCCGACGGCGTCCCCCGGCACGCCTCCGGCCGGGGCCCGGTCGCGGTCGGAGGAAGGATTCGCCGCGTCGCCGGCCGCGTCGCCATGGACCAGTTCGTCGTCGACCTCGGCCGCGACCACGGCCCCCGCCGCGTCGGGCCGGGCGACGAGGCCGTCCTCTTCGGCAGCGGCGAGCACGGTGAGCCCACCGCCGAGGACTGGGCGCAGGCGGCGGACACGATCGCCTACGAGATCGTCACCCGCATCGGAGCGCGCGTGCCCCGCGTCTACCGCAACGGCTGAGTGGGGGCCGCGTGAGCGAGAACTGGCGCAGGGCCGGCTGGGCCGGAGCCGTCATCGGCATGGTGGCCGCCGGTGCGGCGGCCGGCGTGGCCGTCGAACGGATCACGGTCGGGCGCGGTGTGCGGCGCAAGGCGCGCCTGGCGCTGGACGCCGCCGGCGACTACGGCTCCCTGCGCGGGACGCCGGGCGCCGCCTACGCCGAGGACGGCACCGAGCTGCACTTCGAGGTGGAGGAGCCGGCCCCGGACGCCGAGCTGGCCCGCCCGGGGCTGCGGCCCAAGGACGAGCCCGCCCCGACCGTCGTGTTCTGCCACGGCTACTGCCTCGCCCAGGACTCCTGGCACTTCCAGCGCGCCGCGCTGCGCGGGACGGTCCGCGCGGTGTACTGGGACCAGCGCAGCCACGGCCGCAGCGCCCGCGGCTTCGCCCAGGCCGACGGCGAGCCCGTCACCATCGACTGCCTCGGCCGCGACCTGAAGGCCGTCATCGACGCCGCCGCCCCGGAGGGCCCGCTCATCCTGGTGGGGCACTCCATGGGCGGCATGACGATCATGGCGCTGGCCGACCAGTACCCCGACCTGGTCCGCGAGCGCGTCGTCGGCGTCACCCTGGTCGGCACATCCAGCGGCCGCCTGAGCGAGGTGACGTACGGGCTGCCCGCCTTCGGCCTCGGCGCGGTGCGGCGCATCCTGCCGCCCGTCCTGAAGGTGCTCGGCTCCCAGGTGGAGCTGGTGGAACGGGGCCGCAGGGCCACCGCCGACCTGTTCGCGGGGATGGTCAAGCTGTACTCGTTCGGCGCGCCCCGCGAGGTGGACCCCGCGGTCGCCCGGTTCGCGGAGCGGCTCATCGAGCACACCCCGATCGACGTGGTCGCCGAGTTCTACCCGGCGTTCCAGTCCCACGACAAGACGGAGGCCCTCCAGCGGTTCGGGGACATCCCGGTCACCGTCATCGCCGGCGACCGCGACCTGATCACGCCCGCCGCGCACAGCCAGGCCATGAAGGACGCCCTGCCCGCCGCGGAGCTGGTGGTGCTGGAGCGGGCCGGGCACCTGATGATGCTGGAGTACCCGGAGACGGTGACGGCGCTGCTCCTGGAGCTGCTCACCCGCACCGGCGCGGTGCCCGGCAGCGGCTAACGTTGGCGCACATGGAAGACGTACCGCTGGAAGCCCCCCGCAGCCCGGTGCCGCAGCCGGGTCCGGGGCCGCAGGGACCCGGCGCCCGGGCCCGGATCACCGTGGACTCGCCCGGGGCGATGCAGGCACTCGGCCGGAGCATCGCCGGCCTGCTGCGCCCCGGCGACCTGGTGCTGCTGACCGGGGAGCTGGGCGCGGGCAAGACGACGCTGACGCGCGGGCTGGGCGAGGGGCTCGGCGTGCGCGGCGCGGTGACCTCCCCGACGTTCGTGATCGCCCGGGTCCACCCCCCGCTGGGCTCCGGTCCGGCGCTGGTGCACGTGGACGCGTACCGCCTGGGCGGCGGGCTCGACGAGATGGAGGACCTGGACCTCGACGTCTCGCTGCCCGAGTCCGTGGTCGTCGTCGAGTGGGGCGACGGCAAGGTGGAGGAGCTGTCCGACGACCGGCTGCACGTGGTGATCGCGCGGGCCGTCGGCCACGAGGAGGTCCTCGACGACGTACGGGAGGTCACGGTGCACGGCGTGGGCGCCCGCTGGGCCGCGCCGGACGCGCTGGCGGGGCTGGGGGCCGCGGGCTGAGGGCGCCGCGGGGTGCGGCGGGCGGCCGCCGGGGAAAACGTGCCGACAACCTGTCGGGAAGATATTGCGCCGGACGACGCGCCCGTGGTGACATGGTACAGAGGGCAGGTTAGGCCTACCTAAGTACGGCCGGCCCGGGGCCAGGAGGGCAGCCATGCCGACAGGAGCAGCACCCCGCGACCACCGCCCGTCCGCCGTCCCCATGGGCACCCTGCTCGCCGCGTGCGCGGCCGCGACGGCCGTCTCCACGCCGCCCGCCCGCGAGCAGGCCCGGCCCGTCCGGGAGGCCTCCGCCCCCGGCCGCGGCGCATCGGGCCGCGAGCCGCTGGCGCAGCCCGGACCGGAATCCGAGGCCGCCTGAGCCGCCCGCCCGCCGGGTCCGGGGGAAGCCGTCCGCCGAGCGGGTGCCCACGCGCCCGGTCGGCGTCAGGGAACGACGACGATCTTGGAGTTGATCGTCGCGAACGCCCACATCGCGTCGCCGTCGGCCCGGCTCATCCGGATGCCGCCGGTCTTCTTCGCCGGGTCCGGCTGCGGCATCCCGCCGTCGACGCGCGCGCTGAAGCCCACCACGACGCCGTCGGTGCTCGCGAAGCGCACCACGTGCTCGATGGGCACCCCGTCCGAGCCGGTCACCGCACCCGCGCGCGAAGTCACCAGGTAGGTTCCCATCTTCGGGTTGACCGTGCTCGGCATCACGGGGAACGTCCTGGGCTCCCGCCCGTCCTCCCCGACCAGCCACACCCGCTTCTGGCCCAGGGAGTACACGACCCGCACCCCGGTGCCGGAGTCGGCCGGCACGGCCGCCGGCTTCTCCGGGCCCGGCGCCGGCGCGACCGCCCCGGGGGAGGGCGCAGCCTTCGGGGGCTGCACGGGAGCCGCGGGCGCGGTCGCGGAGGCCTGGTAGCCGAGGAAGCCGACCGCGGCCAGCGCCGCGACGGTGAGCCCGGCCACGATTCCCGAGCTTCTGCTTGCCACCTTGCTCCACCTCTCCGTGCTTCCCCTGGCCGGCCGCCCGCCGGCGGGGCGCGCCCCCCGGCCCCCGGTCCCGGCCGATGCCTGGGTCGAAGGTAGCAGCCGGGGTGCCCGGTGACCGGCCGCAAGGGCCGGGGCCCGGGGAGTCGTAGGCTGTTCGCGTGCTCTTGCTCGCCGTAGATACCGCCACGCCCGCCGTCACCGTCGCCCTCCACGACGGCCGCGGGACCGTCGCCGAGGCCCACCAGGTCGACGCCCGCCGCCACGGGGAGCTGCTGCTCCCCTCCGTGGACCGCGTCCTCGCCGAGGCCGGGCTGAAGCTCGACGCCCTCACCGGCATCGTCGTCGGGGTCGGCCCGGGCCCCTACACCGGGCTGCGCGTGGGCCTGGCCACCGCCACCACCTTCGCCGCCGTCCTCGGCATCCCCGTCCACGGGCTGTGCACCCTCGACGGGCTCGCATACGCCGCGGGCGCCGCCGGCATCGAGGGCCCCTTCACCGTCGCCACCGACGCGCGGCGCAAGGAGGTCTACTGGGCGCGCTACGAGGACCCCCTCACCCGGGTCGGCGAGCCCGCCGTGGACCGCCCGGCCGACATCGCCGAGCAGGTTGCCGGGCTGCCCGCCGTCGGCCAGGGCGCCCGGCTGTACCCGGACGTCTTCACCGACGCCCGCGACCCCGAGCACCAGAGCGCCGCCGCGCTGGCCGCGCTGGCCGCGCACCGGCTGGAGGCCGGCCTGGACTTCCTGCCGCCGGCCCCGCTGTACCTGCGCCGGCCCGACGCGCAGGTGCCGAAGAACTACAAGGTGGTCACTCCGCAGTGACCGCCCGCCCGTCGCCCGACCCCCGGCCCGCGGCGCCGCCGGCCGGCACCGCCGTGCTGCGCCCGATGCGCTGGTGGGACATCGGGCCCGTGCTGGAACTGGAGCAGGACCTCTTCCCCGAGGACGCCTGGTCCGCCGGCATGTTCTGGTCCGAGCTCGCCCACTCCCGCGGCCCGCGCGCCACGCGCCACTACGTGGTCGCCGAGGACGCGGCCGGCCGCCTGGTCGGCTACGCCGGGCTGGCCGCCGCCGGCGACCTGGCCGACGTACAGACCATCGCGGCCGCGCGCGACCAGTGGGGGACCGGGCTCGGCGCCCGGCTGCTCACCGACCTGCTGCGCGCCGCCACCGCGTTCGAGTGCGCCGAGGTGCTGCTGGAGGTGCGGGTCGACAACACCCGCGCCCAGAAGCTCTACGAGCGCTTCGGCTTCGAGCCGATCGGCTTCCGCAGGGGCTACTACCAGCCAGGCAACGTCGACGCGCTCGTGATGCGCCTTTCCGATCCCGCACTCTCCGTCCCCGCGGACGGACCCGTACAAGGTGAGACCCATGGCTGACGAACCGCTCGTCCTCGGCATCGAGACCTCCTGCGACGAGACCGGCGTCGGCATCGTCCGCGGCACCACCCTGCTGGCCGACGCCGTCGCCTCCAGCGTCGACGAGCACGCCCGCTTCGGCGGGGTCGTGCCCGAGGTGGCCTCCCGTGCCCACCTGGAGGCGATGGTCCCGACCATCGAGCGCGCCCTGAAGGAGGCCGGGGTCAGCGCCCGCGACCTCGACGGCGTCGCCGTCACCGCAGGGCCGGGGCTGGCCGGTGCGCTGCTCGTCGGCGTGTCCGCCGCGAAGGCCTACGCGTACGCCCTCGGCAAGCCGCTGTACGGCGTGAACCACCTGGCCTCGCACATCTGCGTCGACCAGCTGGAGCACGGCCCGCTGCCCGAGCCGACGATGGCGCTGCTGGTGTCCGGCGGGCACTCCTCGCTGCTGCTCGCCCCGGACATCACCTCCGACGTGCGGCCGCTCGGCGCGACCATCGACGACGCCGCCGGCGAGGCCTTCGACAAGATCGCGCGGGTGCTGCAGCTCGGCTTCCCCGGCGGGCCCGTCATCGACCGGCTCGCGAAGGAGGGCGACCCTAAGGCCGTCAACTTCCCGCGCGGGCTGACCGGGTCGCGCGACCCCGCGTACGACTTCTCCTTCTCCGGGCTGAAGACGGCCGTGGCCCGCTGGATCGAGGCGAAGCGGAACGCGGGCGAGGAGGTGCCGGTGCGGGACGTGGCGGCGTCCTTCCAGGAGGCCGTGGTGGACGTCCTGACGCGCAAGGCGATCCGCGCGTGCAAGGACGAGGGAGTCGACCACCTGATGATCGGCGGCGGCGTCGCCGCGAACTCCCGGCTGCGGGCGCTGGCGCAGGAGCGCTGCGACGACGCGGGCATCGTCCTGCGCGTGCCGCGGCCCAAGCTGTGCACCGACAACGGCGCCATGGTCGCGGCCCTGGGCGCGGAGATGGTCCGGCGGAACCGGCCGGCCTCGGACTGGGACCTGTCCGCGGACTCGTCGCTGCCGGTGACGGAGCCGCACGTGCCGGGGAGCGCCGAGGAGGAGCACACCCACGGCCACGGGCACGGCCACGCCCACGACCATGACCACGTGCACGAGCTGAGCAAGGACAACCTGTACCCGTGAGCACCGTCGCGCTGATGTGGGAGGCCCGGGCCGCCGAGGGCCGCGGGCCGGAGCTGCTGGCCTGGGCCCGTGCGCAGGCCTCGGAGGGGGAGCCGCTGCGGCGGGAGGTGTTCCGGGCGCCGCAGGACCGGGTGCTGGTCGTCACCTGGTGGGAGGCCGAGGACGGCCTGACGGCCGACCTGCCCGAACTCCCCTCCCCGCCCGCCGGCCTGGCCGCCCGCCCGGTCCACCGCTGGCGCTTCGAGTCGGTCGAGGCGGCCCCGGGCCGCTGACCCGCGGGCGGGTGCCCTCACGCGGCGCCGGCCGGCGCCCCGATCAGCATCGACGGGGCGCCCGCGACGCGGGTGAGGAAGACCGTCGCCGCGTTCGGGCCCTGCGGCTTGACCTTCCTGCGGAGCTCCTCCGGCTCGATGGCCGAGCCGCGCTTCTTCACCGTCAGGGTGCCGACGCGGCGCTCGCGCAGCAGCGCCTTCAGGGGCTTCAGCCCGAACGGCAGCACGTCGGTGATCTCGTACGCGGTCGCGTACGGCGTCGCGCGCAGCTCGTCCGCGGTGACGTAGGCGATCGTCGGGTCGATGAGCCGGCCCCCGAGCTGCGCGGCGACCTCGGCGACGAGGTGCGAGCGGATGACGGCGCCGTCGGGCTCGTACAGGTGGCGGCCCACGGGCCCGACCGGCGGAGGCGGCAGCGGGCCGGCGGCGTGCAGGGTGCGCGGGCCGGGCAGCAGGGTGGCGCGTACGGCGGGCCCGGTGCCGGGCACGGCGCGCGCGGCCTCCGCGGCCGCCGCGCCGAACCACAGCACGGCCTCCTTCACGTCGCCGTGGTCGGAGATCCACTCGGCCTCGGCTCCCGCGGGGACGGCCTCGTGCGGGATCCCGGGTGCGATCTTGACGGCGCCGCAGGGCGCGGCGGCCGCCGCCCGGGCCGCCCAGGACAGCGGGGGCGAGTACGCCTCCGGGTCGAAGACCCGGCCCCGGCCGCCGCGCCGGGCGGGGTCGACGAATACGGCGTCGTACCCGGAGGTGTCGACGGCCGCGACGTCCTCCTCGCGGACCTCCACCAGGTCGGCCACGCCCAGCGCCTCGGCATTGGCGCGGGCGACCGCCGCGGTCAGCGGGTCGCGGTCCACCGCCAGCACGCGGATGCCCCGCCGGGCCAGGGCCAGGGCGTCGCCGCCGATGCCGCAGCACAGGTCGGCGACGCTGCGCACGCCGAGGGCGGCGAGCCGGCCGGCGCGGTACTCGGCCACGGAGGCGCGGGTCGCCATCTCGGCGCCGCCGGGCGTGAAGTACATCCGGAAGGCGTCTTCGGCGCCGAACTTCGCCACCGCGCGCTGCCGCAGCCGGGCCTGCCCGAGCGCGGCGGAGACGAGCGGGGCGGGGTGGTCGCGGCGCAGCCGGGTGGCGACGGCGAGCTCCCTGCCCGGGTCGTAGTCGCGGAGGGAGTCCAGGAGGGTGCGGCCCTCCGGGGTCAGGAGGGCGGCGAAGTCTTCGGGGGTCACCCGTTCATTGTCGGCCAGTGTGGGCCAGTCGGTTGAAGACGGCCCTGCGCTCCGCGGTGTCGGCGGGGCGGCGTGCGGGTGCGGTGCCAGGATGCGCTGCTATGCAGCTAGTACGACAAAAGGAACAAAAGGCGCTTGATGGTCGCCGGTCGCCGGCCGGCCCCCGCGGCGGCCGGGCCGGGGTCGCGGCCGCCGCCCTGCTGGTCGCCGCCCTCGGCACGGCGTGCGGCTCCTCCCAGGACTCCGGCGCGCCCGCCCCCGCCAAGTCCGGCAAGTCCGGCAAGGGCGCCGAGGCGCCGGGTGCGGCCGGTGCGGCCGGCAGCTACGCCGAGAAGCAGAAGGCCGCCCGGCTGGCGGTCATCGCCGCGGCGAAGAAGTGGAAGCTCGACAAGCCGCCCCTCACGGCCCCGCCGGCCCCCGAGGAGAAGCCGGAGATCACCACCCGCGACGGCTTCGAGGTCGACGGCCACGACGAACTCCCCCCGGTCTTCACCACCGTTCCGACCGAGGACAAGGTCGTCTTCCTGACGATCGACGACGGAGCGGAGAAGGACCCCGAGTTCCTGAAGATGATGCAGGAGCTGAAGATCCCGTACACGGCGTTCGTCAGCGACTACCTCATCCGCGACGACTACCCGTACTTCAAGGCCATGCAGGCCGCGGGCGTCACCCTGAACAACCACACCCTCAACCACCGGTACATGCCGGCGCTCTCCTACGAGAAGCAGCGCGAGGAGATCTGCGGCCAGCAGGACACCATCCAGAAGACCTTCGGCAAGCGCCCGGCGCTCTTCCGGCCGCCGTACGGCAACTACAACGAGGACACCCTGCGCGCGGCAAAGTCCTGCGGCATCAAGGCCGTTCCGCTGTGGAACGCCGAGGGCTTCCCGAACCGGATGGACTACCGAGAATGGGACCGCGACCTGCATCCCGGAGATATCATCCTCACGCATTTCCGGGGGAGCGAGGACTGGAAGGGCACCATGCCCGACATGATCCGCCACGTCATGAAGACCGTCACGGACAAGGGTTACGCCGTGGCCCGCTTGGAGGACTACCTGTGAAGCACGCGCGCCGGCTGACGGCTGCCATACTCGCTGCCGGCGCGCTGGCACTGTCCCTGGCGGGATGCGGGAACAGCGTGGACCCGATCGAGCGGCTGGGCCGCAACACCGCCCGGTCCGAGTCCTCCGCCCCGGCAGGGGACCAGGGGGCCGGGCCGGGCGCCTCCTCCCCGTCGGCCTCCGCGGCCGACGGCCAGGCGTACCGCAAGTGGGGGCTCGCCGCCCCCCTGGAGTACGCCCCCAAGCCGGCGCAGAAGCCGGCCCTGCCGCCCGGCGCGCCCGGGAAGGCGCAGGTCGTGGACCGAATACCCCTGCCCCCGGGCGAGAAGACCGTCTTCCTCACCTTCGACGACGGCGCCGAGAAGGACCCCGAGTTCCTGAAGATGGCGGCCGACCTCAGGCTGCCGATCAGCATGTTCCTCACGGACAGCGCGGCCTCGTCCGACTACGGGCACTTCGAGAAGCTCCGCGACAACGGCTCGGGCAGCACCGTGAACAACCACACGCTGACGCACCCGAACCTGCGGACCCTGCCCTTCGCCGCGCAGAAGAAGGAGATATGCGGTCAGCAGGAGCGCCTGGAGAAGCGCTTCGGCACCAGGCCGCCCCTCTTCCGCCCGCCCTACGGCAACTACAACGACGACACGCTGAAGGCCGCCGCCGAGTGCGGCATCTCGCGGGTCGTGCTGTGGCGGGCGTCCATGCAGATCAAGGACTTCCAGTACGCCGAGGGCTCCGGCCTGCGGCCCGGCGACATCGTCCTCGCCCACTTCCGCGGCCCCGCCGAGCTCAAGGGCGCCACCGAGGTCCAGATGACCGCCAACATGCTGCGCAGCATCCAGGAGCAGGGCTTCCGCATAGGCCGCCTGGAGGACTACCTCTGAGGCCCTGACGGCCCCTGGCCGCACGGGTCCTGCGGCGCCGCGGCCCCCGGACCGGTACGGACGACCGCCTGGTCCCCGCGGGGGCCGAACAGGTGCAGGATCTCCACCGCCTCCGGGCCGGCCGGCCCGAACCAGTGCGGCTCGCCGGTGTCGAACTCGGCGACCTCGCCCGGGCGGAGCGTGAACTCCCGCTCCCCGAGCAGCAGCCGCAGCTCCCCGGCGAGCACGTACAGCCACTCGTAGCCCTCGTGGCTGACGAGCCGCGGCTCGCGGTGGGCGAGCACCTGCTTGAACCCCCGGACGCGGCCCGGGTACTGGGTCAGCGGGACGAGGACGCTGCCGCGCTCGCGCCGGCGCGGCACCAGGTGGACCCCCGGGTCGCCGGTCGCGGGCGCGGCCACCAGCTGGTCGAGAGAGACGCGGTGCGCCGCCGCGAGCGGCAGCAGCAGGTCCAGGGTGGGGCGCCGCAGGCCGGACTCCAGGCGGGAGAGCGTGCTCAGGGAGATGCCGGTGTCCGCGGCGAGAGCCTCCAGGGTGAGCCCGCGGGCCCGGCGCAGCGCGCGCAGGCGCGGCCCGATGGCGTCGAGCAGTTCCGTCAGCGAGTCCGCGTCCACGGTCCCATTTTGCGGTCTCCGCAAAACTCCTCCGCGGGCGGCGGGGGCCGGTCCGAGCATGGGCCGGCAGACCCTCCCCGACGGAAGGCGGACCCCGTGGCATCCACCCCGAACCCGGCCGCGGCCCCGGCCCCGCGACCGGCCGCGCAGCCGCTACGACCTCCCGGGCCGGACACCGTACGAAGCCCTGAGCCCGACCCCGTACGGCCTCCGGGGCCGGACCCGGAGCCGTAGGCCGGGGCCGACCCCGTACGGCGCCCCGGGCCGGACCCGGCGCCGCACCCCGGGCCGGCTTCCGGGCCGTCCGGTGCGCCCGGGGCGCGGCGGCGCTGGACCGTCCTGGCCGTGTGCGCACTGAGCATGTTCCTGGTCGGCGTCGACACCACGATCGTCAACGTCGCCCTGCCCGCGATCGGCCGCGGCCTCGGCACCGGCACCCGCGGCCTGGAATGGGCCGTGGACGCCTACACCGTGGTCCTGGCAGGCCTGCTGATCGCCTCCGGCGCGCTCGCGGACCGCTTCGGGCGGCGCCGCGTCTTCCGCCTCGGCCTGGTCCTCTTCGGCGCCGCCTCGCTGGCCCGCGCGTTCGCCCATCAGCCGCCCGGCACGGCCCGGGCCCGCGCCGCGGACGGCGGCGCGACGGCGGCCGCCGCGCGGCCGCGGCGGTCGGCCTGGCGCTGCCGCTCCGCGCTGTCGCTGATCCGCAGCAGCAGCGCGACCATGATCCAGTTGGCCAGCAGGGACGAGCCTCCCTTCGCCAGGAAGGGCAGCGCCTTGCCGGTCAGCGGGATCAGCCCGGTCACGCCGCCCGCCACCACGAACACCTGGAGCGCCAGCGCCGCCGACAGGCCCACCGCCAGCAGCTTCCCGAACGGGTCGCGGGCGCCCAGCGCCATCCGCAGCCCCCGCTGCACGAGGAGCGCGTACAGCAGCAGGACGGCCATGACGCCTGCGAGGCCCAGCTCCTCGCCGACGGTGGTGAGGATGAAGTCGCTGCGGCCGGCGAACCTGATCAGCTCGGGGTGGCCGAGGCCGAGCCCCGTCCCCGACATGCCGCCGCTGCCGAAGCCGAACAGCGCCTGCGCCGCCTGCTCCGAGGTGACGCCCGGCGGGCGCTCGTCCCAGTAGTACGACAGCGGGTTCAGCCAGGCCGCCACGCGCGCCTTGACGTGCGGCTCGGTCGAGCCGACGGCGAAGGCGCCGCCCGCGGCCATGACCAGCCCGCAGACGATCCATCCGGTGCGCTCGGTGGCCACGTACAGCATCACCACGAAGACGCCGAAGAAGATCAGCGACGTCCCGAGGTCGCGCTCGAACACCAGGACGAGCAGCGAGAGGACCCACACCGAGGCGATCGGGCCGAGCTGCCGCATCGGCGGCAGCTGCACCCCGAGGAGCCGGCGGCCCGCCAGCGCCAGCGAGTGCCGGTGGACCACCAGGTAGCCCGCGAAGAACACCGAGATCATGATCTTCACGAACTCGCCCGGCTGCACCGACAGGCCTCCGACGACGATCCACCGCTTGGCGCCGTACGTGTCCGCAGGGGAGAAGGCCGGGGCAGCGAGCAGCACCAGCGCCGCCGCCATCGTGAGGTAGATGAACCGCTGGAGCCGCCGGTGGTCGCGCAGCAGCGCCAGCACCAGCAGGCAGGCCGCCACCCCGATGACCGTCCACACCAGTTGGCCGGGCGCGTATGCGTCGCCCCCGTACCGCTCGATGTACGCGTGGTCGAGCCGGTGCAGCAGCACCAGCCCGAGCCCCGTCAGCAGCAGGGCGAGCGGCAGGACGAGCGGGTCGGCGTACGCAGCGAACCGGCGCACGCCCAGGTGGACGACGAGGGCCAGCAGGCTCATGCCGGCGCCGAAGGCGGCCAGGTTGACCGGCAGCGCCCCGTTCAGCGCGAGGCCGGCGCTCGCGTGGCCGAGGACGGTGATGCCGACGGTGAGCGCCAGCAGCAGTGCCTCGGTGCGCCGGCGCGCGCCCGCCGGCGTCAGGGGCTTCAGGCCCCGCACGGGGCGCAGGTGCCGTCCGGAGCGGTTTCGTCCGGAGCCGCCTCGTCCGCATTGGGGCGCTTTATCTTCATATCTTCTACGACGTGTGCGGCCGCCCGGGGGTTGCCCCGGCCCGCGACCCCGCCGGGCCGACACGCCGCCGGGCGTGCCGAAGCCCCGCGTACAGGCGCGTGATTCGGCCTGGGAGTGGCCGGAAGGCGTACGACGGGAGAGCGTGTTGGCACTCCGCTTGACCGAGTGCTAATCGCCGGAATAGTCTCGCACCTGGCACTCGCCCCCGGTGAGTGCCAACACAGCGACGGGCAGGTCCGGCACCCGCGACGACGGATCCACCTGGTCGCCACCTCAGACAGTTAACCCCGTGAGATCTCCGAAGGGGGAGGTCGGATCGTGACGACCGCCAGCTCCAAGGTTGCCATCAAGCCGCTTGAGGACCGCATCGTGGTCCAGCCGCTCGACGCCGAGCAGACCACGGCCTCCGGCCTGGTCATCCCGGACACCGCGAAGGAGAAGCCCCAGGAGGGCGTCGTCCTCGCCGTGGGCCCGGGCCGCTTCGAGGACGGCCAGCGCCTGCCGCTGGACGTCTCCGTCGGCGACGTCGTGCTGTACAGCAAGTACGGCGGCACCGAGGTGAAGTACAGCGGCGAGGAGTACCTCGTCCTCTCGGCTCGCGACGTGCTCGCGATCATCGAGAAGTAGTTCACTTCTCCCAGCACTGCTTTGAGCTGCGCCCCTGGTCACCCCGCTGATTGCCGGGCGGCGAGGGGCGCAGTTCTTTGAACCCTAGTTTTCGAGAGGGCTGAACCGCTCCCATGGCGAAGATCCTGAAGTTCGACGAGGACGCCCGTCGCGCCCTCGAGCGCGGCGTCAACAAGCTGGCCGACACGGTCAAGGTGACGATCGGCCCCAAGGGCCGCAACGTCGTCATCGACAAGAAGTTCGGCGCCCCCACCATCACCAACGACGGTGTCACCATCGCCCGCGAGGTCGAGCTGGACGACCCGTACGAGAACCTCGGCGCGCAGCTGGTGAAGGAGGTGGCGACCAAGACCAACGACATCGCGGGCGACGGCACCACCACCGCCACCGTCCTGGCCCAGGCGCTCGTCCGCGAGGGCCTGCGCAACGTCGCCGCCGGCGCCTCCCCGGCCGCCCTGAAGAAGGGCATCGACGCCGCGGTCAAGGCCGTGTCCGCCGAGCTCCTCGCGACCGCCCGTCCGATCGAGGACAAGTCCGACATCGCCGCCGTCGCCGCGCTCTCCGCGCAGGACCAGCAGGTCGGCGAGCTCATCGCCGAGGCGATGGACAAGGTCGGCAAGGACGGCGTCATCACCGTCGAGGAGTCCAACGCCTTCGGCCTGGAGCTCGAGTTCACCGAGGGCATGGCCTTCGACAAGGGCTACCTGTCGCCGTACTTCGTGACGGACCAGGAGCGCATGGAGGCGGTCCTGGAGGACCCCTACATCCTGATCCACCAGGGCAAGATCTCCTCGATCCAGGACCTGCTGCCGCTGCTGGAGAAGGTCATCCAGGCGGGTGGCTCCAAGCCGCTGCTGATCATCGCCGAGGACGTCGAGGGCGAGGCCCTGTCGACCCTGGTCGTCAACAAGATCCGCGGCACGTTCAACGCCGTCGCGGTCAAGGCCCCCGGCTTCGGCGACCGCCGCAAGGCGATGCTCCAGGACATGGCCACCCTCACCGGTGCCACCGTCATCGCCGAGGAGGTCGGCCTCAAGCTCGACCAGGCCGGCCTGGACGTCCTCGGCTCCGCGCGCCGCGTGACCGTCACCAAGGACGACACCACCATCGTCGACGGTGCGGGCTCCTCCGAGGACGTCCTCGGCCGCGTCAACCAGATCAAGGCCGAGATCGAGACGACCGACTCCGACTGGGACCGCGAGAAGCTCCAGGAGCGCCTCGCGAAGCTCGCCGGCGGCGTCTGCGTCATCAAGGTCGGCGCCGCCACCGAGGTGGAGCTGAAGGAGCGGAAGCACCGCCTGGAGGACGCCATCTCCGCGACCCGCGCCGCGGTCGAGGAGGGCATCGTCTCCGGTGGCGGCTCTGCGCTCGTCCACGCCGTCAAGGTCCTGGAGGGCAACCTCGACCTGGCCGGCGACGAGGGCACCGGTGTCGCGGTCGTGCGCCGCGCCGCCGTCGAGCCCCTGCGCTGGATCGCCGAGAACGCGGGCCTCGAGGGCTACGTCATCACCTCCAAGGTGGCCGAGCTCGACAAGGGCCAGGGCTTCAACGCCGCCTCCGGCGAGTACGGCGACCTGGTCAAGGCCGGCGTCATCGACCCGGTCAAGGTGACCCGCTCCGCGCTGGAGAACGCCGCCTCCATCGCCTCCCTGCTGCTCACGACCGAGACCCTGGTCGTCGAGAAGAAGGAAGAGGAAGAGGCGAACGGCCACGGTCACGGGCACGGCCACGGCCACAGCCACTGATCCCGCGGGGGTGTGAACCCCCTGCCGGACTCCGTGCGACGGCCCCGGCCGCCACCGCCGCGAGGCGGGAGCGGCCGGGGCCGTCGCCGTGTGCGCCGGCGGCTGCCCCGGCTCAGGCCGGCGCGGCGCCGACCTGGCGCATCAGGCCCATCGCGTCGTAGTGCCACCAGCCCTCCGCGATCATCCCGTCCCGGCACCGGAAGACCGTCGTCCCGGTCATGGTGCAGGTCCTCCCGGTCGGGGCGGCTCCCATGAAGGCGCCCTTGTGGCGGCCGGTCCAGGTCCACAGCGTGGTGACGAAGTCGTCCTGCGCCATCTGCGCCTCGCGCGCGAAGTCGAAGTCGAAGGCGGCGCGCCACGCCGACACGTCCTCGACGACCGCCTCGCGCCCCGTCCGGTCGGCCGGGCCCATGACGTCGTGGTGGCGGTAGTCCGCCGCGAAGACCTCGGCGACGGCGTCCAGGTCGCCCTTGGTCGCGATGTCGTCGAACACCCGGTCCGCCAGCAGGCTGTTGAGGCGGTCGTCCCGGACGACGTCCAGGTTGGTGAAGCGCGGCATCCCGTCGCAGAGGGCCACCATCTCCTGGAACATCCGGTCCGTCTCCGGGAGGTGAGAATTCCTCATGGCCTCCTCGTACGAGGGGAACTCGACGACGTCGACGTAGTGCGTCTCCGCCTCCCGGTCCCGGCCGATCAGGCTGTGGGTCACCGTGCGCCTGCCGTTGGTCTGCTCCAGGTACCGGTCGAAGAGCGCGCCGACGGCCTCGGGTCTGCTTGTCTCGTAGTCAACTATCTGCACGAATGTCATGGCACCTCCCGGGATGGGTGGAACAGCACCATTTTAGGAAGGCCGGCCCCCTACTGGGGCCCGTACTTGCGCCCCGTGCGGGAGGTCAGCCCGCCCAGCAGCCCGCGCGGGGCCAGCTTCACCACGCCCATCAGCGCCTTGTACCGCGGGTCCGGGACCGAGACGACCCGGCCGCGGGCCAGGTCGTCGAGGGCGGCGGCCACCAGCTTGTCCGCGTCCAGCCACATCCAGCCGGGGATGCTGTCCGTCCCCATGCCCGCCCGCTGGTGGAACTCGGTCCGCACGAACCCCGGGCACAGCGCCATCATCCGCACCCCCGACCCCGCCAGGTCCCGGGCGGCCCCCTGGGTGAACTGCACGACCCAGGCCTTGCTCGCCCCGTAGGTGCCCCGCGGGACGAACGCCGCCACCGAGGCCACGTTCACGATGCCGCCCCGCCCGCGCGAGCGCATGGACCCGGCCGCCGCCGAGGACAGCCGCAGCACGGCCTCGACGTGGACCTTCAGCATGGTCAGCTCGTCGGCCATGGACACTTCGAGGTAGCGGCCCTTGTTGCCGAACCCCGCGTTGTTGACCAGCAGGTCCACGGGGTGGGTGCGGTCGCCCAGGCGCTCCTCGACCGCCGCGATGCCCTCCTCCGCCGACAGGTCGGCGGTCAGCACCTCGGCCTCGATGCCGTGCCGGTCGTGCAGCTCGGTGGCCTGCTCGCGCAGGCGCGCGGTGTCGCGGGCGACCAGGACGAGGTTGTGGCCCCGGGAGGCGAGTTTGCGGGCGAAGGCGGCGCCGATGCCCGCCGTGGATCCAGTGATCAGCGCAGTCGTCATGACCGCAACCTAGTCCGTCGCCGCCCCGTGCCCGGAGCGGCCCGCTACTTCGCGGGCGCCGTCGCCTGCGTGCGCAGGTACGCCCGGACCTTCTCGTGGGCCTTCGGCTCCATCGCCGCGCCCGCCGCCAGCGTGCGCGGCAGCAGCTCCCGCTCCGTGGTGAAGGCCCGGAACCACAGGCCCACCGTGACGTCGTGGTCCGGCCGGTCGACGACCTCGACCGGGTCGCCGGGCGAGATCCGCCCCTCCCGGACGACGCGCAGGTACGCTCCCGGCCGCACGGCCCCGGTGTACCGCTTCACCCAGGCCCGCTCGCCCAGGACGCCCTGGAAGGTCCGGCACGGGATGCGGCCCGAGGCGACCTCCAGGACGGCCTCCGGGCCGACCCGCCACCGCTCGCCCAGCAGGGCCCCGGTCACGTCGATCCCCGCGGTGGTGAGGTTCTCGCCGAAGATCCCGCCGGGCAGCTCGCGCCCCAGCTCGGCCTCCCACCAGTCGAGGTCCTCGCGGGCGTAGGCGTAGACGGCCTGGTGGTCGCCGCCGTGGTGGCGCAGGTCGCAGATGTCGTCCCCCTCGACGCCGCTGCCGCCGGTCCCGCGCGGGCCGGGCGCGGCGACGCGCACCGGGCCGGGGACCGGCCGCTTGCCGATGCCGGTCAGCCCGCTCGCGGCGTCGGTGTGTTCGGAGGGGGCCGCGCGGCCGACGTTCACGGAGATCACATGCATGGGCGCCATGGGGGACACGCTAGCCCAGAGCCCCAAAGTCCTGCCCCGGGTATGTGCAGTTCCGTCAAAGCCGGGCTTATGCTCGAAGGGTGATCGAGGCACGTCATCTCCGGATCCTGCGCGCCGTCGCCGGGACCGGCTCCTTCTCCGCGGCCGCCCGCGAACTCGGGTGCACGCAGCCCGCCGTCTCCCAGCAGATGAAGGCGCTGGAGCAGTCCGCCGGCACCCCGCTGCTCGTCCGCGCCGGCCGCGAGATGCGCCTGACGCAGGCCGGCGAGGCCCTGGTGCGGCATGCCGCCGGGATCCTCGCCGGGCTGACGGCCGCGGAGGAGGAGGTCGCCGCCATCGCCGGGCTGCGCGCCGGCCGGGTCCGGCTCGTGTCCTTCCCCAGCGGCAGTTCCACCCTGGTGCCGACCGCGCTCGCGGCGATGCGCGCCGGGCACCCGGGGACGCGGATCTCGCTGGTCGAGGCGGAGCCGCCGCGCTCGGTGGAGATGCTGCGCGACGGCGACTGCGACCTGGCGCTGGCCTTCCGCTACGCCGGCCCCGACCGGGCGGGCGGCCCCGCCTCCGGCGGCGGGGCGCCGGCGGCCGAGGGGTGGGAGGACCTGGTCGTGCGGCCCCTGCTGACGGACCGCCTCGTCGGGCTGGTCCCGGAGGGCCACCGGCTGGCCGGCGCCGCCAGCGTGGGCATGGCGGAACTCGCGGACGAGCCGTGGATCGCCGGCTGTCCGCGCTGCCGCCGCCACCTGGTCGAGGTGTGCGAGGACGCGGGCTTCACCCCGCGCATCGACTTCGCGACCGACGACTATCCGGCCGTCGCCGGCCTGGTCGGCGCGGGGCTCGGCGTGGCGGTGCTGCCGGAGCTCGCGGTGGAGTCCGTCCGCGCCAAGGGCGTGAGCACCGTGGCCGTCGAGCCCGCCGTCGAGCGCGAGATCGTGGCGCTGACGCTGCCCGACCTGGCCCGGGTGCCCGCCGTCGCCGCGACCCTCGCCGAGCTGGAGCGGGCCGCGGCCCGCTGAGCGCGGTCCGCAGGGCGGTGCCCGCCCCGCAGCGGGCTGCTGAAACGTTCCTTCTTCGCTGCGCCGGATCCGGATCAGTCGTCCGGCGTGATCCGTCCGATCGTGCTCGACGCGGGGATCAGCCGATGGCGGGCGCGGCCCATCAGCTCCTCGCGCTCGTCCTCTGTGAGGCCGCCCCACACCCCGTAGGGCTCGCGTACGGCCAGCGCGTGCGCGGCGCATTCCGAACGCACCGGGCATCGCATGCAGACCTCTTTAGCCGAGGCCTCGCGCGCACTCCGGGCCGCGCCCCGCTCGCCCTCCGGGTGGAAGAAGAGGGAGCTGTCGACCCCCCGGCAGGCGGCCAGCAGCTGCCAGTCCCAGAGGTCGGCGTTCGGTCCGGGGAGGCGGGAGAAATCTGCCATGGGTAGTCCTCCATGGTGCCGGTACTGAGACGGATACGGTCCAAGCCACCACACCTACTGTCCTAGTAGATGTAAATATGACTCATTGGGAATCTAGCCTCAGACACAGGCGAAACGGAAGGAAAGCCGCCAAATAGGGCATAGCTCCAGATGGAGGACGGGCGGCGAGTGGCGCCGCCGATGTGATCGCGCCCTCACGTAGAGTGCCGAAGGTGTCCGTCCGACCCGTAACTCTTTCGAGTGACCATCGTTGAGAGAGCGAAGGCGGTTGAACCAATGACCTCCCGGACAGGTGTCCGAGAGCATCGACCGCACAGGTGACGATACGTACCAGCCTGGAGGCTCAAGGTGACGCGCATCAGCAGCTCCGGAGGGCGGTCATGACTTCCGTCCTCGTCTGCGACGACTCCCCGCTTGCCCGAGAGGCGCTCCGTCGCGCGGTTGCCACCGTGCCCGGCGTCGAGCGTGTGACGACGGCTGCCAACGGCGAGGAAGTCCTCCGCCGCTGGGGCGCCGACCGCTCCGACCTGATTCTCATGGACGTACGGATGCCCGGGCTCGGCGGTGTGGAGACGGTGCGCCGGCTGCTCTCGGCCGATCCGGGCGCCCGCATCATCATGCTCACCGTGGCCGAGGACCTCGACGGCGTGGCCCTGGCCGTCGCCGCAGGCGCCCGCGGCTACCTGCACAAGGACGCCTCGCGCGCCGAACTGCGGGCCACGGTCACCCAGGCCCTCGCCGACCCGACCTGGCGGCTGGCCCCGCGCCGGCTCCGCTCCGCCGAGATGGGCGCCGCGCCCACCCTCACCGCGCGCGAGATCCAGGTGCTGGAGGGCATGAGCCACGGCCGGTCCAACGCGGAGATCGGGCGCGAGCTCTTCCTCTCCGAGGACACGGTCAAGACGCACGCCCGCCGGCTGTTCAAGAAGCTGGGCGCCTCGGACCGGGCGCACGCCGTGGCGCTCGGGTTCCGCTGGGGCCTCGTCCGCTGACCCCGCCCCCGCGGGCCGGACGCTGAGCCGGTCCCGTCCGCCCCCCGGCGGACGGGGCGGCGCGCCCGGCACGCCGCCCGGCCCCGGGCCGCCCGCCGTCCTCCCGGCCCTGCCGCCCGCCCACCCCCGTGCGACGCGGCCGGGGATTGGCGGGGCACAATCCGGGGGACGTGTCGCTTCGTGCGCGATGCCGCATGCTTGAGTGTGTGGCGCATTTCTGGGATGGGGCCTCGGAACGTATTCGGGCGAGCGGGAGGGGAGCGTGCAGTGACGAGTCCAGGCGCACCCGCTCATAACGCTTCGGCGCACAACACGGGCCGCGGTGCCGCGAACGCTCCGGCGCCAAGGCACCATGGATTGATGCGCGACGACGAGGCCCTGGGCTCCCCCGCGGCCACAGGCCCCACCGGAGCCGCCAAAGGCGGCGGCGCCGGGGCGGTCAGCGATCTCGTCCGGCGCGCCGTCGACGGCGACGAGCAGGCCACCCACGACCTGCTCGCCTTCGTGCACCCGCTGGCCATCCGCTACTGCCGCACCCGGCTCTCCCGGCTCCCGGGTGACGCCCGCCACTTCGTCGAGGACCTGGCGCAGGAGGTCTGCGTCGCCGTCCTGATGGCCCTCCCGCGCTACCGCGACACCGGCCGCCCCTTCGAGGCGTTCGTCTTCGCGATCGCCGCGCACAAGGTCGCCGACCTCCAGCGGGCCGCCATGCGCCACCCCGGCAGCACCGCCGTCCCGTCCGACGAGATGCCCGAGCGGCCGGACGACTCCCTCGGGCCGGAGGAGCGCGCGCTGCTCAGCAGCGACGCCGCCTGGGCCCGCAAGCTGCTCGCCAACCTGCCGGAGACGCAGCGCGAGCTCCTCGTGCTGCGCGTCGCGGTCGGCCTGACCGCCGAGGAGACCGGCCAGATGCTCGGCATGTCCCCCGGCGCCGTCCGGGTGGCCCAGCACCGGGCGCTCAGCCGGCTGCGGGCCCTGGCCGAGCAGTAGCGCGCGGGATCCGCCGGCGGCGGTTCCCGGGGCGGTCGGCGCATGCCGATCAATAGGAGGAATCCACGAAACTTGGAAGTGATCTCGCTCGTGGAATGAGACGCCTGCCGATCCCGTTAGCATGGACATCCGCGCTGGGCAAGACCATTTGGGAAGGTGTCATGACTGTCAACTCCGACGGAGTGCCCGACAAATTCGCCGCGCTCGGACTCACGTACGACGACGTCCTGCTGCTGCCGGGCTCGTCGGACATGGCCCCGGACGAGATCGACACTTCCTCCCTCATCTCCCGGAACGTGCGGGTCAACATCCCGCTGCTGTCCGCCGCCATGGACAAGGTCACCGAGTCCCGCATGGCGATCGCGATGGCCCGCCAGGGCGGCGTCGGCGTGCTCCACCGCAACCTCTCCATCGCCGACCAGGCCAACCAGGTCGACCTGGTCAAGCGCTCCGAGTCCGGCATGGTGACCGACCCGATCACGGTCCACCCGGACGCGACGCTGCGCGAGGCCGACGAGCTCTGCGCGAAGTTCCGCATCTCCGGTGTGCCCGTCACCGACGCCGCGGGCAAGCTCCTCGGCATCGTCACCAACCGCGACATGGCCTTCGAGTCCGACCGCAGCCGCCAGGTGCGCGAGGTCATGACCCCGATGCCGCTCGTCACGGGCAAGGTCGGCATCTCCGGCGTCGACGCCATGGAGCTGCTGCGCCGCCACAAGATCGAGAAGCTGCCGCTGGTCGACGACGCGGGCGTCCTCAAGGGCCTCATCACCGTCAAGGACTTCGTCAAGGCCGAGAAGTACCCGCACGCGGCCAAGGACAAGGAGGGCCGCCTGCTCGTCGGCGCCGCGGTCGGCGTCGCCGGCGACGCGTACGAGCGTGCCCAGGCCCTCATCGAGGTCGGCGTCGACTTCATCGTCGTCGACACCGCGCACGGCCACTCCCGCCTCGTCGGCGACATGGTCGCCAAGATCAAGTCGAATGCCTCGGTCGACGTCATCGGCGGCAACGTCGCCACCCGCGACGGCGCGCAGGCCCTGGTCGACGCCGGTGCGGACGGCATCAAGGTCGGCGTGGGCCCCGGCTCCATCTGCACCACCCGCGTCGTCGCCGGCATCGGCGTCCCGCAGGTCACCGCCATCTACGAGGCCGCTCTGGCGGCCAAGGCCGCGGGCGTCCCCGTCATCGGCGACGGCGGCCTGCAGTACTCCGGCGACATCGCCAAGGCCCTGGTCGCCGGCGCCGACACGGTGATGCTCGGCTCGCTGCTGGCCGGCTGCGAGGAGTCCCCCGGCGAGCTGCTGTTCATCAACGGCAAGCAGTTCAAGTCGTACCGCGGGATGGGCTCCCTCGGCGCGATGCAGTCCCGCGGCGACCGCAAGTCCTTCTCCAAGGACCGCTACTTCCAGGAGGGCGTGGGCGGCGACGACAAGCTCATCCCCGAGGGCATCGAGGGCCAGGTGCCCTACCGCGGCCCGCTGTCCGCGGTGGTCCACCAGCTCGTCGGCGGCCTGCGCCAGTCGATGTTCTACGTCGGCGGCCGCACGGTGCCGGAGCTCCAGGAGCGGGGCCGGTTCGTCCGGATCACCTCCGCGGGCCTGAAGGAGAGCCACCCGCACGACATCCAGATGACGGTCGAGGCGCCGAACTACTCGCGCAAGCGCTGACCGCCGCGGAGGGGCGGGTCCGGGAGACGGGCCCGCCCCTCCGGCGTGCGTCCGCACAGCGGTCTCCGGGACGCGCGCCCCCGCCCTTCGGGGATACTGGACGGGCAGACCCAGAGGAAAGGCCACCACACGTGACTGAGATCGAGATCGGGCGCGGCAAGCGCGGCCGCAGGGCGTACGCGTTCGACGACATCGCCATCGTCCCGAGCCGGCGGACGCGGGATCCGAAGGAGGTCTCCATCGCCTGGCAGATCGACGCGTACCGCTTCGAGCTCCCGTTCCTGGCCGCCCCCATGGACTCCGTCGTCTCCCCGCAGACCGCGATCCGCATCGGCGAGCTCGGCGGCCTCGGCGTCCTCAACCTCGAAGGCCTGTGGACCCGCCACGAGGACCCGCAGCCGCTGCTCGACGAGATCGCCGAGCTGCCGGAGGAGGCCGCGACCCGCCGCCTCCAGGAGATCTACGCGGCCCCGATCCAGGCCGACCTGATCGGGCAGCGCATCAAGGAGGTCCGCGACTCCGGCGTCGTCACCGCCGCCGCGCTCTCCCCGCAGCGGACCGCCCAGTTCTCCAAGGCCGTCGTCGACGCGGGCGTCGACATCTTCGTCATCCGGGGGACGACGGTCTCCGCGGAGCACGTCTCCGGCGCCGCCGAGCCGCTGAACCTCAAGCAGTTCATCTACGAGCTCGACGTCCCGGTCATCGTCGGCGGCTGCGCCACCTACACCGCGGCCCTGCACCTGATGCGCACCGGCGCGGCCGGCGTCCTCGTCGGCTTCGGCGGCGGCGCCGCGCACACCACCCGCAACGTGCTGGGCATCCAGGTCCCGATGGCCACCGCCGTCGCGGACGTGGCCGCCGCCCGCCGCGACTACATGGACGAGTCCGGCGGCCGCTACGTGCACGTCATCGCCGACGGCGGCGTGGGCTGGTCCGGCGACCTGCCCAAGGCCATCGCCTGCGGCGCCGACGCCGTCATGATGGGCTCCCCGCTGGCCCGCGCCACCGACGCGCCCGGCAAGGGCCACCACTGGGGCATGGAGGCCGTCCACGAGGACGTGCCGCGCGGCAAGAAGGTCCACCTGGGCACCGTCGGCACCACCGAGGAGATCCTCACCGGCCCGTCGCACTCCCCGGACGGCTCCATGAACCTCTTCGGCGCCCTGCGCCGCTCGATGGCCACCACCGGCTACAGCGAGCTGAAGGAGTTCCAGCGCGTCGAGGTCACCGTCGCGGACAGCCACCACCACGGCTGACCCGGCCCGCGGCCGTACGCGCGAGACGCGAGAAGGGCCGGCTCCCCGCTGCGGGGGCCGGCCCTTCGGCGTACCCGGTCAGAGGCGGTGGGCGGCGCCGGCCGGGCTCGCCCCGCGGGTGTCCAGGAGGAGCTGCGCCTTCACCGCCAGGCCCTGGAGGTCGTAGGTGCGGTGGTGCTGGAGCAGGATCGTCAGGTCGGCGGTGGCGGCGGCCTCGTAGAGGGACTCGGCGCGGGGGACCGGCTGGTCGCGGACCCGCCAGCCGGCGACGTACGGGTCGTGGTAGCTGATCAGGGCGCCGAGGTCGAGGAGGCGGCTGGCGATCTCGGGGGCCGGGGAGCCCTCCTGGTCGGCGAGGTCCGGCTTGTAGGTGACGCCGAGGAGCAGGACGCGGGCCCCGCGGGCGGACTTGCCGTGCTCGTTCAGCAGGGTGGCGCAGCGCTGGATGACGTACTGGGGCATCCGCCCGTTGATCTCCTGGGCGAGGCCGACCATGCGCAGGGGGTGGCCGGGGGTGCGCGTGGTGTGGGGGAGGTAGTTCGGGTCGAGGGGGACGCTGTGGCCGCCGACGCCGGGGCCGGGGCGGAAGGCGTGGAAGCCGTACGGCTTGGTCTCGGCGCAGCGGATGACGTCCCACAGGTCGACGCCGAGGTCGTGGCAGAGGACGGCCATCTCGTTCATCAGTGCGATGTTCACGTGCCGGTAGTTGGTCTCCAGGAGCTGGACGGTCTCCGCCTCGCGCAGGCCGCGGGCGCGGACGACCTTCTCGGCGATGCGGGCGTAGAAGGCGTGGGCGGACTCGGTGCAGGCGGGGGTGAGGCCGCCGATGACCTTGGGCGTGTTGGCGATGGTGTGGGTGCGGTTGCCGGGGTCGTGGCGGCTGGGGGAGTAGGCCAGGTGGAAGTCGCGGCCGGCGCGCAGCCCCGAGCCGGACTCCAGGATCGGGCGCAGGTACTCCTCGGTGGTGCCGGGGTGGGCAGCGGACTCCAGGACCACGGTGGTGTGGGGGCGCAGCCGGGCGGCCAGGGCCCGGCCCGCCTCGCCGACGGCGCCGAGGTCGAGGGCGCGGTCGGCGCCGAGCTGGGTGGGGGCGCAGATGACGGCGGTGCGGACCCGGCCGAGGTCGGCGGGGTTGGCGGTGACCCGGAAGCCGGCGGCCGACATGCGGCGGACCTCGGCGGCGGTGAGAGTGGAACCGGTGGCCGGGCCGATGTCGTAGCCGACGGTCTCGATCCCTGCTGCGACGGCGGCCTGGGCCAGTGGGAGGCCGAGGTGGCCGAGTCCGATGACGGCGAGGTCTGCGGGCATGGGGTGGTGCCGTCCCTTCCCTGGCATGCATGGAGAGGCTGGGTGCGCAAGTCCTGTGGATCCCGGGGGCCTCCGATGAGCTGGCGCGATGTCAGACTAGGCGTATATATGACCGATCTGTCGTATTACGGGGTGATGGTCTCCGTTGTGTTGTCCACAGGCGGTGGCTGATGCGGGGGCTCCGGGTCAGAATCGAGGACGGGGGACGTGAGCGGGACCACCCGCGCCGAGTCGGCGCGGCCCGCACCGACGGGAGGCAGCCGTGAGGACAGCGACACTGGGGCCGGCGCAGCGCGCCGACGCCCTCGCCCGGATGGCCGAGCGGGAACTGGACGTGCTCGTGGTGGGTGCGGGCGTGGTCGGCGCGGGCACCGCGCTGGACGCCGCGACCAGGGGCCTCCTGACCGGCATCGTCGAGGCGCGGGACTGGGCGTCCGGTACGTCCAGCCGGTCCAGCAAGCTGATCCACGGCGGCCTGCGCTACCTGGAGATGCTCGACTTCGCCCTCGTGCGCGAGGCGCTGAAGGAGCGCGGCCTGCTGCTGGAGCGGCTCGCCCCGCACCTGGTCCGGCCCGTGCCGTTCCTCTACCCCCTCCGGCACAAGGGCTGGGAGCGGTTCTACGCCGGATCGGGCGTCGCCCTGTACGACGGGATGTCCGTCTCCGGCGGGCACGGCCGCGGCCTGCCCGTGCACCGGCACCTCTCCCGCCGGCGCGCCCTGCGGGTGGCGCCGGCCCTGCGCAAGGACGCCCTGGTGGGCGCCCTGCAGTACTACGACGCCCAGGTGGACGACGCCCGGTACGTCACCGCGCTGGTGCGGACGGCCGCGGTGTACGGGGCGCACTGCGCCAACCGGGCGCGGGTCGTCGGATTCCTGCGGGAGGGCGAGCGGGTCGTCGGGGCGCGCGTGCAGGACGTGGAGGGCGGGCGGGAGTACGAGGTCCGCGCCCGCCAGGTCGTCAACGCGACCGGGGTGTGGACGGACGACACGCAGGGCCTGATCGGGGAGCGCGGCCGGTTCCACGTCCGGGCGTCGAAGGGAGTCCACCTCGTCGTCCCGAAGGACCGGATCAACTCGACCACCGGGCTGATCCTGCGGACGGAGAAGTCGGTCCTGTTCGTCATCCCCTGGGGCCGGCACTGGATCGTGGGGACCACCGACACCGACTGGGACCTGGACAAGGCGCACCCGGCGGCCTCCAGCGCGGACATCGACTACCTGCTGGAGCGCGTCAACTCGGTCCTGGCCGTCCCCCTCACGAGGGATGACGTGGAAGGCGTCTACGCGGGCCTGCGGCCCCTGCTGGCGGGGGAGTCGGACGCGACGAGCAAGCTGTCCCGCGAGCACACCGTGGCGCACCCGGTGCCGGGGCTCGTCGTCGTGGCGGGCGGCAAGTACACGACGTACCGGGTGATGGCGAAGGACGCGGTGGACGAGGCGGTGCACGGCCTCGACCAGCGGGTCGCCGGCTGCGTCACCGAGGAGGTGCCGCTGGTGGGCGCCGAGGGGTACAGGGCCCTGTGGAACGGCCGGGCCGGGATCGCCGCCCGGTCCGGGCTCCATGTGGTGCGGGTGGAACACCTGTTGAACCGGTACGGGTCGATGGTCGACGAGCTGCTGGACCTGATCGCGGCCGACCCGTCGCTCGGCGAGCCGCTCGGCGGGGCGGACGACTACCTGCGGGCCGAAGTCGTCTACGCCGCCTCGCACGAAGGGGCCCGCCACCTCGACGACGTGATGACCCGCCGGACGCGGATCTCGATCGAGACGTTCGACCGGGGGACGCGCTCGGCGCGGGAGTGCGCGGAGCTGATGGCCCCCGTGCTGGGGTGGGACGAGCAGCAGATCGAGAAGGAAGTGGAGCACTACGAGAAGAGAGTGCAGGCTGAGCGCGAATCGCAGCGGCAGCCTGACGACCAGACGGCGGATGCCGCCAGGCTGGGGGCGCCCGACATCGTTCCGTTGTAACTCCGCGATCCGGAGGGGGGAACCGCGGACCCGGGGCTCCCGTCCGTTGCGGAGTGAGGAACAATAAGGGTTCTGCCGGGGCGGGTTATCGCGCGGGTTCTCCCGGGGCGGGCCGCCGGGCACTCCGGCGGGTGCCGGGGCAGCCGGAGCAGGCGGCACGATCGCAGAGGGGACGCATGTCGAAGCCGGAGCACACCGATTCGCCTGCGGCGGAGCAGGACCGGGCGAAGCCTGTGTCGGGCGGGCCGGAGCCGTCTGTGAAGGCCGTCCCGCCTGCGAGGACGCCCGCGGATGCGGCCAGGCCGGGCGCCGCGGTGCCGGAGGCCGCCGGTCCGGCCGGGTCCGCCTCCCCGAAGCCCGACCTCACGAAGCCGAAGGCTGCCCGTACGGCCGCGGACGCCGGGCCGGCTGACACCGGGTCCGCCGCCGCCGACGCCCCGGCAGCCGCCACCCGCAAGCCCGGCCCCGCGAAGCCGCGGCCCTCCGCCGAGACCGGTTCCGCTTCGGCCGCCGCGCCGGAGGACGCGAAGCCGGGCCTCACGAAGGGCGGTGCCAACGCGGCCCGTTCCGCTTCGACCGATGCCGGGAAGACGAAGCCGGCCCTGGCGAAGAGCGCCACTGCTGCGGTCGATTCCGCTTCGGATGAGCCGGAGGGCGCGAAGCCCGGCCTGGCGGAGGGCGGTTCCGCCACGGCCGGTTCCGTTTCGGCCGATGTCGGGAAGGTGAAGTCGAGCCTGGCGAAGGATGCCGGTCCTGCTGCCGCTGCTTCGCGGGGGCCGGAGGACGCGAAGCCCGGTACTGCGAAGGCGGGGGCGGCTGATTCCGCTTCAGTCCGCGCGGGGGGCGTGAAGCCGGGTCGGGCGGAAGAGGCCGCTGCCACGGCCGGCTCCGCTTCGGAGGGGCCGGAGAGCGCCGAGCCGACCGCTCCGAAGGCCGGTGCCGCCGCCTCGGAGGGCGTGAAGGCAAGCCTCGCGAAGGGCGCCGCTGCCGCGGCAGGTTCCGCTTCGGGGGAGCCGGAGGACGCGAAGCCGGGTGCCGCGAGGGCCGGGGCGGCCGCGCCGGAGGGCGCGAAGCCGAAGCCCAGGGCGCAGGCCGAGGCCGTGCGGGCGACGTCCGGGAACCCCATCATCGACAAGGCCGACGCCGTCGCCGCCGCCGTGAAGGCCGCGGCCGTGAAGGCCGCCGACGACAGCGGCCGCGAGGGCCGGCTCCTCGCCGGCCGCTACCGGCTCGGCGAGGTGCTCGGCAAGGGCGGCATGGGCACCGTCTGGCGCGCCGAGGACGAGACCCTCGGCCGCACCGTCGCCGTCAAGGAGCTCCGCTTCGGCAACGGCGTCGACGAGGACGAGAAGCGCCGCCTCATCACCCGCACCCTCCGCGAGGCCAAGGCCATCGCCCGGATCCGCAGCGGCGGCGCCGTCACCGTCTTCGACGTCGTCGACGAGGACGGCCGGCCGTGGATCGTCATGGAGCTCATCGAGGGCCCCTCCCTCGCCGAGTTCATACGGGAGCAGGGCCCGCTGACGCCCCGCCGCGCCGCCGAGGTCGGCCTCGCGGTGCTCGAAGTGCTGCGCGCCGCCCACGGCCAGGGCATCCTGCACCGCGACGTGAAGCCGTCCAACGTGCTCATCGCCGCCAACGGCCGCGTCGTCCTCACCGACTTCGGTATCGCGCAGGTCGAGGGCGACCCGTCCATCACCTCCACCGGCATGCTCGTCGGCGCGCCCTCGTACATCTCGCCCGAGCGCGCCCGCGGCCAGAAGCCCGGCCCGCCGGCCGACATGTGGTCGCTCGGCGGCCTGCTCTACGCCGCCGTCGAGGGCGTGCCCCCCTACGACAAGGGGTCCGCGCTCGCCACGCTCACCGCCGTCATGACGGAGCCGGTGGAGCCGCCCAAGAACGCCGGCCCGCTCACCGAGGTCATCTACGGCCTGCTGGTCAAGGACCCCGCGCGCCGCCTCGACGAGGAGCGCGCCCGGGTCATGCTGACCGCCGTGGTCAACGCGCCGGAGCCGGAGGCCGCCGAGGTCCTCGCCCCGGCAGTCGAGGAGACCCGGCAGATCTCCCTGAGCGCGGCGAAGGAGGCCGCGGCCAAGGCCGCCGCCGACAAGGCCGCCGAGAAGGCGGAGAGGAAGGAGCGGGAGCGCCGCGAGCGGGAGCAGCGCGAGCGCGCCCGCGCCGCACTGAAGGCGGCCCGCAAGGCCGCCGCCACCGCCACGGCCACGGCCGCGACCGCCGCCGAGCCCTCGGCGCCCGGCGGCGCGCGTACCGGTCCGGTCGCGGCGCCGCTGACGGACGTCATGTCCCGCCGCACCATCGGGCTCGCCATCGCCGGCGTGGTGGTCGCGCTGGCCGCGATCGGCTCGCTGATCGTGTACGCGTTCAGCGGCGGCGACGACAAGGAGCAGGGCAAGGGCACCCCGGGCACGGCGGCTTCGGGGGCGCCTGCCCCCGGCCCCTCCGGCAAGACCGCCGACGCCGGCTCCACCGGGGACGGGGCGGGCGGCAGCAGCCCGTCGGCCCAGGGGCAGACGCCGAGCGGGCAGGAGAGCCAGGGGCAGGGCCAGGACCAGGCGGCCGCGCAGGGCCAGAGCCAGGGACAGGGGCAGGGCTCCAGCCCGGGCGGCCCCGCGGCCGGGCTCCCCGCCGGCTTCGCCACGGTGACGGACCTCGGCTTCCACTTCTCCATGGCGATGCCCCAGGACTTCCGCCAGACGGGCGTCGCCGGCGAGGACTCCGGCGCCATATACAGCCGCGACGGCGGCTTCCCGCGCATCCAGGTCGACTACACCGACCGCCCCGGCGAGGACGCGCGCGCGGCGTGGGCGGCGCTCGCCCAGGCGGTCGCCAAAAGCAGCAAGGACTACCGGACGATCCGCATCGACGCGGTCGGCTACCGCGACTACCCCACCGTCGCCGACTGGGAGTTCGAGCGGGAGCAGAAGGGCATCAAGGTCCGCGTGCTCAACCGCGGCTTCAAGGTGGACGCCAAGCGCGGCTACGCCATCATGATCAGCTGCCCGGCGGACCAGTGGGACGGCCCCGAGTGCCGGCAGCTGCGCGACACCGCCTTCGCGACGTTCCAGCCCCTGGCCTGACGAGCCTTCCCGGGTCCGGGACGCGGAAGCCCCCGGCGACGTATCGTGTCAGCGGGGGCCGCAGGGAGACGGCCCCGGCACTCGGGGGAGGCGCAGTGGAGGACTACGCGGGGCGGATCCTGGCCGGCCGCTACCGTCTGCCGCTGCCCCCGTCGGACGAGTACGAGCCGGCGGAGACCCGCGCCTTCGACACGCGCAGCGGACAGGAAGTCCTGGTCCGGCAGGTGCCGTTACCCGAGATCGTGGACGCCGAGCTGGTCGACGGCGAGGCCGCCGGGTACGCCCCGGAGGCGCCGCGGCCGCCGCACCCCTCCGGGGGCGGGCGGCGCCCGGCGGCTGAACTCCCGGCCGTGCGGCGGGCGATCGCGGCGGCGCAAGCGGCGGCGTCCGTCCCCGACCACCCGCGGCTGGACCAGGTCTTCGACGTGTTCGCCGAGGGCGGTTCGCTGTGGATAGTGAGCGAACTCGTGCCCGCCCGGCCGCTGGCCGCGCTGCTCGCGGACGAGCCGCTGACGCCGTACCGGGCGGCCGAGGTGGCCTCCGACGTGCTGACAGCGCTGCGCGTGCTGCACGCGCACGGCTGGACGCACCGCAACATCACGGTGCGGACCGTGCTGATCTGCGACGACGGGCGCGTCGTCCTGACCGGCCTCGCGGCCGGTGCCGCCGAGGACGCGCTGTGCGGGTACGACCCGGTCCCGGCCGAGGACGACGGCCCGGCCGAGGAGGGGACCTGGGGCACCCCGCCCGCTCCCGCCGCGCCCCCGTACGCCCCCCTGGTCGCCCCCGGCTACGAGACGACCCCGCGGCCCGCCGCCCTCCCCGACCGTCCCGCCGGCTCCCCACCGGGCCCCCGCCACACCGACCGGCCCCACCCGGAGCCGCACCTGCCGCCCGTCCGCGGCCCAGTGCCCCCGCCCGGCTCCCGGCACACCGACCAGGCCGATCCGCAGCCGCCGCTGCCGTCCGGCCGTGACCCGCTGGCCGTGCCGGGGTCCGGGTCCGCCGACAGCGCCCTTTCCGAGCCGCCGCTGCCGTCCCGCCGTGACCCGCTGGGCGTGTCCGGCCCTGTCGCGGGGTCCGGCTGCACGGACCGCGTCGATCCGCCGCCGCTGCCGTCCGGCCGTGAACCGCTGGGCGTGTCCGGCCCTGTCGCGGGGTCCGGCTGCACGGACCGCGCCGATCCGCCGCCGCTGCCGTCGGGCCGTGACCCGCTGGCCGTGCCCGGTCCCGTCGCCGGGCCGCGGTACGCGGACCACATCGTCCCCGAGCGGGATCCGCACGGGGACGCCGCGGGCCGTGCGCCGCTTGTCGCCCCCGGGTACGAGACCGGGCCGCGGGGCGGAGCCGTCGCCGCCCACGGGGCGGGGGCGGAGGCCGTGACCGCCCGGGTCGCCGCGCAGGGGGAGGCGCCCGGCGCGGCCCCGGAACAGCGGCCGATCGGGTCGAAGCTGCCGCAGGGGTACTCGTACCCGTACGGCGGCCCCAAGGCCGTGCCGCCCGCGGAGGCGGCCCCGAACCCGGAACCGCCGGCCCCCGCTCCGGAGGCACCCGCACCCGCGGCGCCCGAGCCCGCGCCCGGCCGGTCCGGCGGCGGTGCCGCCGGTGACGGGCTGCCGACCGGGGCCGACGTGCCTTGGCACGGGGCGACCCCGCGCCGCCAGGCTGCCCTGCCGCCTGCCCTGCCGCAGGGCTTCCGGCACGCCGACGAGGACACCGACCGCCTGCGCCCCACCGGCCCTCCCGCCAGCGCCGGACGCCCGGCCGCGCCGATCCCGGCCCGTCTGCCCAATGCCCCCGCGCCGGCGGAGGTCCCCCGCGGTCACCACTTGGCCCCGGAAGCCGCGGCCGCCGGGGGCGCGGCGGGGGCGATCCCGGCCCGCTCCCTCGGCGGTTCGGGCGGCCGCCCGCATGCTGCCGCTCCCGGGCCCGCGCACGCCGGTGACCCGGCCGCGCCGATCCCGGCCCGTCTGCCCAATGCCCCCGAGGCGGCGGAGGTCCCCCGCGGTGACCACCCGGCCCCGGGAGCCGCGGCCGCCGGACGCCCGGCCGCGCCGATCGCGGCCCGCCCGCCCAACGCCCCCGGCAGCCCGGCCGGGGCGATTCCGGCCCGTCCCCTCGGCGGCTCGGGTGGTCGCCCGTATGCCGCCGACTCCGCCGTGGCGGAAGGCGCCCGTCCCGCCGTGCTGCGCGCGCCGCGGACCGGGCTTGACGCCGAGCGGGCCCGGCAGACCCGGATGGCGGTCGTCGGCGCCGTCACCGAGCGGTGGTCCCCGGAGCAGGCCCGCACCGTCGCCGGCCCCTGGCAGATCGCGGCCCCCGTCGGCCCGGCCACCGACCTGTGGGCGCTGGGCGCGCTGCTCTACCGGTCCGTGCAGGGGCATCCTCCGTACCCCGAGGACAGCGTCGCCGAACTCGTCGAGATGGTCTGCGCCGAAGCGCCCGCCTTCGCGGAGGAGTGCGGCCCGCTGCGGCCCGTCGTGGAGTCGCTGCTGCGCCAGGACCCCACCGAGCGGCCCGACTTCGAGGAGCTCCGCGGCTGGCTGCGCTCCCTCGTGCGGTCGGCCCCCGAGCCGGACGCGGCCGCGGGCGCGCTCCCGCCCGCGGACCCGGACCCGGCCCGGCTGCCCGCCGTGCGCCGGCGCGGCGACCTGCACGGCCGGCACCGCAACCCGGCGCCCGCGCGCGGCCCGCACCACCTGGGGCGGGTCCTGCTGGCCGGGATCCTCGCCCTGACCGCCGGGGCGGTGGCGTACGCGGTGCTGTTCCTGCCGCGCGCGGGCGGGGGCGGGGAGCAGGGCGCCGCCTCGCAGACGCCCGTGGCCAACACCGAGACGCCTTCCCCGCAGGCCCCGCGCCCTCCGCAGGCCTCCGCCACGCCCGGCCCCTCGCAGCCGTCCCCGCAGACCCCGGCGTCCGCGCCGCCCGGCTACACCGTCCAACAGGACCCGGAGCACTTCGAGATCGCCGTCCCGCAGGGCTGGGAGCGCCGCGGCATGAACGAGGCGGGCCAGGTCCGCTACACCGACGGCCAGTACGTCCTGATCGTCGTCCCGGGCCGGGACAAGGTCGAGGGCAGCCCCGATCCGGCCACCTACCAGAAGGACAAGGAGCCCGAGCTGGCCCCGTACCGGTCCTCGACCTGGGCCAGCGGCGGCGACGTGAAGACCACCAAGGTGGGGCAGCAGCTGCGGGCCACCGGCCGGTACACCTGGATCGACGGCACGGGCCGCAGCGTCGTCGCCCGCAACTTCGTCGTGGCGCTCGGCGGCAGCTACCACGTCGTCATGGTCACGGGCCCGCAGGACGGCGAGGGCAAGGTGACCGAGGTCTTCGAGAAGGCGACCGGAAGTTACAAATCGGGCGGCTGACAGCCTCCTGACGGCGAATCAGTACGGCAATTGCGTCACAGTGCTGCCGGAACGGCGCCCTCCGTGTACCGGCGGCCCCGGCCGCTTCGTAATCTGGCCCGAAGTGCACAGAGTGGCGGGGATCGTGGAACAGCAGACAGGTGCGGGCGCAGTGCTCGCCGGCCGGTACCGGCTCGCGCAGCCCATCGGCAGCGGCGGCATGGGCAAGGTGTGGCGCGCCCACGACGAACTCCTGAGCAGGACCGTCGCCGTCAAGGAGCTGACGGCCGGGCTGTTCGTGGCCCAGGCCGACCGGGACGTCCTGCACGCCCGGACGCAGAAGGAGGCCCGCGCGGCCGCCCGCATCCAGCACCCGGCCGTCGTCACCGTCCACGACGTGTTCGAGCACGACGACCGGCCGTGGATCGTCATGGAGTACGTCGACGGCCCGTCCCTCGCCGAGGCGGCCAAGGCGGCCGGCCGGATCGAGCCCCGCGAGGCCGCCCGGATCGGGCTGCACGTCCTCGGCGCGCTGCGCGCCGCGCACGCGGTCGGCGTGCTGCACCGCGACGTCAAGCCCGGCAACGTGCTGCTCGCCAAGGACGGGCGGGTGCTGCTCACGGATTTCGGGATCGCCGCGATCGAGGGCGACTCCTCCATCACCCGCACCGGCGAGATCGTCGGCTCCATCGACTACCTGGCCCCGGAGCGGGTCACCGGCGGCACCCCGGACCCGGCGTCCGACCTGTGGTCGCTCGGGGCGACCCTCTACACGGCGGTCGAGGCCCGGTCGCCGTTCCGCCGCACCTCGCCGATCTCCAGCCTGCAGGCCGTCGTCAACGACGAGCCGCCCGCCCTGCGGCAGTCCGGCCCGCTCGGACCCGTCATCACCGCCCTCCTGCGCAAGGACCCCGAGGAGCGGCCCTCCGCGCAGGAGACGGAGCGGATGCTGCTGGAGGTGATGGAGGGGCGCGAGCCGATGGCGGCGCAGGCGTACGTGCCGACGCGCGCGATGAGCCCGCAGGAGCTGTCGCAGGCGCGGGAGGCCGAGCCGGAGGCCCCGGCGGCGCCGCCTGCCACGGGCGGGACGGCAGCCCTGCCGGCCGAGCCGGCCCCGCGCCCCCGCTCCTCCCCGGGCCGGGTCAAGCGGGCCGCGGCGGTGGCGCTGGTGGCGGCGCTGGTCGGCGGCGGCGCCGTGTTCGGGCTGCTGAAGTACACCGGCACGGACGGCGGCGACGGCGGCGCGGACCGCAGCGCGAGCGCCCCCGACCGGCAGGAGGGCGCCAAGGACAAGGACGGCACCAGCGCCTCCCCGCCCGCGGGCTGGAAGAAGGTCACCGACCCGGAGGGCTTCACCCTGTGGGTGCCGGACGGCTGGAAGCGGCAGATGGACGGCAACCAGATCGACTACACCCCGGACAACGGCAGGCACTTCATCCGCATCGCCGTCGACCCCACGCCCGACTACGACACCCCGTACGCACACGTCCTCGACCTGGAGAAGCAGGTCAGCCGGCGCACCGACTACAAGCGGCAGCGGCTGAACCAGAACACCTTCCGCGACAGCACCCGGGCGGCGCTGTGGGAGTTCACCTGGTCCGAGAAGGGCGTCCACGCCGGCCCCCGCCGCGCGATCGAGCAGATGTACATCGCCCCGAACGGCACCGAGTACGCGGTGTACATGTCGGGTCCGACGTCCACCTGGGAGACCACCCGGGCGCAGTTCGACACCGTGCTCAGCGGCTGGGCCCCGCCCGCCGGCTGAGCCGGCGGCCATCCTGCCAGCGATCGCTGGCGGATTTCCCAAAATCCGGTTACCGACGGGTACCCAAAGGGGGCCGGGCACAATACGCTCACCGCCATGACGGACTCGCTGGCCGCCCCGGCCCCCCTCCGCCCCGCCCCGCAGCCCACCAACCCGGTCGCCCCGGCCCCCGCCGGCGCGCGCACCGCCGCGGACGTGGTGACCCCCGACCTGGTCGCCCGCCTCACCAGCGGAGTGATCGGCTCCGGGCGGACCGCGAACCACACGCCGTTCACCGGGGCCAAGCTCGCCGACCTCCCCGAGGCCACCCCGGCCGAGGTCGCCGAGGCCTTCGCGCGGGCCCGCGAGGCCCAGGCCGCCTGGGCCGCGGTCCCCGTCCGCCGCCGCGCCGCCGTCCTGCTCCGCTTCCACGACCTGGTCCTCGCCCGTCAGGCCGAGGTCCTCGACCTGATCCAGCTGGAGACCGGAAAGGCCCGGCTCCACGCGCACGAGGAGGTCCAGGCCGTCGCCGTCGCAGCCCGCCACTACGGCCGCAAGGCGCCCGCGTACCTGCGGCCCCGCAGCCACACCGGTGCGATGCCGACCCTCACCAAGGTCACCGAGCTGCGCCAGCCGCGGGGCGTCGTCGGCCAGATCGCCCCCTGGAACTACCCCCTCGAACTCTCCGTCGGGGACGCCCTGCCCGCGTTCGCCTCCGGCAACGCCGTCGTCATGAAGCCCGACACCGAGACCGCGCTGACCGCCCTGTGGGCGCGCGACGCGCTCATCGAGGCCGGGCTGCCCCCCGAGGTCTTCCAGGTCGTCCTCGGCGAGGGCCCCGTCGTCGGACCCGAGGTGGTCCGGCACGCGGACTACGTCTCCTTCACCGGCTCCACCCGCACCGGCCGCGAGGTCGCGCAGGGCGCCGCCGCCCGCCTCGTCGGCGTCTCCCTCGAACTCGGCGGGAAGAACGCCATGCTCGTCCTCCACGACGCCGACGTCGAGAAGGCCGCCGCCGGCGCCGTCCGGGCCTGCTTCTCCTCCGCCGGCCAGCTGTGCATCTCCATCGAGCGGCTCTACGTCCACGCCTCCATAGCCGACGAGTTCCTCGCCCGGTTCGCCGCCCGCACCAAGGCCATGCGCCTGGGCAGCTCGCTCGCCTACGGCGCCGACATGGGCTCGCTGGTCGGCGAGCGCCAGCTGGAGACCGTCCGCCGGCACGTCGACGAGGCCGTCGCCAAGGGCGCCACCCTCGTCGCCGGCGGCACCGCCCGCCCCGACATCGGCCCGCTGTTCTACGAGCCGACCATCCTCGACGGCGTCGAGGCGCCGATGGCCGTCTGCGGCGAGGAGACCTTCGGCCCGGTCGTCTCCGTCTACCGCTTCACCGACGAGGACGAGGCCGTCGCCCAGGCCAACGCGACCCCCTACGGCCTCAACTCCAGCGT
Organism: Streptomyces sp. NPDC031121; assembly: GCF_055570615.1. Classification (NCBI taxonomy): domain Bacteria; kingdom Bacillati; phylum Actinomycetota; class Actinomycetes; order Kitasatosporales; family Streptomycetaceae; genus Streptomyces; species Streptomyces sp. NPDC031121. The sequence goes on from NZ_JBVIGV010000001.1 coordinate 43,499, forward strand.
GTGGACGAAGGACGCCCGCCGCGGCCTCGCCGTCGCCGCCTGCCTGCGCACCGGCACCGTCAACATCAACGAGGGCTACGCCCCGGCCTACGGCAGCGTCCGCGCCCCGATGGGCGGCATGAAGGACTCCGGCCTCGGCCGCCGGCACGGCTCCGAGGGCATCCTCAAGTACACCGAGGCGCAGACGGTCGCCCGCCAGCGGCTGCTGCCGATGGCGCCCTCGCTCGGCATGGACGACGAGGCGTACGCGGCGTTCATGACGCGCAGCCTCCGCGTGATGAAGGCCCTCCGCCTCCGCTGAGGCGGCCCCGCCCCCGCCCCCGTCCAGCGGCCGCCAAGGAGGCGCCCCAGTGTCAGAGCCGTACGACTACGACGTCATCGTCATCGGATCGGGCTTCGGAGGCTCCGTCTCGGCGCTGCGCCTGGCCGAGAAGGGCTACCGGGTCGGCGTCCTGGAGGCGGGCCGCCGCTTCACCCGCGAGACGCTCCCGCGCAACAGCTGGGACCTGCGGGGCTACCTGTGGGCGCCGGCCCTCGGCCTGTACGGCATCCAGCGGCTCCACCTCCTCGGCAACGTGATGGTGCTGGCCGGCGCGGGCGTCGGCGGCGGCTCGCTCAACTACGCCAACACCCTGTACGTGCCGCCCGCCGCCTTCTTCGAGGACCGGCAGTGGGCGCACATCACGGACTGGCGCGAGGAGCTCGCCCCGTACTACGAGCAGGCCAAGCGGATGCTCGGGGTGCGGCTCAACCCGACGACGACCGCCTCCGACGTCCACCTGAAGGCCGTCGCCGAGAGGATGGGCGTCGGCGGCACCTTCCACATGGCGCCGGTCGGCGTCTTCTTCGGCGACGGCGCCGACGCCGGGGGCACCGCCGCGGCCAGGCCCGGCCAGGAGGTGCCCGACCCGTACTTCGGCGGCGCCGGCCCGGCCCGCCGCGCCTGCACCGAGTGCGGCGAGTGCATGACCGGCTGCCGGCACGGCGCGAAGAACACCCTGACCGAGAACTACCTCCACCTCGCCGAGCGCGCCGGCGCCGTCATCCACCCCATGACGACCGTGACCGCCGTCGCCGAGCACCCCGACGGCGGCCACCGCGTCCGCACCGTCCCCACCGACGCCCGCCGCCGCGGCACCTCCCGGGAGCTGCGCGCCCGGTACGTGGTCGTCGCCGCGGGCACGTACGGCACGCAGACCCTGCTGCACCGGATGAAGGACTCCGGGCTGCTGCCGCGGATCTCCGACCGCCTCGGCGAACTGACCCGCACCAACTCCGAGGGACTCGTCGGCGCGCAGACCGACGACCGCCGCTACCGCAGGCGGCACGGCCCCGGCCGGCGCGCCGACTTCACCCGGGGCGTCGCCATCACCTCCTCCGTCCACCCGGACGCCGACACCCACATCGAGCCCGTCCGCTACGGCCGGGGATCGAACGCGATGGGCTTCCTGACGGTGCTCCAGGTCCCGTACGGCCCGCACCGCGTGCGGCGCTGGCTCGCCCGGACCGCGAAGCACCCGGTGCAGCTGCTGCGCTCGCTCTCCAACCGGCGCTGGTCGGAGCGGACCATCATCGGCCTGGTCATGCAGTCCGTGGACAACTCGCTGACGACGTACCGCAAGCCTCGCGGCCCCGGCAAGGGCCTGCTCACGGCCCGCCAGGGGCACGGCGCCCCCAACCCCGTCCAGATCGAGGCGGCCACCCGGGCCGCGAGCCTGCTCGCCGAGGAGATAGGCGGGTTCGCCGGCAGCAACGTCGGCGAGCTCATGGGGACGCCGCTGACGGCGCACTTCCTCGGCGGCTGCCCCATCGGCGCCTCCCCCGAGGAGGGCGTGGTCGACCCGTACCACCGGCTGTACGGGCACCCGGGCATCCTGGTCGTGGACGGCGCGGCGGTCTCCGCGAACCTCGGCGTGAACCCGTCGCTGACGATCACGGCGCAGGCGGAGCGGGCGATGGCGTACTGGCCGAACAAGGGCGAGCCGGACACCCGCCCGGAGCAGGGCGCGGCGTACGTGCGGCTCGCGCCGGTGGAGCCGGTCCGTCCGGCCGTGCCTGAGAAGGCCTTCGGTGCGCTGCGGCTGCCGTTCCTGCCGGTTCCCGGGGTCCCGCCGCGGCAGCCGGGAGCGGCGGCCGACCTGCGGGCCGACTGATACGCGGCGGGTACCGCGCTCCCCCTCCGAGCGCGGTACCCGCCGCGGTACATAGGTGACAGGCGCTCGCCCCTGAAGGTTGTACCCGGAGGGCATACGTATGCGTGTGTGCTCGATCACACGGTGAAGCCGGGGCCGGCGGCCGGGGGAGGGATGCGGGGGAGGGGCGCGGACACGCGAACGGCCGGCCCGGGGCGTCCCCCGGGCCGGCCGTCGTCGGTGTGACCGGCCTGCTGTCCCCTGCCGTCCGGTCACGCGAAGGAGCGAGGTCCCACGACGCACGTCCCACGGGCCGTACGTCTCATCGCTCCGGCGGAGCCACGCGTGGTGCTGGACCCGCGCCTGGCTGACGCGGCCACCCACACCAACGAAGGGCCGCAGGGGCGGTCACGGGCCGTACGGGTGACGAACAGGCGGCTGGAGGGCCGCCTCAGACACGGCCGCGGCACAGCTCCAGCAGGGTCATGGCGAGGGAGGTGCCGGGCTTGCCGAGGGCGCTGTTCCAGTGCGAGAGCACCTCCATCTCCCGCGACAGGTGCACGCGGCGGCCCCCCGAGGCGATCCGGGCCTCCTGGATGACGGTCGAGACGGCCATCCGCTCCTGGACCAGGCCGATGATCCGGTCGTCGATGGCGTCGATGCGGTCGCGGGACGCCGCGATCAGCTGCTCGTGGTCCACGTCCGCGGCAGGGGCGGCGGCGGAGGACGCGGTGGCGGTGGCGGCGGTGGTGGCGGTCATGGCGGGGGTCTCCTGTCGGTGGGGGCCCGCAGGACCGTGAAAACGCCGCAGCGCCCGGGTCCTGCCGGACCGGGGCGCTGCGGGAAGTCAGGTGCTCTGCGCGAGCATCACGAGGACCCATGGCTGCCGGACCGTCCGGTGCCATAGGTAAAGAGGAAGCTCAGCTGCCTGCGCACGAAACGGATTATTGCCGCGCCGGCCGCCCGGATCCAAACCGGTTCGGATGGTGAGACGAAAACGGTCCGCGCGTCCCCCGTTAGAATTGACAAAACAGCCCCCTCTTCCGCCGGAAGGCCGCCCCCGTGCCAGAAGCACCCTCCGCCGCCCACGACAGCGCCCCGGACACGGTTCTCGTCGTCGACTTCGGCGCCCAGTACGCCCAGCTCATCGCCCGCCGCGTCCGCGAGGCACGGGTCTACAGCGAGATCGTCCCGAGCACGATGCCCGTGGCCGAGATGCTGGCCAAGGACCCCAAGGCGATCATCCTGTCCGGCGGTCCGTCCTCGGTGTACGAGGAGGGCGCCCCGCAGCTGGACCGCTCGATCTTCGAGGCCGGCGTCCCCGTCTTCGGCATGTGCTACGGCTTCCAGCTGATGGCGACCACCCTCGGCGGCACCGTCGACAACACCGGCGCCCGCGAGTACGGCCGCACCCCGCTGAGCGTCAGCAAGGCCGGCTCGACCCTCTTCGAGGGCACGCCCGAGCAGCAGTCGGTGTGGATGTCCCACGGAGACGCCTGCTCCGCCGCCCCGGAGGGCTTCGCCGTCACCGCCTCGACCGACGTCGTGCCCGTCGCCGCGTTCGAGAACGACGAGAAGAAGCTGTACGGCGTGCAGTACCACCCCGAGGTGATGCACTCCACGCACGGCCAGCAGGTGCTGGAGCACTTCCTCTACCGCGGCGCCGGCCTCAAGCCCACCTGGACCACCGGCAACATCGTCGAGGAGCAGGTCGCGGCCATCAAGGCGCAGGTCGGCGACAAGCGCGCCATCTGCGGCCTCTCCGGCGGCGTGGACTCCGCGGTCGCCGCGGCCCTCGTCCAGAAGGCCATCGGCTCCCAGCTGACCTGCGTGTACGTCGACCACGGCCTGATGCGCAAGGGCGAGACCGAGCAGGTCGAGAAGGACTTCGTCGCCGCGACCGGCGTCCAGCTGAAGGTCGTCGACGCGCAGGAGCGCTTCCTGGCGGCGCTCGCCGGCGTCTCCGACCCCGAGACCAAGCGGAAGATCATCGGCCGCGAGTTCATCCGGGTCTTCGAGCAGGCGCAGGCCGAGATCATCGCCGAGGCCGAGGGCGGCCCCGAGGTGGCCTTCCTCGTCCAGGGCACCCTGTACCCGGACGTCGTGGAGTCCGGCGGCGGCACCGGCACCGCCAACATCAAGTCCCACCACAACGTGGGCGGCCTCCCCGACGACATCGAGTTCCAGCTCGTCGAGCCGCTGCGCCAGCTGTTCAAGGACGAGGTCCGCATGGTCGGCCAGGAGCTCGGCCTGCCCGACGAGATCGTCCACCGCCAGCCCTTCCCCGGCCCCGGCCTCGGCATCCGCATCGTCGGCGAGGTCACCAAGGAGCGCCTGGACCTGCTCCGCGAGGCCGACGCCATCGCCCGCGAGGAGCTCACCGCGGCCGGCCTCGACCGCGAGATCTGGCAGTGCCCCGTCGTGCTCCTGGCGGACGTCCGCAGCGTCGGCGTCCAGGGCGACGGCCGCACCTACGGCCACCCGATCGTGCTGCGCCCCGTCTCCTCCGAGGACGCGATGACCGCGGACTGGACGCGCATGCCGTACGAGGTGCTCGCCCGGATCTCCACCCGCATCACCAACGAGGTCAAGGACGTCAACCGCGTCGTCCTGGACTGCACCAGCAAGCCGCCGGGCACCATCGAGTGGGAGTGATCCCGCCGGCCCCGCGCCGCGCGTGAACGGAGCCGCCGCCCCCGACCACCGGGGCCGGCGGCTCCGCCGTTTCCGCCCGCCGCCGCTCTGCCCCTGGCCACTTGCGGGCGGCCCGGGTACCGTGCGCGCGCCGGCCCCGCGGCCGGCCGACGCCGACCGAGGAGGGCCGCGATGCCGGACCAGCCCGCACCCGTGCCCGTGGACCGGCTCCGCTTCGAGACGCCGCCCGTCCACGACGACCCGGCCCGGGAGCGCGCCCACCGCAAGGAGCGCCTCGCCGGGGCGCTGCGCCTGCTCGCGCGCCTCGGCTTCGAGGAGGACCCGGCCGCGCTGGCCACCGCCCGCGACCCCGAGTACCCGGACTGCCTCTGGGCGAACCCGTTCGGGCGGGCTGCGGCCGCCGCCACCGCCGAGGACCTGCTGCTCGTCGACGGCGACGGGCGGGTCCTGGAGGGCGGGCGCCGCGTCAACGGGCTGTCCTTCGCCCTCCACGCGGCCGTCCACCGGGCCCGCCCCGACGCGGTCGCGGTGGTCCGCGCGCACGGCCCGTACGGCAGGGCGCTCGCCGCGCTCGGGCAGCTGATCGCCCCGCTCACCCAGGAGGCCTGCGCCTTCTACCGGGACCACGCGCTCGTCGACGAGTACACCCGCGGCGCCGGCGATCCCGCCGAGTGCGCCCGCATCGCCCGCGCGCTCGGCCCGTACAAGGCGCTCGTCCTGCGCAACCACGGGGTGCTCACCGTCGGCGCCACCGTGGACGCCGCCGCCTGGTGGACCGTCGCAGCCGAGCGGGCCGCCCGCGTCCAGCTCACCGCCCGCGCCGCCGGCCGCCCCGCGCCCATCGGGCACCGCAGCGCCCTCGCCGCGCGCGACCGGTTCGGCACCGACCTCGCCGCCTGGGCCGCCTACCAGCCGCTGCGGGAGTCCGCCGCCCCCTGACGCCCGTACGCCGCGCGCGTGACGTCAACATCATGAACGGACAATCACCTGCTCTGACATCGTGCGCAATCCGGAGCACTTCCGCAGTGGTGCACAATTCGCTGCCATTGCACCGTAGTTCAGAGAGGCGGCAGGCACGTGGCTGTCCAACAGATCTCCCGAAGCACCCACGGCGGCGCATGCGCCTGCGACGACTGCCCGCACGGCGCGCAGGAGGGGCACCGCCGCGCGGTCGCGGCGTTCCTGGAGAAACGGGACGAGTTCGCCGCGGGCCACGGACTGCCCGCCGCGGTCGCCCGGTCCGCAGGCGCGTCCCGGCAGTGGGTCTCCGACGAACTCACCCTCTCCGCCCGCACGGTCGCCGACCGCGGCCGCGAGGCGGGCAGCTCCTGGCTGCACGTCTTCTCCCGGCGGGCCGTCCTCGCCGTGTGGATCGCGGCCGGGATCCTCCTCGTCGTCCAGGTCGGCACCGCCGTCGGCACCGGCTGGTCGGCCGCGCGCACCGCCGCCCTGCTCGCGGCGGCCTTCCTCGCCGGCCTGCTCACCCTCGCGGCCCGCGCCCAGTCGGTGCGCGGCGGGCTGCTGGCCCCGCTGGTCGGCGAGGACAACCGGCTGTCCACCTCGAAGGCCGTGCCCGGCGCCTGGCTGCTGCTGACCGCGTTCGCCGGGCTGCTGCCCGCGCTGCGGCTGGCCGCCTCCGCGCCCGGCCCGGAGCGGCAGGCCGTGTACGAGGGCCTCGGGCTGGCGCGGGCGCTGCCGCTGCTGTCGATCGTCGCGCTGACCTCGGCGGTGGCGGTGCTGGTGAGCCGGGTCGTCGCCGTGCGGATCCTCGGCCAGCGGCTGCAGAAGCTCCCCGCGGACCGGCCGCGCGGCGCGGACCTGCTCACGGACGACGCCGGCCGGGGCAGCCTCCCCGACGCCCAGTACGTGCTGGTCTCCACGGTGGTGCTGGCGTACGCGGCCGTGTCGCTGGCCCGGTACCCGGACCGGCTGCCGCGGCTGCCGTGGGCGCTGGCCCTGCTCGTCGCCCTGTCGGCCGCGGTGTACCTGGCCGCGAAGCTCGCCGAGGTGACCCGGCCGCTCGTGCTGTCCGTGGTCCGCAGGCGCGAGCCCGGCGACCTCGACGCGGCCGTCAGGCCCGGCGACGACATCGAGATCCGCGGGGTGGGCTTCGTCCCGCCCGGCGCGCAGACCCCGGAGATGCTTGCCCGGCTGGTGGTCCGGATCGGGGCGGTCCACGTCCACGTGCCGCTGGTCCCGGTGGCGGGCGGGTTCGCGAACCCCTCGGACACGGCGCTGACGGTTCCGGTCCCGGCGGAAGTGGAACCGGGCCGGGTCGAGGTGCAGGTGGTCACCGCTGCCGGAGTGGAATCCAACCGCTGCACCATCGACGTCGCCGAGTGAAGCGGGTAGACATGGGGGCGTGACCCGAAGAGACGACCTCGCCGAGCACGGCGGGCACGACCCGGACGAGGCCCCCGGCCGGGCCCCCGCCGCCCACCGCGGCGCCCCCGCCCCCGGACTGCGGGACCGGGCCGCCCGGTACGCGCTGCTGCCGCTGCGGCTCTTCCTCGGCGCGACCTTCGTCTACGCGGGCCTGGACAAGCTGACCGACCCCGCGTTCCCGTCCGCCTCCGGCGCCGGCTCCATCGGGGAGCTGATGCGCGGGGTGCGCGACACCTCCGCCGTCCCGGAGCTGGTGGACCTGGCCCTGCGCTCGCCCGTCGCCTTCGCCCTGGCCATCGCCGCCGGCGAGATCGCGGTCGGCCTCTGCGTCCTCGCCGGCCTGCTGACCCGCCTCGCGGCCCTCGGCGGCCTGCTGATCTCGCTCAGCCTGTGGCTCACGGTGTCCTGGCAGGTCACCCCGTACTACTACGGAAACGATCTCGCCTACCTGATGGCGTGGACGCCGCTGGTGCTCGCCGGGGCGCCCTACTGGTCCGTGGACTCCCTGATCCGGTCCGCCCGCTCCGGGGGCTCGGCCAGGCTGCGCCGGTCGCGGCGCACCGCGTAGGCCACCATCCCCACCAGCGCGGCCAGCGTCAGCCCGCCGACCGCCATCGGGACCACCAGGAACCAAGGGGTGTCGACCTCGCCCGCCGCGTCGAGCAGGTACAGCACGCCCGCCGCGGTCAGGACGAGGCCGGCCAGCAACCGGCCCGGCTGGAACTCATGACGCCGCACGGGCCACCTCCACCTGTCCCACACCCGCTTCGAGGTGCAGCTCGACCGTTCCTCCTGCCTCCGTGCCGGCGGCCGGCTCCACCGTCACCCGCCGGGTCTCGCCCTCACCCCGGATGCGCAGGTGCGAGCGGGTGTCGTCCGGCATCCGGATGTCGCCCAGCCGTACGGAGGCCTCCCCGCGGGCGGTGACCTCGCGGGGCACGATCACCTTCAGCAGCCCGGCGTCGATGCCGGCGCGCACGGTCAGCGTGCTGCCCTTCGGCACGTCCAGCCGGCTCAGGTCCAGGGTGGCGATGCCGGTGCCGGACTCGTACACCGGCTGGACGTCGGCCACCGCCGCCGGCCGCCAGCGCACCTCCCGCCAGTCGGTGCCGATCTCCGTCGGCAGCGCCGCCGACACCGCCAGCAGCCCGGCCGTCGCCAGCGCCAGCAGGATCGTCCCGAACCCCGTACGGCCGCGGAACGAGCTGACCGCGAGGCCGAGGCCGAAGACCGCGAGCACCGACGCGAGGCCGATCTGCAGGGCGTGCCCGAGCGTGCTGTCCTCCCACACCGCCGCCGTCGCCACCGCACCCGCCAGCACGGCCAGGACGAACAGCCGGCCGCCGATGCCGCCGCGCGGCCGCCCCGGCCCGCCCGGCCGCGCGGCGCGCGGCCCGCAGCCGTGGCCCTTGCCGCCGGGCTCCGCGGGCCCGGCCGAGTCGTCCGGCCCCCACAGGTAGCCGGTGCTGCCGGACGGGCCGGTCGTGCCGTCCTTCACCAGCGGGTCCCGCCACCACGAGGGCGCGCCGGGCGCCGGCGGCGCCTTCGTCTCCGGCGGGGCGGGGCGGCCCGCCGCCTGCGGCTCCGCCTCGGGGGCGGCCGTACCGCGGTGGCGCTGCGACCAGTACGCGGCCCCGCCCAGCGCCAGCACCACCAGCACCGAGAACGAGGCGAGGCCGCCGTTGTCCAGCATCGACAGGAACAGCGCGCAGCCGACGAGCGCCGCGAACAGCGCGGCCAGCGTCGTCCCCTCGACCCGGCCGGTCAGCAGCTTCTTCGCCTCGCTGTCCTCCTCGCCGTCGACGGGCAGCACCAGCCAGGCGAAGCCGTAGAAGAGGAGGCCGACACCGCCGGTGACGCTGAGCACGCCCAGCACGATCCGGAAGACCACGGGGTCGAGGTCGAAGTAGCGGCCGAGGCCGCCGCACACGCCGGCGAGGACCTTGTCGCGCTTGCTGCGGCGCAGGGGCGGCCGCTCGGCGGACCGGTCCGAGGGCCGCCCCGCGGTCCCGGGCGCCTGCGGGTCCGCCGTGCCGGAAGCGGCCGGCGGCGGGGAGTCGTGCTCGGTCATGGCTCCATGGTGGAGGCGCTCCGCGGCGGCGGGCATCGGGGCCCCACCCTGGTGCGACCCTGAGATCCCCCCGGGGCCCGTGGGGGGATGCCCTGATGCCGCGCCGCGCCCGGGCGTGTGACCATCGGTGGCATGCCCGCCTCCGCCGCCCCGCGCACCCCGCACGCCCCCGAGCCCGACGAGGCACCGCAGCGCCGTCTCTACCGCAGCGCCGACGGCCGCATGCTCGGCGGCGTGGCCCGCGGCCTGGCCGGGCACCTCGGGCTGCCGGTCGTGTGGGTGCGGCTCGCCTTCTTCGGGCTGTTCATCTGGGGAGACGGACTCGGCGTGCTGCTGTACGCCGCGTTCTGGGTGTTCGTCCCGCTCGGCGTGGGCGGCCGCAGCGGGGGCCGCTCCCTCCATGAGCTGTTCGAGACCCTGCCAGACGGCGCCAGGCGGCTGCGCAAACCGGCGAAGGGCCAGATCACCGCCCTGGTCGCGCTGTGCGTCGGCGCCGGGATCTTCGTCTCCAAGGTGCAGTCCGGCGGCGCCTCCGGGCGCTACGTGTGGCCGACGCTGCTCGTCGGCGCGGGTGTCGTCCTGGTCTGGCGGCAGGCCGACAACGCCCGCCGCGAGCACTGGGCGGCAGGGCCGGGCGGCAGCCGGCGGATGCTCCAGCTCGCCCGCGCCTGCGCGGGCATCGCGCTCGTCGGGATCGGCCTGACCGTCTTCATCGTCGTCCGCGGCTCGGCCGCCCAGCTCGGCAACGTCCTGACCGCCGCGCTGGCCGTCCTCGCCGGGATCGCGCTGCTCGCCGGGCCCTGGCTGATCCGGATGACGCAGGACCTCTCCGAGGAGCGCCTGATGCGCATCCGCGCCCAGGAGCGCGCCGAGGTCGCCGCCCACGTCCACGACTCGGTGCTGCACACCCTCACCCTGATCCAGCGCAACGCCGACGACGCGGGCGAGGTCCGCCGGCTGGCCCGCGCCCAGGAGCGCGAGCTGCGGAACTGGCTCTACAGGCCCGAGGGCACCGGCAAGGAGGAGGCCGAGGAGCCGGCGACCCTCGCCGAGGCCGTGAAGAAGGCCGCCGCCGAGGTGGAGGACCACCACGGCGTCCCCATCGAGGTCGTCGTCGTCGGCGACTGCCCCCTCGACGAGAGGCTGGGCGCGCAGGTTCAGGCCGCGCGCGAGGCGATGGTCAACGCCGCCAAGTACGGTGGCGAGGGGGGCCCGGTGCAGGTGTACGCGGAGGTGGAGGGGCAGACCGTGTTCGTGTCCGTACGGGACCGCGGTCCGGGCTTCGACATCGACGCGGTACCGGACGACCGCATGGGCGTACGAGAATCGATCATCGGCCGGATGCAGCGCAACGGCGGGACCGCACGGCTGCGGTCCGCGCCCGACGGCGGCACGGAAGTCGAGCTGGAGATGGAGAGGGCGGCGAACGCGGCATGACGGAGCAGAACGCACAGGCGGGCGCGGCGGGCCGGCGGGTCCGGGTGGTGCTCGTCGACGACCACCGGATGTTCCGCGCGGGTGTGCAGGCGGAGATCGGCGACACCGCCCGGACCGGCGTCGAGGTCGTCGGCGAGGCGGCCGACGTCGACCAGGCCGTCACCGTCATCACCGCCACCCGGCCCGAGGTGGTCCTCCTCGACGTGCACCTCCCCGGCGGCGGCGGGGTCGAGGTGCTGCGGCGCTGCGCCGCGCTGACGGCGGCCGCCGAGAACCCGGTGCGCTTCCTGGCCCTGTCGGTGTCGGACGCCGCCGAGGACGTCATCGGCGTCATCCGCGGCGGCGCGCGCGGCTACGTCACCAAGACGATCACCGGCGCCGACCTGGTGGACTCCGTCTTCCGGGTGCAGGACGGCGACGCCGTGTTCTCGCCGCGGCTCGCGGGCTTCGTCCTCGACGCGTTCGCCTCGACGGACGCCCCGCCGGTCGACGAGGACCTGGACCGGCTGACGCAGCGCGAGCGCGAGGTGCTGCGGCTGATCGCCCGCGGCTACGCGTACAAGGAGATCGCCAAGCAGCTGTTCATCTCGGTGAAGACGGTGGAGTCCCACGTCAGCGCGGTGCTGCGCAAGCTCCAGCTGTCCAACCGGCACGAGCTGACGCGCTGGGCGACGGCCCGCCGCCTGGTGTGAGACGGCCCCGGCCACGTTCTGTGACACACGCCGCAGGGTGAATGGGGAACCTCAAGGCGGGTCGCGGCGTTCTTGGCAGGCGTGACGAGCTTGACCGGGACCCCCGTGTTCGTGGCGGCGATCGCCCTGACGGCGATCGCCGTCGTCCTTCCGCTGGCCGTGTGGAGCAAGGTGCGCGGCCCGGCCGCCGTGCGCGCCCTCACCCGCGTGCTGATGATGGTGTTCGCCCAGGCCACCGCCATCGCGCTGGTGTTCATCGGGGTGAACCGGGAGCAGAACTTCTACACCACCTGGGGCGACCTGGTCGGCACGGGCGACTACGTCCAGGCCGCCGAGGACCTCGGCCCCGACGGCCTCGGCGGCAAGAAGGTCGAAGAGGTCCCGAAGGTGAAGCAGCAGTTCCACCCCGTCGACGACGTGCCGGGCGGCCGGGTCCAGGCGACCGAGCTCGACGGGAAGATCTCCGGGGTCAAGGGCGACGTCCTCGTCTACCTGCCGCCGCAGTACGACGACCCGGCCTACAAGGACCGCAAGTTCCCCGTCGTCGAGCTGATCCCCGGCATGCCCGGCTCCGGCAAGTCCTGGTTCAAGGGACTGAAGGTGGTGGAGAAGCTGGAGCCGCTCATGAAGAGCGGCCAGGTCCAGCCCTTCATCCTCGTCTCGGCGCGCACCATGCTCCTCGGCGACACCGAGACCGGCTGCGCCAACATCCCGGGCCGGGTCAACGCCGACAGCTGGCTCAGCGTCGACGTCCGCAAGATGGTCACGGACAACTTCCGCGCCTCGGACGACCCGCGCTCCTGGGGCGTCGCCGGGTACTCGGCGGGCGCCTACTGCGCCGCCAAGCTGGCGATCTCCCACCCCGACCGGTACGCCGCGGCCGTTTCCATGTCCGGCTACAACGACCCGGGGATGGAGCCCGCCTCCCTGCTCCGCGAGGACCCGGTCCTGCGCCAGGAGCACAACCTGCACACCATGCTGAAGGCGGCGCCGGTGCCGCCCGCGGTGTCCCTGCTCGTCACGGGCGGCGAGGGCGACGGCTACCAGGCCGGGATCGCGCTCCAGCAGGCGGCCCGGCACCCGACCAGGATCGAGGTGCAGAAGACGACCGGCGGCCACACCATCGACGCCTGGGTCCGGCAGCTCCCCCAGGTCTTCGCCTGGCTGGGCACCCAGGTCAAGGCACCGTAGCCGGCCCGGGGCGGGGCGGGCCGGTTCAGGCCGGGCGGGAGGCCCCCGCCCACGGCATCGAGTCGACCGGCGCCACGCGGACCGTCGAGCCCGGACGCGGGGCGTGGATCATCTGACCGTTGCCGACGTAGAGGCCGACGTGCGTGACGCCGGAGTAGAAGAACACCAGGTCGCCCGGGGCCAGCTCGCCGCGGGCGACCCGCCGGCCTGCGTTGATCTGCGTGTACGTCGTGCGCGGCAGGGACACCCCGGCGGATCGCCAGGCGGCCTGCGTCAGCCCGGAGCAGTCGTACGCGCCCGGCCCGGTCGCCCCCCACACGTACGGCTTGCCGATGGCGCCGTACGCGAAGGCGACGGCGCGGGCCGCGCGCGACCCGTCGCCGGGCGGTGCGGGGGCGGCCGCCGCCTGCCCGGTCCCGGCCTGCGCGGCGCCGCCGCCGGCCCGGGCCTCGTACGCGGCGCGCTCCTCGGCGGTCAGCCGGGCCAGCAGCCGCCGGGCGGCCTCCAGCTTCGCCTCGACGGCGGACTTGTGGCGGGCGAGTTCGCCCTCGCGCTCGCGCAGTTCGGCGAGGTGCCCTGCCGCCGTCTTGCGCAGGGCGCCGACCTCGTCGAGCTGCCGGCGTACGGAGGCGACCTCGGCGGCGCTGCGGTCGCCGGCGCGGTCCAGCAGGGCGGCCCGCTCCAGGAACTCCTGCGGGTCGTCGGACATCGCCAGGCGGACGGCGGGGCCGAGGCCGCCGCTGCGGTACTGGCCCGCGGCGAGGGCGCCGAGGGTGCGGCGGGCCTCGTTCAGCCGGTCGGTGCGGCGGGCGGTCTCGTCGCGCAGCCCGTCCAGGGCGCGCTGGGCCTCCTCCGCCTTCTCCTTCGCCCCGTTGTACCGCTCGCCGGCGGCCTCGGCCTCCTCGTAGAGCCGGTCGGCCTCCGCCTTGATCCCGGCGGGCGTCTGCCGCGGCTCGGCGTGGGAGGTGCCTTCGAGGGCGGTGGCGGTGGCAGCGCCCGCCAGGGCGAGGGTGGCGGCGGTCCGGACGGTGCCGCCGCGGAGCGGGCGCTGCCTGGGCTTTCGATGACTGGCCACGCGGGCCTCACGTCCTTCCTCCGGTCGGGCTCGGCTCGGAGGAGGACGCTAGAGGGCGGGACGGCGGTCGGACGGCGGGATGACCGCAAAGTGTCCCGACGCGACCGGATCTGGCGGCCTGACGATCAGTGCCAGAGGACGGCGACGAAGATATTGACCACGGTCAGCGCGCCGACGGTCCCGAACAGGGCCTTGTCGACCCGCTCCTCGTCGCGCTTGACGTAGACGAGGCAGAGGATCACGAACAGGACGGCGAGCTTGACGCCGATCTTGATGTGGTTGAGGGTGCCGCCGTCCATCTCGCGGAAGCCGACCAGCAGGACGCCGGTGACGAGCATCGTCAGCGCGCCGTGCAGCATCGCGGGCGTGAAGCGCGCCGTGCCGTCGCCCATCGCCTTCATCTGGGTCAGGAAGCCGCCCAGCAGCGAGGCGATACCGATGATGTGCAGGCCGACGAAGACATTGATCAGTACGTCCATGCGGTCGAGCGTACGGGGCCCCCGGCCGGCTCCCGGAGGGGGGTCGGCGCCGGTGTGAGATACGGCCGATTCCTCCGGTCCGGGGCCGGGTGTCCGCGCCGCCCCGAGGGCCTGTCCGGCGGATCAGGGCCGGATGGGCCGCGGCGCCCGGTGCGGTGCATCGCAAGGCGCCGGAGGGTCGCGATAGCGGAGCTATCGGGGCACTTCGGCAACGCGGCGAGGTGCCGTGCCGGACGCCGCGGGCCCGGCCATGATCCGCCGGACAGGCCCTAGACTCGGAAGGCGATGAGCAGCCTCTTTGACGACAGCTTCCTGGCGGACCTCACCCCCTCCGACGAGGAGCCCCCGCCCCCCGAGGAATACGCGGACGACCGCGCCCCCGAGCCCGGCGCGGACGACCTGTTCGAGGGCCGCTTCGACGTGCCCATGAGCGGTGACGCCTACTACCGCGACGGCACCGCCAAGCCGGTCATCGACCCGGCCGCCCTGCTGCACGGGCTGAACGAGCAGCAGCGCGCCGCCGTGGTCCACGCCGGCTCCCCGCTGCTGATCGTGGCCGGCGCCGGCTCCGGCAAGACCCGGGTGCTGACCCACCGCATCGGCCACCTGCTGGCCGCGCGGAACGTCCACCCCGGGCAGATCCTGGCGATCACCTTCACGAACAAGGCCGCCGCCGAGATGAAGGAGCGCGTCGAGGGCCTCGTCGGACCGCGCGCCAACGCCATGTGGGTCTCCACCTTCCACAGCGCGTGCGTGCGCATCCTGCGCCGCGAGTCCAAGCGGCTCGGCTTCACCTCCTCGTTCTCGATCTACGACGCGGCGGACTCCAAGCGCCTGATGGCGCTGGTCTGCCGCGACCTGGACCTCGACCCGAAGAAGTTCCCGCCGAAGTCCTTCAACGCCAAGGTCTCCAACCTCAAGAACGAGCTCATCGACGAGGACGCCTTCGCGGCCCAGGCAGCCGACGGGTTCGAGAAGACCCTCGCCCAGGCGTACGCGATGTACCAGGGGCGGCTGCGCGAGGCCAACGCGCTCGACTTCGACGACATCATCATGACGACCGTCCACCTGCTCCAGGCGTTCCCGGACGTCGCCGAGCACTACCGGCGGCGCTTCCGGCACGTCCTCGTGGACGAGTACCAGGACACCAACCACGCCCAGTACACCCTGGTGCGCGAGCTCGTCGGCACCGGCTACCCGGACCTGCCGCCGGCCGAGCTGTGCGTCGTGGGCGACGCCGACCAGTCGATCTACGCCTTCCGCGGCGCGACGATCCGCAACATCCTCCAGTTCGAGGAGGACTACAAGGACGCGACGACGATCCTGCTGGAGCAGAACTACCGCTCCACGCAGACGATCCTGTCCGCCGCCAACGCGGTCATCGAGCGCAACGAGAACCGCCGCGCCAAGAACCTGTGGACGCAGGCGGGGGCCGGCGCCGTCATCACCGGCTATGTCGCCGACACCGAGCACGACGAGGCCCAGTTCGTCGCCGAGGAGATCGACCGGCTCACCGACGCCGGCGAGGCCAGGGCCGGCGATGTCGCGATCTTCTACCGGACCAACGCGCAGTCCCGCGTCTTCGAAGAGGTCTTCATCCGCGTCGGCCTGCCCTACAAGGTCGTCGGCGGGGTCCGCTTCTACGAGCGCAAGGAGGTCCGCGACATCCTCGCGTACCTGCGCGTCCTGGCGAACCCCGAGGACAGCGTCCCGCTGCGCCGCATCCTGAACGTGCCCAAGCGCGGCATCGGCGAGCGCGCCGAGGCGATGGTCGACGCCCTCGCGATGCGCGAGAAGATCACCTTCCCGCAGGCGCTGCGCCGCGTGGACGAGGCGTACGGCATGGCCGCGCGCTCGACCAACGCGGTGAAGCGCTTCAACGTGCTGATGGAGGAGCTCCGCACGATCGCCGAGTCCGGCGCCGGCCCGGCCGTCGTCCTGGAGGCGGTCCTGGAGCGCACCGGCTACCTCGCCGAGCTCCAGGCCTCCACCGACCCGCAGGACGAGACGCGGATCGAGAACCTCCAGGAGCTCGCCGCGGTGGCCCTGGAGTTCGAGCAGGCCCGCGCCGAGGGCGGCGCGGCGGCCGGTGCGGAGGAGGGCGCCGCGGCGGGCGGCGGCACGCTGGCCGAGTTCCTGGAGCAGGTCGCCCTCGTCGCCGACTCCGACCAGATCCCGGACGAGGACACCGAGGGCAGCGGCGTGATCACGCTGATGACCCTGCACACCGCGAAGGGCCTGGAGTTCCCGGTGGTGTTCCTGACCGGCATGGAGGACGGCGTCTTCCCGCACATGCGGGCGCTGGGCCAGACCAAGGAGCTGGAGGAGGAGCGCCGGCTGGCGTACGTCGGCATCACGCGTGCCCGCGAGCGGCTGTACCTGACCCGCTCCGCGATGCGCAGTGCCTGGGGCACCCCCTCCTACAACCCGCCGTCGCGGTTCCTGGAGGAGATCCCCGCCCAGTACCTGCAGTGGAAGCGCACGGGCGCCGCGCAGAAGCCGGCCGGTCCGGTGCGGGGCCAGGGCCACGGGTCGGGCAAGGCCTCGTTCGGCACCTCGCCGGAGGCCTTCCTGTCCTCGGCGCGCACGCGCTCGGGTCCGTCCGGGTTCGCCACGCGGCGGGCCGCCGAGAAGCCGGTCGTGTCGCTGGCGGTCGGCGACCGGGTGACGCACGACCAGTTCGGGCTGGGCACCGTGATGGAGGTGCGGGGCGCCGGCGCCGACGCGCAGGCGACCATCGACTTCGGGGACGCCAAGCCGAAGCGGCTGCTGCTGCGGTACGCGCCGGTGCAGAAGCTCTAGGGAACGGGAGCGGGGGGGGGGGGGGGGGGGGAGGGGAGACGGCCCCCCCCTCCCAACCCCCCCCCCCAGCCACCAACACCCAAAAGAAGGGCACCAGATTTTTTGGTGATGAGAGAGAGGGTTATTCTCTCCTTCTTT
>NZ_JBVIGV010000001.1:60565-63940 GCF_055570615.1 Streptomyces sp. NPDC031121
ACCGACGTATGTGCTGGCGAGACCCACCAAAACAAAACCCCCCCCACCCCCCCCCCCCCCCCCCCCCCCCCCCCCCCCCCCCCCCCCGCTCCCGGTTCTGCGGATGTCCGGCGGCGTCAGCTCGGGTTGAGGCCCTTGGCCCGCAGCCAGGCCAGGGGGTCGATGGCGGAGCCGCCGCCGGGCCGGACCTCGAAGTGCAGGTGCGGGCCGGTGGAGTTGCCGGAGTTGCCGGAGTAGGCGATGACCTCGCCCGCCTTCACCTTGCCGGACCGGATCTTGGTGCTGCTGAGGTGGCAGTACCAGGTCTCGGTGCCGTCGGGGGCCGTCACTATCGCCATGTTGCCGTAGGCGCTGTTCCACTGGGTGCGCACGGTGCCGTCGGTGGCGGCCATGACCGGGGTGCCGTAGCCCACGGGGAAGTCGATGCCCGTGTGCACGGACATCCACATGCCGCCGGCCTGCCCGAAGGAGGCGCTGAGGCCTCGCTGGGCTACCGGGATGGCGAACTTGGGGCGGGCCGCCTCCTTCGCGGCCGCCTCCTCCGCCTTCCGCTTGCGCTCCTCGTCCTGGCGCTGGCGCAGGTCGATGCGCTCCTGGGTGCGGCTCGCGCGGTCCGCGAAGTCCCCGGCGTCGGCGCTGAGCGCCTCCAGCTGGGTGTCGAGCTTGCTGTTGGCCGCGACCGGCTTGACGGACGCCGGGTCAGGCGCGGCCATCGTGGTGGTGTCCTCGGCGGGCTTCTCGCTGCCGGTCAGGCCGCCGACGGAGGCCGCGGCGACACCGGCGACGCCCACCACGCACGCCGAGGGGACGGCGACGGTGAGCAGGGCGGAACGCTTCGCCGGGGTGCGGCGGCGGCCGCTGCCGCCGCTCGTGTGACCGGACTTGGCGCCGGCGCGGCGCGAGGCGCGCGTTCCGGCGGCGGGTCCGGCGGGCGCCGGCGTGACGGGCATGGCCTGCGTCGGCAGGTCGTGCACGGGGGAGGGCGCGTCGAACGCGTCGTCGGCGCCGGCTTCGGAGGCCGGTACGGCGTCGGGCTCGAAGCCGGATTCGAATCCGGGCTCGAAGTCGGGCGTGAACGCCTCCTCGGCGACCGCCTCGAACACGGCGGTGCCGGTGTACGCGTCGTCCGCGTAGCCGGTGTCCTGCTGCGGCTGCTGCACCTCCGCCTCGTACGCGAAGGAGAACGCCTGGGTCTGCTGCTGGTCCTGGGGGACGGTGTTCCAGGCGGTGGCGTCGTACGCGCCGGTGTCCGTGCCCGTGGTGCCGTAGCCGGGCGCCGCCGCCCACTGGCCGGTCTGGTCGTATCCGAACGCGGCGGCCGCGGACGGGTAGTCGGTGCCGGAAGCGGTCCAGGCGCCGGTGTCCCACTGGCCGGTGGCGGCCGCTTCCTCGTGCGCTCCCTGGGCCGGGATCGTCGGCAGGTAGCCGTCCTGCGCGTAGCCGGTCTGGGGGGCCGCCGTCCAGGCGGTGGCGTCGTACGTGCCGGTGACGCCGGCGTCGTAGGCGCCGTACGCCGAGTAGTCGTAGCCCTGGCCCTGCGTTTCGTAGGAAACATAGGGGGAGTTACCGGCGAAAGTGGTGGTCGAAAGGCCATCGTACCCGGGATCGGGATACAGGCCCGACGAGGGGCGGTCGTTCACCAACTTCTCTTTCGCCTCGGCAGTGGGGGCCTGGGTGGCCAGGGACGGGGGAATCCCTGGGGAGAGCAGTGGCGTGACTGTACCCGGCGGTCACTGGCCACGACAATCTTCGGAGGGGTTCCGGCTGAGCGGAACCGGGCATTCGGCCGTCTTTCGGTCCGTCCCATGCCCAGCCTTGGCCCTGAGTTCGAAATCCGTTCGACTTCGGCGGGGGTCGGTGCTCAGGCCGCCGGCGCCGCCTCGCCCGGTGCATCCGCGGCCGCCGGACCCGGCCCGTCGAGGGCCTGCCGCACCGCCGCCGCGACGGCCGGGTGTACGGCCAGCGCCAGGTGCCCGACGCCCCTGACCTCGATGTTCTCCGCCATCAGGTCGGGGTGTTCGATGCGCGCGGTGGCCGCCGGCACCATCAGCTCGTCGCACCTGCTCCAGAACGCCACGCACCGGGTGCGGCAGCCCGCGGCGGGCCCGCGCAGCTCGGCGATCAGCGGGGCATCCGGGCGGATCTGCCGGACGAGGGGGTGGGCGTCCATGAACGGCGCCACACGCGTACCGGAATGCGGGGAGCCGAGGGTGACGAGGGTGCGCACGCGCGCGTCGCCGCCGAGCCGCTGGACGTAGTACCGGCCGACCAGCCCGCCCAGGCTGTGCCCGACGAGGTCGACCCGCTCCCGGCCCGTCCGCTCGCACAGCTCCTCGACCTGCCGGGCGACGCGCCGGGCCGCGGCGCGCACGTCGCGGGTGAGGGGCGAGTAGTTGTACGCCTCGACCTGCCGGCGGCCGTCCGCGGCGAGGTGGCGGCGCAGCAGGACGAACACGGACCGGTTGTCGGTGAAGCCGTGCAGCAGCAGGACCGGCGGGTGCGCCCCGCCCGGCCCGGGCGCGGCGGGCCTCTCCTGGCGGATCCCGGTCGGGTAGTGCACGACGTGCGCGCCGAACAGGACCGCCTCCAGGACCCCGGCGCGGACGAGTGCGGAAAAGGGCGCGGACAGCCACGGCGACAGCCCCATCGACGGCCTCCCCTAAGACCTCTGGGACTGCTGCCGACCGCGCCGCCGTGCCGTGCGGCTGTCGGTACGGTGGCGCGGTGCCTGGCGGTGCGGCTCCCCCGGCGGTGAATCAACGCCGTCCCACGTGTGATTTCCCCCTCCCGCTTCACCGTGAAACGGCGGCGTGCGCGATGCTGTACTTAACGTTCGTTCACTCGGGAGGCAGTGCGATGGGTGTGACCGGTCCGATCCGTGTGGTGGTGGCCAAGCCGGGTCTCGACGGCCACGACCGCGGCGCGAAGGTGATCGCGCGCGCCCTGCGGGACGCGGGCATGGAGGTCATCTACACGGGCCTGCACCAGACCCCCGAGCAGATCGTGGACACCGCCATCCAGGAGGACGCCGACGCGATCGGCCTGTCGATCCTCTCGGGCGCCCACAACACGCTGTTCGTCCGGGTGCTGGAACTGCTGCGGGAGCGCGAGGCGGAGGACATCAAGGTGTTCGGCGGCGGCATCATCCCCGACGACGACATCGCCCCCCTCAAGGAGAAGGGCGTGGCCGCGATCTTCACCCCGGGCGCGACGACGACGTCGATCGTGGACTGGGTGCGCGAGAACATCCGCCGCTGACCGCGCCGCCCCGGGGGGGGGGGGGGGGGGGGGGGGGGGGGGGGGGGGGGGGGGGGGGGGGGGGGGGGGGGGGGGGGTGGGGGATGGAGGTGGCGGGTGGGGTGGGGTGTGGGGAGA
>NZ_JBVIGV010000001.1:63950-74410 GCF_055570615.1 Streptomyces sp. NPDC031121
AAGCACCTCCAAGGCGGCGGCCTGCCCCTCCCCCCCCCCCCCCCCCCCCCCCCCCCCCCCCCCCCCCTCCCCCCCCCCCCCCCCCAACCCCCCCCCCCCCCCCCCCCGCCGCCCGGGTGTCGGCGCGTCACACGGCGGGCTCCGGGGCGAGTTCGGCGAGCATCGCCGCGCGCAGCCGCAGGGTGGCCGTCAGCCGCTGGAACGCCTCGGCCCAGTACGCGCCGGCGCCCGCGGCCCCACCGGCGTCCGCCGGCTCCGCGGCGGCGGTGAGGGACTGCAGCCGGTCCGCCTCGGCCGGGTCGAGGCAGCGCTCCGCCAGCCCCATCACTCCGCTGAAGCTCCACGGGTAGCCGCCCGCCTCCCGCGCCGCGTCGAGCGCGTCGACCACGGCCCGGCCGAGCGGCCCCGCCCACGGCACGACGCACGCCCCGAGCAGCTGGAACGCCTCGGACAGCCCGTGCGCGCCGACGAACCGGGCCACCCACCCGGCCCGTTCCCCCTCCGGCAGGACCGACAGCAGCCGGGCCCGCTCGGCGAGCGAGGCCGTGCCCGGCGCGGTCGCGGTCGGCGCGGCCGGCGAGCCCAGCAGCGCCGCCGCCCACTCCGGATCCCGCTGCCGGACCGCCGCCCGGCACCACGCCGCGTGCAGCTCCTCGGCCCAGGCCTCGCCGCCGGGCATCGGCAGGGCCACGATCGCGGCGGCGTCCAGCCCCCCGAAGCGGTCCCGCCAGCAGGACAGCGGCGCCGCCTCCACCAGCTGGCCCAGCCACCAGGAGCGCTCGCCGCGCCCGGCGGGCGGCCGTTCGGCGACTCCGTCGCGCAGCATGCCCGCGTCGCACCCGGCCGGCGGGGCCACGCCCTGCGGCCCGACGCAGGCGAGCGCCCGCCGGGCCATCCGCAGGGCCAGCGCGGACTGCGGAAGCGCCGACAGCAGCTCCGCGGCGGTCGCCCGGACGTTGCGGCTCCGGTCGTCCAGGGCTGCCTCCAGGAACGGCTCGTCGCCGGCGGACAGCCCGACCCGCAGCGAGTCCAGGAACATCAGCCGGTCCTCGGCGCGCTCGGCGGCCCAGGTCGACGACAGCAGCCGGACCGCCGCGGCGGGATCGCGGGCCCGTACGGCGCCCAGCAGGCCCGCCCGCTCCGCGAACAGCCCCTCCTGCCACAACTGCCGTACCGCGGCGGCGTCCTCCGGGTCGGGCAGCCCCCCGCCCGCCCCGCCGCGCAGCGCGAACCGCCAGTCGGGGTTGAGCCCGGCCAGCCACGTTCCGCGCGGTCCGGCCAGGGCCAGGGCATGCGGCCGCAGGTCGCTGCGGGCCCGGGCCGCGTCGAGCAGCGCGGGCAGCAGCGCGGCGGGCGCCCGGTAGCCGTGCCGGCCGGCCGCCGCCAGCCACTGCGGCAGCAGTTCCGCCAGGTCCGGTGCGGTCCCCCGCCGCCCGGATCCGGCGCCCGCTCCCGCCCGGCCGGCCAGCAGCTGGGCGAGCCGCTGCCGGGCGGGCTCCGGCGGCTCCGGCCGCGGATCCGCCGGTGCGGGTTGCGGCCGGGGCGCCGCCGCGGCGGGCCGGAGCCCGGCGCGGCGGCGCAGCGTGTGCACGGCCGCCGCGTCGAGCAGCTCGTGCGGGCTGCCGCCGCGCCGCCCGGTGCCGAGCAGCGCCGCCCCGACCAGCTCCCCCCAATCCCCCCAATCCCCCCGATCCCCCCGATCCCCCCGGTCCGCCCAGGCCTCCGCGGCCTCCCCGTGGCGCCCCTCCCCGGCCGTGGCGGTCATCGTGCCCCCTCCCTCTCGGTGTTCCGTGCTCCGGTCCCGCCCCCTCCGCGGGACCGGAGCGGCCTGTCGTCGTCGTATCCGGCCTTTCAGCTGGCGTGGTTGTCGTTCATGACCGAGCCCCCCGGCTTGTCGTCCTTGCACACGGACGCCCCCGCGCCCGTGCTCCCTCCCCTGGTGCAGCCCCGGCCCCGGCCCCCTCAGCCGGTCAGGGCGACCGGCTGCGGGCAGCCGGGCTCCCAGGCCGTGAGCGGTGTGAAACCGCGGTGTCCGCATTCGCCGAAGACGGTGACCGGCCCGCCGCCCGACAGGGCGGCCAGCTGCCACAGCCCGGCCTGCGGCCGGTCCCCGCCGGAGGCGACCGGCAGGGCGCCGCCGCCTTCGGCGTCGGCCAGCTGCCAGCCCCGTTCGCCCGGTACCGGGACCACGGGGCCCAGCACGACCGGCCAGGACTCAAGCCACGGGTCCTCCCGCAGCGCGGCCCCGTACGCGTCGAGCGCCGCCCCGGTGCCGACCCCCTCCGGGGCCTGCAGGCACGGCGCCCCCGCGCCGCACCCCTCCGGGAGGTCCGCGCGCAGTCCCGCCGTCCCGGGGCGGAAGCGGGCCTCCGCCTCCACCACCCGTCCGACCGGCAGCGCGAGCCGCGGCGGCCGCCCCGGCGGACCGAAGTCCAGGACCAGGGCCGGTCGCCCGCCCACCGTCCCGCGCAGCCATGTCCGGCGGGTGGTGAGCCGGCCGTCCGGCGACACCGAGTCGTACTGGGCCAGCACCAGCCAGCGGTCCCGTACGGCCTCCCCCTCCGCGGCGGTGTCCGGGAGCCCCACCCTGCTCCGTACCACCGCGGCGAGCGGCTGCGGCAGGCCTGCCAGACCGAGCCATCCCCGGTTCAGCAGGTGCAGCAGCGCGCCCTCCTCCAGCATCCGGGCGGGCCAGCCGGGGCCGCAACCGGGTATCTCCCCCCACTCCCTCACCCGGGCCGCGAGCCCGGGCGCCTGGGCGTCGACCATGCGCGCCGCGGTCTCCTCCCAGGCCGCCCGTCCCGCCTGCTCCCGGCCGGCCAGTCCCTCGCGGACCAGGTCGGCCAGGCGCTGCTCCAACTCCGCGACCCCGGCGCCGATCCGGGCCGCCCTCCGCTCGGCCCGGCGCCGCGCCGCCTCCGGGTCCGCCGGCGCGGCTCGCGCCCCCGAAGCCCGACCGGAAGCGGAACCTCCGATCCGGGTCTGCGGACCTGCCTCCCCCCGCCCCGGGCCGTGCGCCCCCGACGGGGCGTCACGAGCACGGGACGGCACCTGCTCCATGGTGTGGCGGACCTGTTGGTCAGTCATGGGAACCACCGTAGGGACCCGCACTGACAATCGCCCTGACCTGCAACAACCCTGCGTGGGAGGCCCGTTGTCAGTGGCGTGGTGCACCGTGGGTGCAGCAGTCGTCGGACGGCTGCGGGACATCGGAGGGGGACGATGGACACGCACGGGAACGGCACCGGCGCCCAGGCGCTGCGACCGCACGCCGAGGACGCCTTCGCGCACGAACTGAAAGCCCTGGCCGCCGCCGACGACCGGCCCCGCCCGCCCCGCTGGAAGCTCTCCCCGTGGGCGGTCGCCACCTACCTCCTCGGCGGCACCCTCGCCGACGGCACCGCCGTCACCCCGAAGTACGTCGGCCCCCGCCGCATCGTCGAGGTCGCCGTCAGCACGCTCGCCACCGACCGCGCGCTGCTCCTGCTCGGCGTCCCCGGCACCGCCAAGACCTGGGTGTCCGAGCACCTCGCGGCCGCCGTCAGCGGAAACTCCACCCTGCTCGTCCAGGGCACCGCCGGCACCCCCGAGGAGGCCGTCCGCTACGGCTGGGACTACGCCCGCCTCCTCGCCCGCGGCCCCGGCCGCGAGGCCCTCGTCCCCAGCCCGGTCATGCGGGCCATGGCCGAGGGGGCGACCGTCCGCGTCGAGGAGCTGACCCGGATCCCGGCCGACGTCCAGGACTCGCTGATCACCATCCTGTCCGAGAAGACCCTGCCCATACCGGAGCTGGGGCAGGAGGTGCAGGCCGTCCGCGGCTTCAACCTCATCGCCACCGCCAACGACCGCGACCGCGGCGTCAACGACCTGTCCGGCGCGCTGCGCCGCCGCTTCAACACCGTCGTGCTGCCGCTGCCCGCCACCGCCGACGCCGAGGTCGACATCGTCGCCCGCCGCGTCGACCAGCTGGGCCGCGCCCTCGACCTGCCGCCCGCGCCCGACGCGCTGGCGGAGATACGCCGCGTCGTCACCGTCTTCCGCGAGCTGCGCGAGGGCGTCACCGGCGACGGCCGCACCAAGGTGAAGACCCCGAGCGGCACCCTGTCCACCGCCGAGGCCATTTCTGTCGTCACCCACGGGCTGGCCCTCGCCGCCCACTTCGGCGACGGCGTGCTGCGCCCGTCCGACGTGGCCGCGGGCGTCCTCGGCGCGGTCGTCCGGGACCCGGCCGCCGACCGGGTCGTCTGGCAGGAGTACCTGGAGGCCGTGGTCCGCGAGCGGGACGGCTGGCAGGACTTCTACCGGGCCTGCAGGGAGGTGGCGCCATGAGCCCGGCCGCCCCGCCCGCCCGGCGGGGGCCGCTACTGCTGGGCGTCCGCCACCACGGGCCCGGCTCGGCGCGCGCGGTCCGGGCCGCCCTGGACGCCGCCCGGCCGCCGGCCGTGCTGGTCGAGGGCCCGCCCGAAGGCGACGCCCTGCTGCCGTTCGCCGCAGACCCGGCGATGCGGCCGCCCGTCGCGCTGCTCTCGCACGCCGCGGACGACCCCGGCCGGGCCGTGTTCTGGCCGCTGGCCGCGTTCTCCCCGGAGTGGGCCGCCATCCGCTGGGCGCAGGAGCAGCGGCCGCCCGTCCCCGTGCGGTTCATCGACCTGCCCGCCGCCCACACGCTCGCCGCCGATGCGGAGCCCGGGGAGCCGCCGGGCGGCGCCGCGCGGCCCGACCCGCTCGGCGCGCTCGCCGCGGCCGCCGGGTACGGGGACCCCGAGCGCTGGTGGGAGGACACGGTCGAGCACCGCGGCGGACCCGGCGCGGACGCCGCCGACCCGCTCGCCGCGTTCGAGGTGCTCGGCGACGCCATGGCGGCACTGCGCGAGGCCCACCCGGAGGACGCCTCGGGGACGATCGGCGGCCGCCCCCGCGACCTGGTCCGCGAGGCCCACATGCGGCAGCGGATCCGGGCCGCCCGCCGCGAGTTCGGCGACGGCTGCGCGGTCGTGTGCGGCGCCTGGCACGTCCCGGCGCTGCGCGCCGCGGCCACGGCCGCCGCCGACAGGCGGCTGCTGGCCGGCCTGCCCAGGACCAGGGTCGAGACAGCCTGGGTGCCGTGGACGCACCGGCGGCTCGCCCGTACCGGCGGCTACGGCGCCGGTGTCGCAGCGCCCGGCTGGTACGCCCACCTGGACGCCGCCCCCGACCGTCCGGTCGAGCGCTGGATGGCCAGGGCGGCCGCTCTGCTCCGGGAGGAGGACCTGCCGGTCTCCCCGGCGCACGTGATCGAGGCGGTCCGGCTCGTCGGCACGCTCGCCGCGGTGCGCGGCCGGCCCGGGCCCGGCCTCGCCGAGACCCTGGACGCCGTCCGGGCGGTGATGTGCGACGGCTCCGACGTGCCGCTGGCGCTCGTCGAGGACCGCCTGGCCGTCGGCGACGTCCTCGGCCGGGTCCCCGACGGCGCGCCCGCGGTGCCGCTGCAGCAGGACCTCGCCCGGCAGCAGCGCTCGCTGCGGCTGAAGGCCGAGCCGCAGGAGCGGGAGCTGGAACTCGACCTGCGGGGGCCGACGGACGCGGCCCGGTCGCTGCTGCTGCACCGGCTGCGGCTGCTCGGCATCGGCTGGGGCTGCCCGGCGGCCTCCCGGCCCGGCACCGGCACCTTCCGCGAGGCGTGGCGGCTGCGCTGGGAGCCGGAGCTGGCGGTGCGGGTGGCCGAGGCCGGCATCTGGGGCACCACCGTCCAGGCCGCGGCCGCCGCCAGGGCCGCGGCGGACGCGGCGGCCGCCCGGGAACTCGCCGAGGTGACCGCGCTGGCGGAGCGGTGCCTGCTGGCCGGGCTGCCCGAGGCGCTGCCGCAGGTGCTGCGGGCCCTCGCCGACCTGGCGGCCCTCGACACCGACGCGGCCCGCCTGGCGCAGGCCCTGCCCGCGCTGGCCCGCGCCCTGCGGTACGGGGACGTCCGGGGCACCGCTGCACCGGCCCTCCGCGCGGTGGCGCGCGGACTCGCGGAGCGGATCTGCGTCGCCCTGCCGCCCGCCTGCGCCGGCGGCCTCGACGCCGATGCGGCAGCCGGGATGCGCGGGCACGTGGAGGCGGTGCACCGGGCGGTCGGCCTGCTGGACGACGAGGAGCTGGGGGAGCGCTGGGCGGCGGTCCTCGCCGCGCTGGGCGCCCGGGACGCCGTGCCCGGGGCGATACGGGGCCGGGCGGTCCGCCTGCTGCTCGACGGAGGGCGGCTGCCCGCGCCGGAGGCGGCCCGGCTGATGGGGCTGGCGCTGTCGCCGGCGGCCGCCCCCGCGGACGCGGCCGGCTGGATCGACGGCTTCGCCGGCTCCGGCGCCGGCGGCGGCACGCTGCTCGTCCACGACGACCGGCTGTTCGGCCTGGTCGACTCCTGGCTCGCCGCGGTCCCGGCGGCCGCGTTCACGGACGTGCTGCCGATGCTGCGCAGGACGTTCGGGGCGTACGAGCCGGGGGTGCGGCGGACGCTCGGCGACCTGGCCCGGCGCGGCCCCGGCGCCCGGCGCACGGCGGCCGGCGGGGGACCCCCGGAGGGCTTCGCCGCGGAACTCGACACGATCCGCGCCGCCGCCGCGGCCGACGTGGCCCGCCTGCTGCTGGAAGCCGCCGACCGGCCCGCCCCGCAGCCGCGCACGGCCGACGGCCCGGCGCACCCGGAAGCCGGCGGGACGGAGACGTGCCGGCGGGGCGCCGACCGGAAGACGACGGGGGGACGGCGCGGATGAACGGGACAGGGCGGCGGGGCGCCGGCCGGACGACGACGGGGAGATGGTGCGGATGAAGCAGTCGGACGGTGCCGAAGGTGCCGCGGCGGAGGGGGAGCGGCTGCGGCGGTGGCGGCTCGTGCTCGGCGGGACCGGCGGCGACGGCACGGGCTGCGTGTTGGCCGGCCGGGACCGGGCCATGGACGATGCGCTGGGCGTGCTGTACGACAGCAGCGCCGGCAGCGCCGGCAGCGCCGGAAACGGCGGCTCCCGGCGGGCGGCGGGGGAGCGGTCCGGCGGGCTCGGGGGCTCCGCGCCGGCCGTGGCCCGCTGGCTGGGCGACATCCGCCGGTACTTCCCCGCCCCCGTCGTGCAGGTGATGCAGCGCGACGCCATCGACCGCCTCGGGCTGTCCGCGCTGCTGCTGGAGCCGGAGATGCTGGAGGCCCTCGAACCGGACGTGCACCTTGCCGGCACCCTGCTGTCCCTGAGCGCGGCCATGCCGGAGACGACCCGCGAGACGGCGCGGGCCGTCGTCCGCGGCGTCGTCCGGCAGCTGGAGGAGCGGCTCGGCTCCCGCACGCGGTCCGCCGTCACCGGCGCCCTCGACCGCTCGGCCCGCACCGCCCGCCCGCGCCGCGCCGACATCGACTGGGGCCGCACCATACGCGCGAACCTGAAGAACTACCTGCCCGAGCAGCGCACCGTGGTCCCCGAGCGGCTCGTCGGGTACGGCCGGTCGGCGCACTCCGTGCGGAAGGAGGTCGTCCTCTGCATCGACCAGTCCGGGTCCATGGCCCCCTCGGTCGTCTACGCCTCCGTCTTCGGCGCCGTCCTGGCCTCCATGCGGTCGCTCTCCACCCGGCTCGTCGCCTTCGACACCTCGGTCGCCGACCTGACGGACCGCATCGACGACCCGGTGGACGTCCTGTTCGCCGCGCAGCTCGGCGGCGGCACGGACATCAACCGGGCCCTGGCCTACTGCCAGTCCCGGATCACCCGGCCCGCCGACACCGTCGTCGTCCTGATCAGCGACCTGCACGAGGGCGGCATACGCGGCGAGATGGTCAAGCGGGTCGCCGCGATGCGGGCGGCCGGGACCGCGTTCGTGGCGCTGCTGGCCCTGTCCGACGAGGGCGCCCCCGCCCACGACCGGGAGCAGGCGGCGGCCCTCGCCGCGCTCGGCGTGCCCGCCTTCGCCTGCACGCCCGACCTGTTCCCCGAGGTGATGGCCGCGGCGATCGAGGGGAGGCCGCTGCCCGCGCCCTGACCGGGAGCCCGTACCGCCGGCGGTAAATGGTCAGATCGCACGAATTCGCAGCTCACCGGTCGGCCGATCTGTGAGGGGAATCACCGCGCCGGTGTGATCTGCGATTTAGGGCGGCAGGTGTCCCGGGGATAACCTGCGAGACGGACATGCCGCGTCCACGGTCACCGTGTGCGCCTCCCTTGTGACAGAGCCGTCACGTTGCCCTCCGCGGCACGCCCACGCAGACAACCGCGAATCACTGCGAATCTTTGAAGACAAGGGACGGACGCGCGTGGACCTGTTCGAGTACCAGGCGAGGGACCTCTTCGCCAAGCACGGTGTACCGGTGCTGGCCGGTGAAGTCATCGACACGCCTGAGGCGGCTCGCGAGGCCACCGAGCGGCTGGGCGGCAAGTCGGTCGTCAAGGCGCAGGTGAAGGTCGGCGGCCGCGGCAAGGCCGGCGGCGTCAAGCTCGCCGCCACCCCGGACGAGGCCGTCGCCCGCGCGACGGACATCCTGGGCATGGACATCAAGGGCCACACGGTCCACAAGGTGATGATCGCGGAGACCGCTCCCGAGATCCTCGAGGAGTACTACGTCTCCTACCTGCTCGACCGCACCAACCGCACCTTCCTGGCCATGGCCTCGGTCGCGGGCGGCATGGACATCGAGGAGGTCGCCGCGACGACCCCCGAGAAGCTCGCCAAGGTCCCGGTGAACGCCAACGAGGGCGTCTCCATCGAGAAGGCCCGCGAGATCGTCGCCCTGGCGCAGTTCCCGGCCGAGGTCGCCGAGAAGGTCGCCGAGGTCCTGGTCACCCTGTGGAAGACCTTCGTCGCGGAGGACGCGCTCCTCGTCGAGGTCAACCCGCTCGCCAAGGTCGCGTCCGGCGAGGTCATCGCCCTCGACGGCAAGGTCTCCCTGGACGAGAACGCGGAGTTCCGCCAGCCGTCCCACGAGGAGCTCGTCGACAAGGCCGCCGCCAACCCGCTGGAGGCCGCGGCCAAGGAGAAGGGCCTCAACTACGTCAAGCTCGACGGCGAGGTCGGCATCATCGGCAACGGCGCGGGCCTCGTCATGAGCACCCTCGACGTCGTCGCGTACGCCGGTGAGAACCACGGCGGCGTCAAGCCCGCCAACTTCCTGGACATCGGCGGCGGCGCCTCCGCCGCGGTCATGGCCAACGGTCTCGAGATCATCCTCGGCGACCCGGACGTCAAGTCCGTCTTCGTCAACGTCTTCGGCGGCATCACCGCCTGCGACGAGGTCGCCAACGGCATCGTCCAGGCCCTCCAGCTGCTCAAGGACAAGGGCGAAGAGGTCACCAAGCCGCTCGTCGTCCGCCTCGACGGCAACAACGCCGAGCTCGGTCGCAAGATCCTCTCGGACGCCAACCACCCGCTGGTGCAGCGCGTGGACACCATGGACGGCGCGGCCGACAAGGCCGCCGAGCTCGCTGCGGCTGCGAAGTAAAGGGACGAGGTCACAGACTCACCATGGCTATCTTCCTCAACAAGGACAGCAAGGTCATCGTCCAGGGCATGACCGGTGCCACGGGCATGAAGCACACCAAGCTGATGCTCGCCGACGGCACGAACATCGTCGGCGGTGTGAACCCGCGCAAGGCCGGCACCTCCGTCGACTTCGACGGCACCGAGGTCCCGGTCTTCGGCTCGGTCGCCGAGGCGATGGAGAAGACGGGCGCGAACGTCTCCGTCCTCTTCGTCCCGCCGGCCTTCGCCAAGGCCGCCGTCGTCGAGGCCATCGACGCCGAGATCCCGCTGGCCGTCGTCATCACCGAGGGCATCGCGGTGCACGACTCCGCCGCCTTCTGGGCGTACGCGACCGCCAAGGGCAACAAGACCCGCATCATCGGCCCGAACTGCCCGGGTCTGATCACTCCCGGCCAGTCCAACGCCGGCATCATCCCGGGCGACATCACCAAGCCCGGCAAGATCGGTCTCGTGTCGAAGTCCGGCACGCTGACCTACCAGATGATGTACGAGCTGCGCGACATCGGCTTCACCTCCGCCGTCGGCATCGGTGGCGACCCGGTCATCGGCACCACGCACATCGACGCCCTGGAGGCCTTCGAGGCCGACCCGGAGACCGAGCTCATCGTCATGATCGGCGAGATCGGCGGCGACGCCGAGGAGCGCGCGGCCGACTTCATCAAGGCGAACGTGACCAAGCCGGTCGTCGGCTACGTCGCGGGCTTCACCGCCCCCGAGGGCAAGACCATGGGCCACGCCGGCGCCATCGTCTCCGGCTCCTCCGGCACCGCGCAGGCCAAGAAGGAGGCCCTCGAGGCCGCCGGCGTCAAGGTCGGCAAGACGCCGACCGAGACCGCCAAGCTGGCGCGCGAGATCCTCAGCAAGGCGTAGCTGCCGCCTCGCGGCGCCGCCGGGCGGCACCGCGGAAGCGTACGGGGGGGGGGGGGGGGGGGGGGGGGGGGGGGGGGGGGGGGGGGGGTGGGTGGGTGGGGGGGGGAGGGGAG
>NZ_JBVIGV010000001.1:74420-182554 GCF_055570615.1 Streptomyces sp. NPDC031121
CTTCTTCCCTTTTTCCCCCCCCCCCCCCCCACCCATCCCCCCCCCCCCCCCCCCCCCCCCCCCCCCCCCCCCCCCCCCCCCCCCCCCCCGTACGCGCACCCGCGGGGCGGCACGCCGCTCACTCGGGGAGCGGCTCCAGGCGGTCGGTCCGGGCGGCCGGGTCGGCGCGCAGCTTCTCCTGGAGCTGCCGGCTCTCCTCGGTGAGCCGCTGGGGGCCGCTGAGCGGCGGCACCCCGGAGACGCTGGTGCCGGGGAAGACCGGGGGCTCGTACCGGGTGGGGGCGGTCGCCAGCGTGTAGGCCGTGGCCGCGGTGAGCAGCGCGGTCACCCCGGCGACGGTGCGGGACCAGCGCCGGGCGCGGTACTCGGCGGCCCCGCGGACCGCCGCGGCCGGGCGCGGCACGAGCCGTACGGGCGGCCGCAGTGCACCGAGCCGCTCCTGCAGCAGCGCCGCCCGCTCCTGCGGCGGCACCGCGGCCACCGCGGGGATGCGGCACGCGAGGTCGTCGTGGGCGTACAGCAGGCGGTGGCCGGCGGTCGGCGTCGTGGCCTCGGTCTCGGCGGCGGTGTCGGGGAGGTCGAGGCCCACGGCGTGGTACAGCAGGACGGTGCGGCGGTGGACCGGCGGCAGCGCCAGCACGGCGTCCATCAGGACGCGGTCGGCGGGGTCGACGGATCCGGCGGGCGGCTCGGGGTGCCGGTGGGCGCGCCGGAAGCGGTGCCAGGGGGAGAGGGCGTACTCGTGCGCGGCCGCCCGGACCCAGCCCACGGGGTCGGGGTCGGTGGCCACCTCGGGCCACCGCGCCCACGCCTGCTGGAACGCGCGCTCCACCGCCTCCAGGGCCAGCGGGCGGTTCCCGGTGAGCAGGTACGCCTGCCGGGCCAGGGCCGTGGCCGAGCGCCGGTACAGGGCGTCGAACGCCGCCCGCGGCCCGTCGACCGGACCCCCGGCCTCCGCCCCGGCCTCCGCCGCGGCCTCCTCCTCGGGCGCCTCGCCGGAGGGGTCCGCCGAGCCGGGCCCCTCCGCGCCGGGACCCGGGAGGGTCCCGGGCGAGCCGCCCGCAAGCGCATCGCGGCCCCGCGCCGCGGCACCCCCGGCGGCGGCGTCCGGGGCGGCGTGGGGGCCGGACTCCGGGGTGAGGGCGCCCGGGGTGGCGTACCTCCCCGGGCCCGGGTCGGGATTGGCAGGTGTGGCGTACGGGCCGGGCTCCGGGCCTGAGCTGCCCGGGATGGCGTACGGGCCGGGCTCCGATCCGGAGCTGCCCGGGATGGCGTACGGGCCGGGCTCCGGGCCTGAGCCGCCCGGGGCGGCGTACGGGTCCGGCATCGGGGTGGGGCCCGGCGGCGGGGGTGCCGGGTCCGCGGCCGGGACGGGGCCGGGGCGCGGCGGCGGGGTGTCGGGGCGCCGTACCGGCCCGGGCCGGGTGGCGGGGCGGCGCGGGGCGCGCGCGGGCGGCCCGGCCGCGGGGTCGGCGACCGCGCCCGGGCCGGGAACGGGCCCGCCGTCGGGCGGCCGTGACGGCCCGTCCGCGGCGCCGCGCGCCAACAGCCGCGCGTAGGCGGCCCGCTTGCGCCCGCGCGGGTGCGTGCGGCCCGCCTCCCAGGAGCGGACGGCGGCGCCGGAGACCCCCAGCAGCTCCGCGACCTGTTCGCACGTCAGGTCCGCCGCCTCGCGGAGCCGTCGGCGGTCCTCGGGCGAGGGGAGCCCGGCGGGCTCCCCGGTGCTCTCCGTCATGCCAGACTCCCCGCGCTTTGCCGATCACAGCAAACCTGCACGAAAAAGTACATAAACGTATATTGAGCGACACAACGGACATTCGCCTATTACCCACCCATAGCGCGTGTCGTTGGCACCATGGCGGAGTGACCCAATTGACCGACCGCGACGTGCCGTTGCCGACCGCGCCGCGCCACGCCGCCCCCCGGCGCAACCGTTCGCCCGAGGCCGCCGCCTGCGTGTTCGGCGGGGCCGTCGCCGCCGGGCTGGGGCTCGGCTTCCTCGCCGTCCTCGTGATCGTCCTGTGGATCAGCTCCCCCTACCCCGACAGCGGGCCCGGCGGGGCCCTCCACCTCGCTGCCGGCCTGTGGCTGCTCGCCCACGGCACCGAACTCGTCCGGTACGACACCCTCTCCGGCGTGCCCGCACCCGTCGGGGTGACGCCGCTGCTCCTGATCGCCCTGCCCGCCCTCCTCATGCGCCGCGCCGCGCGCCTCGGCAGCGCCTCCGGCGACGGCAGCGACGGGGACGAGGTACTGCCCGCCGGAGTCGTCTTCTCCGCGGTGCTCTGCGGCTACCTGGGCATGGGCTGCCTCGCCACCGTGTACGCGGCCGGCGGACCCATGCCCGCCGACCCCCTCAGCGCCGCCTGGCACGTCCCCCTCGTGGCCGTGCTCGCCGCGGCCGCCGGGGTGTGGGCGGCGAAGGGGCGCCCGCTCGGCCCGCTGCCGCACTGGGTCCCCGAAGTGCTGCGCAGGGCGGTCGTCCGCCCCCGCTACGCCGTCGCGGTCCGCGCCGGGACGGCCGGGGCGCTCTCCCTGGCCGGCGGCGGCGCGCTGCTCGTCGGCCTCTCGCTGGCCTGGCACGGCAAGGAGGTCGAAGGGGCCTTCCTCGCGCTCACCGGGGTGTGGTCGGGCCGCTTCGCGGTCCTGCTGCTCGCGCTCGCGCTGCTGCCGAACGCGATGGTGTGGGGCGCGGCGTACGCCCTGGGCCCCGGCTTCGCCCTCGGCGGCGGCGCGTCCGCCACCCCGCTCGGCTTCGAGGGGGCGCCCGCGCTGCCGCGGTTCCCGCTGCTGGCGGCGCTCCCCCCGGAGGGCCCGGGGACGCCGCTGACCTGCGCGACGGCGGTGCTGCCGGTGGCCGCCGGGCTCGTGGTCGGATGGTTCGCGGTGCGCCGGGCACGGGAGGTGCGGCGCGCGGAGACCGCGCTGACGGCGGCTCTGGGGGCGCTGGTGTGCGGGCTGCTGATGGCGGGGCTCGCGGCGGTCTCGGGAGGGCCGCTCGGCTCGGGGCGGCTGGCGGAGTTCGGGCCGGTGTGGTGGGCGACCGGGTCGGCCGCCTTCGCGTGGACGCTGGTTCTGGCCGTTCCCCTGGCCGTGGCGGTGCACTCGTGGCGGACGCGGCCGGCGCGCAAGGCCGCCGAGGCGGAGGAGGAGGCCCTCGCCGCCGGCGACGAGTGGCACACCGGCGGGGGGCGGGAGGTCCGCTGGGAGGCGCTGCGCCGTACGGCGGGCGCCCTGGTCCCGGACCTCGCCCCGGAACCTCCGGCGCCGCCCGCGGAGGCGTCCGCTCCGGCGGCGGACACACCGTCCGGGGGCCGCTCCCGCCGCCTCACGGTGGTCACGGGCCTCGGCATCGACCTGCCCGCCGCCCTGCACCGCCCCGCGCCGGACGGCTCCACCACGGATGGCCGAACCCCGCCCGCCGCGGCCGACCCCCCGCCCGGCCCGCCCCCGCAGGCCCCCGCCGGGGAACCGGAGCCCGGCGCCGCGCCCGCGGCCCCGGACGCCGTCCCGGCCCCCGCGGGGCGGCCGCTGGCCCCGCCGGTCGCCGGGGCCCGCGTCCTGGCCAGGCGCCGCCCGACCGCCTGAAGCCGACCGCCTGAAGCCGACCGCCTGAAGCCGACCGCGCCCGCCCCCGTACTGCGGGAGCGGGCGCGGCGGCCGGCCCGCTACTGGCGGACCTTGAGGACCTTGCCGAGGGGGTTGTCCGGCAGGAGGTCGTTGCACTGGAGCTCCGCCGCCTTCGTCAGGGCGTCGTCGCGGCAGATGTAGAAGTCCTTGTAGGCGATCTGCACGCCGTACGAGCCGAGGGCCAGGGCGATCGCCAGCGTCGCCGTGACGAGTCCGCCGACCGCGGCCGCCCGCTGCGGGCCCGCCGCCGGGCCGAGCGCGGCGAGACCGCCCCCGCCGCCCCCGCCGCCGGCCGGGCGGGCGTTCGCGCCGGAGGTGTCGGCCGCGGTCCCGGCGGCCGCCGCCGGCCTGCCCCTCAGGCCGCTGACGCCCCAGTACACCGCGAGCGCGCCGAGCAGCAGCCCCACCGACGGGATCCCGAAGATCCCGAAGAAGAACCCCCACATGCCGGCGAGCAGCGCGTAGCGGGCGCGCCGCTGCACGGGGTCGGTCGGGTCCCAGCGCGCCGGGCCGGCCGGCCCGCCCGGTCCCCCGGGGCCGCCCGGGCCGGCGGAGGGGTCCTGGCCGGGGCGGCCGCCGCCACCGCCGGGGCGGGGCTGCCACGGCTGGTCGGGCCGGCCCTCCGGGGGAGCCGCGAAGGGGTTGTCGTCGGTGGAGGAGTCGGGCTGGCGGCGGTCCGGCATCGAGTGCGTTACTTCCCCTGTGTCGTGGACGCCGGCCGCGCCCGGGTGCGGGGCGCCGGCGTCGGAATGCGTCGCGGGCGGCGTGCGTCGAAGTGCTGCGCGGTCCCCTCTCACCACGCCGTTCGCGGCCTGTACGCCAGACGCTACCCGCCGGCCGTCCCCCCGTCCCTCCGGGGCTGTCCGGTGTGCCGGTATCGTTGCAGGCGGTCGGCGGCTTCGTAGGGTCCCCCGTATATCGGGGTGTCGAAGTTTTGTACGACCGCACAAGACGAACGCCGCGCCCCCGGGGCCTCCCCGGGCGGCACCCACGCGAGAAAGGGCCTGTCATGGCCGCCTCCCGCCTGGTCGTCCTGGTCTCCGGATCCGGCACCAACCTCCAGGCCCTGCTCGACGCCATCGCTTCCCACCCCGGAGGGGCCGAGGGCTTCGGCGCCGAAGTCGTCGCCGTGGGGGCCGACCGCACCGGCATCGCCGGCCTGGAGCGGGCCGAGAAGGCGGGCATCCCGACCTTTGTCTGCCCGGTCGGTGACTACGCGAGCCGCGAGGAGTGGGACGCCGCCCTCACCGAGGCGACCGCGGCCCACGACCCCGACCTCGTCGTCTCCGCCGGGTTCATGAAGATCGTGGGCAAGGCCTTCCTCGCACGCTTCGGCGGCCGCTTCGTCAACACCCACCCCGCCCTGCTGCCCGCGTTCCCCGGCGCGCACGGCGTCCGGGACGCGCTCGCATACGGGGCGAAGGTCACCGGCTGCACCGTCCACTTCGTGGACGCCGGCGTGGACACCGGCCCGATCATCGCCCAGGGTGTCGTCGAGGTCAGGGACGGGGACGACGAGGCCGCTCTGCACGAGCGCATCAAGGAAGTCGAGCGCCGGCTGCTCGTCGACGTCGTGGGGCGCCTGGCCCGGCACGGCTACCGCATCGAGGGACGAAAGGTAACGATCCAGTGACCGCCGCAGAGAGCACCACGACGTCGCAGCGACCGATCCGGCGCGCGCTCGTCAGCGTCTACGACAAGACGGGACTGGAGGAGCTGGCCCGCGGCCTGCACGAGGCGGGCGTCGCGCTCGTCTCGACCGGCTCGACCGCCTCCCGCATCGCCGCCGCCGGCGTCCCCGTCACCAAGGTCGAGGAGCTGACCGGCTTCCCCGAGTGCCTGGACGGGCGCGTCAAGACGCTCCACCCGCGCGTGCACGCCGGCATCCTCGCCGACCTGCGCCAGGAGGACCACCGCAGCCAGCTGGCCGAGCTGGGCGTCGAGCCGTTCGACCTGGTCGTCGTCAACCTGTACCCGTTCCGGGAGACCGTCGCCTCCGGCGCCACGCCCGACGAGTGCGTCGAGCAGATCGACATCGGCGGCCCGTCCATGGTCCGCGCCGCCGCGAAGAACCACCCCTCGGTCGCCGTCGTCACCAGCCCCGAGCGGTACGGCGACGTCCTCGCCGCGGTCCGCGGCGGCGGCTTCGACCTGGCCGCCCGCAAGCGCCTGGCCGCCGAGGCGTTCCAGCACACGGCCGCCTACGACGTCGCCGTCGCGTCCTGGTTCACGAACGCGTACGCCCCCGAGCCGGAGGCCGCGCTGCCCGAGTTCCTGGCCGGCGCCTGGGACCGCAAGGCCGTCCTGCGCTACGGCGAGAACCCGCACCAGGCCGCGGCCCTCTACACCGACGGGCAGCCGGGCGGGCTCGCCAACGCCGAGCAGCTGCACGGCAAGGAGATGTCCTTCAACAACTACGTGGACACCGAGGCCGCCCGCCGGGCCGCCTACGACCACGAAGAGCCCTGCGTCGCGATCATCAAGCACGCCAACCCGTGCGGCATCGCGATCGGCGCCGACATCGCCGAGGCGCACCGCAAGGCGCACGCCTGCGACCCGCTGTCGGCCTTCGGCGGCGTCATCGCCGTCAACCGCCCGGTGACCGTCGAGCTCGCCGAGCAGATCGCGGAGATCTTCACCGAGGTCGTCGCGGCCCCCTC
This sequence comes from Streptomyces sp. NPDC031121, assembly GCF_055570615.1. Lineage (NCBI taxonomy): Bacteria > Bacillati > Actinomycetota > Actinomycetes > Kitasatosporales > Streptomycetaceae > Streptomyces > Streptomyces sp. NPDC031121. The sequence continues at coordinate 80,711 of NZ_JBVIGV010000001.1, forward strand.
CTACGAGGACGGCGCGGTCGAGGTCCTCGCGAAGAAGAAGAACATCCGCGTGCTGCGCGTCGAGGGCAGCCCGCACCAGCCGGGCGACCTCAAGCCCATCTCGGGCGGCGCCGTCCTCCAGCAGAGCGACGTCTTCCAGGCCGAGGGCGACGACCCGGCGAACTGGACGCTGGCCACCGGCGAGGCGCTCGCCCCCGCCGAGCTCGCCGAGCTGGCGTTCGCATGGAAGGCCTGCCGGGCCGTGAAGTCCAACGCGATCCTGCTCGCCAAGGACGGCGCCTCGGTCGGCGTCGGCATGGGCCAGGTCAACCGCGTCGACTCCGCGCGCCTCGCCGTCGAGCGGGCCGGCGCCGAGCGCGCCCAGGGCTCGTACGCCGCGTCCGACGCGTTCTTCCCCTTCCCGGACGGGCTGGAGATCCTGACCGCCGCGGGCGTCAAGGCCGTCGTGCAGCCGGGCGGCTCGGTCCGCGACGAGCAGGTCGTCGGGGCCGCGAAGGCCGCCGGGGTGACCATGTACCTCACCGGCACCCGGCACTTCTTCCACTGAGCCGCGGCGCCCGCCCCACACGGCGAAGGCCGCGCCCCGCACGCTGCGGGGCGCGGCCTTCGCCGTGCCACGGGCTCCGTCGCGGCCCCTGCCGCGCGACTCAGTACCGCGGGCGGTTGAACCAGGCGGCCGAGTCCTTGTTGACGGCGGCGACGAGGAGCAGCACACCGATGGCGATGCCGATCACGTCGCCCACCACCGATCCGGCGTTGGCCTCCGCGCCGGCCAGGTTGGTGAAGTTGAGGAGGCTGAGGAGCAGGAACAGCACGGAGTAGACGATCGTCGTGACGCGGGTCCCGTTGCCGCCCTTGGCGAACTTCACGCCGAGCACGATCGCCCAGATGCCGAAGGCGATGGTGATGATGGCGACGACGGCGATGAGGCCGGCCGCGGCGTCCGCGGTGGAGCTGCTGCCGAGGCTGTCGCTGCTGGAGAGGAAGGCCGCGCCCAGCAGGGCGAGTATGCCGACGATCAGCTGGAAGCCCGCGATGATGAAGAGGAAGACGCGGGCCGTCTTCAGCAGGCCGGGCATCTGCATCGGCGCGCCCGGGTAGCCGCCGGGGCCGGCCGGGTAGCCGGGGTAGCCCTGCTGGGCCTGCTGCGGGTAGGCGTAGCCGCCGCCCTGCGCCGGGTAGCCCTGGGGCTGCTGCTGCGGGTAGCCGTAGCCGGGCTGGCCCTGCGGCTGCTGCCCGTACGGGTTGTTCGGGTCTCCGAAGCTCATGTTGCGGTGTTCCTCCGTGGAAGTGCGGGGACGCACGGCACGCACGGAGGCCGTTCTGTTCTGCGGTCCGCCCCCCGGCACTGCCCGCGGCAATCTCGTCCCGCCATCGTCGGCGCAGGCGGCGGACTTGTCCAGCGGCCGGAGCGGCGGCCCCGCCGCTTGTTGTGCAAGTGCAACGAACGGTGCAGGGCCGTGACATGGGCCCGGCGCGCGCCCGCGCCCGCCGCCGCGGGGGCCGCGCCGGACGGCGCGACTGGAACCGGGGGCACCAGATCCGGGAGGATGGGCGCATGACCGCCCAGATTCTCGACGGCAAGGCCACCGCAGCCGCGATCAAGTCCGAGCTGACCGCCCGTGTGGAGAGGCTCAAGGCCCAAGGCATCACCCCCGGCCTCGGCACCCTGCTGGTCGGGGACGACCCGGGCAGCCGCTGGTACGTCAACGGAAAGCACAAGGACTGCGCCGAGGTCGGCATCGAGTCGATCCGCCGCGAACTGCCCGCCACGGCGGCCCAGGAGGAGATCGAGGCGGTCGTCCGGGAGCTGAACGAGGACCCGGCCTGCACCGGCTACATCGTCCAACTGCCGCTGCCCAAGGGCATCGACACCAACCGCGTGCTGACGCTGATGGACCCGGACAAGGACGCCGACGGCCTCCACCCGGCCTCGCTGGGCCGCCTCGTCCTGAACGAGCCCGGCCCGCTGCCCTGCACTCCGAACGGGATCGTGGAGCTGCTGCGCCGCCACGGCGTGGAGATCAACGGCGCGCACGTGGTCGTCGTCGGCCGCGGCATCACCGTCGGCCGCTCCATCGGGCTGCTCCTGACCCGCAAGTCGGAGAACGCCACCGTGACGCTCTGCCACACCGGCACCCGCGACCTGTCCTCGCTGCTGCGGCAGGCCGACATCATCGTGGCCGCCGCAGGCGTCGCGCACCTGGTCAAGCCGGAGGACGTCAAGCCCGGCGCGGCCGTCCTCGACGTCGGCGTCTCCCGCGACGACGACGGCAGGATCGTCGGGGACGTGCACCCCGGCGTCGCCGAGGTCGCCGGCTGGATCTCGCCGAACCCGGGCGGCGTCGGCCCGATGACCCGCGCGGAACTCCTCGTCAACGTGGTCGAGGCCGCGGAACGGCAGGCCGCCAGTGCAGGCTGAGCACGGCACCGGGCAGGGCCCCGCCGCCGCGGCGGCGAAGTCGCGCCGCTTCCCGTCCCTCACCCGGGACACGGCCCGCCCCGAGGGCGCCGGCCGGGCCGGGCCGGGGACCGCGCTCACCTCCCGCCAATGGCCGATGCTCAGCGTCCTCGCCGCGACCGCGGTCGGCCTGCTGTGCACCGCCCTCGGGGCCGTCCGGGCGGGCTGCCTCGTCATCGGGGTGGCCCTGCTCGCGGCCGCCGTGCTGCGGCGCGCCCTCCCCGACGTGGGCATGCTCGCCGTACGCTCCCGCTTCACCGACATGATCACGTACGGGGTGCTGGGCGCGGCGATCACGCTGCTGGCGCTGGTCGTCGGTCCCCACCCGCTGCTGAAGATCCCGTTCCTGGAGGACGCGGTCCGCTTCACCGTCCGCTGACGGCCGCCTGCCGATCCACCCGTCCGGGCGAGCCCGCCGGGTGGAATCCGCGGCGGCAGCGGCCCCCGGGCCTTCGAACCCGCCCGGTCCGTGTGCCGCGGACCACACGGACCGGGGGGTTGGGCCCGTGAGGAGTCGGATAGCCTGACGCCGGATGTCTCTTCACGTCAAGATTCGCAGGGAAGCGGCGTCCGCCAGCACACGGGGCGGGGACGCCCCACCGCCAGCTGTCTAACGGAGAAGGCCATGACCCGCACTCCTGTGAATGTCACCGTCACCGGCGCCGCCGGCCAGATCGGCTACGCGCTGCTCTTCCGCATCGCCTCCGGTCACCTGCTCGGCGCGGACGTGCCGGTCAGGCTCCGCCTCCTGGAGATCCCCCAGGGCCTGAAGGCCGCCGAGGGCACCGCCATGGAGCTCGACGACTGCGCCTTCCCGCTCCTCAAGGGCATCGACATCTTCGACGACCCGAACCAGGCCTTCGACGGCGCCAACGTGGCGCTGCTGGTCGGCGCCCGCCCCCGCACCAAGGGCATGGAGCGCGGCGACCTGCTGTCCGCCAACGGCGGCATCTTCAAGCCGCAGGGCAAGGCCATCAACGACCACGCCGCGGACGACATCAGGGTCCTCGTCGTCGGCAACCCGGCCAACACCAACGCCCTGATCGCCCAGGCCGCCGCCCCGGACGTACCGGCCGAGCGCTTCACCGCGATGACCCGCCTGGACCACAACCGCGCGATCTCGCAGCTCGCGAAGAAGACCGGCGCCGACGTCACCGACATCAAGCGCCTGACCATCTGGGGCAACCACTCGGCCACCCAGTACCCGGACGTCTTCCACGCGGAGATCGCCGGCAAGAACGCCGCCGAGGCCATCGGCGACCAGGCGTGGCTGGCCGACGAGTTCATCCCGACCGTCGCCAAGCGCGGCGCCGCCATCATCGAGGCCCGCGGCGCGTCCTCGGCCGCCTCCGCCGCCAACGCGGCCATCGACCACGTCCACACGTGGGTCAACGGCACCGCCGAGGGCGACTGGACCTCCATGGGCATCCCGTCGGACGGCTCCTACGGCGTCCCCGCCGGCCTGATCTCCTCCTTCCCCGTCACCTGCAAGGACGGCAAGTACGAGATCGTCCAGGGCCTGGACGTCAACGAGTTCTCCCGTGCGCGCATCGACGCGTCCGTGGCGGAGCTCATCGAGGAGCGCGACGCGGTCCGCGAGCTCGGCCTCATCTGACGACACGGCAAGGGGGCCCCGGCGCAGCAGCGCCCGGGGCCCCCTTGCCGTTCCCCGCGCCCGTCAGCCGCGCGGGCCGCCGGGCGTGTAGCCGCCCGGCACCATCCGGGTGGTGACGGCGAAGCGGTTCCAGACGTTGATCGTCGCGATGACGGTGATGAGCTGGGCCAGCTCCTGCTCCCCGAAGTGCTTCGCGGCCCGGTCGTACACCTCGTCCGGGACGAAGCCGTCCGTCAGGACGGTGACGGCCTCGGTCAGTTCGATCGCGGCGATCTCCCGCTCGGTGTAGAAGTGCCGCGACTCCTCCCAGGCGCTCAGCTGGACGATGCGCTGCACGCTCTCCCCGGCGGCGAGTGCGTCCTTGGTGTGCATGTCGAGGCAGAACGCGCAGTGGTTGAGCTGCGAGGCGCGGATCTTGACGAGTTCGAGGAGGACCGGGTCCATGCCCTTGCGGGTGGCCGCCTCCAGCGCGACGACGGCCTTGTAGATCTCGGGGACCTGCCGGGCCAGGTTCATGCGGGGGGTGTGCTCGGCGCAGCGGTCGGAAGGGGCGGGAGTGTGCGTCTCGTCGGTGGTCATGACCTCACCCTAGGGAGCAGGCGGACCGCGGATATGGTCCATCTCCATGACGGAATCCCGGGCCACTTTCGGAGCCGACCTGCACCTGGAGCTGTCCGCCGGACGGGGTCTGCGGGCGGGCCTCGCCGAGGCGCTGCGGGACGCCGCGCGCAGCGGCCGCCTCGCGCCCGGCACCCGGCTGCCGTCCTCCCGCTCGCTCGCCGCGGACCTCGGCATCGCCCGCAACACCGTCGCCGAGGCGTACGCGGAACTCGTCGCCGAGGGGTGGCTGACAGCCCGCCAGGGCTCCGGTACCCGCGTCGCGGAGCGCGCCCGGCCGCGCCGGCCGGGTCCGGGCGCCGCGGCCGCCCCGCCGCCGCGGCCGCCGGTGCGGCGGGGGCCCGCGTACGACCTGACGGCGGGCAGCCCCGACCTGGGCGGCTTCCCGCGCGCCGCCTGGCTGGCGGCGGCCCGCCGGGCGATCGCCGGCGCGCCGAACGAGGCCTTCGGGTACGCCGCCGACCCGCGCGGCCGCACCGAACTGCGGGAGGCCCTCGCGGGCTATCTGGCGCGGGCGCGAGGGGTGTACGCGGACCCCGGGCGGATCGTGCTGTGCGCGGGCTTCGCGCACGGCCTGACCCTGCTGGCGAAGGTGCTGCGGGCCCGCCGGGTCCGCGAGGTCGCCGTGGAGGGGTACGGCCTGGACGTGCACCGGGACCTGCTGGAGCGGCGCGGGCTGCGGACGGTGCCGCTCCCGGTGGACGCCGCCGGGGCGTGCACGGACCGGCTGCCGGGCCTCGCCGCCGGGGCGGTGCTCCTCACCCCCGCCCACCAGTTCCCGACCGGGGTCGCCCTGACGCCGAGCCGGCGGGCCGCCGCCGTCGACTGGGCGCGGACCACCGGCGGGCTGGTCGTGGAGGACGACTACGACGGGGAGTTCCGCTACGACCGCCAGCCGGTCGGCGCCCTCCAGGGCCTCGACCCGGAGCGGGTGGTCTACCTCGGCACGGCGAGCAAGTCCCTGGCGCCGGGCCTGCGGATGGGCTGGATGGTGGTGCCGGCGGGGCTGCTGGACGAGGTCCTCGCCGCGAAGGGGCCGGCGGAGTGGGCGGCGGGCGCCCTGGACCAGCTCACCCTCGCCGAGTTCATCCGCTCCGGGGCGTACGACCGGCACGTGCGCGGCATGCGGCTGCGCTACCGGCGCCGCCGCGACGAACTCCTCGCCGCGGTGTCGGGGCGGGTCGCCGTCTCCGGGATCGCAGCGGGCCTGCACGCCGTCCTCGACCTCCCCGAGGGCACCCAGCAGGGCGTGCTGCGGGCGGCGGCCTGGCACGGCCTGGCACTGGAGACGCTCTCGCGGCACGCCCATCCGGAGGCCGGGCTGCCGCCGCGCGAGGCCCTGGTCGTCGGCTACGGCACCCCGCCGCCGAGTGCCTGGTCGCCGTCGCTCGCGGCGCTGGTGGCGTCCCTGCCGTGACCGTGTGTCCGAGGGCGGTGGCAGGATGGGGGGATGGCGACTGACCTGGTGTGGGCGGGGCTCCACGAAGAGCTGGCGGCGGCGAAGGCGGCCGTGTACGACCCGGGCGGCTTCGCCTGCACCCCGCCCGTGCCGGAGCCGGAGAGCGCCGAGTACGCGGCCTGCGCGTTCACGCTCGACGGCCGAGCGGTCCGGTTCCGGGCGGCCAAGACCACCCCGCGGAAGGCGGGCCTGTTCGTCACGGTGTGGCAGCGGTCCGAGGAGGGGCCGATCCGGCCTTTCGACGCCGCCGACGGGGTGGACCTCTTCGTCGTCGCCGTCCGCGACGCCGGCGGCCGCGGGCAGTTCGTGTTCCCGACGGGGGTGCTGTGCGAGCGGGGCGTCGTCTCCCGCGGAGGCTCCGGCGGGAAGCGGGGCTTCCGGGTCTATCCGCCGTGGGCGCAGACCACGAGCCGTCAGGCCGGCGCCACCCAGGCGTGGCAGACCGCCCACTTCCTTCCTTTCGAACCGGACGGCGCCGCCGACCCGGCCCGCGCCCGCGCCCTCTACGGCGCCGGCTGAGGAACAGACCGCGGGCCGAACGGGCAAACCATCCCCGATCCATACGAAAAGCGACTTTCGATCATGGAGGGGTTGCGCAGGTTTCCCTGGCCGGATTCCATCCCCTCGACACCCCGTTCTAGTCTGTCGGCCATGGACAGCAGCAGCAGCACCAGCACCCGACGCCGTATGCGCTCCGGCGGCGTCGCCATCGGCGGCATGGGCCTGCTCGCCGCGGCACTCGTCGCCTGCGGCAGCAGCAAGGAGCCGGACAAGCGCTGTGTCGACCGCGTGACCCTGGAGAAGCTCAACAACCGCGAGTGCAAGAGCGGCAGCAGCAGCCGGGGCGGCCACGCCGCGTACTACTACGGCGGCAGCGTCTCCGGGAACAAGGTCTCGGGCGGCAGCTTCGACAAGTCCGCCGTCACCCGCGGCGGCATCGGCGGCCACTCCTCCTCCAGCGGCGGCTGAGCCCCTTGCGGCGCCACACCATCGAACCCCGCCCCGGCTGGCAGCAGACCGTCGAGGAGCAGGGCCTGATCTACCCGCTCACCCGCTACCCCGACGACTCCCTGCGCCCCTACTGGGACGAGAGCGCCTACTACTCCTTCTCGCTCCCCGAGGTGGAGGCGCTGGAAGGGGTCGTCGAGGAGCTGCACGCCATGTGCCTGGCCGCCGCCGAGCACATCGTCGCCGAGGACCGCTTCGCCGACCTCGGCATCACCGACCGCAGACTGGCCGCGCTGGTCGCCGAGTCCTGGCGGCGCCGCGCCGAACAGCCCTCGCTCTACGGCCGCTTCGACCTCTGCTACGACGGCACGGGCCCGGCCAAGATGCTGGAGTACAACGCCGACACCCCGACCTCCCTCGTCGAGGCGGCCAGCCCGCAGTGGTTCTGGATGGAGGAGCGCTTCCCCGGCGCCGACCAGTGGAACTCCCTGCACGAGCGGCTCGTCGACGCCTGGCGGCGCCAGGCCGAACTGCTGCCGCCCGGCCCGGTGCACTTCGCGCACTCGGAGACCGACGAGATCGGCGAGGACCTGATGACGGTCGTCTACCTGGAGGAGACCGCCCAGCAGGCCGGCCTGGAGACCGAGGCGCTCGCCGTCGAGAAGATCGGCTGGGACCGCCTGTCGGGCCGCTTCGTGGACCAGAACCTGCGCTTCATCCGCAGCTGCTTCAAGCTCTACCCGTGGGAGTGGCTGGCCACCGACGCGTTCGGCCCGCACGTCCTCGACACCTACGACCACGGCGGCGGCACCGGAACCACCTGCTGGATCGAGCCGCTGTGGAAGATGCTGCTCTCCAACAAGGCGCTGCTGGCGATCCTGTGGGAGCTCTTCCCCGAGCACCCCAACCTGCTGCCCGCCTACCTCGACGGGCCGCGCGAGCTCGCCGGTACGACCGGCTTCGCCGCGAAGCCGCTGCTCGGCCGCGAGGGCGCCGGCGTGGCCCTGCACCCGGCGGGCCCGGACGCCCGGCCCTTCACCCCGGCCGAGGGCGAGACCTACGTCTACCAGGCCCTCTCCCCGCTGCCCGACTTCGACGGCAACCGCGTCGTGCTCGGCGCGTGGGTCGTCGAGGAGGAGGCGGCCGGCCTCGGCATCCGCGAGTCCGCGGGGCCGATCACGGACGAGTACGCCCGCTTCCTGCCCCACGTCATCCTGTAGCCGCCCCGGCCGGGGGCCCCGCCGGTGCGGGGCCCCCCGGCCGCCCGGTCAGGACGCCAGCACCGCGCGCAGCTGGTCCAGCCCCCAGTCGAGGTCCTCCTTGCCGATCACCAGGGGCGGCGCGATCCGGATCGTCGCCCCGTGCGTGTCCTTCACCAGCACGCCGCGCTCCATCAGCCGCTGCGAGACCTCCCGGCCCGTGCCGTGCGCCGGGTCGATGTCGACGCCCGCCCACAGGCCGCGCCCGCGCACCGCGGTCACCGCGCCGCTGCCGACCAGCAGGTTCAGCTCCCGGTGCAGGTGGTCGCCCAGTTCGGCCGCCCGCTGCTGGTACTCGCCGGTGCGCAGCATCGCCACCACCTCCAGGCCCACCGCGCAGGCCAGCGGGTTGCCGCCGAAGGTCGAGCCGTGCTCGCCCGGCTTGAACACCCCGAGGACGTCCCGGTCGGCGACGACCGCCGAGACCGGGACGACGCCGCCGCCGAGCGCCTTGCCGAGCAGGTACACGTCCGGGACGACGTCCTCGTGCTGGCAGGCGAACGTCCGGCCCGTCCGCCCCAGGCCCGACTGGATCTCGTCCGCCATGAACAGCACGTTCCGCTCGCGCGTCAGCTCGCGTACGCCCTTCAGGTAGCCGGCCGGCGGCACCAGCACCCCCGCCTCGCCCTGGATCGGCTCCAGCAGCACGGCCACCGTGTTCGGGGTGACCGCCTGCGCCAGCGCGGTCAGGTCGCCGTACGGCACGATCTCGAAGCCGGGCGTGTACGGGCCGAAGTGGTCGCGGGCCTCGTGGTCGGTGGAGAAGCTGACGATCGTGGTGGTCCGGCCGTGGAAGTTGTCCGCCGCGACGACGATCTTGGCGTGGCCGTCCGGGACGCCCTTGACCTCGTAGCCCCACTTGCGGGCCGTCTTCACGCCCGTCTCCACCGCCTCCGCGCCGGTGTTCATCGGCAGCACCATGTCCTTGCCGCACAGCGCGGCGAGTTCGGTGCAGAAGTCGGCGAAGCGGTCGTGGTGGAAGGCCCGGGAGGTGAGGGTGACGCGCTCCAGCTGCGCCCGTGCCGCGGCCAGCAGGCGGGGGTTGCAGTGGCCGAAGTTGAGCGCCGAGTAGCCCGCGAGCATGTCGAGGTAGCGGCGGCCCTCCACGTCGGTCATCCAGGCGCCCTCCGCCGTCGCCACGACGACGGGCAGCGGGTGGTAGTTGTGCGCGCTGTGCGCCTCGGCGGACGCGATGGCATCTGCGGTGGTCGACACGGGGTCTCCGATCGTCGGTCACGGGCGGGGGCGGGCCGCGGGGTGTCGGCCCCGAACCCGTCCCTCGTACACCGCTATACGTCGCTCGTATACCGGACGCGGAAACCTCCCGGCGCAGGCGGCGGCTAAGGTGGGCGGTACGCACGGCGACTGGCGCACGGGGAACGGACTCCGGGGGAGTCGTGCGCGCACGACCGCACACAGGGCCGCCCGCCTGGGCCTCGCGGGGACGAGACTTGGACATCGACCCCGGAGGAGCCGCCGTGACCGCGCCCCGCCATCCCGCCCTGACCGCGACCGACCCCGAACTCGCCTCGTTCGTCGCCGCGGAGGAAGACCTCCAGGCGCGGACGCTGCGCCTGATCCCCAGCGAGAACTACGTGTCGGCGGCCGTGCTGGAGGCCTCCGGCACCGTGCTGCAGAACAAGTACAGCGAGGGCTACCCGGGCCGCCGCTACTACGAGGGCCAGCAGAACATCGACCGCATCGAGGCGCTGGCCGTCGAGCGGGCGAAGGGCCTGTTCGGCGTCGACCACGCCAACGTGCAGCCGTACTCCGGCTCGCCCGCCAACCTCGCCGTCTATCTGGCCTTCGCCAAGCCCGGCGACACGGTGATGGGCATGGCGCTGCCGATGGGCGGGCACCTGACGCACGGCTGGGGGGTCTCCGCGACCGGCTCCTGGTTCCGCGGCGTGCAGTACGGCGTGTCCGCGGACACCGGCCTGATCGACTACGACGCCGTCCGCGACCTCGCCCTCGCCGAACGCCCGAAGATCATCTTCTGTGGCGGCACCGCCCTGCCCCGCACCATCGACTTCGAGGCCTTCGCCTCGATCGCCAAGGAGGCCGGCTCCGTCCTCGTCGCGGACGTCGCCCACATCGCCGGCCTCATCGCCGGGGGCGCCCACCCCTCCCCGGTGGGCCACGTCGACGTGGTCTCCACCACCACCCACAAGACGCTCCGCGGCCCGCGCGGCGCGATGCTGATGTGCCGCGAGGAGCACGCCAAGGCCATCGACAAGGCCGTCTTCCCCGGCCTCCAGGGCGGCCCCCACAACCAGACCACCGCCGGCATCGCCGTGGCCCTGCACGAGGCGGCCCAGCCCGCCTTCACCCGCTACGCGCACGCGGTCGTCGCCAACGCCAGGGCCCTCGCGCAGGCCCTCCTGGAGCGGGGCTTCGACCTGGTCTCCGGCGGCACCGACAACCACCTCGTCCTGATCGACCTCACCGGCAAGGGCGTCCCCGGCAAGACCGCCGCCAAGGCCCTCGACCGGGCCGGCATCGTCGTGAACTACAACACGGTGCCCTTCGACCCGCGCAAGCCGTTCGACCCCTCCGGCATCCGCATCGGCACCCCCTCGCTGACCTCCCGGGGCCTGGGCACCGGGCACATGCCGCAGGTCGCCGAGTGGATCTCCCGCGCGGTGGACGCCGCCGCGGCCGGGGACGAGCCGGCACTGGCCGCGATCCGCGCCGAGGTCGCCGACCTCATGGCCGCGCACCCCGCCCCCGGCCTGCCCGTGGCCTGACCGCACAGGAAGCGGCCCCGGCCGGAACCGGCCGCCCGGCCGGGGCGGTATCCCCACACCCCCTACGCCCGGGTAGGCCGCCCCGCGGCGGGAACCCGGCGCCACCGGCGCCGCGGCCCCGCCCCGGCCCCGGCGGGAACCGGCGGCTTCCGGCCGCCGAACGGCCGGAGTCGGCCCCCGCACCTGAGAGAATGGGCCCATGGCTTCTGACCGTCCCCGCGCGCTCTCCGGCATCCAGCCCACCTCCGGCTCGTTCCACCTCGGGAACTACCTCGGAGCGATCCGCCAGTACGTCGCACTCCAGGAGACGCACGACGCGTTCTACATGGTGGTCGACCTGCACGCGATCACCATGCCGCAGGACCCGAAGGACCTCCGCGCGAACACCCGGCTCTCCGCCGCCCAGCTGCTCGCCGCCGGCCTCGACCCGGAGCGCTGCACCCTCTTCATCCAGAGCCACGTCCCCGAGCACGCGCAGCTCGGATGGGTCATGAACTGCATCACCGGCTTCGGAGAGGCCAGCCGGATGACGCAGTTCAAGGACAAGTCCGCCAAGGGCGGCGTCAACAACGCCAGCGTCGGCCTGTTCACGTACCCGATCCTCCAGGTCGCCGACATCCTGCTCTACCAGGCGAACGCCGTCCCGGTCGGCGAGGACCAGCGCCAGCACATCGAGCTGACCCGCGACCTCGCGGAGCGCTTCAACCAGCGCTTCGGGCAGACCTTCACGGTCCCCGCCGCGCACATCGTCAAGGAGGTCGCCAAGATCTACGACCTCCAGGACCCCGCGATCAAGATGTCGAAGTCGGCGTCCTCGCCCAAGGGCCTGATCAACCTCCTCGACGAGCCCAAGGCCACCGAGAAGAAGATCAAGAGCGCGGTGACCGACACCGGCACCGAGATCCGCTTCGACGCCGAGAAGAAGCCCGGCGTCAGCAACCTGCTCACCATCTACTCCACCCTCACCGGCGAGACGGTCCCCGCGCTGGAGGCCCGCTACGAGGGCAAGGGCTACGGCGCCCTGAAGACCGACCTCGCCGCCGTGATGGTCGACTTCGTCACACCCTTCCGCCGGCGCACCCAGGAATTCCTGGACGACCCGGAGACGTTGGACGCGATCCTGGCCAAGGGCGCCGAGAAGGCCCGCGCCGTCGCCTCCGAGACCCTCGCCCAGGCCTACGACCGGCTCGGGTTCCTCCCCGCCAAGCACTGACGCGGGCCGCCGGGCCCGCCGGCGGGACGGAAGGGCGCTGGCCATCCGGGGCCCCCTGGCCGCACACTGGGCCGGGCGGCACAGCACGCATCCGGCAGACGCAGACGCAGACGACCAAGGAGAGACACGTGGGGACCGTCACGCTCGGCGTTTCGATCGCGGTCCCGGAGCCGTACGGCAGCCAGCTCCAGCAGCTGCGGGCCGGCTTCGGGGACGCCGCCGCGCACGGCATCCCCACGCACGTCACCCTGGTCCCGCCGACCGAGGTCGAGGCGGAGCGGCTGCCCCGGATCAGGGCCCACCTCGCGGAGGTCGCGGAGGCCTTCGGGACCTTCGCGATGCGCCTGGAGGGCACCGGCACCTTCCGCCCGCTCTCCCCGGTCGTCTTCGTCCGGGTCGTGGAGGGCGGCGAGGGCTGCAACCGCCTCCAGGGCCTCGTCCGCGACCCGGCCGGGCCGCTCGACCGGGAGCTCGCGTTCCCGTACCACCCGCACGTCACGGTCGCCCACGGCATCCCCGACGAGGCGATGGACCGGGCCTTCGCCGAGCTCGCCGACTACAGCGCCGCATGGCCGTGCACCGGCTTCGCGCTCTACGAGCAGGGCTCCGACGGCGTCTGGCGCAAACTGCGCGAGTACCCCTTCGGGAACGCCGCCGCCGGCGCAGTCCCCGCACAGCCCGGCTCGCCCGTCGACGAGGCGGCCGGAACGGCTGCCGACCCGGCCCCCGGGCAGTCCTGACGCGCCTCCCGGCGCAGCGGGCGCAGGGTCCGGCGGGTACGGAACAGCACGGCGCGCAGGACCAGGCGCGGGAACGGGTGGAGGCCCGGGCGAAAAGTCACAAACGACGACCGTAGTGCGCGCAAGCGGCAATCACCGCCATTTCCGAGGGCTCCTTTACGGTGACCCCATGGACTGGCTGGTGAAACTCCCCGTGGTCGGCCCGGCGGCCGCCCGGCTCATGCAGACCCGCGCATGGCAGGCGTACCAGCGCCTGGAGCGCGTCCACTGGAGCCGGCTCGCCGCCGCGATCACCTTCATCAGCTTCCTCGCGCTCTTCCCCCTGATCACCGTCGCCGCCGCCGTCGGCGCGGCCACCCTCGGCGAGGACGAGCTGGACAGGCTCCAGCAGACCCTCGCCGAGCAGGTCCCCGGCATCTCCGACCAGCTGGACCTGCCCGGACTCGTCGCGAACGCCGCCACCATCGGCGTCGTCGCCGGGGCCCTGCTGCTGCTCACCGGCATCGGCTGGGTCGGCTCCATGCGCGAGTGCCTGCGCGCCGTGTGGGAGAAGGACGACGACGAGGGCGAGAACCCGGTCGTCCGCAAGGGCAAGGACGCCCTCGTCCTGCTCGGCCTCGGCGCGGCCGTCCTCGCCTCGGCCGCCGCCTCGATCATCGGCTCCAGCGCCGTCGGCCGGGCCGGCTCCTCCCTGGGCGTCCCGCAGGACGGCGCGGGCGGACTGCTGCTGCGCGCCGCGGCGTTCCTCGTCGGCGTCCTCGCCGCGTTCCTGCTCCTGCTGTACCTGCTGACCCTGCTCCCCGGCGTCGAGCCGCCGCGCCGCGCCCTCGTCCAGGCGGCGCTGATCGGCGCGGCCGGCTTCGAGCTGCTGAAGCTGCTGATCGGCGGCTACATCCGGGGCGTGGCCGCGAAGAGCATGTACGGCGCCTTCGGCGTACCCGTCGCCCTGCTGCTGTGGATCAACCTCACGGCGAAGCTCCTGCTGCTCTGCGCGGCCTGGACGGCTACGGCAGAGCCTGTAAGAGCGTCCCGGCCCTCAGATCAGGGGTGAATCGCCAGGCCGCCTGATTGTGGCGATATATGTTCGATATCACCCTATAGTGCGGTTTTGCTCTTGTGTGGTGGCATGGATCGATAGAGTGATCGTCGTGCATATCCGGTACAGCTTCCGCGTGTACCCGAGCGCTGGTCAACGCCAGGTGCTCGACAGGACGTTCGGATGCGTGCGGGTCGTCTTCAACGACGCTTTGCGCGTCCGCGAGGAGGCCCGGGCGGCGGGGCTGCCGTTCATCACCGCAGCGGAACTGTCCAGGCGCCTGACCGCTGCCAAGAAGACGCCGGAACGGGCCTGGCTCGGCGCGGTCTCCGCAGTCGTTCTCCAGCAGTCCCTCCGGGATCTGGACTCCGCATACCGGAGCTTCTTCGACGGCCTCAAGGGCAAGCGCCCGCGAATGGGTGCCCCGCGCTTCAAGACGAAGCGGGACAGCCGGCAGTCGATCCGTTTCACCGCGAACGCCCGCTGGGCGATCACAGAGGGTGGGAAGCTGAGGCTGCCGAAGATCGGCGACCTCGCGGTGAAGTGGTCCCGGGCACTGCCGTCCGCCCCGTCAAGCGTCACGGTACTGAGGGACGCCGCGGGCCGGTACTTCGCGAGCTTCGTCGTGGAGACCGGCCCGGACGAGATACTGCCGAAGACGACGCCCGAGGTCGGTGTCGACCTCGGCCTCGGGCACTTCGCCGTCCTCTCCGACGGCCGGAAGATCGACTGCCCGCGTTTCCTGCGTCGGGCCGAGAAGCGCCTGAAGAAGGCGCAGCGAGACCTGTCCCGCAAGACCAGGGGTTCCCGTAACCGGGACAAGGCCCGGCTGAAGGTCGCCCGCACGCACGCGCGGGTCGCCGATGCGCGCCGCGGGTTCCACCACCAGCTCTCCACGAGGCTGATCCGCGAGAACCAAGCGATCGCGGTGGAGAATCTGGCGGTGAAGGGGCTCACCCGCACCAGCCTGGCCAAGTCCGTCCACGACGCCGGATGGTCGGCGTTCGTGGCGATGCTGGAATACAAGGCCGCCCGGTACGGGCGGACCTTCGTCCGGATCGGCCGTTTCGAGCCCACCTCTCAGGTGTGCTCGGTGTGCGGTGTAAACGACGGCCCCAAGCCCCTGCACGTCCGTGTGTGGACTTGCGGGTCATGTGGGGCCGTCCTGGACCGGGACATCAACGCGGCGGTCAACGTCGCCAGGGCGGCCGGACTGGCCGTGACAGCCTGTCGAGCGCAGGTAAGACCAGGACTCGTCCCGGCACCGCGCAGCGAAGCAGGAACCCACCCGAAGCGGTCCCCACGGCTCGTGCGGGCGCAGGCGGGAATCCCGGGCCGTTAGCCCGGGAGGATGTCAAGGCAAGAGCTCTTCCTCCGGACGGCGGCGACGGCCGGCCGGGAAGCGCCGGTTGAAGGCGTACGACCCGCCCACCACCAGGGCCAGCGTCCCGGCGGCGACCGCGAGGGCGGTGCCGCGGGCGCCGCCCTCCCCGCGGCCGGCCGCGGCCGCCTCCCGGTCGTGGGACTGGGCGGGGGAGCCGAAGGAGGAGGTGTCGGCGCTCTTCGGCGGGACCAGCTCGCCGACCGGCTTGACCTTGCCGGCCGCGGCGAAGCCCCAGTCGAGGAGGTCCGCGGTCTCCTGGTACACCGAGTTCAGCCCGCCCGACGGGTTCATCACCGTGACGAGGAGCTGCCGGTCGCCGCGCCGGGCCGCGCCGGTGAAGGTGGAGCCGGCCATCGTGGTGTTGCCGTTCTTCACCCCCGCGATGCCCTTGTAGGCGGGGAGCCCGCCCGCGCCGGTCATCAGCCGGTTGGTGTTCTGGATCTCGAAGTACTCGCGGGTCCCGCCGTCCTGCCGGCCCGGGAACTTCGCGCTGGCCGTGCCGCAGTACTCGCGGAAGTCCGCCTTCTGCAGCCCGGAGCGGGCGATGAGGGTGAGGTCGTACGCGCTCGACACCTGGCCCGCGGCGTCGTACCCGTCGGGCGAGACCACGTGCGTGTCGAGGGCCTGGAGCTCCTCGGCGTGCGCCTGCATGTCCCGCACGGTCTTCTCCACACCGCCGTTCATCGCCGACAGCACGTGCACGGCGTCGTTCCCGGACCGCAGGAACACCCCCAGCCACAGGTCGTGCACCGAGTACTCCAGGTCTTCCTTGACGCCGACCAGGCTGGAGCCGGAGCCGACCTCCGACAGCTCCTCCGACGTGACCCGGTGGACCCGGTCCTTGGGGAGCTTCGGCAGCAGGGTGTCGGCGAAGAGCATCTTCATCGTGGAGGCCGGAGGCAGCCGCCAGTGCGCGTTGTTCGCCGCGAGCACCTCGCCGGTGGCGGCGTCCGCGACGATCCACGACCGCCCGGTGAGCGTCGCCGGCAGGGCCGGCGCCCCCGCCAGCGGGTTCACCTGCACGCCCGGCTTGCCGAGCAGCGCGCCGCCCACGGTCGACATCGACTCCGGAGGGGCGGCGGGGGCCCGGTGCGGCTGCCCCTTGCCGTCGGCGGGCGGCGCGGGCGGCGAGGCGTGCGCGGGGACCGTCAGGAGCGAGGGGACGAGCAGCGCGGCGGACAGGACCGCGAGCGCGGTCTTCTTTGCAGACACGCAGGTGAACGTACATCCCGATCGGCTCGCGGCCACCGGGGACCGGCCAAGTCGGGCGAACCACTGCCGGGACAGCCCACCCTGGCGCGTCCGTCCTGGGGACCGAACCGATACTGGGGGCATGAGACTCAGCCGCGCCGCCTCCTGGTTCCTGCTCGCCTTCGGAGTGTGGAGCTGGTTCATCTGGGTGTCTTTCGTCCGGAACCTGTGGAGGAACGGCAGCGGCCTGGCCTTCGACGCCGCCGGCGAGCCGACCACGTACTTCTGGGTACACCTTCTCCTGGCGGTGTCCTCCTTTCTCCTGGGGACGGCCGTTGGTGTGATCGGGTTGCGCGGCGTGCTCGCCCTGCGGCGCGAGGCGCGCGCGGAGCGCCCGGAATGAGCGCGGCCCTGGCCGTCGCCGCGGTCCTGCTGGTCCTGTCCCTGCTGGCGCTGGTCCACCGGTGGCTGTGGATACGGCTGGTGCGCGACACGACGCGGCCCGGCGGGGCGGCCCGCCGGGCCGGCACCGTGCTCGCCTTCACCCTGCCGCTCCTCTCGCTGGCCGCCCTCACCGCGGGGCGCGCCGGGGCGCCCTTCCCGGTCCAACAGGCCGTGGCCTGGCCGGGTTACCTGTGGCTGGCCGTCCTGCTGTACCTGACCTTGGCCGTCCTCGTGACGGAGCCGGTGCGCGCCGTCCTGCTCCGGCGCGGCGCGGCCGCGCGGCCGGAGCCGCGGCCCGGGGACCCGCGGCCGCAGCCGGAGCCCCGGCCGGAGCCGCAGCCCGCGTCCGCGGGGGCTCCGGCCGCCGCGCCGCCGCCGCGGCCGGCTCCGGCGGGCGGGCCGTCCGCGGAGCATCCGCAGGACGCGGCGCAGGCCGCCGCCGAACCGGATCCCGAGCCCGCCGCCGAATCCGCCGCCGGCCCGGATGCCGGGGCGGAGGGCGCCGGCCTGAGCCGGCGGGTGTTCGTCGCCCGCGCCCTCGCCGGCGCCGCGGCCGCCGCCGCGGCGGGGACCGTCGGGTACGGGACGTACGGGGTGCTGCGCGGGCCGAGCGTGAAGCGGGTGCGGGTGCCGCTGGCCAGACTGCCCCGCGCGGCGCACGGCTTCCGGATCGCCGTCGTCAGCGACGTCCACATCGGCCCGGTCCTCGGCCGGGCGCACACCGCCCGCGTCGTCGACGCCGTCAACGGCACCCAGCCCGACCTGATCGCGATCGTCGGCGACCTCGTCGACGGGGACGTGGCCGACCTCGGGCCCGCCGCCGAGCCGCTCGCCCGGCTCCGGGCCCGGCACGGCGCCTTCTTCGTCACCGGGAACCACGAGTACTTCTCGGGCGCGCAGCAGTGGATCGACCACGTCCGGGAGCTGGGCGTGACCCCGCTGGAGAACGCGCGCCGCGCGCTGCCGTACTTCGACCTCGCGGGCGTCAACGACGTCCAGGGGGAGCGGGAGGGCACCGGGCCGGACTTCCGGGCCGCCCTCGGGGACCGCGACCGCGGGCGGGCCGCCGTGCTGATGGCCCACCAGCCCGTCGTGGTCCACGAAGCGGTCCGGCACGGGGTCGACCTCCAGCTGTCGGGCCACACCCACGGCGGCCAGCTGTGGCCGGGCGAGTACCTGGCCGGCCTCGCCAACCCGACCGTGGCCGGGCTGGAGCGCTACGGCGACACCCAGCTGTACGTCTCGCGGGGCGCGGGCGCCTGGGGCCCGCCGGTCCGGGTCGGGGCCCCGTCCGACATCACGGTCGTCGAACTGGCCTCCTACCAGGCCTGACCGGCCCGGGGCCCGGGCCGCGTCACGCGGCGAGGCGGCGTTCGAGGCCGTCGAGGATCAGTTCCAGCCCGAAGCCGAACTCCGCGCCGTACTCGTAGCCGGGCTGCATGACGTGCTCCCGGGCGAGTTCCGCGAGGTGGGGGTACTCCTGCGCCGGGAACTGCCCGAGGAGGTCCTCGACGGCGCCCGCCGCGTCTCCGGGCTCGAACGGCAGGGCCGCCTCGGTCAGGGCGAACCCGTACACGTAGCTGTCCAGCAGCGAGTACGCGTGCGCGGCGAGCGCGACGGGGAAGCCGCCCCGCCGCAGCACGGCGATCACCGCGTCGTGGTGGCGCAGGTTGGCCGGGCCGGGGTGGGAGCGCGACTCCATGAGCGCGGTCGCCCAGGGGTGGCGGCGCAGCACGGCGCGGGCGGAGTGGGCGCGGTGGTGCAGCGCGGTGCGCCAGTCCGCCTCGGCGGGCGGCAGGTCGATCTCGGCGAAGACGGCGTCGACGATGCCGTCGACGATGGCCTCCTTGTTGGGCACGTGGTGGTAGAGCGACATCGGCTTGACGCCGAGTTCCTGCGCCAGCGACCTCATCGTCAGGGCTGCGATGCCGCCCTCGTCCGCGACGCGGACCGCCGCGGCGAGCACCCGCTCCCGGGTGAGCGGAGCGTGCTTGGCCATCTCGCCTTCCGTCGGCACTCGTGGGTTGACTGCTGCCCGAAGGGTACCGTACTAAGTAAGTCGTACTTAGTACGGGAGAGAGGCGGACGGCATGGACCCCACCGGACGGGCGGTACCGGCCCCCACGCGGGCCGGCGTGATGAAAGCGGTCGTCCAGGAGGGGTACGGCCCTCCGGAGGTGCTGCGCCTGGCCGAGGTGCCGCGGCCGTCGCCCGGGCGGGGCGAGGTGCTGGTCCGGGTCCGCGCGGCCGGGGTCACCCGGGGCACCTGGCACCTGATGGCCGGCCTGCCCTACGTCGTCCGGCCGTTCACCGGGCTGCGCCGACCGCGGAACCCGGCCGTCGGGCACGACGTGGCGGGCACCGTCGAGGAGGTGGGGCCCGGGGTGGCGGAGTTCGCGCCGGGCGACGAGGTCTGGGGAGTGGCGTCCGGCTCGTTCGCCGAGTACGCGGTCGCCCGCGCCGACCGGATCGCCCGCAAGCCGGACCGGCTGGGCTTCGCGGAGGCGGGCGTCCTGGCGGAGTCCGGGCTCACGGCGCTCCAGTGCCTCCGGGACGCGGGCCGGGTCCGGGCGGGGCAGCACGTCCTGGTGGTCGGGGCCTCGGGCGGCGTCGGGACGTACGCGGTTCAGGTGGCCAAGGCGCTGGGCGCCGAGGTGACGGGGGTGTGCAGCACGGCGAAGACCGACCTGGTGCGCGCGGTCGGCGCGGACCACGTGGTCGACTACACCCGCACCGACTTCGCGGCCTCCGGCCGCCGCTACGACGTTGTCCTGGACATCGGCGGGAGCAGCCGGCTGTCCCGGCTGCGGGCCGTGCTGGCGCCGCGCGGGACGCTCGTCATCGCGGGCGGCGAGGACGACGGCAACTGGCTGGGCCTGCGGCGGCAGTTCGCCGCGCTGGCCCTCGCGCCGTTCGTGCGGCAGCGTATGGCGGTGCTCGTGGCCAAGACGCGCCGCGCCGACCTGGAGACGCTGGCCGGCCTCGTCGAGGACGGCCGCCTCATGCCCGCCGTGGGCGCCCGCTTCCCGCTGGCCGACGCCCCGGAGGCCCTGCGCCTCCTGGCGGCCGGCGGTGTACGCGGCAAGGCCGCGATCGTGGTCCGCGAGGAGGGCGCCTAGTGCTGTGGCCGGGGAGGTTTGCCGGGTCGCGGTGTCCGGTGCGGTGCATCGCAAGGCGGAGGGCCGTGGCTCGTACTGGGCGTACGTGTGCGGTCCGACAACGCGGCGAGGTGCCGGGCCGGGCGCCGTGACCAGGTGAACCTCCCCGGTCACAGCACTGGCTAGCGCTGTGACCGGGTCCGGCGGGTCTTCACCGGCTCCGGGGCGGCCGCCTCGGCCTCCGCCTCGGCGTCCGGCTGGGGGTCCGGGTGGGGGTCCGAGGCGCGCTTGCCCCGGGAGACGGCTGTCTGCGCCATGCCGGGCAGGAAGTCCGCGAACAGCTCGTGCACCTCCCGGACGAGCGGGCGCAGCACCCGGAAGCGGGCCAGGGCGATGCCGCGCGTCGTCAGCTGGGCGCCGCGCTCGGCGAGCCGCCGGGTCTTGGCGCTGCCCGGCGAGCGGTCGAAGACCCAGTACAGGACGAGTCCCATCTGCGCGAGCCACATCAGCTCGGGCAGGACGTCGGCCAGTTCGTCCGGGACCTTGGTCTTCGCGCCGGCCAGCACCTCGCGGTGCATGTCGATCGCGGCCCGGCGGGCGGGCTCGGACTCGGGGGAGAAGGGGCTGAGCGGGCTCTCCGGGTCCGCCGCGTTCTTGAAGAACTGGGAGGCGAACTCGTGGTAGGGCTCCGCGACGTCCAGCCAGCTCGTCAGTACGCCCGCGAGCCGCTTCTGCAGGTCGGTCTCCCGGTCCAGGATCGGCCGGACCGCCGCCTGGTGGGCGGCGCCGATCCGGTCGTAGAAGCCCTGGACCAGGTGTTCCTTCGACTCGTAGTAGTAGTAGGCGTTGCCGACCGAGACTCCCGCCTCCTTGGCGATGGCCCGCATGGTCGTCTTGTCGAACCCGCGCTCCTGGAAGAGGCGGAGCGCGGTTTCGAGGATGAGCGTGCGGGTCTGCTCGCTCTTGGGAGCCTTCTGATCAGTCACGGTGTCCGAGCCTATCGGGACGGCGGGCAGTGGTCTCCGCAGGCGGTCTCCCGCGCATCCTCCGCCCCTTCCCCGGCGGTCTGCGCCGCGGACTGCGCGCCGGGTTCGGCCCGTACGGCCTGACGCCAGGCGGAGGCGGTGTACATGGCGCCCCGGGCGAAGGGGCGGCCCGCGGGGGTGGCGAGCCATTCGGCCTTCGGCCGGTGCTCGGCCAGCGCCCACAGGCAGACGATGAAGGCGTCGGTGCCGGTCCACAGCTGCCCGGAGTCCCCGATCACCGTGATCTCGCGGAGTGTTGCCGCGTGGTCGAGCGCCGGGTAGAGCCGCCGGGCCTCTTCGGATCCGGCGGGGACGAGCCGGAGGGGGACGATCCAGGGCCGGCCGAGGAGCCAGTGCCGGATGTGCACGCACAGCGGGCAGTCGGCGTCGTACAGGACGGTCAGCCGCCGGACGGGCGGGGCGCCCTGTGCCTCCCGGGCCACCGGTCAGGCCCCGGCCGGCGTGGTCCAGCCCTGGGGGGCGACGGGCGGGGTCTGGCGGCGCTCCATGATGCCGCGGCGCCGCATCCTGTTCAGCACCCACACGTTGCCCAGGTGCATCACGCCGAGGACGAGCAGGACGACGCCCAGCTTGACCGAGAGGGCCTCGAAGAGGGTGCGGGCGGTGTCGATGCTGTCGGCCGAGCGCAGGTAGAGCGTCACGAAGCCGATGTTGACGAGGTAGAAGCCGACGACCAGCAGGTGGTTCACGGCGTCGGCGAGCTTCTCGTCGCCGTGCAGGACGTCCGCGATGAAGATCCGCCCGTTGCGGCTCAGGGTGCGGGCGACCCAGATGGTGAGGCCGATGCTGATGAGCAGGTAGATGACGTACGCGACGACGGTGAGGTCCATGCCCTCGCCCCCCTTGAACGTGTTCAACTCGTTGGCACGCCTGACTGTAGACCTCTTTTTGAACAGGTTCAAGCGAATGGGGGTGGTGCACGCGGCGGGCTCGCGCAGAGCCCGCCGCGGTCATCCGCGCCCGCGCCCGCCGAGGAAGTCGAGCAGCAGGGCGGTGGTCTCCTGCGGGCGCTCCAGCGACGGCAGGTGCCCCGCCCACGGCAGCTCCACGTGGCGGGCGCCGGGGATGCGGCGGGGGAGGGAGGCCGCGATCCCGCGGAAGTCCGGTACGTCGTGTGCGCCGCCGACCGCGAGGGTCCGTGCGGTGACCGCGCCGAGGTCGGCCTCGCGCGGGGGCAGCTCGTGTTCGCCCTCCGCCGACAGGGCGGTCTCGAAGCCGCGGCGCTGCATGGCGCGGACCAGGTCGCGCGTGCGGTCGTCGGCGGACGGGCCGAGCCAGGTGCGCACCATCAGCTCCACCGCCCCGTCGACGTCCCCCGCCTCCAGCAGCGCGTCCTCCAGGTCGCCGACCTCCCGCAGCCCGGGGCCGGGGACGTGGCCGGCCACGGCGGGGCACAGCAGGGCGAGGTCGGACACCCGGTCCGGGTGCAGGGCCGCGACCTGCAGGGCGACCAGGCCGCCGTACGACGAGCCGACGAGGGCGGCGCGCCCGATGCCGAGTGCGTCGAGCAGGGCGAGGACGTCGTCCTCGT
Source organism: Streptomyces sp. NPDC031121 (assembly GCF_055570615.1). Classification (NCBI taxonomy): domain Bacteria; kingdom Bacillati; phylum Actinomycetota; class Actinomycetes; order Kitasatosporales; family Streptomycetaceae; genus Streptomyces; species Streptomyces sp. NPDC031121. The sequence goes on from NZ_JBVIGV010000001.1 coordinate 103,501, forward strand.
CGCGGTAGGGGGCGGTGGCCGGCGGCGAGTCGCCGCAGGTGCGGAAGTCCATCCGGACGACCCGGAACCCGGCGGCGGCGAGCGGCTCCCACTGGGGCTGCCACATCCGGCGGTCGCAGACGGAGGAGTGCAGCAGGACCAGCGGGGGGCCGTCGGCCGGGCCGGCGGTGTCATGGGCGGGAAGAGTGTCGATCACGGCCACATCCTGGCCGACCGGGCCCGCCCCCGCGCCCCGGTTTTCCGTGCCCCCGGAAGGCCCGCCCCCGCCCCCCGCCCCCGCCCCCGCCCCCGCCCCCGCCCCCGTCCTCCGCCGGGCCGTCAGATGCTCAGCGAACGGGCCTGGTTCACCATGCTCATGACCCAGTGGAAGGTGTTCTGGTCCGTCGCCGGGATCATCGTGGAATGGTGGCGGCCGCCGCTGGTGACGGTGACCTGGATGAACCCGGTGGTGACCTTCTCCTTCATCAGCAGGAACAGCAGCCCCAGCAGGCAGAAGATGAAGAACACGATGGCCAGGACGACGGCGTGCGTCGGCATCTTCGTCTCGGTGCGGGAGAAGTCCGTCGCGTTCCACATCGCGCCCCGCAGCGGCATCGTGCCCGACGGGGTGATGATCTGGTCTCCGGCGATGGTGATGTCACCGATCGTCAGGCCCGCGCCGCCCGCGCCCGCCCCCGCGACGGGCGCGGCCGGGTAGGCCGGGGCAGGGGCCGGCGGCACCGCCGGGGGCGGGGCCTGGGAGGGGATGCCCGCGCCGCCGACGGTCGGCTGGTAGGCGGGCGGCGCCGGGTACGGCTGCGGGTACCCGTAACTCGGGCTGCCGGGGCTTCCGTTGCCGCCCGGGTAGGGATTCGGCTGCTGGTCACTCATGCGGCCGATCCTCGCACAGAAGCGGCCGCCCGCCCCCGGCCCGGGCGGAATCGGCCCTCCGCCCGGGAACGCCGCGGGGGCGCCGCTCCGGTCGTGGACCGGGGCGGCGCCCCCGCGGGTGGTGCGTGCGGCCCGAGGGCTCAGAAGCGGCGCGTGATCAGGGCGCGCTTGACTTCCTGGATCGCCTTCGTGACCTCGATGCCGCGCGGGCAGGCGTCCGTGCAGTTGAACGTGGTGCGGCAGCGCCACACGCCGTCCTTGTCGTTCAGGATCTCCAGCCGCTGCTCGCCGGCCTCGTCACGCGAGTCGAAGATGAAGCGGTGCGCGTTGACGATCGCCGCCGGGCCGAAGTACTGGCCGTCGTTCCAGAACACCGGGCACGAGGACGTGCACGCGGCGCACAGGATGCACTTGGTGGTGTCGTCGAAGCGCTCGCGGTCCTCGGCGGACTGCAGGCGCTCGCGGGTCGGCTCGTTGCCCTTGGTGACCAGGAACGGCATGACGTCCCGGTACGCCTGGAAGAAGGGCTCCATGTCGACCACGAGGTCCTTCATCACGGTCAGGCCCTTGATGGCCTCGACGGTGATGGGCTTCTCCGGGTTGATGTCCTTGATCAGCGTCTTGCAGGCGAGCCTGTTCTTGCCGTTGATCCGCATCGCGTCGGAGCCGCAGATGCCGTGCGCGCAGGAGCGGCGGAAGGTGAGCGTGCCGTCCAGGTTCCACTTGATCTTGTGGAGACCGTCGAGCACGCGCTCCTTCGGGTCGATCTCGATCTGGAAGTCCTGCCACTCCGCCTGGTCGGAGACCTCGGGGTTGAAGCGGCGGATCCGGAACGTGACCGTGATGTACGGGGAGTCGGCGGCCGGCGCCGCGTCGTCCTTCTTCACGAGGGTCGGGGTGGCCATCAGTACTTACGCTCCATCGGCTGGTAGCGGGTGGTGACGACGGGCTTGTAGTCGAGCCGGACGGAGTCCTTTCCGTCGGCCGCCACCTCGCGGTACGCCATGGTGTGGCGCATGAAGTTGACGTCGTCGCGGTTCGGGTAGTCCTCGCGGTAGTGGCCGCCGCGGGACTCCTTGCGGGCCAGTGCCGAGACGGCCATGACCTCGGCCAGGTCGAGCAGGTTGCCCAGCTCGATGGCCTCCAGCAGGTCCGTGTTGAACCGCTTGCCCTTGTCCTGGATCGAGACGTTCTTGTAGCGCTCGCGCAGCTCCGCGATCTTCTCGACCGCCGTCTTGATGGTCTGCTCCGTGCGGAACACCGACACGTTGGCGTCCATCGTCTCCTGGAGCTCGTTGCGCAGGTCCGCGACCCGCTCCGTGCCGGTGGAGTTCCGCAGCCGCTCGACGAGGTCGACCACCAGCTCGGCCGGGTTCTCCGGCAGCTCGACGTAGTCGTTCTCGGCGGCGTACTTGGCAGCGGCGATGCCGGACCGCTTGCCGAAGACGTTGATGTCCAGCAGCGAGTTGGTGCCCAGGCGGTTCGCGCCGTGCACCGACACGCACGCGACCTCGCCGGCCGCGTACAGGCCGGGGACGACGGTCGTGTTGTCCGCCAGGACCTCGCCCTCGACGTTGGTCGGGATGCCGCCCATGGCGTAGTGCGCGGTCGGCTGGATCGGGATCGGGTCCGTGTAGGGCTCGATGCCGAGGTACGTACGCGCGAACTCGGTGATGTCGGGCAGCTTGGCGTCCAGCTGCTCCGGCGGCAGGTGCGTCAGGTCCAGGTACACGTGGTCGCCCTCGGGACCGCAGCCGCGGCCCTCGCGGATCTCCGTGTAGATGGAGCGGGAGACGACGTCACGGGACGCGAGGTCCTTCATGACCGGCGCGTACTTCTCCATGAAGCGCTCGCCGTCCTTGTTGCGGAGGATGCCGCCCTCGCCGCGGGCGCCCTCCGTCAGCAGGATGCCCATGCGCCAGATGCCCGTCGGGTGGAACTGGAAGAACTCCATGTCCTCCAGCGGCAGGCCGCGCCGGTAGCAGGCCGCCTGGCCGTCACCGGTGAGGGTGTGCGCGTTGGAGGTCACCTTGAAGAACTTGCCGTTGCCGCCGGAGGCGTAGATGACGGCCTTCGCCTGGAAGATGTGGATCTCGCCGGTGGCCAGCTCGTACGCGACGACGCCGGCGGACTTCTTGACGCCGTCGACCTCGGTGATCAGCTGGTCCAGGACGTAGAACTCGTTGAAGAACTCCACGCCCTCCTTGACGCAGTTCTGGTACAGCGTCTGGAGGATCATGTGGCCGGTGCGGTCCGCGGCGTAGCAGGACCGGCGGACCGGAGCCTCGCCGTGGTTGCGGGAGTGGCCGCCGAAGCGGCGCTGGTCGATGGTGCCGTCCGGGGTGCGGTTGAACGGCAGGCCCATCTTCTCCAGGTCGAGGACGGCGTCGATGGCCTCCTTCGCCAGGATCTCGGCGGCGTCCTGGTCGACCAGGTAGTCGCCGCCCTTGACGGTGTCGAAGGTGTGCCACTCCCAGTTGTCCTCCTCCACGTTCGCCAGCGCGGCGGCCATGCCGCCCTGCGCGGCGCCCGTGTGGGAGCGGGTGGGGTAGAGCTTCGTCAGGACCGCGGTGCGGCTGCGCTTCGTCGCCTCGATGGCGGCGCGCATGCCCGCGCCGCCGGCGCCGACGATGACGGTGTCGTACTTGTGGATCTTCATGGGATGTTGTCGCCTCAGCCCCGTTGCCTAGCGGATGTTCGGGTCGAAGGTGAAGATCACCAGCGTGCCCAGGAGGATGGTGAACACCGTGGCGGTGTACAGCAGGCCCTTCAGCCACAGGCGCGTGTTCGCGCGCTCCGCGTAGTCGTTGATCACGGTACGCAGGCCGTTGGCGCCGTGCAGCATGGCCAGCCACAGCATCAGCAGGTCCCAGACCTGCCAGAACGGGGACGCCCAGCGGCCCGCCACGAAGGCGAAGCCGATCTTGGACACGCCGCCGTCCAGCACCAGCTGGATCAGGAGGTGGCCGATGACCAGGACGACGAGGACGATGCCCGAGAGGCGCATGAAGAGCCACGCGGCCATCTCGAAGTTGCCGCGCGTCGAGCGCGGCGTCTTGCCGGTGCGCTTGCGCGGGGCCTCGATGTACGGAGCCGGGTTGTCGACGTCGTAGAGGCTCACGCCCTCCACGTCGCCGATGGCCTTGGCGGAAGAAGTGTCAGAGGACATGCGCGTCACTTCCCGAACAGTTCAGCGGCTGCGTGGCCGAGCACGGGGTACAGGGCCCCGACCATCAGCACGAACCAGATGCCCACGACCCACCAGAGCATCGCCTTCTGGTGGCGGGGTCCCTTGGACCAGAAGTCCACAGCGATGACACGGAGACCGTTGAGCGCGTGGAACAGGATGGCGGCGACGAGGCCGTACTCCAGCAGCGCGACGATCGGGGTCTTGTAAGTCGCCACGACGTCGTCGTACGCCTCGGGGGAGACGCGGACGAGAGCGGTGTCGAGGACGTGTACGAACAGGAAGAAGAAGATGAGGACGCCGGTGACTCGGTGAGCCACCCAGGACCACATTCCTTCCCGGCCGCGGTACAGCGTTCCAGCCGGCACGGAAAACCCTCCGGAAGCGGGGCGGGGGCCAGCCGGCTTCGTTGTCGGTCGGGCCCGGCCGGGTACGGTCCACCGGCCCCGGACATCGTAGCGACGCTTTGTCGGTTCCTTCGCGCGGGGTCCGCCGGTGTGATCAAACAGGCACGGACGGCCTATCCTGCACGGGCGAATCGCCCCGTTTCGGCGCCGGATACCCTCTCCTGGGACGCGAGCCGGTCCGTCAGGTCGGCGAGCCGGGCCAGGGCCAGCCGGCGCAGCTCCTCGGCGGAGATCGCCCGCTCCTCCTCCACCTCCAGGCCCATCCGGCGGCGGATCGCCGCCATCAGGTGCCCGGGCCGCTCCTCCGGCGGATGCCCGTCGAGGCAGACCACGAAGGAGTGCCCGAACGTGCGCTCGTACTCCGCCCGGGCGGCGTCCAGCGCCAGCAGGGCGGCGTACGGCGCGCCGTCGGCCAGCTCCACCGGCGGCTCCTCGGCCAGCGCCTCGACCAGTTCGGAATCGGACAGGTCGTACGACGCCTCGTCGGCGGCGGCGCGCAGGGCGCCCGCATCCGGGTACGGTCGGTGCGCGGCCACCCGCTGCGCCCAGCGCGGGCTGCCGCAGCACCGGAGCAGCACGGCTTCGGCGAGTTCGGCGGGCAGGGCGTTGAACCGCGCCAGGCCGCGGTCGTCGAACGGGACGGAGCTGCCGCGGGCCTGCGCCGGAAGATGGCTCGACAGCGGGGCTCCTCGGGGCGCGGTGCGGGTGTGGGGCAACGCTAGCGACGCCGGACGCGGCCCGCTGTACCGATTCGGGGTTTTCACCCGGAAGTGAGCCGAAAGGATGAGCGGGATGGGCTGCACGCACACCGGGCTGCCGGACGGCGGGGAGAGGGGCGCGGAAGCGCGCCGGAGAAGGTGGAAGACGACCGAGGCCGCCACCCCCCACAGGAGAGGCCCCGGTCGCCGTCCGTACGGGCTCGTGCGACAAGCCCGTATCCCTCTCAGCGCCGCGCGTGCGTTTTCTGTCACACCCCGCTTCGCGCACGCTTGATTGCAGGCCGTACAACTCGTGGACGAAGGTACTTGAAAGCCGTAACGTGCTGATTTGCGCCACACGTACAGGACAGTGAACGGGTTGGGGACTTTGCTGGGGGACGACGCGGAGCTGACCGCCGCCGTGCTCGCGGCACAGGACGGCGACGAGGACGCGTTCCGTGCTGTGTACCGCGCCGTGCACCCGCGCCTGCTGGGGTACGTCCGCACCCTCGTCGGCGATTCCGACGCGGAGGACGTGGCCTCGGAGGCGTGGCTGCAGATCGCCCGTGACCTCGGGACCTTCACCGGCGACGCCGACCGCTTCCGCGGCTGGGCGGCCCGGGTGGCCCGCAACCGGGCGCTGGACCACATCCGCATGCGCGGCCGCCGGCCCGCCGTCGGCGGCGACGAGACGGAGCTGACGGGCCGGGCCGCCGACAGCGACACCGCCGCCCTGGCGATGGAGGCGCTGTCCACGGGCCGCACGATGGAGCTGATCGCGCGGCTCCCGCAGGACCAGGCCGAGGCCGTGGTGCTGCGCGTCGTGGTCGGCCTGGACGCCAAGAGCGCCGCCGAGACCCTCGGGAAGCGGCCCGGTGCCGTGCGCACCGCCGCCCACCGCGGGCTGAAGAAGCTGGCCGAGCTGCTCGGCTCGGAGGGCGGCCCCTGGCCGGACGCCGAGCCCGGCTCCGGGGCGGGCGCGCCCGTCGGCCATAATGCCGGTGGCCAGGGCCCGGACGCCGCGGGCGACCGGGACCTCGACGCGGTTCCCGCGCAGCGCGGGCGGGGCGGCGGTCTCGTAGAGCAAACCGGTGTGACGCATTCACGTTGGCGGACGCAGAAGGACATGTGATGGCCGACGAGCGCAACAGGTGGCTGGACCGGGCCGCCTCGGAACGATTGCTGCGCGGCGCACCTGCCTCTGCCGGCGCGGATCCGCGCGACCGGGAGGCCGAGGCGCGCCTGCGGGCCGCCCTCGACATGCTGGTGCAGCCGCCGGCGTCCCCCGGACCGGAACTCCCGGGCGAGGCCGCCGCGGTGGCCGCCTTCCGCGCCGCGCGCGGCGCTGCGGGCGTGTCCGGTGCGGCGGGGCCGTCCGCGGCGGCCGGTGCGGCCGTACCCCTGGTGGAACTCGGCAGGAAGCCCTCCGCGGGCATCCCGGCGCAGGCGCGGGCCTCCGCCGGGGGCCGGCGCGGCAGCCGCCCGGCGCGGTTCGCGCTGGCCGCGGCGCTGGCCGGGGTCGCCGTCGGCGGGCTGGCCGCGGCCGCGGGCGCCGGACTGCTCGACCGGATCACCCACGACACCGCGGCCCCCGCGCCGGCCGTGTCGCTGAGCGCCGACGACGGCCCCGCGCCCGCGGGCGGGACCGCACGCCCCTCCTCCCCGCCGCAGCTCCTGCCGTCGCCGTTCCGCGGCGACGACCTCGCACCGCCCCCGGCCACCCCGGGCGGGGAGGCGGCCGCGGGCCAGGGCCGCGGCGGAGGCGGCGAGCCGGGCTTCGGCGCGGGCGGCACCGGCACGCCAACGGACACGGCGTCCGGCGGCGGCACCCGCGGCACCGGCAAGGAGACCCAGGGCGGCGCCACCGAGCTGCTCGAACGGGAGCGGGAGATCCACCGCAAGGCGGTCGACCTGTGCCAGGCGTACCGGTCGGGCCAGATGAACGCCGACCGCCGCGACCGGCTCTCCCGGCTGGCGCAGGGCATCGCGAGGATCCCGCTCTACTGCGAGTCGCTGCTCGACGGCCCCCGCGAGTCCGGCAGCGGCGGCGGCTCCACCGCCCCGCGCGCCAGCGCCGACCCGGGCACCGTCCCGAAGGCGCCCCGGCTCGGCCAGGCGCCCGCGGACCGGCCGGCCCTGCCTGCCCCGACCGCGTCCCCCGAGGTCCCCACCGCCCGCTGACCCCTTCCGTACCCCCGGCGGGGTGCGTTCGGAGGGAAACGCGAGGTGGGCGCGGAGCCGCTGTAACACTTTTCGAAGCTGCGGCGCAGTACATAACGAGCCGACTGGTCATCGGCCGCGCAAGAGCCGGGGTTCCCCCCGTACCCCTGGGCTCTGCGCACCCGGCGCGGGCGGGGTTCGTTCCCCCGGCCCTGCCCGCGCCCCCCTTCTCCTTCCCCTCCCCGCGGTACGACGCCTCCGCGCACGCGCGCCCCGCCACCGCATCTCCCCGGCCCCAGCCGCCCGCCTGGCCCCGGACAGCGGAAAGCCCGGGCGCCGGCAGGGCCGGGCACCCGGGCTCGTCAGCGGGGCCCCCTGGGCGGGGGCTCCGGAGCCGACCGTCCGGTCACCAGTAGACGACGACCTTGTCGCCGACCTTCACCTGGTCGAACAGTGCGGCGATCTTGCCCTTGTCGCGGACGTTCACGCAGCCGTGCGAGGCGCCGTTGTAGCCGCGCGCCGCGAAGTCCGCCGAGTAGTGCACCGCCTGGCCGCCGCTGAAGAACATCGCGTACGGCATCGGCGTGTGGTAGATCGTCGACGTCCAGTCCTTGGCCTTCCAGCCCACGCTGAACTCGCCCTCGCGGGTCGGCGTGTTCTCGGAGCCGAAGCGGACGTCCATCGTCGAGATGATCTTGCCGTCGATCATCCAGGCGAGGGTCCGGCTCTCCTTGCTGATGCACATCACGCGGCCCTGCATGCAGCGCGGGTCCGGCGCGTCCGCCTCGTTGACCTCCGGCGGGCGCAGCTCGTCGGCGGTGGGCTTCTTGCTCATCGCCTGGATCTTCTTCCAGGTGGCCGCGTCGACGGCGCCCGTGGCGGGCAGGCCGTTCTTGGCCTGGAAGGACTTGACGGCGGAGGTCGTCTTGGAGCCGTAGAAGCCGGTCGGCTTCACGGACAGGAGCTTGAGCTGCTTCAGGCGGGCCTGGAGCTCGCGCACCTGCTCGCTGTCGTCGCCGTTCGCCATGATCGCCTTGACCGTCGGGGACGGCGAGGCCGAGGCCGACGGGGACGCCGACTGCGACGCGGACGGCGAGGGCGACGGCGAGGCGGCCTTGCCGTCGTCCGACGGCGACGACGCGGGCGACGGCTCCGTCGCGGACGTCGAGGGCACCGCCGACGCGGCGCCGGCCGGCGCCGACTCCGACGGTCCGCACGCCGTCGCGGCGAGCGCGACGGCGGTGGCCGCGCCGAGCGCGCGGACTATGGCTTTCTGGCGGTGCATGGCTGTCCCCCCGGGATCTCTGCTTCGTGTACCTAGGTGATGCCTGGCGGGCGTGGAGAGTTGCACACGCGGACGGGATGTTGCGCCATTGTGACCAGCGGCCGTCAGGGGACGGCGGCAGCCGTCGCGGGGAAGGTTGTATCAGCCCCGGGTCCCTTTGCTCTACGGAGGGTTTGGTCACATGGCGCGCACCGAGAGCGGAAACCCCATCGAACCGGTTTACGGGCCGCGGGACCTGACGGGATGGGACCCGGCGGTCAAACTGGGCGAACCGGGAGCGTATCCGTACACAAGGGGGATTTACCCGACGATGTACACCGGCAAGCCGTGGACCGTGCGGCAGTACGCCGGCTTCGGGACGGCCGCCGAGTCCAACGCCCGCTACCGCCGGCTCATCGACGCCGGCGGCACCGGCCTGTCCGTCGCGTTCGACCTGCCCACCCAGATGGGCCACGACTCCGACGCCCCGCTCGCCCACGGCGAGGTCGGCAAGGTCGGCGTGGCCGTCGACTCCCTCGACGACATGCGGACCCTCCTCGCCGGGATCCCCCTCGACCGCGTCTCCACCTCGATGACCATCAACGCGCCCGCGGCGCTGCTGCTGCTCCTGTACCAGCTCGTCGCCGAGGAGCAGGGCATCGCCGGCGACCGGCTCACCGGCACCGTCCAGAACGACGTCCTCAAGGAGTACATCGCCCGCGGCACCTACATCTTCCCGCCCGGCCCCTCCCTGCGGCTGACGGCGGACACCTTCCGGTACTGCCGCGCCGAGATCCCCCGCTGGAACACCATCTCCATCTCCGGCTACCACATGGCCGAGGCCGGGGCCTCGCCCGCCCAGGAGATCGCCTTCACCCTGGCCGACGGCATCGCCTACGTGCGGACCGCGCTGGCCGCCGGGATGCGCGTCGACGAGTTCGCCCCCCGGCTGTCGTTCTTCTTCGTCGCCCGTACCACGCTCCTGGAGGAGGTCGCCAAGTTCCGCGCCGTCCGGCGGATCTGGGCGCGCGTCATGCGCGAGGAGTTCGGAGCCCGCGACCCGAAGTCCCAGATGCTGCGCTTCCACACCCAGACCGCCGGCGTCCAGCTGACGGCGCAGCAGCCCGAGCTGAACCTGGTCAGGGTGGCAGTCCAGGCCCTCGCGGCGGTCCTCGGCGGGACGCAGTCGCTGCACACCAACTCCTTCGACGAGGCGATCGCTCTGCCCACCGAGAAGGCGGCCCGGCTGGCCCTGCGCACCCAGCAGGTCCTCGCGCACGAGACCGACGTCCCGCACACCGCGGACCCGTTCGCCGGGTCCTACGCGGTGGAGCGCATGACGGACGAGGTGGAGGAGGCCGCCCTCGCCCTGATGCGGCGCGTCGAGGACCTCGGCGGTGCGGTGGCCGCGATCGAGGCCGGCTTCCAGAAGGCGGAGATCGAGCGGAACGCCTACCGCATCGCCCGGGAGACCGACACCGGCGAGCGGGTCGTCGTGGGCGTCAACCGCTTCGCCCTCGACGAGGAGGAGCCGTACGAGCCGCTGCGCGTGGACCCCGCCATCGAGGAGCGGCAGCGGGAGGCCCTCGCCCGGCTGCGCGCGGAGCGCGACGGCGCGGCCGTGGAGGCGGCGCTCGGTGCGCTGCGCCGGGCCGCCGAGGGCACGGACAACGTCCTGTACCCGATGAAGGAGGCGCTGCGCGCCCGCGCGACGGTGGGGGAGGTGTGCACGGCCCTGCGCGGGGTCTGGGGGGCGTACGAGCCGACCGGTTCCACATGGTGAAACACCCGGCACGACAGCAGCAAACCTATGGAACACTCCTGCGCATGCTGGGCGTCACCGACCTGCCGACCTATCTGGCCGGCCTCCTCCTCATCATCCTGCTGCCGGGGCCGAACTCCCTCTACGTGCTCTCCGTCGCCGCACGGCGCGGCGTGCGCACCGGGTACAAGGCCGCCGCCGGCGTCTTCACCGGCGATGCCGTGCTCATGACGCTGGCGGCCGCCGGCGCCGGGGCGCTGCTCCAGACCAGCCCCCTGCTCTTCGGCGTCGTCAAGCTGCTCGGCGCCGGCTACCTGACCTGGCTCGCCGTCGGGATGCTCCGCGGGGCCTGGTCGCTGTGGCGGTCGCGGGCCGAGCGGGACGAGCCCGGCGCGGCCGAGCTGCAGCCGGCCGGGGACGCCGCCGCCGAGCGGGAGCGGCCGTACCGGCGGGCCGTCCTGATCAGCCTGTTCAACCCGAAGGCGATCCTCTTCCTGGTCTCCTTCTTCGTGCAGTTCGTCGACCCGGGCTACGCCTACCCGGCGCTGTCCTTCCTGCTCCTGGGCGCCCTGCTCCAGCTGGGCAGCTTCCTCTACCTGACGCTGCTGATATTCGGCGGCACCCGCCTGTCGGCCGCCTTCCGCCGCCGACGGCGGCTGACCGCCGGAGCGACCTCCGCCGCGGGCGTCCTCTTCCTCGGCTTCGCCGCCAAACTGGCGACGGGTTAGGGCCCGGCCCTGATCCGCCGGACAGGCCCTAGGGCCTGTCGCCCCGGGGCGCGCGTCGACCCCGACGCGCCGTGCGCTCGGCCGAGGCGCCGTCAGCTTCCCGTCCACACCCGTCCACACGCCCCCGTACGCACCGGCGGTCCGGGCGGCCACCGGGGCCGGATGAGCGCGCGAGTTTACCCCTGGGTGCAACCGGTCATGCGTCCAGAGGTCTGGTTTTTTTCCCCTGACGGCATGAACTTTTGCACTTCTCCATCCGGTTGGACCATTCGTGCGCCTACCCTTCAACGGGTGAACCAGTTGATGTCCCGCGAGTCCCAGACCGTCCTGCCCGGTGTGCCCTCCCAGCCCGAGCTGCCGGGGAAGCTGCCGGACCACCTGCGTGCCGAACTGATCGCCTTCCGCCGGGACTTGCACATGCACCCCGAGCTAGGACACCAGGAGTTCCGCACCACGGCGGCCATCAAGGCCCGACTGGAGGAAGCCGGCCTGCGCCCACGCGTACTGGAGTCGGGGACCGGCCTGGTCTGCGACGTGGGCACCTGGGACGGCGGCCGGCCCATGCTGGCCCTGCGTGCGGACATCGACGCCCTTCCGATCCCCGACGCCAAGACCCACGTCCCCTACCGCTCGACGGTCCCCGACCGGGCCCACGCCTGCGGCCACGACGTCCACACGGCGGTCGTCCTCGGCGCCGGGCTGGTCCTCGCCGAGCTCGACCGGCAGGGCCTGCTGCCCCGGCCGGTGCGGCTGCTGTTCCAGCCGGCCGAGGAGGTGCTGCCGGGCGGGGCGACCGACGCCATCGCCGCCGGTGTGCTCGACGGAGTCGGCAAGATCATCGCGGTGCACTGCGACCCCCGCGTCGACGCCGGGAAGATCGGCCTGCGGACCGGCGCGATCACCTCGGCCTGCGACCGGCTGGAGGTCACCCTGGAGGGCCCCGGCGGCCACACCGCCCGCCCCCACCTGACCACCGACCTGGTCACCGCCGCGGCGCGGGTCGCCGTCGACCTGCCGGCGGTGGTGGGCCGCCGCATGGACGCCCGCTCCGGCATGTCGATCACCTGGGGGAGGATCGAGACCGGGCACGCCTGCAACGTCATCCCCATGCGCGCGGAGCTGTCCGGGACGATCCGCTGCCTCGACATCAACGCCTGGCACGAGGCCCCCGACCAGATCCACGCCGCGATCGACGAGATCGCCTCGCTGCACCGCGCCAAGTCGGAGATCACCTACGTGCGCGGCGTCCCGCCGGTCGTGAACGACCCGGCCGTCACCGAGCTGCTGCGCGAGTCCATGACCGCCCGCTGCGGGGCGGCGTCCGTCGAGGGCACCGAGCAGAGCCTCGGCGGCGAGGACTTCTCCTGGTACCTGGAGCACGTCCCCGGCGCGATGGCCCGCCTCGGCGTCCACCCGCCGGGCGGATCCGTCAAGAAGGACCTGCACCGCGGCGACTTCGACGTCGACGAGGACGCGATCGCCGTCGGAGTCGAGTTCTTCACGGCCGCGGCCCTGCTCGACGGGCGCCGCGCAAGCGCGGTCGGCTAGAAATCTTTACCTCATCTGAGCGGCGCCCGGCACACCTGTCCAGCCCTTGATACACAAGGGCTGGACGCCCCGGCAGTCACCAACCGGTCACTGTCCGGTTCGCGACGATCCGATAACGACTCCTGAACGGGCTCTTAACTGACATCTACGCGCGTTACGATCGCCGCGAAACCAGCGCCGGTCATGGCGCTTTCGGTCAGGTTTTGAAGGAGCCTCCCCTTGCGCCGGATCACCAGGATCGCCACCGTGGGCATCGCGTCCGCGGCGCTGGCCCTCTCGGCCACCGCCTGTGGCGGAAAGAAGTCGTCCGACTCCGCCTCCTCCACGGAGACGGGTCAGAAGTCCGCAGCCATCGCCTACGACATCGGCGGCCGCGGCGACCAGTCCTTCAACGACGCCGCCTACGCGGGTCTGGAGAAGGCCGAGAAGGACCTGCAGATCAAGGGCGCGGAAGCCGAGCCCACCGAGGGCGAGAGCGAGGCCGACAAGGTCCAGCGCCTCACCGAGCTCGCGCGCAAGGGCCACAACCCGGTCATCGGTGTCGGCTTCGCCTACGGCGCCGCGATCGAGAAGGTCGCCCCGAAGTTCCCGAAGACCACCTTCGGCCTCATCGACGACGCGTCGAAGACCGGCCCGAACATCGCCAACCTGGTCTTCAACGAGGAGCAGGGCTCCTACCTGGCCGGCGTCGCCGCCGCCAAGGCGTCGAAGTCCGGCACGGTCGGCTTCATCGGCGGCGTCGAGGTCCCGCTGATCAAGAAGTTCGAGGCGGGCTTCACCCAGGGCGTCAAGGACACCAACCCCAACGCCAAGGTGCTGTCGACCTACCTGAGCCAGCCGCCGGACTTCTCCGGCTTCGCCAAGCCCGACCTGGGCAAGGCCGCCGCCAAGGGCCAGCTCGACAACGGCGCCGACGTGATCTACGCCGCCGCCGGCCTCGCCGGCTCGGGTGCGATCGAGGCCGCCGCCACCGCCGGCAAGTGGGCCATCGGCGTCGACTCCGACCAGTACAACCAGGCCGGCCTGGCCAAGTACAAGGACAAGATCCTGACCTCGGTCACCAAGGACGTGTCCGGCTCCGTGTACAACCTGATCAAGTCCGTCCAGGACGGTTCGCCGCAGTCCGGCGAGGTCCGCTACGGCCTGGACAAGAACGGCGTCGGCCTGGCCGACTCCAACCCGGAGTACAAGAACATGGCCGAGCTCCAGGCCGCGGTGGAGAAGGCCAAGGCCGACATCATCGCCAAGAAGATCAACGTCAAGACCGCGCCGTAAGGGCTACCCTGACGTGAGGTAAACGGTCTCCGGGGTCCGGGTGGCGGTCTCACCGCTCCCGGGCCCCGAGCCGCGTTCCGTGATCCTTGTGGCCGCATGGCCGCAAGTTTTCACTTCCGACAGTGCTACGCGCGTAGAGGCATCGTGGACGCGATACCTTCTCCCCCCGCCCTGTCCCCCCGCCACACCGGCTTCCAGCTCCTTCCGCGCCAAGGAGAGTGCGTCATCAACGCGTCCAGCCCCCCCGCCGTAGAACTGCACGGCATCACGAAGCGTTTCCCCGGCGTCGTCGCCAACAAGGACATCGCCATCACCGTCCGCAAGGGCACGGTCCACGCCCTCATCGGTGAGAACGGTGCCGGCAAGTCGACCCTGATGAAGATCCTCTACGGCATGCAGAAGCCGGACGAGGGCACCATCGCCGTCGACGGGGAGCAGGTCTCCTTCAACAACCCGGGCGACGCCATCGCCCGCGGCATCGGCATGGTGCACCAGCACTTCATGCTCGCCGACAACCTCACCGTCCTGGAGAACGTGGTCCTCGGCGGCGAGAAGCTGTACGGCATCGGCGCCAAGGCCCGCAAGAAGATCCTGGAGATCTCGGACGCGTACGGCCTCGGTGTCCGCCCCGACGCCCTCGTCGAGGACCTCGGCGTCGCCGACCGCCAGCGCGTGGAGATCCTCAAGGTCCTCTACCGCGGCGCCCGCACCCTCATCCTCGACGAGCCCACCGCGGTGCTCGTGCCGCAGGAGGTGGACGCGCTCTTCGACAACCTGCGCGAGCTCAAGGCCGAGGGCCTGACCGTCATCTTCATCTCGCACAAGCTGGGCGAGGTGCTGAAGGTCGCCGACGACATCACCGTCATCCGCCGCGGCACCACCGTCGGCACCGCCGACCCGAAGACCGCCACCACCAAGCAGCTCGCCGAGCTGATGGTCGGCAGCGAGCTGCCGTCGCCGGAGACCCGCGAGTCGACGGTCACCGACGTCCCCATGCTGAAGGTCTCCAACCTGCGGCTGGCCGCCACCGACCCCGACGGCGTCGTGCGCGAGGTCCTCGCCGGGATCGACTTCACCATCCACAAGGGCGAGGTCCTGGGCATCGCCGGCGTCGAGGGCAACGGCCAGACGGAGCTGATCGAGGCCCTCATGGGCATGGCCCTCCCGGACGGCGGCACCATCACCCTCGACGGCGCGGACATCTCCGCCACCCCGACGCGCAAGCGGCGCGAGGGCGGCATCGGCTACATCCCCGAGGACCGCCACCGCCACGGCCTGCTGCTGGAGTCCCCGCTGTGGGAGAACCGCATCCTCGGCCACGTCACCGAGCAGCCCAACTCCAAGCGCGGCATCCTCGACCCGAAGGCCGCCCGCAAGGACACCGAGCGGATCGTGCGCGAGTACGACGTGCGCACCCCCGGCATCGACGTGACCGCGGCCTCGCTCTCCGGCGGCAACCAGCAGAAGCTGATCGTCGGCCGCGAGATGAGCCACAACCCGAAGTTCCTGATCGCCGCCCACCCGACCCGCGGTGTGGACGTCGGCGCGCAGGCGCAGATCTGGGACGCCATCCGCGAGGCCCGCCGCGAGGGCCTGGCCGTGCTCCTGATCTCCGCCGACCTGGACGAGCTGATCGGCCTGTCCGACACCCTGCGCGTCATCTACCGCGGCCGCCTGGTCGCGGACGCCGACCCGGCGACGATCACGCCCGAGGAGCTCGGCACCGCCATGACGGGTGCCGCCCGCGGCCACCTGGAAGCCACCGACAACCCTTCCGCCGCTGCCGACGGTGACACGACGGAGGACGAGGCCCGATGAAGAAAATCGACAAGGACCGGCTGCTGCTCGCGGCCGCCGGCCCGGCGCTCGCTCTGGTCAGCGCCTTCGCACTGACGATGATCGTGCTGGCGGCGTCGGGCGTGAACCCGATCGAGCCGCTTCAGATCATGGTGGAGCAGGCCGGGTACGAGGACGTCCAGGTCCTGATCCTCAACCAGGCGGGCATCTACTACCTGGCGGCCCTGGCCGTGGCCATCGGCTTCCGGATGAACCTGTTCAACATCGGCGTCGACGGCCAGTACCGCCTCGCCGCGATGGTCTCGGCCGTCGTCGGCGCCGCGGTCGCGCTGCCCGGTCCGCTGCACATCCTGATGATCGTGGCCGTGGCCATGTTCACCGGCGCCTTCTGGGCGGGCATCGCGGGCCTCCTGAAGGCCAAGCGCGGCGTCAGCGAGGTCGTCTCGACGATCATGCTGAACGCGATCGCCACGTCCCTGATCGCCTGGCTGGTCCTGCCGAAGAACCTGGGCGTCCAGGTCGAGGGGTCCAACGACCTCACCACCGGCAAGATCGCCGAGTCCGGCTGGTTCCCGCCGCTGACCATCGGCGACGGCCTGGAGATCTACGGCTTCACCTTCGTCGCCTTCGCCCTGGGCATCGTCTACTGGTTCGTCCTCAACCGGACCCGCTTCGGCTTCGACCTGCGCGCCACCGGCGCCAGCGAGTCCGCCGCGCAGGCCTCCGGCGTCGACGCCAAGAAGATGATCATGACCTCGATGCTCATCTCCGGCGCGGTCGCCGGCCTCACCGGCATGCCGCTCCTGCTCGGCGAGTCGCACACGTACAACCTGTCGTTCCCCCTCGGCATCGGCTTCACGGGCATCACCATCGCCCTGCTCGGCCGCAACCACCCGGTGGGCATCTTCTTCTCCGCCCTCCTGATCGCCTTCATCGACAAGGCGTCCGCCGGTCTCGACACCGCCGGCTACGCCAGGGAGATCGGCACGATCATGCAGGGCCTGATCGTGATCGCGGTCGTCGTCAGCTACGAGCTCGTGCGCCGCTACGGCATCCGCCGCCAGCAGCAGAAGGTCGGCGAGGAACTCGCCGCCGGGCACGCCATCAAGACCG
The DNA here is from genome assembly GCF_055570615.1 of Streptomyces sp. NPDC031121. Classification (NCBI taxonomy): domain Bacteria; kingdom Bacillati; phylum Actinomycetota; class Actinomycetes; order Kitasatosporales; family Streptomycetaceae; genus Streptomyces; species Streptomyces sp. NPDC031121. The sequence continues at coordinate 120,310 of NZ_JBVIGV010000001.1, forward strand.
ACAAGGAGGTCGCGGCGTGAGCACCAGCACCGTTTCCGCGACGAGCGCCGCGCCCAAGAAGGGCGGCGGACGCCGCAAGCTCACCCTCCCCTGGATCCTGCTGATCATCGCGGGCGGCCTCGCCCTGATCTCGCTGGTCCGGGTCATCTCCGGCGCCGACGACCTGACGTCCGTCGGCCAGATCTCCGGCGCCCTCCAGCTCGCCGTGCCGATCGCCCTCGCGGGCCTCGGCGGCCTGTGGGCCGAGCGCGCGGGCGTGGTCAACATCGGCCTCGAAGGCATGATGGTCCTCGGCACCTGGTTCGGCGCCTGGGCCGGCTACCAGTGGGGTCCCTGGACCGGCGTCGTCATGGGCCTCGTCGGCGGCGCCCTCGGCGGCCTGCTGCACGCGATCATCACCGTGACGTTCAACGTCAACCACATCGTCTCCGGTGTGGCGGTCAACATCCTGGCGATCGGGTTCACCCAGTACCTGTCGAACTTCACCTTCGGCGAGGCTCCCGGCGGCTCCTCCAAGCAGTCCCCGCGCATCGAGCCCATCACGGAGATCACCATCCCAGGGCTCTCCGACTGGCTGGCCACCCTCCAGGCCAAGCACTGGTTCTTCGTCTCCGACGTCGCCGGCGTCCTCGGCGGCCTGGTCACCGACCTCTCGCTGCTGACCGTCGTCGCGGTGCTCCTCATCCCCGCCACCTGGTGGGTGCTGTGGCGCACGGCCTTCGGCCTGCGGCTGCGCTCCTGCGGCGAGAACCCGGTCGCCGCCGAGTCCCTCGGCGTCAACGTCTACAAGTACAAGTACATCGCCGTGATCGTCTCGGGTGCGATGGCCGGCCTCGGCGGCGCGTTCCTCGCGATCGTCTCCACCGGCATCTACCAGGAGGGCCAGACCGGCGGCCGCGGCTACATCGGCCTCGCCGCGATGATCTTCGGCAACTGGATGCCGGGCGGCATGTCCCTCGGCGCGGGCCTCTTCGGCTTCACCTACAGCCTCAGGCTGCGCGGCGGCGCCGAGAACGTCCACGCGATGCTGCTGCTGCTCGCGATCCTGCTCGTCGCCGTCGTCGTCTGGCAGCTGTACAAGAAGAAGCACGTCCAGGCGGCCATCTCCGCGGCCTGCGCGGCGGGCCTGTTCGTCTGGTACACCCTGACGGACGCCGTCCCGAGCCAGTTCGTCGACGCGGCCCCGTACGTGACGACGCTGCTGGTCCTGGCGCTCTCGGCACAGCGCCTGAGGATGCCGAAGGCGGACGGCATGCCGTACCGCAAGGGCCAGGGCAAGTGACGACGGCGACCCACGCCGACTGGGAGGCCCTGCGGGCGGCCGCCCGGGACGCCATGTCCCGGGCCTACGCCCCCTACTCGGGCTTCCCGGTCGGCGCCGCCGCCCTCACGGACGACGGCCGCACCGTGACCGGCTGCAACGTGGAGAACGCCAGCTACGGGCTCGGCCTGTGCGCCGAGTGCGGCCTGGTCTCCGCGCTGCAGGCCACGGGCGGGGGCCGCCTGACGCACTTCACCTGCGCCGACGGCAACGGCGACGTGCTCGTCCCGTGCGGCCGGTGCCGCCAGCTGCTGTTCGAGTTCGGCGGCCCCGAGCTGCTGGTGGACACCCCGAAGGGGATCCTCCCGCTCGCGGAGATGCTGCCCCAGGCCTTCGGGCCCGACCACCTGAGATAACCGTGCCGACGGCCCTTCGCCCTGCGGGGCGGAGGGCCGTCGCAGTCCCGCGGACCACCCACACCCCTCTATGCGCGTAGAAGGAAGCACCACATGGACGTCATCTCCGTCATCCGCACCAAGCGGGACCGCGGCGAGCTGAGCCCCGAGCAGATCGACTGGGTCATCGACGCGTACACCCGCGGTGTCGTCGCCGACGAGCAGATGTCGGCGCTGGCCATGGCCATCCTGCTCAACGGCATGAACCGGTCCGAGATCGCCCGCTGGACCGCCGCGATGATCGCCTCCGGCGAGCGGATGAACTTCGACTCCCTCTCCCGCCCGACCGCCGACAAGCACTCCACCGGCGGCGTCGGCGACAAGATCACCCTGCCGCTCGCCCCGCTCGTCGCCGCCTGCGGCGCGGCCGTCCCGCAGCTCTCCGGCCGCGGCCTCGGCCACACCGGCGGCACCCTCGACAAGCTGGAGTCCATCCCCGGCTGGCGCGCCCTGCTCTCCAACGAGGAGATGCTGCACGTCCTCGACACCACCGGCGCCGTCATCTGCGCCGCCGGCGACGGCCTGGCCCCCGCCGACAAGAAGCTGTACGCCCTGCGCGACGTCACCGGCACCGTCGAGGCCATCCCGCTGATCGCCTCCTCGATCATGTCGAAGAAGATCGCCGAGGGCACCGGCTCGCTCGTCCTCGACGTGAAGGTCGGCTCCGGCGCCTTCATGAAGAACATCGAGGACGCCCGCGAGCTGGCCTCCACCATGGTCGCCCTCGGCACCGACAGCGGCGTGAAGACCATCGCCCTGCTCACCGACATGTCCACCCCGCTCGGCCTGACCGCCGGCAACGCGCTGGAGGTCCGCGAGTCCGTCGAGGTCCTCGCCGGCGGCGGCCCCGCCGATGTCGTCGAGCTGACCATCGCCCTGGCCAAGGAGATGCTGGACGCCGCGGGCATCAAGGACGCCGACCCGGCCAAGGCCCTCGCCGACGGCTCCGCCATGGACGTCTGGCGCCGCATGATCCAGGCCCAGGGCGGCGACCCCGACGCGGCCCTGCCCGTCGCCCGCGAGCAGCACGTCGTCACCGCCCCGGAGTCCGGCGTGCTGACCCGCCTCGACGCGTACGCGGTCGGCGTCGGCGCCTGGCGCCTGGGCGCGGGCCGCGCCCGCAAGGAGGACCCGGTGCAGGCCGGCGCCGGCATCGAGCTGCACGCCAAGCCGGGCGAGCAGGTCACCGCCGGCCAGCCGCTGATGACGCTGCACACCGACACCCCGGAGAAGTTCGACTACGCCCTGGCCTCGCTGGAGGGCTCGTACGACATCGCCCCGGCGGGCACCGCGTTCACCGCGAACCCGATCGTCCTGGACCGCATCGCCTGATCCCGGGCCGTCCGCCGCGCAGCGGGCGGGGCAGGCGCCGCGCGCGCCCGCCCCGCCCGCTCCCGCATGTGCGGCGGCTCGCGATGAGTTCCGGCGGCCCGTGCGGTCCTACCGGCATGACGAGACCGGTACTGGCCCTGACCGGGCCCGACGTGGCGGCGGGCGGCGCGCCCGCCGCCTGCCTCCGGCTGGCGGAGCTGTACGGCGCCGGGGCCGCCGCCGTGGTGTGCGACCTCGGCGGGATCGGGCCGCCGGGCCTCGCGGCCGTGGACACCCTAGCCCGGCTGCGGCTGACCGCCCGCCGCCTCGGCCGCGGTCTCACGGTGACCGGCGCCGGCCCCGAGCTGCGGGCCCTGCTGGCGCTCGCCGGGCTAGGGCAGCTCCTCGGGGAGCCCGAACAGCGGGAACCACCGGTCGGTGTCGAGGAAGGCGTTGAGCCCGGTGATCCGGCCCTCTGACACCTCCAGCACCTGGAGCGCCCACGGGACGTGGCCCGGCCGGCCGTCCTGCCGCGGCCGGTACTGGGCGAAGGCGGGCAGTCCGTTCGCGGTCGTCGGGAGCAGGCGGGAGCCCTTGCAGCCGATGCCCTGGTTCAGGTGCCAGGCGGCGATGTCCTCGGGCCCCTGGAGCCACAGGTCGTACGGCGGCATGGACAGCACGGCGTCCTCGTGCAGCAGCGCGGTCAGCCGGGTGATGTCGTACGCCTCGAACGCGGACAGGTACCGCTCCAGCAGCCGCACCTGCTCGGCGTCCAGCGGGTCCGCGGCCTCGCTGTCGCGGACCGGCCGGGCGGAGAGGGTGGCCCGCGCCCGCTGGAGCGCGCTGTTCACGGACGCGGTGGTGGTCTCCAGCAGCGCCGCGACCTCGTCCGCCTTCCAGGCCAGCACCTCCCGCAGGATCAGCACGGCCCGCTGCCGGGGCGGCAGGTGCTGGAGCGCCGCCACGAACGCGAGCCGGACCGACTCCCGGGCCAGCGCCGCCTCCGCAGGGTCGGCGGTCTGCGGCAGCACCCGCGCGTCGGGCACCGGCTCCAGCCAGGTCACCTCGGGCCGCTCGTTCAGCACCGCGGAGGCCTGGTGCTGCGGCGAGGTCAGGTCCATGGGGCGGGCCCGCCTGCTGCCCGCGCTCAGCAGGTCCATGCAGACGTTGGTGGCGATCCGGTAGAGCCAGGAGCGCAGCGAGGAGCGGCCCTCGAACTTCGCGTAGCCGCGCCAGGCCCGCACGTACGTGTCCTGCACCGCGTCCTCCGCGTCGAACGCGGAGCCCAGCATCCGGTAGCAGTAGCCGGTGAGCTCGACCCGGTAGCGGTACAGGGCCGCGTCCAGGTCCTCGCGCCCGCCCGCAGGGGCGGTGGTGAGGTTTCCGGTGTCCGTCATGTGCCGCTCCCCCTGGTCGGTCCCGATGGAGTGGAACCTACCCGAGGGGTCCGACACCCGCAGGGCGAGCGGTGCGGGAGTCCGCCGGCCGGCCCCGGATGAGAGGAGGCGGGCCCCGGGGATCGCCCGGGGCCCGCCGCGCGTCCCCGCACGGACGCGTTCGCCGGAAGGTCTGTCAGCGGGCGGCGGCCGCCCGTACCGGCAGGCGCCGCTCCGCGCGGGCGGCGTGCGAGCCGTACAGGGTGATCGACACGACGCCGAGCACCGCCAGCAGCGCGATCCCGGCCGTCGCCGCCCAGCCGCCCGCGTGGTAGGCGAGGGCGCCGAGTGTGCCGCCCGCGCTGGAGCCGAGGTAGTACGCGGACTGGTACAGCGCCGAGGCCTGCGCCCGGCCCGAGGTCGCGGTGCGGCTGACCGCCGCCGACGCCACGGCGTGGCCCGCGAAGAAGCCCGCGGTGATCAGCACCAGCCCGGCCAGCACCGCGGCCAGCGCGTCGGCGAGCGAGAGCAGCAGGCCGAGCGCGGTGGTGGCGACCGCCAGGTACAGCGCCCCGCGCCGCCCGGCCCGCGCCACCAGTCCGCCCGCGGCCGCGGAGGACGCCGTACCGACCAGGTAGATCAGGAAGACGGAGCCGACCACGCCCTGGCCGAGGGAGAACGGCTCCTCGACGAGCCGGTAGCCGACCACCGTGTACACGGCCCCGAAGACGGTCATGAACAGTGCGCCGATCCCGTACAGCCGCAGCAGCAGCGGATCGCGCAGGTGCCGGGCGACGGCGGCGCCCACCGCGCGGGGCGCGAGCGGGGCCGGGCGGAAGAACCGGGCCCGGGGCAGCAGCACCCGGTAGGCGGCGGCGCAGGCCAGCGCCAGCACGCCGACGGTCAGCAGGCCGGCCCGCCAGCCCCACGCCTGGGCCGCCCAGCCGGCGGCGATGCGGCCGCTCATGCCGCCGATGGAGTTGCCCGCCACGAACAGGCCGATCGCCCCCACCAGCGCCTTCGGCTCGACCTCCTCCGCCAGATAGGCCATCGCCGAGGCGGGGACGCCGGCGATCGCCGCGCCCTGGACGGCCCGCAGCACGACCAGCCACTCCAGGTCGGGGGCGAACGGCACGAGCAGTCCGACGCCGACGGCGACCGCGAGGGAGACCGTCATCAGCCGCGTCCGGCCGAAGCGCTCGGACAGCGCGCTCAGCGGCAGCACGAACAGGGCGAGCGCGCCGGTCGCGGCGGAGACGGTCCAGCTGGCCTGGCCCGCCGTCACCCCGAAGCCGTCCGAGATCGCCGGCAGCAGCGCCTGGGTGGAGTAGAGGAGGGCGAACGTGGCGAGTCCGGCGGCGAAGAGCGCCAGGCTCATCCGGCGGTAGCCGGGGCGGCCGGGGGAGTGGGCGCGGAGTGGCTTCGGGGACGACGGGGTGGAGGCACCCGTGCGGACGGGTGCCCCGGTATGAGCGGGAGGCATGCAATGACCGTAGGCCCGGCCCGTTTCATGCGTCCAATGCACAGAATCGCGATAATCGATCCACCAGCGCATCAGTGCTGCTCAGGAGGGCGCATGTCAGCGAACCGTTACGAAGAAGACATGGCCGTGACAAGTCTGCTGGCCCCGCGGCTGGCGTACTTCGCCGCGGTCGCCCGCCACGAGCACGTCACGCGCGCCGCCCATGAGCTCGGCGTCCCCCAGTCCACCCTGTCCCGGGCCATGGTCCGACTCGAACAGGACCTGGGCGTCGCCCTGTTCGCGCGCCGCGGCCGCACCGTCGCGCTGACCACGGCCGGGCGGACCTTCCTCGCCTCCGCGGAGAAGGCGCTCGCCGAGATCGCCCGCGCCGCCGGATCCGTCCAGCAGGACGCCGACGCCGCCCACGGCAAGGTGGCGTTCGGCTTCCTGCACACCCTCGGCCCCGAGACCGTGCCCGGCCTGATCCGCGCCTTCCGCGCCGACCACCCCGGCGTCCGCTTCTCCCTCGTCCAGAACTACGGCGAGGCGATGCTGGAGCGGCTGCGCGCCGGCGAACTCGACCTGTGCCTGACCTCGCCGCTCCCCGACGCCCCCGACCTGGTGGCCCGCCGCCTCGACGAGCAGCGCCTGCGCCTGGTCGTCCCCGACGACCACCGGCTCGCCGGCCGCAAGCGCATCCGCCTGGCCGAGGCCGCCGAGGAGGTGTTCGTGACCCTGGAGCCCGGCTACGGCCTGCGCCGCATCACCGACGACCTGTGTGCCGAGGCCGGGTTCGCCCCACGCGTGGCCTTCGAGGGCGAGGAGGCCGAGACGCTGCGCGGCCTCGTCGCCGCCGGCCTCGGGGTGGCCCTGCTGCCACCCCCCGCGGTCCCCCGGCCGGGGGTCGTCGAGCTGACGGTGACCGCGCCGCGGGCCGTCCGCGAGATCGGCGTCGCCTGGCTCGACGGCCACCCCGACACCCCGCCGGTCGCGCAGTTCAAGCGGTTCCTGCTGTCCCGGCGCGGCCGGCTGATCCCGGAGTGGCACGCCCCGGTTCAGGAGCCGGGCGCCGCCCCCTCCGCCCCGGCCGCGGAGGGAGGCCCGGCCGCCGGGAGCGGATAGCCCGCCTGGAAGCGGGACGTGGCGCCGACCGCGCGCACGATCCCGGCGATGTGGCGCCGGCAGGTCCGCGGATGGTGCGCCGACGGCCGACGACCACGGCGGTCCGCATCCTGCCCGACCGCGTCCCGCCGTACGGCGGCCGCCCGGTGCGCAGGCGCGCGTACGGCGGTGGCCGCACCCGGCAGCCCTGGGCCGTCCGACCGGGAGGGGGCGGAACGGCCGGCCTCGGTGGACCGGTGCGGTCGCCGCCCAGGACCGCGGGCGTCAGCCGCCCGCCGCCTTCGCGTACCCGACGAAGCCGGTCCAGTCGACGACCTCGCAGGCCTCCTCGCCGAGGACCCAGGCGTCGTGCCCCGGGGACACCTGCATGAAGTCGCCCGCCTCGTAGTCCTCCGACTCGCCGTCGTCCATGACGACGTGCATCCGCCCGCTCACCACGTATCCGGTGTGCGCGGACTGGCAGCTGTCGGTGCCGGCCAGCGGCTTGACGTGGTCCGACCAGCGCCAGCCCGGCTCGAAGACGGCGCGGCCGATGGCTCCGCCCTCGACCTGGATCAGGTCGAGCCGACCCGTGCCGTCCACGAAGGGCCGCGTCTCGTCGGCCTTGTCGAAGTTCCTGCGGACCATGGCCATGCCGATCGCCTCCCGGAGAGCGCTGCCCCCGAGTCCTCTTCCACTCTACGCCGCGGGCCCCCGCTCAGCCCCGCAGAGAACGGCCGAACCCCGAGGCCAGCGGCATGCGCAGGCCGAGCGGCGGCGGGGCGGCCAGGGCGTCGGCCACCGGGCGGGAGCGGCGGGCGCACAGCACCGCCCCGAGGACGAAGTCCACGGTGAGGGCGACCACTTCGGACCGGTGCTCGCGTAACCGGTGGCCGTCGGAGTGCACCTCGAAGCGGCAGGTCGCCCGGTTCGCCTTCTTCGCGCGCTCGGCCAGCCGGAAGGAGGACTCCGGATCGCTGCGGGCGTCGTCCGTCCCGTGCACGAGGAGCACCTGCCGGCCGGAGAGCTGCTTCACCGGTTCGGGCGAGTCCGGCTCCGCGGCCGCGCCGAGCGAAGGGGCCAGCGCCACGACGCAGTTGACGGCCTCGTGGCCGGCGGCCAGCAGCGCCGCCCGGCCGCCCGCGCCGTACCCGGCCAGGCAGACGGGGACGTCCCCGTAGCGGCGTACGGCCTCGTCCGCGGCCCAGCGCGCGTCCTGCTCGCGGGAGCCGCGGCCGCCGTACGCGAGCGTGTGCACCACCAGGCCGTCCGGCCCGCCCGCCCGGGCCAGGGCCCGCGCGAGCCGGGGCACCGGGCCGGGCGCCCACCGGGACCCGCCCGGGAGGAGGAGCACCGCGCCGTTGACCGTCAGGACCGTGCCGTTCGCGCCGGAAGCCCGCCCCAGGCGGGCCCCGCGCGCCGGCGGCGTATGAGGTGACATGGCGGAACAGTCTCAGACTGACAGGTGTACGCGACCCGTCCGTACGGTCTCTGTTGGATATCGGCGCCTCACGCCGCGGGCGCGCTCTACGCGCGTAGGAGCTAGAGTGCGCAGATGACGAGCGAGACCTCCAACCCGCCCACTCCGGACCAGATCCGCCGTGCCCCGAAGGTGCTGCTCCACGACCACCTCGACGGCGGACTGCGCCCCGGCACGATCATCGAGCTGGCCCGCGCGGCCGGCTACGACAAGCTGCCCGAGACCGACGCCGACAAGCTGGGCACCTGGTTCCGGGACGCCGCCGACTCCGGCTCCCTGCCCCGCTACCTGGAGACGTTCGCGCACACCTGCGCCGTCATGCAGACGAAGGAGGCCCTCTTCCGGGTCGCCGCCGAGTGCGCCGAGGACCTCGCCGAGGACGGCGTCGTCTACGCCGAGGTCCGCTACGCCCCCGAGCAGCACCTGGAGGCGGGCCTCACCCTCGAAGAGGTCGTCGAGGCCGTGAACGACGGCTTCCGCGAGGGCGAGCGCCGCGCGAGGGATGCCGGGCACCGCATCCGCGTCGGCGCCCTGCTCACCGCGATGCGCCACGCGGCCCGCGCGCTGGAGATCGCCGAACTCGCCAACCGCTACCGCGACAACGGCGTCGTCGGCTTCGACATCGCCGGCGCCGAGGCGGGCTTCCCGCCCACCCGCCACCTCGACGCGTTCGAGTACCTCAAGCGCGAGAACAACCACTTCACGATCCACGCGGGCGAGGCCTTCGGCCTGCCGTCGATCTGGCAGGCCCTCCAGTGGTGCGGCGCCGACCGCCTGGGCCACGGCGTCAAGATCATCGACGACATCGAGGTCGCCGAGGACGGCTCCGTCACCCTGGGCCGCCTCGCCTCGTACGTCCGCGACAAGCGCATCCCCCTGGAGATGTGCCCGACGTCGAACCTCCAGACCGGCGCGGCGACCTCGTACGCCGAACACCCGATCGGACTGCTGCGCAGGCTGCACTTCCGCCTGACGGTCAACACCGACAACCGGCTGATGAGCGGCACCAGCATGAGCCGCGAGTTCGAGCACCTGATCGGCGCCTTCGGCTACACCCTCGACGACATGCAGTGGTTCACCGTCAATGCGATGAAGTCCGCTTTCATTCCTTTCGATGAACGACTGGCAATGATCAACGATGTCATCAAGCCGGGTTACGCCGGGCTGAAGTCGGAATGGCTGTTCCGGCAGACCGCCTCCACCAGCGGTTCCGTGGGGATCCGGTCCGCGGACTGACCAAAGGGGAGCGCCCGGGAAGAGCAATTCCCGGGCGCTTCTTCATATTTACCGATGTTTGCGGGCGCCGGTTTGCAGTGGCTAGGTTGCGGAGCCGCCCAGTTCCCCGTCGCAAGGACATCCTTCATGAAGAAGTCAGCTGCCAAGATGCTCGGTGCCGCCGCCATGGGTGCCGCCTTCGCCGCCGCCGCTGCCGGAACCGCCTCGGCGACCCCCGCCGTCGGCCTCACCGACGCCCTCGGCACCGCCACCGGCGCCCTCCAGGGAGTCACCAGCCAGCAGCAGGTCAACGCCGACGGCCGGCAGTCCAGCGACCCGGCGGCCCCGGTCGGCGAGCTGACCAACGCGCTCGGCCCCACCCTCGGCGGCCTCCCGCTGAACGGCGCCCTCGGCGGCTGATCCACGCCGGATCCGTCCCCGGATCCCCTCGATTCGCAAGCGTGTCCGCGCGGCGCACGCCGGTTCGGTCGGGTGTGCGCCGCGCGGTGCCGTGTGCCAGGATCCCCGCCAACCGCCCGCCGAGGCCCGGCAGGGACGCGCCCGGCGCCGCCGGGGGAGAGGTCACCGGTCATGCGTACGAAGCCACGAACCACCACCGGAGCGGTCGCCGCCGCCCTGCTGCCCGCCCTCGTCCTGGGGTCCACCGCGTGCAGCAGCGGCCCCGGCGGCGGGAAGGCGCCGGACCAGAAGGGCTCCGCCCCGGTCACCGCCCCCGCCGGCACCCCTGCCGCGGGCACCCCCTCCGCACCGCCGTCCCCGTCGGGCGGCAGCAGGCTGGAGCGCTCCGCCCTGGCCCCGGGCGACCTGCCCGGCTACCAGGTGTCCGCCCAGGGCAAGAACCCGGGCGCGCCCGACGGACAGCCCCAGGCCGACCGCAGGACCTGCCAGCCCCTCGCCGACATCATGGGCGACAAGCCCGACCCGGCCGCCCGGGAGACCGTCAACCGCGGCGTCGGCTCGCAGAAGGAGGTCGGCCTCGCGGTCTCCGCCTCCGTCAGCTCGTACGCGGAGCGGGACGCCAAGGCGCTCGTCTCCCGGCTGAAGGACGCCGTCGCCGCCTGCGGCACCGGCTTCACCGCCACCGTCCAGAACCAGAGCGGCAGTTACCGCGACGTCCGCGCCGCCGGATACCGCACGGCCGGCGACGACACCGTCAGCTGGACCACCACCGCGGCCGCCCAGGGCGTCTCCGCCCACGTCCACGTGGTCGTCGTCCGCCAGGGCGACACGATCGTGCGGCTGATGGCCCTCAACGTGGCGGCCGCCGGGCAGAAGGCGCAGGTGCCGCAGGAGGTCGCCGACAAGCAGCTGGACAAGGTCCGCCGCGCGTCCTGACCCGCAGGGCCGCCCCCACGCCGGTGCGACCGGGCCGCCCCACCGGCGGCCGGCGGCCCGCCCGTCACCAGGCGGCGGAGGACGGCTTCTCGTTGGGCAGGAGCAGCCACAGCGCCAGGTAGATCAGGAACTGCGGCCCGGGCAGCAGGCACGAGACGGCGAATATCAGCCGCATGGTGTTCGCGGACATTCCGAACCGGCGCGCCAGTCCGGCGCAGACGCCGCCGATCCAGCGGCCGTCACGGGGGCGAACAAGGGCGCTCATGGGATCTCCTCCGTCAGTCTTCACGGGGTTTTCCGTGATGCCTCAATACTCCCGCGGCACCGCTGACAGAACGTCGGTCCAGGGGCCGAGCCCGACCCTGGCAATTCTCGGGGTGGGCCCCTGAGAGGTCTTGGCCCGTGCCGCCCGCGTACGCCGCATCCGCGCCCGCGCCGCCGGGACCACCGCGACGTGGGCCAGCACCACGCCCGCCGTGTTCAGCAGCACCGAGTCGACGTCCACGACCCGCCCCGGGACCGAGCTCTGCAGCATCTCGATGCCGATCGAGACGAGCACCCCCGCGGCCGCGGTCCGCACCAGTGACGACCAGGCCGCCAGCGGCGTCGGCGCCAGGCTCCCGCCGGCCAGCGGCAGCAGCACCCCGAGCGGGGCCAGCAGCGCCAGGGCCCCGCCGATCCGGCGGGCCGCCGCCACGGGGCCGTTCTCCAGGTCGGCGCGGATGCCCTGGAACGGCGTCAGGTTCGCGGCCGCCGCCCACGGCACGTCCAGCGGGCGCAGAGTGAGCCAGCCGACGACGAGCAGGTGGGCGACGAGCAGGGCCCCGCCGAGGAGCCGGAGCCGCAGGTGTAGGGCGGTGGCGGCGCAGTGGCCGGCCTCATGACGCTGCACACCTGCGTGGACGCGCTCCGCGGCGGCTTCGGTTCCGTATGCCCCGGACAGGGGAGTCGTACGAGAAGCCGATCGGATGAAAATACGGCGGCAGCGGACGCGCCCTCCCCGGCCACCGGCACGCCTCACGCACAGTGAGCGCCACGCGACGCATACCGGATGCCGCGGAAGGAGACCGCCATGCCCGGACCCCGAAGAGACCTCCGCGGCCCCGCCCGGGCCGCCCGGCCCGCCCGGCCCGCCCGCAGGATCGCCGCCCTCGTCGGGGCGCAGGTCCTGGCTGCCGCCCTCGCCGGGCTCGGCACGCTCCCGGCCCGAGCCGCCGACACGGCGGGCGCGGCCGCGACCTGCTTCGGCGCCGCCGCCACCGGCACGCGCGGCACACCCGGGGACGACGTCCTCATCGGCACGGCCGGGCGCGACATCCTCGACGGCGGCGGCGGCAACGACCTCATCTGCGGCCTCGGCGGCGACGACGTCCTGCTCGGCGGCCCGGGCGAGGACAGGATCGCGGGCGGGGCGGGCGACGACCAGCTCGACGGCGGCCCCGGCGCCGACCTCCTCGTCGGCGACGACGCCGCCTGGAGCGGCGGAGCCTCCGGGCCGACGGGCCGGGACCACCTCGTCGGCGGCGGCGAGGCCGACACCCTGGTCGGCGACCACTTCGCCGTGCAGGGCACGGCCGACGGAGGCTCCGCCGACCTGCTGTTCGGCGGCGACGGCGAGGACTCCCTGATCGGCGACAGCGCGGGCGACCGCGCGTCCGGCGGGGCGGACGACCGCCTCGACGGCGGCCGGGACAGCGACAGTCTGACCGGCGACTCCAGCGGCTTCCGCGGCGCGACCGGGGCCGGCGACGACGTCCTGCTGGAGGGCGAGGGCGAGATCGGCCAGGCGGTCGGCGACAGCGCTTCCGTCCTCGGCGACACCGCAGGCAGCGGCGGCGACGACCTCATCGACCTGGGCGCGGACGGCGGGTACGGCGCCTGGGGCGACCACCGGTCCTACTCCGGCAAGGCCGTCGGCTCCGGGAACGACCGCATCCTCGGCGGCAGCGCGGACGAGACCGTCCTCGCCGGCGACAGCGGCCTCGGCGACCCCGCCGGCGCGACCGCGGGCAACGACGTCATCGACGGCCGCGGCGGCAACGACCTCCTCATCGGCGACAACACCGACTCCCGGACCGCCCGGGACTCCGTCGGCACCGCGGGCGGCATCGACTTCCTCACCGGCGGATCCGGCGACGACCTGCTGCGCGGCGGCCCGGCCAACGACACCCTGAACGGCCTCGCGGGCACGGACGACTGCGACGGGGAGACCGGCACGAACGTCCGCATCGACTGCGAACTCTGACCGCTCCGGACGGCCGGGCGGCCGGGCGGGGGACGGGGCGCCCGTCACCCGTTCGGCCCAGGGCCGCTCGCCCCGGCGGCCGAACCCCCGCACGCTCGAATGGCCCCACCCGTACGAGCGAGAGGCCAGGTGGCGCGATGGCGACCACACCCACTCAGACACCCGCCGGCCGGCCCGGCGACACCGGCGACTGGGCGACCGGCGGCACCGTCTTCGCCGGTGTCCTGCTCGCCGTCATCGGCGTGCTCGCGATCATCGAGGGCATCGCCGCGATCGCCGAGGACGAGGTCTACCAGCGCATCGGCGACTACGTCTTCAAGCTTGACCTGACCGGCTGGGGCTGGATCCACCTGATCCTCGGCATCCTGGCCCTGGTGACCGGTCTGGCCCTGCTCAAAAACGACGCCCTGTGGGCGCGCGTCACCGGCATCGTGCTGGCCTGCCTGTCGCTGATCGCGCACTTCCTGTGGCTGCCGTACCAGCCCTGGTGGTCGGTGATCGCCATCGCCATCGCGATCTTCGTCATCTGGGCCCTGTGCCACGACCCGCACGACTCGCGGGCCGCGCGCGTCTGAGACCCCTCAGCGGAGCGCGAACAGCACCACGAGAGAGACGGCGCCCAGGGCGGCCGGTGCGATGACCTCGTAGGACCAGCGCACCCGTACGCCGCCCTGGGCGCCGGCGCGCGTGGCCCCGCGCTCGGCGAGCTCCCGCAGCTCGTCCACGACCCGGTCCGCGTACGCCCGCTGCGGCTCGGCGGCGGCCCCGTCCGCGGCCCCGCCCCCGGCCTCCGGGCCGGACGGCTTCGCGGCCAGGCCGCGGCCGGTCAGGCCGCCGCGGCGGCTGAGCCGCCCGCGCTGCGCCCTCTTCCGCTCGCGCAGCGAGACGGGGACGGACCACAGCTGGTAGGTGGACCCCTCGGCGAGCACCTCGGCGGAGTACCCGGCGCGGACCGCGTCCACGGCCGCCCAGGGCAGCTCGATCACGCGGAACGGGTTGCGGACCCGCAGCCGGTCCTCGTTGGCGAAGACGGCGGGGCGCATCGTGAACGCTACGGTCAGCGGCACCGCGAAGAGCGCGGCGGCGGCCCCGAACCAGCGGGCCGAGCCCTCCCCGCGGACGATCGCGTCGCCGCAGAGCCATCCGATCAGCGCCAGCAGCAGGACCCCGGTCACGACGGCCATGGGGGAGCGGTAGACCCGGTCGTCGTAGACCGGTTCATCAGGGGGCTGCTGGCTGCTCATGCGCCCGATTCTGCCTCACCCGCCTTCGGAGGACGACCCCCCTGCGGGCTCCCGCCCGGCCGCCGAAGTGGCCGGTCAGGCGCCGCCGCCGCGGCGGGCGCGGAGCAGCCGGGCCGCGGCCGTCGCGCCGGCGATCGCGACCAGCCCGCCGCCCGCCGCGACCGTGACGGTGGCGTCGCCGTCCTCCGCCGCGGGCCCGTACGCCGCCGCGGGCGCGGCGCCGGCCGCCGTCGTGACGAGCGCCGCGGGCGCGGCCGCCGCCCCCGCCCGCACCGCCGGGGTCGCGGCCTCCTCCGCGGGCGCCTCCGCGGGCCGGACGGCGGCGGGCTCCACGGCCGCCCCCTTCGCCGGCAGCGGGTAGGACTCCGTTGCCCCGTCCTGGGTGACGACGAGCACCGGCGCGTCGGTGTCCGCCTTGGCCAGGCGGAGCCTGAGCCCGTTCACGGTGTCCCCGGGGTGGCTGCGGTCCAGCAGCGCGAGCACCCGCACCATGTAGGTGTCGCCCGGCTTCCACTGCGTGCCGACGGCGCGGATCCACGCCTCGGGGCCCTCCGGCCCGTTCCGCAGCACCGCGACGAGCCCCTCGCCGATGTACACCGGCTCGCCCGCGTACCGGTCGGCGCCGTCCGGGGTCGCGCCGCCGCCGGACAGCGCGGACGCGGCCGGCGGGGCCTGCGCGGCGACGGCCGTGTACACCCCGCTCGCGGCGGGCCAGAGCAGCGCGCCCGCGAGGGCGGCGGTGACGAGCGAGGTGCGGAAGGCGGTACGCATCACGACTCCTGGAGCTGTGTCGAGGATAGGCGGGAGAGTCGCATGCCGCGTGTTCTCGGGCGGGCGGGCGGGCGGTCGGTCGGGCCGTGGTCCGTGTTCCGTGGTCCGTGTTCCGGGAGGTCTGGCGGGCTGCTGGGAAAAATCTATGCGCCGGTTTCGGCCGGACCGTCGGATTCCCGTCATGGCCGTGTAACGGCCATGACCAGCGCCTTTGCCGGGGCCCCGCAGCACGGATGCGGCCGGCCCCGCACAGATGTGCACCCATGGGGGGTGACAGGCCGCTACGCGCGTAGATATGCTCGTGTGGTGACCATGCCCACCACCCTCACCGCATTCGCCGACGTGACGACGTCCGACAGTGCGCTGCGCCGCTTCCTGCACGGGCTGCCCGGCGTGGACGCCGTCGGCCTGGAGGCCCGCGCGGCCGCGCTCGGGACCCGTTCGATCAAGACGACGGCCAAGGCGTACGCCATCGACCTCGCCATCTCGATGATCGACCTGACCACGCTTGAGGGTGCCGACACCCCGGGCAAGGTCCGTGCGCTCGCCGCGAAGGCCGTCCACCCCGACCCGACCGACCGTACGACGCCGATGACCGCAGCGGTCTGCGTCTACCCGGACATGGTGGCCACCGCGAAGGCCGCCCTGAACGGCGCCGACGTCAAGGTGGCGTCCGTCGCGACCGCCTTCCCGGCCGGCCGCGCCGCGCTGCCCGTCAAGCTCGCCGACACCCGTGACGCCGTCGCCGCCGGCGCCGACGAGATCGACATGGTCATCGACCGTGGCGCCTTCCTCGCCGGCCGCTACCTGGAGACGTACGAGCTGATCAGGGCCGTGAAGGAGGCGTGCGTCCGGGAGGACGGCACCGCCGCCCGCCTGAAGGTCATCTTCGAGACCGGCGAGCTGTCGACGTACGACAACATCCGCCGCGCCTCCTGGATCGGCATGCTGGCCGGCGCCGACTTCATCAAGACCTCGACCGGCAAGGTGGGCGTGAACGCCACCCCGGCCAACACCCTCCTGATGCTGGAGGCCGTCCGCGACTTCAAGGCGCAGACCGGCATCCAGATCGGCGTGAAGCCGGCCGGCGGCATCCGCACGACCAAGGACGCGATCAAGTTCCTGGTCCTGGTCAACGAGACCGCCGGCGAGGACTGGCTGACCAGCGAGTGGTTCCGCTTCGGCGCGTCCAGCCTGCTCAACGACCTGCTGATGCAGCGCCAGAAGCTGAACACCGGCCGTTACTCCGGTCCCGACTACGTGACGGTGGACTGATCACCATGGCATCTGCATTCGAGTACGCACCGGCTCCCGAGTCCCGCTCGGTCGTCGACATCGCCCCCTCCTACGGCCTCTTCATCGACGGCGAGTTCACCGACGCGGCCGACGGCAAGGTCTTCAAGACCGTCTCGCCGTCCACCGAGGAAGTCCTCTCCGAGGTCGCCCAGGCGGGCGCCGCGGATGTCGACCGCGCCGTGAAGGCCGCCCGCAAGGCCTTCGAGAAGTGGTCCGCGCTGCCCGGCGCCGAGCGCGCCAAGTACCTCTTCCGCATCGCCCGGATCATCCAGGAGCGCAGCCGCGAGCTGGCCGTCCTGGAGACCCTCGACAACGGCAAGCCGATCAAGGAGACCCGCGACGCGGACCTCCCGCTGGTCGCCGCGCACTTCTTCTACTACGCGGGCTGGGCCGACAAGCTCGGCCACGCCGGCTACGGCGCGGACCCGCGCCCGCTCGGCGTCGCCGGCCAGGTCATCCCGTGGAACTTCCCGCTGCTGATGCTGGCGTGGAAGATCGCCCCGGCGCTCGCCGCGGGCAACACCGTGGTCCTCAAGCCCGCCGAGACGACCCCGCTGTCGGCCCTGTTCTTCGCGGACATCTGCCGCCAGGCCGGGCTGCCCAAGGGCGTCGTCAACATCATCCCGGGCTACGGGGACGCGGGCGCCGAGCTCGTCGCGCACCCGGACGTCAACAAGGTGGCCTTCACCGGCTCCACCGCGGTCGGCAAGGCCATCGCCCGCCAGGTCGCCGGCACCGGCAAGAAGGTCACCCTGGAGCTGGGCGGCAAGGGCGCCAACATCGTCTTCGACGACGCGCCGATCGACCAGGCCGTCGAGGGCATCGTCGGCGGCATCTTCTTCAACCAGGGCCAGGTCTGCTGCGCCGGGTCCCGCCTGCTGGTCCAGGAGTCGATCCACGACGAGCTGCTGGACTCCCTCAAGCGCCGCCTGTCCACCCTGCGCCTCGGCGACCCGCTGGACAAGAACACCGACATCGGCGCGATCAACTCCGCGGAGCAGCTCGCCCGGATCACCGCGCTCGCCGAGACCGGCGAGGCGGAGGGCGCCGAGCGCTGGTCCCCGGCGTGCGAACTGCCGTCCGCCGGCTACTGGTTCGCCCCGACGCTGTTCACGAACGTCACCCAGGCGCACACCATCGCCCGTGACGAGATCTTCGGCCCGGTGCTGTCGGTGCTGACCTTCCGCACGCCCGACGAGGCCGTGGCGAAGGCCAACAACAGCCAGTACGGCCTGTCCGCGGGCATCTGGACGGAGAAGGGCTCGCGCATCCTGGCCGTCGCGAACAAGCTCCGCGCGGGCGTCGTCTGGGCCAACACGTTCAACAAGTTCGACCCGACCTCGCCCTTCGGCGGCTACAAGGAGTCGGGCTTCGGCCGCGAGGGCGGTCGCCACGGTCTGGAGGCCTACCTCGATGTCTGAGTCGACCACGCGACTGAACGTCTTCAAGACCTACAAGCTGTACGTCGGCGGGAAGTTCCCGCGTTCCGAGAGCGGCCGGGTGTACGAGGTGACGGACTCGAAGGGCAAGTGGCTGGCCAACGCCCCCCTCTCCTCCCGCAAGGACGCCCGCGACGCGGTCGTCGCCGCCCGCAAGGCGTTCGGCGGCTGGTCGGGCGCGACCGCGTACAACCGCGGCCAGGTCCTCTACCGCATCGCCGAGATGCTGGAGGGCCGCCGCGAGCAGTTCGTCCGCGAGGTCGGTGACGCCGAGGGGCTGTCGAAGTCGAAGGCGGCCGCCGTCGTGGACGCCGCGATCGACCGCTGGGTCTGGTACGCGGGCTGGACCGACAAGATCGGCCAGGTCGTCGGCGGGGCCAACCCGGTCGCCGGCCCGTACTTCAACCTGTCGACCCCCGAGCCGACCGGCGTCGTCGCGGTCGTCGCCCCGCAGGAATCGTCCTTCCTCGGCCTGGTCTCCGTGATCGCACCGGTGATCGCGACGGGCAACACCGCCGTCGTCATCGCCTCCGAGAAGGCCCCGCTGCCGGCGCTGTCCCTCGGCGAGGTGCTCGCGACCTCCGACCTGCCCGGCGGCGTCGTGAACATCCTGTCGGGCAAGGCCTCCGAGATGGGCCCGCACCTGGCGGCCCACCAGGACGTCAACGCGATCGACCTGGCGGGCGCAGGCGAGGCGCTGGCCAAGGAGCTGGAGATCGCCGCGGCCGACAACCTCAAGCGCGTCCTGCGTCCACAGCCTGTGGACGACTGGAGCGCCGACCCCGGCACGTCGCGCATGACGGCGTTCCTGGAGACCAAGACGGTCTGGCACCCCACCGGCTCCCTCGGCGCCTCCGGCTCCAGCTACTAGCCGGACCGCACCCCGCGCGGAACGCGGAAAGGGCCGTCGGCGGCACACCTGTGCCGCCGACGGCCCTTCTGCTGCCCGGGGCCGCCTACTTCGGGAGGACGGGCCCGAGAAGCGACGACACGGCCGCCGTCGGCAGCTCCTTGACCGACGGGCCCTGGGTGAGCGCGCCGGTGACCATGCCGGTGCCGACCGCCGGGAAGTCCGCGACCTTCGTGGCGATGCCGTTGTCCAGCGGGTCGACCCCGGTCCTGGCGAGCGGGTTCACCTTCAGGTTCGCGAGCGGGTCGACGACGCCGGACACGGCCGCCGGGACCGACAGTTCGCCCGCCTCGGCGCCGCCCGCCGCCATCGCGAGGGCCGCGCCGGCCATGGAGAGCGTGAGGCCCGCCGAGCGCGCGGAGCGCAGGGCGCTGGACGTGCCGGGGGCTGCGTGACGTGCCATGGGGTTCCCGCCTGTGGTCGTGTTCGCGTGCGCACGCAGCGTAGTGGAGGTGTGATCCTGGATACCAACCGCCCGCAGATGGCATCCCCTGCGCGGGGGAATGCGTCACACTGGTGTCCCGTGAGCTCCTCCTCTCCTTCGCCTGCGCGTGTCGTCCTGTTGACCGGGCCCTCGGGTTCCGGAAAGTCCTCGCTGGCCGCCCGGTCCGGGCTTCCCGTGCTCCGCCTGGACGACTTCTACAAGGAGGCCGGCGACCCGTCCCTCCCCCTGGTCGAGGGAAGCTCCGACATCGACTGGGACTCACCGCTCTCCTGGGACGCCGACACCGCCGTCGCCGCGGTCGCGGAACTGTGCCGCACCGGCCGCACCGAGGTGCCCGTCTACGACATCTCGACGTCCTCCCGCACCGGCACGGAGACCCTCGACATAGCGCGCACGCCGCTGTTCATCGCGGAGGGCATCTTCGCCGCCGACATCGCGGCCCGCTGCCAGGAGCTGGGGCTCCTCGCCGACGCCATCTGCCTGCGCGGCCGGCCCTCCACCACCTTCCGCCGCCGCCTGGTCCGCGACCTGCGCGAGGGCCGCAAGTCCGTGCTGTTCCTGCTGCGGCGCGGCCTGCGCCTGATGCGGGCCGAGCGGGGCATCGTCGCCCGCCACACCGCCCTCGGCGCGCACCCCTGCGGCCGCGACGAGGCCCTGGGCCGCCTGGCGGCCGCCGCGGCCGGCCGCCACCGCGCCCCCGCCGCCGCGGCCTGACCCGGCCTCACCCCCCCCGGACGCGAACGCGGCCGGCGTCCCAGGCGCGCAATGCGCCACGGGCCGCCGGCCGCGGACGTGCGAAGGCGGGACCCTGCGGACCCCCGACCGCATGATCCCGCCTCCATCCCCCCCAATGGCCCCCGTCCCACCCCCGTAGGACGGGCCCCCCGGCCAGTGGTCTTCCGGCTACGCGACGAGCTCCTCGAAGGACTCGGACTCATCGCGGCCGAAGCTCAGGACCTCGTCGTCGCGCAGGCGGCGCAGGGAGCGCCAGATGCTCGACTTCACCGTGCCGACGCTGATGCCCAGGATCTCCGCGATCTCCGGGTCGGTGCGGCCCTCGTAGTAGCGCAGCACCAGCATCGTGCGCTGCGGCTCCGGGATGCGGGCCAGCGCCTGCCACAGCACGGCGCGCAGCTCCGTCCCGCGCATCGCGTCGGCGTCCGCGGCGGCCTCCGGCAGCTCCTCCGTCGGGTACTCGTTCAGCTTCCGCCGGCGCCAGGCGCTGATGTGCAGGTTCGTCATGGTGCGGCGCAGGTAGCCCCCGACGGCCGCCTTGTCGCTGATCCGGTCCCAGGCCCGGTACGTCGAGAACAGCGCGCTCTGGAGCAGGTCCTCCGCCTCGTGCCGGTCGCCCGTCAGGTGGAAGGCCGTCGCGTACAGCGCGGCCCGCCGCTCCCGGACGTACGCGGTGAACTCCGCCTCCGAGTCGGAGGACAGGCGCGGGGCCTGCTCGGCCGGGGCGGCGGGAGCCGCGGCCCGGTAGGTGTTCGCGTCGATGGCCACCGTGTGCGCCTGCCGGGGACGGGCGACCGCCACCGACCGGGCACCCGCCCGGCGGTTCACATCGTGCAGCCGCGTGACAACCGCGCTGGTGGTGGTGCTGTGCAGCGTGTTCATCTCGCGCCCCCCGTCGTAGGTCTGCTTCGGTTACCGGGCTCCTGCTCGGTGCGTTGGTAGAAGCCTGCCCCCCGGACATAACCGGGCTGTCCGCCGACTGTCACAGGCGTGTCACAGCGCCGCGCGGCACCGCCCGCGGCGCCGCTCCGCGCACGACGGTCGAACTCCCGACTGCCCATGGGACAGAATGTGGCCGTGCCTTTCCTGTTGCTGATCGAGGACGACGACGCCATCCGCACGGCCCTCGAACTCTCCCTGACCCGCCAGGGCCACCGCGTGGCCACCGCGGCGACGGGCGAGGACGGTCTGAAGCTGCTGCGCGAGCAGCGCCCGGACCTGATCGTGCTGGACGTCATGCTGCCCGGGATCGACGGCTTCGAGGTGTGCCGGCGGATCCGCCGCACCGACCAGCTGCCGATCATCCTGCTGACCGCGCGCAGCGACGACATCGACGTGGTCGTCGGCCTGGAGTCAGGCGCCGACGACTACGTCGTCAAGCCCGTCCAGGGCCGGGTGCTCGACGCCCGGATCCGGGCGGTCCTGCGCCGCGGCGAGCGGGAGGCCAGCGACTCGGCCGTCTTCGGGTCCCTGGTCATCGACCGGGCCGCGATGACGGTCACGAAGAACGGCGAGGACCTCCAGCTGACCCCGACCGAGCTGCGGCTGCTGCTGGAGCTCAGCCGCCGGCCCGGCCAGGCCCTCTCCCGCCAGCAGCTGCTGCGGCTGGTGTGGGAGCACGACTACCTGGGCGACTCCCGCCTCGTGGACGCCTGCGTCCAGCGGCTGCGCGCCAAGGTCGAGGAAGTGCCGTCGTCCCCGACCCTCATCCGGACCGTCCGCGGGGTCGGCTACCGCCTGGACTCGCCGCAGTGATCCACGCTCTGTTCGCGGGCCTTCGCTGGACCAGCCTGCGGCTGCGGCTCCTCCTGGTCTTCTCCCTCGTCGCGCTGGTCGCCGCCGTGTCCGCCTCGGGCATCGCGTACTGGCTCAACCGCGAGGCCGTCCTCACCCGCACCCAGGAGGCCGCCCTCGGCGACTTCCGGCAGGAGATGCAGGACCGGGCCGCGGCCCTGCCCGCCGACCCCACCCCGGAGGAACTCCAGCGCACCGCCGACCTGATGGCCGGCAGCGCCCCCGGGTACAGCGTGCTGCTGGTCGACGAGCGGCCCGACGGGCGCACCGCGTTCGGCGCGGCCGGCCCGGACGCCTTCCGGCTGGAGGACGTCCCCGAGTCCCTGCGGCGGGCCGTGAACGACCGCCAGAAGGCCACCGCCGCGCACGACGCCGAGTACCACATGTACTGGCAGCGCACGAAGCCGCACGGCAACCCGTACCTCGTCGGCGGCACCCGCATCGTCGGCGGCGGCCCGACCGGCTACATGTACAAGTCGCTCGCGCAGGAGCGCGACGACCTGAACACCCTCGGCTGGTCCCTCGCCATCGCCACCGTGCTGGCGCTGCTCGGCTCGGCCCTGCTGGCGCAGGTGGCCGCCCGCACCGTCCTCAAGCCCGTCCAGCGGCTCGGCGACGCCGCCCGCCGCCTCGGCGAGGGCGAGCTCGACCACCGCCTCGACGTCTCCGGCAACGACGAACTCGCCGACCTGTCGCACACCTTCAACAAGACGGCGGAGGCGCTGGAGAAGAAGGTCGCCGACATGAGCGCCCGCGAGGAGGCCAGCCGGCGCTTCGTCGCCGACATGTCGCACGAGCTGCGCACCCCCCTCACCGCGCTGACGGCCGTCGCCGAGGTGCTGGAGGAGGAGGTCGACGACCTCGACCCGATGATCGCGCCCGCGGTCGGGCTGGTCGTCAGCGAGACCCGCCGGCTGTACGACCTCGTCGAGAACCTGATGGAGGTCACCCGCTTCGACGCCGGGACGGCCCGCCTCGTCATCGACGACGTCGACGTCGCCGACCAGGTCACCGCCTGCATCGACGCCCGCGCCTGGCTCGACGCCGTCGAACTCGACGCCGAGCGCGGCATCGTCGCCCGCCTCGACCCGCGCCGCCTCGACGTCATCCTCGCCAACCTCATCGGCAACGCCCTCAAGCACGGCGGCTCGCCGGTGCGGGTCTCCGTACGCGTCGAGGGGGAGTGGCTGGTGATCGCGGTCCGCGACAACGGCCCCGGCATCCCCGAAGAGGTGCTGCCGCACGTCTTCGACCGCTTCTACAAGGCCAGCGCGTCCCGCCCGAAGTCCGACGGCAGCGGCCTGGGCCTGTCCATCGCCGTGGAGAACGCGCACATCCACGGCGGCGAGATCACCGCGGCCAACGCGGAGGGAGGCGGCGCGCTGTTCACGCTGCGCCTGCCGGTGGACGTGGGGAAGGTGATCGCCGGTGGCGACGCGCAGGAGTAGGGCGGCCGCGGCCGCCGCGGTCGCGGGGGTGCTGGCGTCCCTGTCGGCCGGGTGCGGGATCCGGGCGACGACCGTCCCCGTCGACGTCGGCCCGGCCCCCTCCCGGGTGTCCTGCGACATCCCGGCCCCGCCGGGCGGGGCGCAGGGCTTCCGGGCGACCGTGGAGCTCGTGTGCGGCTCGCAGCTGGTCGGTGTCGAGCGGGTCGTGCCGATGCCGGAGAAGAAGCCCGCCCGGACCGCGGCGCTGGCGGCCGCCGAGGCGCTGCTGGCGGCCCTGGAGCGGGAGACCGGCCACGACGAGCGGGAGGCCGGCTTCACGACCGCCGTCCCCGACGGGCTGACGGTCGCCCCGCTGCGGGCGGCCGACCCCGCCGGAACGGTACGCCTCAGCCGCAAGCCGGAGGACCTGCCGCCGGTGGCGCTCGCCCAGGTGGTGTGCACCTTCGCCGGCAACAAGACCGTCTCGGCCGGACCGGGCCCGGTCGTCCTCGGCGGCCCGGACAGCGACCCGCCGCGCGCCTGGGAGTGCACGGACGCCGTCCGCGCCCGCCCGGAGTCGGTCCCGACGCTGGGCGAGCTGGTCCGCCCGGTGCCGTCGGCCGCGACGCCTGCGCCGACACCGACCGGCTGACCAACCCGCGCTGCCCGTAAGTCCGTTCGGGTCATCGCCCAAGGGATGCGGTACCGACCCGTACTCGTCGAGGAGTACGGGTCGGTACGGGATTGAGGCGCAGACGCGGGTGGCAGTCCACGCGTATGCCACCACGGAAGAGGCCGCCCCGGCCCAACGCCACCGCGATGAAGATGATCGGCGAGCAGGTCGCCACCGGCCGGGTCGCCAAGAAGCTCACCCAGAGCCAACTCGCCGACCTGGTCAACATGGACTGCGAGACCGTCGCCTCCATCGAGCAGGGGCGGCGCGTCCTGATGCCCGACGTGGCCGAGCGGATGGACCGCGCCCTGGGACTCCCCGGAGTGCTCGCCGTCGCCGCCCTGCGGATGCCGGAGGTCGACATGATCCCGGCCTGGGCCGAGGAGTACTTCGAGCGGGAACGCGAGGCCCTCGCGCTGTCCTGGTTCGACACGATGATCGTGCCCGGCCTGCTCCAGACCGAGGCCTACGCCCGCGCCGTCCTGTCCTGCCGCGTCCCGTACGTGGGGGAGGCCAAGGTCGAACTCCAGACGGCGCGGCGGATGAAGCGCCAGGAAATACTGCGCCGGGCCGTACCGCCGACGCTCTCGTTCGTGATCTGGGAGCCCGCCCTGCGGGACCGGATCGGGGGGCCGGATGTGTACCGGGAGCAGATCCGGCACCTGCGGGAGTGCGCGAAGATGCCGTCGGTCTCGGTGCAGGTGCTGCCGCTGGGGATCACCAGCCACGCCGGCCTGGACGGTCCCTTCACTCTCCTTGAGACACCTGAGTTTCAGCACCTCGCCTACTCCGAGACGCAGCGCGGCAGCCTCCTCGTACGCGACCCGAACGAGGTCAGCATCCTCACGCAGAAGTATGCGATGCTGCGGTCCCAGGCCCTCAACGTGACAGCGACCAAGGGGCTGTTGGACCGGCTGCTAGGAGAGTCATGAGCACCGAACTCGTGTGGTTCAAGTCGAGCTACAGCGGCAGCGAGGGCGGCCAGTGCGTCGAAGTCGCTTATGAGTGGCGGAAGTCCAGTTACAGCAGTAGCGAGGGCGGCGCCTGCGTAGAGGTCTCCGCGAGGTGGCACATCTCCAGCCACAGCAACGACGAAGGCGGGGCCTGCGTAGAGGTGGCCGCCTGTCCCCACGTCGTGCACGTCCGGGACTCCAAGGTCGACGGCGGTCCCGTCCTGGACGTGGCCCCGGCCGGCTGGACGGCGTTCACCGGCTGGGTGGCGGCGTAGTCCCGCCAGAACGCCGACGGGCCCCGGACCGCGAGGGACGCTGTTGGTTAATTCGGGCCCGTGCGTGACGTCGGCTCTCAAGACCTGGTTGTGGTCTTGGGAGCCGACGTTGTCGTATGGGGTGGGTGTCGATGTCTATGCAGCCGAAGGAGCCGGGGGAGATTCCGGTGGAGACGGTGAGGGTGGCTCGGGCGGCTTTCCGGAAGGGGAGTCTGGCGATCCGGATCCGGGATGAGCTGGGTGTGCTGTTCACGGATGAGCAGTTCGCTGGCCTGTTCCCGGCTCGGGGGAAGCCTGCCTGGTCGCCGGGCCGGCTGGCGTTGGTGCTGGTGTTGCAGTTCGTGGAGGGGCTCACCGACCGGCAGGCCGCCGAGGCGGTGCGGGCGAGGATCGACTTCAAGTACGCGCTCGGGCTGGAACTCGGTGATCCGGGCTTCGATTTCTCGGTGCTGTCGGAGTTCAGGGACCGCCTGGCCGGGGCGGATGCCGGACGGCGGGTGCTGGACGGCATCCTGGTCGCGGCCCGGGAGAAGAACCTGCTGGTCACGGGCGGGAAGGCCCGGACCGATTCCACGCATGTGCTGTCGGCGGCCCGCGAGCTGAACTGGCTGGAGCTGGTCGCCGAGACGCTGCGGGCGGCACTGAACGCGCTCGCCGTCGCTGCCCCCGACTGGCTGGCCGGGGTGGCCGGCCCGGACTGGTTCCGCCACTACGCCACCAGGGCCGAGGACTCCCGTTTCCCCAAGGCCCGCACCAAGCGGGACGAGATCGGCCTGCGGATCGGGGCGGACGGGACGCGGCTGCTTGAGGCCGTCGCCTCGCCCGACGCACCTGCCGGGCTGCGGGAGCTGGAACAGGTGGAGATCCTGCGGCAGGTCTGGGTGCAGCACTTCCACCTGGTCGGGGGCGAGGTGGTGCGCCGGGACCCAAAAGACCGGCCGCCGGGCGCGACGCGCCTGGTCACTCCCTATGACGTCGAAGCGCGCGGCAGCGTCAAGCGGGACACGATGTGGGACGGATACAAAGTCCACCTCACCGAGACCTGTGGCACCGAAGGCCCGAACCTGATCACGAACGTGGCCACCACCGTGGCCACCGTCCCGGACAGTGTGATGAGCGAGACGATCCACAACGGCCTCGCGGAACGGGACTGCCTGCCCGGCGAGCACTGGGTCGATGCCGGGTATCCCACCGCCTCCCAGATCGTGGCCGCCCGCACCGGCCACGGCGTCGACCTGCAAGGGCCGATGGCCGCCAACACCGCCGCCTCGGCCGGCGGGCCCTTCGGGCAGGACGCCTTCACCATCGACTGGGACCACGAGCGGGTGACCTGCCCGAACGGCGTCACCAGCACGCACTGGCACCACCGGCACTCGCAGCAGGGCCTGCCCGTCATCCGGGTCCGTTTCAACCCGGCCGACTGCCGCCCCTGCCCCCACCTGCGCGAATGCGTGAACTCGCCCAAGGCCGAACGACGCGAGCTCAACCTGCGGCACCGCGACGAACACGAAGCCGTCCGGGCGGCTCGCACCGAACAGCGGACCGACGCCTGGAAGGACCGCTACAAGATCCGCGCGGGTGTCGAGGGCACCATCTCCCAAGGCGTCGGGCGCTGCGGCCTGCGCAGATCCCGCTACCAGGGCCTGGCGAAGACCAGCCTCCAGCACCAGCTCACCGGCGCCGCGATCAACCTCGCCCGCATCAACGCCTGGCTCACCGACACACCCCGGGCCCGCACCCGCACCAGCCACTTCGCAGCACTTCGCCCCGCCGAGCCGAAGCTCGACGAGGCGAAGTAAAAGGACACCGAATTAACCAACAGCGTCCGCGAGGGTCCGGGGCCCGTACGGGCGTTTCGGCGGCGGGCTCAGAGGCCCATGGCCGCCGAGAGGTCCTTCTTGACCGCGTCCAGGACCTCCTGGCCGCGGACGCGGGCCGCCGCCAGGTCGGAGGCCTCGGCCACCGGGACGACGACCTCCAGGTAGCACTTCAGCTTGGGCTCCGTGCCGGACGGGCGGCAGATCACCCGGGCCTTGTAGTCGCCCTCCAGGTAGTAGCGCAGGCCGTCGGTGGGCGGGAGCGTGTCCGTGCCCTGGTTCAGGTCCTCCGCCGAGACCACCCGCAGGCCCGCCAGGGAGGCCGGCGGCTGCGCCCGCAGCTGCGCCATCGCGTTCGCGATGACCGACAGGTCCGACACGCGGACCGACAGCTGGTCGGTGTGGTGCAGGCCGTGGGCCATGGCCAGGTCGTCCAGCAGGTCGGTCAGGGTGCGGCCCTGCTCCTTGAGCTCCGAGGCCAGCTCCGCCACCAGCAGGGCGGCGGTGATGCCGTCCTTGTCGCGGACGCCCTCGGGGTCCACGCAGTAGCCGAGCGCCTCCTCGTAGCCGTAGCGCAGGCCGTCGACGCGGGCGATCCACTTGAAGCCCGTCAGGGTCTCCTCGTAGCCGACGCCGGCCGCCTCCGCGATCCGGCCGAGCAGGCTGGAGGAGACGATCGACTCGGCGAAGACGCCCTGCGCGCCCTTGTGGACCAGGTGGGCGGCGAGCAGCGCGCCGACCTCGTCGCCGCGCAGCATCCGCCAGCCGCCGGGTGCCGCCGCGTCCGGGACGGCCACCGCGCAGCGGTCGGCGTCCGGGTCGTTCGCGATGACGATGTCCGGGCGGGCCTCGGCGGCCTTCGCGAAGGCCAGGTCCATGGCGCCCGGCTCCTCCGGGTTCGGGAACGCCACCGTCGGGAAGTCCGGGTCCGGCTCGGCCTGCTCGGCGACCAGGACCGGCTCCGGGAAGCCGTGCCGGGCGAACGCCGCCAGGACGACGTCCTTGCCGACGCCGTGCATGGCCGTGTAGACGGTCCGCACGCCGCGCGGGGAGCCCGGCGTCAGTACCGCGTCCGTACGGGCCAGGTACGCCTCCAGCACCTCCTCGCCGAGCTCCTCCCAGCCGGACTCCGGGCGCGGCACGGACGCCAGGGTCTCCACCCGGGCGATCTCGGCCGCGATCCCGGCGTCCGCGGGGGAGACGATCTGCGAGCCGTCGCCGAGGTAGACCTTGTAGCCGTTGTCCCGGGGCGGGTTGTGGCTCGCGGTCACCTCGACGCCGGCGACGGCCCCGAGGTGCCGTATGGCGTACGCGAGGACGGGCGTCGGCAGGGGGCGGGGCAGGACGGCTGCGCGCAGGCCGGCGCCGGTCATGACGGCGGCGGTGTCGCGGGCGAAGTCCGCGGACTTGTGGCGCGCGTCGTAGCCGATCACGACCAGCCCGCCGGCGTGGCCCTGGGCCTTCAGGTACGCGGCGAGGCCCGCCGCGGCCCGGATGACCACCGAGCGGTTCATCCGCATCGGGCCGGCGCCGATCTCGCCGCGCAGCCCGGCGGTGCCGAACTGGAGGGTGCCGGAGAACCGGGCCGCCAGCTCGGCGGTGTCGCCCGCCTCGATGAGGCCGGCCAGCTCCTGCGCCGTCTCCGGGTCGGGGTCCTCGGCCAGCCAGGCGCGCGCCCGGGTGATCAGGTCGTCCTGTTCCTGCACTACTTCCGCCTTGTCTCTCGTACGGTGCCGGTGCCTCAGATGCGGGCGAGGACCTGCGTCAGCAGCTTGCCCATGCGGGCGGCCGAGTCGCGGCCGGCCTGGAGGACCTCTTCGTGGTTCAGCGGCTCGCCGGACAGGCCCGCCGCCAGGTTGGTGACCAGGGAGATGCCGAGCACCTCGGCGCCGGCCTCGCGGGCGGCGATGGCCTCCAGGACCGTGGACATGCCGACGAGGTCGGCGCCGAGGACGCGGACCATGTTGATCTCGGCCGGGGTCTCGTAGTGCGGCCCGGGGAACTGGGCGTAGACGCCCTCCTCCAGGGTCGGGTCGATCTCCTTGCACATCGCGCGCAGGGCGGGCGAGTACAGGTCGGTCAGGTCCACGAAGTTCGCGCCGACGATCGGGGAGGCCGCCGTCAGGTTCAGGTGGTCGCTGATCAGGACCGGCTGGCCGGGCGCCATGCCCTCGCGCAGGCCGCCGCAGCCGTTCGTCAGCACGACGGTCTTGCAGCCCGCGGCGACGGCGGTGCGGACGCCGTGGGCGACGGCGGCGACGCCGAGGCCCTCGTAGAAGTGGGTGCGGCCCAGGAAGACCAGGGCACGCTTGTCGCCGATCTTGTACGAGCGGATCTTGCCGCCGTGGCCCTCGACCGCGGGGGGCGGGAAGCCGGGCAGCTCGGTGACGGGGAATTCGGACTCGGGGGTGCCGAGCGCCTCCGCGGCGGGGGCCCAGCCGGAGCCCATGACCAGGGCGACGTCGTGGGTCTCGGCGCCGGTGAGCTCGCGCAGGCGCGCGGCGGCGGCGTCTGCGGCGGCGTGGGGGTCGGTAACAGATGCGTTCACGCAGACGAGCGTAGCCGCTTATCGCCTACGCGCGTAGATGGCGCTGCTCACGGTGTTCGGATCGTTGCCTTGTCGTTTCCGCCGAATCGTCCCGCTCCGCCGGGCGCGCCCGGTCCGGCCCCACGCCCGCCACCTGCGGAAACGCAGACGGCCGCCGGGTGCCGGCGGGCGCGCGGGGCGGGCTCAGCAGGGGCGCTTGCGCAGTTCCATCACGTAGTCGTGCGGGGCGCCCGCGGACTCCGCGGCGTCGGCGATCTCGCCCAGGTAGCGCGCGGACGGCAGGCCGCCCTCGTACCCGTTCAGCACGTAGCACCAGGCGGCCTCCTCGCCGTCCAGCGTGTGCACCCGGATCCGCATCCGGCGGTAGATGTCCAGGCCGACGCCCTCCCACCGGTCCATGGAGTCCTCGTCCAGGGGCGCGATGTCGTAGAGGGCGACGAAGACCTGCTGGCGGGGCGCCTCGACGATGGTGGCGAGGGCGCCCTCCCAGCCCATCTGCTCGCCGCCGAAGGTCAGCCGCCAGTCGTTGATCCAGCCCGTTCCGCGCAGCGGCGAATGCGGGGCGCGGCGCGTCATCAGCCGCGGGTCGAGGTTGCCGGCGTACGCGGCGTAGAGCGACATGGAGTCGAGGGTACGGGAGGGGCGGGCCGGGGCGCCTGCCCGGTGGCATAGCCCGTACGGAGTCGCGGGCGGGGGCCGGCCGGGGGACCGGGGGAGAAGCACCTTGAAGCGTGCGGGACAATGGAGGGCGGAATGCATCCACCGGGGAGACCCCCCGGAAGCCCCGGCCGGGGCGGCGCTCGGCCGGGTAGACGTGAGGCGGAGTTTTCGTGACCCGGATCGTGATCATCGGCGGCGGACCCGGCGGGTATGAGGCGGCCCTGGTGGGGGCCCAGCTCGGCGCGGAGGTGACCGTCGTCGACTGCGACGGCCTCGGCGGCGCATCGGTCCTCACCGACTGCGTGCCCTCCAAGACCCTCATCGCGACCGCCGAGGTCATGACCAACTTCGACTCCTCGTACGAGGAGCTCGGCATCGTCGTCGCGGACGACACCCCGCCGATCGAGCAGTCCGCCCGCATCATCGGCGTGGACCTCGGCAAGGTGAACCGGCGCGTCAAGCGGCTCGCGCTCGCCCAGTCGCACGACATCACCGCCTCGGTCACCCGGGCGGGCGCCCGCGTCATCCGCGGCCGCGGCCGCCTCGGCGGCCCGCAGGGCATCGACGGCACGCGCGACGTGATCGTCACCGCCGCCGACGGCACCGAGCAGATCCTCACGGCCGACGCCGTGCTGATCGCGACCGGCGGCACCCCCCGCGAGATCCCCGACGCCATGCCCGACGGCGAGCGCATCCTGAACTGGACGCAGGTCTACGACCTGGAGGAGCTCCCCGAGGAGCTCATCGTGGTCGGCTCCGGCGTCACCGGCGCCGAGTTCGCCGGCGCCTACCAGGCCCTCGGCTCGCGCGTCACGCTGATCTCCTCCCGCGACCGGGTGCTGCCCGGCGAGGACCCCGACGCCGCGGCCGTCCTGGAGGACGTCTTCCGCCGGCGCGGCATGAACGTCGTCGGGCGGGCCCGCGCCGAGTCCGCCAAGCGGGTCGGCGACCGCGTCGAGGTCACCCTCTCCGACGGGCGCGTCATCACCGGCACCCACTGCCTGATGGCCGTCGGCGCCATCCCCAACACCAAGGGCATGAACCTGGAGGAGTCCGGCGTCCGGCTCAAGGACTCCGGCCACATCTGGACCGACAGGGTCTCCCGCACCACCGCCCCCGGCGTGTACGCGGCCGGCGACGTCACCGGCGTGTTCGCGCTCGCGTCCGTGGCCGCCATGCAGGGCCGCATCGCCATGTACCACTTCCTCGGCGACGCGGTCACCCCGCTGAACCTCAAGACGGTCTCCTCGAACGTCTTCACCGACCCCGAGATCGCGACGGTCGGCTACACCCAGGCCGACGTCGACGCCGGCCGCATCGACGCCCGCGTCGTCAAGCTGCCGCTGCTGCGCAACGCGCGCGCCAAGATGCAGGGCATCCGGGACGGCTTCGTGAAGCTGTTCTGCCGCCCCGGCACCGGGATCGTCGTCGGCGGCGTCGTCGTCTCGCCGCGCGCGAGCGAACTGATCCACCCGATCTCGATCGCCGTCGACAACAACCTGACCGTCGAGCAGATCGCAAACGCGTTCACCGTGTACCCCTCGCTGTCGGGATCGATCGCGGAAGTGGCGCGCCAGCTGCAGACCCGAAAGGCCGAAGGCGAAGGCTGACGGGTCGCAAACCCGCCCAACCTCCGCATAGGCGGCGGAGGTTGGGGCGGAAAGGGCCCTAGCGGCCGCACGCGGGGCCCTCTGACCGGCCGCGTATACCACTAACTCCCCCGCCTTATGGACAACTTCGGTATTCCGGCGCAAGGAGCTGAAAGCAGACGGTCGCCCGGGTTACTGTCAGTTTCGTGTTCGCTGCAGAACGTCGCCAGTTGATTCTCGAAATGGTGCGCGCGAACGGAGCGGTATCGCTCCGGGAGCTCGCCCGCGTCGTCCAGACCTCCGAAGTGACCGTACGGCGGGACGTGCGGGCGCTGGAGGCCGAAGGACTCCTCGACCGCCGGCACGGCGGTGCGGTCCTCCCCGGCGGGTTCACCCGCGAGTCCGGGTTCCCGCAGAAGTCGCACCTCGCCACGGCGGAGAAGACCGCCATCGCCGACGTCGCGGCCGGCCTCGTCGAAGAGGGCGAAGCCGTCGTCGTCGGCGCGGGCACCACCACCCAGGAACTCGCCCGCCGGCTCGCGCGTGTGCCGGGGCTGACCGTCGTCACCAACTCCCTCCTCGTCGCCCAGGCGCTGGCGCACGCCAACCGGGTCGAGGTCGTCATGACCGGCGGGACCCTGCGCGGGTCCAACTACGCGCTGGTCGGCAGCGGCGCCGAGCAGTCCCTGCAGGGCCTGCGGGTCTCCCGCGCGTTCCTGTCCGGCAGCGGCCTGACCGCCGAGCGCGGCCTGTCGACGTCCAACATGCTGTCGGCGAGCGTCGACCGGGCGCTGGTCCAGGCGGCCGCGGAGGTCGTGGTCCTTGCGGACCACACCAAGCTCGGCACCGACACCATGTTCCAGACGGTGCCGACGGACGTCATGACCCGCCTCGTCACGGACGAGCCGCCGTCGCACGACGACCGGGCCGCCACCGAGCTGCAGGCCCTCGCCGACCAGGGAGTCCAGATCACCGTGGCCGGCACGGCCGCCTCCGGCAGCGGCATGGACGGCATGCAGGGCCGCCGCCCCCGCCGCGAGGGCCCCCTCCCGGTCCAACGCCGCGGCGCCACCCCGCTGCGCAGCGCCCCCGCGTCCCTCCTGGACCCCCAGCCCGCGGACCGCCGAGTCGCAGACCTCCGCCGCCGCTGACCGGGCCCGGCCCGACGCCTCAAGCGCCGGCGGGGCTGGTTGCAGCGGCGGGCGCGCCCACTGCCGACGGCGGCTCCGCCCCAGCTTGCGGGGCTCTGCCCCCCGGCCCGACGCCTCAAGCGCCGGCGGGGCTGGATTTTGCGGGCCGGTGGCCGCCTGTGCGGGTGGTGCCCCCATGGTGCGGTGGGTGCGCAGTTGGCTTCGCCCCAGCTTGCGGGGCTCTGCCCCCCGGCCCGCGCCTCAAGCGCCGGCGGGGCTGACTTTGCCCAGCCCGAAGCGCGAAGCCCCACCGCATCCCGCACTCAGCCGCAACCGCAACGCAGCCCTGTGTGACCCCGCTTATTCGGCCGTGCTATCCACCGCGGGCGCAATTCCAGCCCCGCCGGCGTTTGAGGCGCCGGGGGTGGGGCGGAGCCCCACTGGCTGGGGCGAAGCCTGCGC
Organism: Streptomyces sp. NPDC031121; assembly: GCF_055570615.1. NCBI lineage: Bacteria > Bacillati > Actinomycetota > Actinomycetes > Kitasatosporales > Streptomycetaceae > Streptomyces > Streptomyces sp. NPDC031121. Next base: position 153,740 of record NZ_JBVIGV010000001.1, read on the forward strand.
CGACAGTGTGCTCCCGCTCCACCCGCGCAGGGCGGCCACGGGCCGGCAATTCCAGCCCCGCCGGCGATTGAGGCGCGGGGCGTGGGGCGGAGCCCCACTGGCTTCGGCGGAGCCACCGCCCGGCCGGGCGACCACGGGCCCACCCATCCAGCCTCGCCGGCGATTGAGGCGCAGGGGGGTGGGGCGGAGCCCCGCATCCCGGCGGCCGGGTCACTCCGGGAGGGGCAGGCACTCCGCGAGCAGGTCGACGACGTCCCGCCAGGCGCGCTGCGCATGCCGCGCATGGTGGCCGACGCCGGGGCGCACGGTGTGGTCGACCGGCGGGTGGTGGAAGGCGTGCAGGGCGCCGCCGTAGACCGCGAGGCGCCAGTCGACGCCCGCAGCCTGCATCTCGGCGGCGAAGGCCTCCCGTTGCGCAGACGCCATGATCGGGTCTTCCGATCCGACCCCCGCCCATACCGGGCAACCGATGCGTGCCGTTTCGTTCGGGCGGCCCGTGGTCAGTCCGTTGACCGTCGCGATCGCGCGGAGGCCGACGCCGTCGCGCCCGAGTTCCAGCGCGATCGCGCCCCCGGTGCCGTAGCCGATGGCGGCGATCCGGTCCGGGTCGGTCCGCGGCTCGGCGCGGAGCACGTCGAGCGCCGCGTGTCCGATGCCCCGCATCCGGCCGGGGTCGGCGAGCAGCGGCATGCAGCGGGCCAGCATCTCCTCGGGGTCGTCCAGGTAGCGTCCGCCGTGGAGGTCGAAGGCCAGGGCCACGTATCCCAGCTCGGCGAGCGCTTCGGCCCGGCCGCGTTCGATGTCGCTGAGCCCCACCCCTTCGGGCCCGACCAGGACTCCGGGCCGGCGCTCGGCACCGGCCGGGAGCGCGAGGTGTCCGGTCATCGTCAGTCCGTCGGCCGCGTAGGCGATCGTGCGCGTCGTCACCGTCGTCATGAGCCCGACCGTAGTGATCAACGAGCCCGGTCGGGCGGTGTTCTGCCGCCGGCGGAAACGGACGCGCGAACGCCGCCGGCTCGCGGGAGCGCGCCGCCGCAGATCGTGGCGCCGACCTCGGCCGTCAGGCCGACGATGGTGCCGGAGCGGTGCGCGTTCAGCGGCTGCTTCATCCTCATCGCCGCCGGGACGACCACTACGACATCATGGGGCGCGATGACACGGAGAGTGCGACGCCTGACGCCGGCCGTCGTCGACCTCGCACGGACAACAGGTCCGGCAGACGGAAGATGTGAGGGTGGATCCGCGGTGAGTGAGAAGGAGACGTACTACCTGTTCGCGGGACTGGCTCCCGCCGGGGAGGTGGCAGCGGAATCATTCCGCGAGACTGATGTCGAAGGCCTGTGGCGCCGTCTCACGGCTGATCTGACGGCGCTCTACGGTGAGCCGCATGAAGTGACCCAGAGCTCCTTCCAGCTCTTCAGCCACTTCCGGTCGGACGAGTTCTTCGCCCAGCTCATCGTCGACTGGTCGACGGACGACTGGCCGCACAGCATGGTTCCCGCGTCCATCCGGCTCGCGCACGCGCGCGACGTGGAGGCGCTCGCGCACTCCCTGTACGACCACCTCGACCGGCTGGGCGGCTACTGCCTGGCGCTGGAAGGGGACGATGCGGAGTACATCCGGTGCAACTTCACCAGCCCGGCCGCGTTCTAGACGAGTAAGTCCGAAGTCTTGTGGCGCATGAAGCGAGGGTCTCGTTGATCCGTTTGTGACGACAGACCTCGAAACCCTCGCGACAGCACTGTACGTGAAGATCGATGACTCTCTGGCAGGAACGCGGCGGGCAGGACGGCCGCCGAGGCTGACGGACGCAGAGCTGTTGACGTTGGCAGTCATGCAGGCTGTCCTCGGGTTCGCCTCCGAAGCCCGCTGGCTGCGGTTCGCCCGACGCCACCTGGCCGCCGAGTTCCCCTACCTGCCCGGCCAGTCCGGCTACAACAAGCGCCTGCGGGCAGCGAACCCACTGATCAGCCGGTTCATCCGCACCCTGGCCCGGGACACCGACCTGTGGCACGACGACATGTGGATCGTGGACTCCACCCCCGTCGAATGCGCCCGCTCACGCCCCACCGCCAAACGCTCCGACCTCGCCGGCTGGGCCGGTTACGGCTACTGCCCCTCCCACTCCCGCTTCTTCTGGGGCCTGCGCCTGCACCTGCTCTGCACACCCGGCGGGCTGCCCGTCGCCTGGGCCCTGGCCAACCCCAAAATCGACGAACGCGAAGTCCTGGCCGACATGCTCACCGGCGACGTCGACCTGCTGGCCGGCCGCCCCGGGCAGACGATCGTCGGCGACAAGGGCTACGTCTCCAAGCACCTGGACGCCCTCATGGCCAAGTACGGCCTGACCCTGCTGCGGCCCAGCTACCGCAACCGCAAGCCCCGGCCGGGCGAGCATCTCCTCAAACCGATCCGGCAGCTGATCGAGTCGGTCAACGACACCCTCAAAGGCCAACTCGACCTCGAACGCCACGGAGCCAGGACCCCTGCCGGGGTCCTGGCCCGCGTCGGACAACGCATCCTCACCCTGACCGCAGCCATCTGGCACAACCGGGCCAACGGAACACCACTCACCCGATCCCTGATCGCCTACGACCACTGAACCGAGCACTTCGGACTTACTCGTCTAGTCCGCCAGGGCCGGCCCTGGACAAGAAGACGGCCCGCACACCCCGGAAGGGGCGTGCGGGCCGTCTTGCGTATCGCGGCTGCCGCGGACGTCAGTCCTTGATCTCGCAGATCGTGGCGCCGGAGGTCAGCGACGCGCCGACCTCGGCCGTCAGGCCGACGATGGTGCCGGAGCGGTGCGCGTTCAGCGGCTGCTCCATCTTCATCGCCTCCAGGACGACCACGAGGTCGCCCTCGTTGACCTGCTGGCCCTCCTCGACCGCGACCTTCACGATCGTGCCCTGCATCGGGGAGGCGAGGGTGTCGCCGGAGGCGGCGGGGCCGGACTTCTTCGCCGCGCGGCGCTTCGGCTTGGCGCCGCCCGCCGCGGCCGTGCGGGCCAGGGTCATGCCCAGGGACGACGGGAGGGAGACCTCCAGCCGCTTGCCGCCGACCTCGACGACGACCGTCTCGCGGCCGGGCTCGTCCTCGGCCTCGTCGGCGGCGGGGGCCGCGAACGCGGGGATCTCGTTGACGAACTCGGTCTCGATCCAGCGGGTGTGGACCTTGAACGGGGTGCCGTCCGTCGGGGCGAACGCCGGGTCGGCGACGACCGCGCGGTGGAACGGGATGGCCGTCGCCATGCCCTCGACCTCGAACTCGGCCAGGGCGCGCGCGGCCCGCTGGAGGGCCTGCTCGCGGGTCGCGCCCGTCACGATCAGCTTGGCGAGGAGGGAGTCCCAGGCGGGGCCGATGACCGAGCCGGACTCGACGCCCGCGTCCAGGCGGACGCCGGGGCCGGTCGGCGCGTTGAACTTGGTGACGGTGCCGGGCGCGGGCAGGAAGTTGCGGCCCGGGTCCTCGCCGTTGATGCGGAACTCGAAGGAGTGGCCGCGCAGCACCGGGTCGCCGTACCCGAGCTCCTCGCCGTCGGCGATGCGGAACATCTCGCGGACGAGGTCGATGCCGGCGACCTCCTCGGTGACCGGGTGCTCCACCTGGAGGCGGGTGTTGACCTCCAGGAAGGAGATCGTCCCGTCGACGCCGACGAGGAACTCGACCGTGCCGGCGCCGACGTAGCCGGCCTCCTTCAGGATCGCCTTGGAGGCGCGGTACAGCTCGGCGTTCTGCTCCTCGGAGAGGAACGGCGCCGGGGCCTCCTCGACCAGCTTCTGGTGGCGGCGCTGGAGCGAGCAGTCGCGGGTGGAGACGACGACGACGTTGCCGTGGCTGTCGGCGAGGCACTGGGTCTCGACGTGGCGCGGCTTGTCGAGGTAGCGCTCGACGAAGCACTCGCCGCGGCCGAAGGCGGCGACGGCCTCGCGGACGGCGGAGTCGTAGAGCTCGGGGACCTCGTCGAGCGTGCGGGCGACCTTCAGGCCGCGGCCGCCGCCGCCGAAGGCGGCCTTGATCGCGATGGGCAGGCCGTGCTCCTTGGCGAAGGCGACGACCTCCTCGGCGCCCGACACCGGGTCGGGGGTGCCGGCGACCAGCGGGGCGCCGGCGCGCTGCGCGATGTGGCGGGCGGCGACCTTGTCGCCGAGGTCGCGGATGGCCTGCGGCGGCGGGCCGATCCAGGTCAGGCCCGCGTCGAGGACGGCCTGCGCGAATTCGGCGTTCTCGGAGAGGAAGCCGTATCCGGGGTGGATGGCGTCGGCGCCGGAGTCGGCGGCCGCCTGGAGGACCTTGGAGATGTCCAGGTAGCTCGCGGCCGGGGTGTCACCGCCCAACGCGAAAGCTTCGTCGGCCGCGCGGACGTGCAGGGCGTCCCGGTCCGGATCGGCGTAGACGGCTACGCTCGCGATCCCGGCATCCCGGCAGGCCCGAGCAACGCGGACAGCGATTTCGCCACGGTTGGCGATGAGCACCTTGCGCACGATGGCTCCCTCCTTGAAACAAGCTGAGTTTAGGGACTGCCCACACGGCCTTACGACCCTCTCCTAGAGGTGACCTTGCCCACACGGAGTGTGATTCGAGTCCGCCTCGATCGAGGAAAGTCCAAGTGGCGCCCCAGGTCAGGGGGATCCCCGACTGCACAGTAACCCCGCCAGGTAGCCACGGTCTCTGTCCGCCGGGTCAGTGGGGCCCGGCGATTCTTTGTGGATTCCCAACGAACGGCCCACAGATTCTTTGCGCGGCCGCCGTTCGCGGGGCATTCCGCGCGCGGGCCGTGCACACCCCTTGTCCGTACGTTTACCCGTTAGTAGCCTCCAGGCGTCGAACGGGCCCGCGGCCCGTTCTCGCAGGAAGGGGTGGAGGTCGTGGACGTGGTGCTGCGCAGACTCGCGGCGGGCTTCGGCGCCGTCGTGCTCGCGGCGGAGGCGCTGGTGCTGGCGCTCGTCCACTTCGTGCTGGGGCGGACGACGCAGAGCCAGTCGATGTCCATCGCCGGCATGGATCCGGATGTCATGGTCATGGCAACTTACGCGATGGGGGCCGGAACGGCCGCCTTTCTCCTGCTGTGCGCCGTCCTGCTCGCCGCAGCCGCCGTCCGCGACCGCGCCCCCGGGCGGTTTGCCCGCGTCGTCCTCGTCTGCGCCGCCGTCACCCACGGCGTGCTCGGCGCGCTCGCCGTCGGCCTGGTCGGCTGGGGCGCCTTCGCCGTCCTGATGCTGACCCTGTGCCTGCTCGTCCACGTCCTCACGCAGTACCCGGCCCGCGGGCGCGGTGAGGCCGACCTCCGGCCCGGCGGGGAGGTCACGCCCACAGGTCGGTGATCGACACGCCCAGTTCGCCCAGCAGGGAGCGCAGCAGCGGCATCGACAGCCCGATCACGTTCCCGTGGTCGCCGTCGATGCCCTCGATGAACGGCGCCGACAGCCCGTCCAGGGTGAAGGCCCCCGCGACGTGCAGCGGCTCCCCGCTCGCCACGTACGCGGCCACCTCGGCGTCCGTCGGCTCGCCGAAGCGGACCGTCGTCGACGCGGTGGCGGAGACCGCCCGCCCCGTCACCGTGTCGACCACGCAGTGGCCCGTGCGCAGGACGCCGGCCCGGCCGCGCATCGCCTTCCAGCGGGCGGTGGCCTCCTCGGCGTCCTCCGGCTTGCCCAGCGCCTCGCCGTCCAGCTCCAGCACCGAGTCGCAGCCGATCACCAGGGCGCCCGCGGCCTCGTCCAGGCCCGCCACGACGCCCGCCTTGGCCTCGGCCAGGGCGAGCGCCAGCTCCGCCGGGGAGTCCGCGCGCAGGCTGTCCTCGTCGAAGTTGCTGACGATGACGTGCGGGGCGAGCCCGGCCTGCCGCAGCAGGTTCAGCCGGGCGGGCGAGGCGGAGGCGAGGACGAGGGTCCGGGCAGCAGTCATGCCCGCCATCGTAGGCGCGGCCCGCCGCGCCCGAACGACACGCCCGGTGCTGCGACGGTTCGTCCGGCGTCAGGCGAGTGGCGGCTCCCTCGGTGACGGGCAGTAATCTCAGAAGATGATCATCCTTTCCTGTCACGAAGTGACCAAGAGCTTCCGGAAGCACTCCGTGCTGGAAGGGGTCCATCTCAGCCTGGAGGCCGGCGAGATCGTCGGCCTCCTCGGGCTCAACGGTGCGGGCAAGACCACCCTGATGCGGGTGATCACCGGCCTGTCCACCCCCGATTCCGGTGAGGTGCGGCTGTTCGGGGAGGCGCTGCCGATGCGGCCGCGGCAGCTCGACCGGGTCGGCGCCGCGCTCGACGCGCCCGCGTTCCACCGGTGGTCCACGGGACGCGCCATGCTGCGCACCCTTCTCGACACCGCCGGGCTGCCCGACGGCGGGCGCATTGCCCGCACGCTCGACCGCGTCGGGCTCAGCGGCGCCGCCGACCGGCGGCTCGGGACGTACTCGCAGGGCATGCGGCAGCGGCTGGCCATCGCCGCGGCGCTGCTCAAGCAGCCCGATCTGCTGATTCTCGACGAGCCCACCAACGGGCTCGACCCCGAGGGACTGCGCATGGTGCGGCGCATCGTGGCCGAGGAGGCCGCGCGCGGGGCCGCTGTCCTCGTCTCCAGCCACCAGCTCGACGAGATCCAGCGGATCTGCCATCGCGTGATCATGGTCGCGCAGGGCCGTGTCGTCGCCGCCGGCACTCTCGACGCGCTCGGCTACGACCCGGAAAGCGGTCCGGCCGCCTTCGAGGACTGGTTCTTCGGGCTCGTCGGGGAAGGCGGCCGCCGGTGAACCGCCTCGTCCGGGCGGAGACCAGGCGGCTGCTGCGGCATCCGCTCGCCCTCACCCTCGCTGCTCTGTTCGTCTTCGGCTCCCTCTACTGCGCCTGGGTAAGCCAGAACATGGCCTCGTACAACATCAGGCAGGTGCAGGCCAACCTCGACTACCTCCCCCGATCGTGTGATTCCGCGCAGAACACCGCGGAGCAGAAGGCCAAATGCCTCGCCGAAGTACCCCTGCAGGCCGTCGGGCTGGAGCGGATCCAGGACAGGTTCACCGCTGAAGGAGTCCGTGCCGCGCACGCCCAGCACCCGGTGGGCTCGCTGCTGTGGACCGTACGGCTGCTGACGTCCGTTCCCGGGCTCGCGCTCCTCGTCATGCTGGCGGCCTTCTCCGTCGCCGGTGAGTGGAGCCGGGGCAGCATCGTGCCGCTTCTCCTCTACGAGTCCCGCCTCAGCAGGCTGCTCGCCGCCAAGACCGTGGCCGTCTGGGCGTGGAGTCTCGTGCTGCTGTGCGTGTCGGCGGCCGTTACAGCCGCGTTCGGCCTGCTCTACGGCCGCAACGCCTACCCGCTGCCTTCGCCCGGCGCCCTTGGCTCCATCCTGGCCGACACCGCGCTCGGCGTACTGGCCGGGGCAGCAGTGCTGGCCGGGGCCGCAGCCGTCGCGGTGGCCCTCGGCGCACTGCTGCGGCAGCCGATGCACACCTTCCTCGCCGGGATGCTGATGCTCGTCCTGGTGGTCCGCACCTCCGCCGCCCCGGGGCTCGGCGCCTGGCTTCCCGGGGGCGTGCTGGCCGACCTCGTCGGCTTCGGTGCGGTGGACGGCGTCTGGGACCACTTCTGGATCTCCACCGCCCCTTCCACCGCCCCCGTCCTGCTCCGCGTCCTTCCGACCCTGGCCCTCATCGGTCTCCTCTGGATCGGCATGGACCGGCTCAACAGGACCCGGGACCGCGCCTGATGGCCGGCAGTCGGCGTCGGCCGACACGCCGGGAGGGCGCCGCGTGGGCCGGCGAGCTGCGAGCCCTGTGGACTGCTCCCGTGTGGGGAGCCGTCGCAGTGGCGGCGGCGGTGGTGCTGGGGCTCGTGGTCCGGCTCTGGGCGGCGGGGGCCTCGTACGGGGTACTCGACCCCTCGGTGTCGGCGCTCACCTCGCTCCCGTCCGCGCTGCGGGCGGCGGCCTGGCAGTTCGGAACCCTGCTGGGGCTCCTCCTCGCGGGAGTGGTCGTCGCGACCGGACTCGGCCAGACCCTGGAGGGCGGCACCTGGAGCGCCCTGCGCCTGTACGAGAACCGGGTCGGCGTGCTGTGGGTGCGCAAGGCCGGGGCGGCGCTCGCCCTGGCGTTCGCCGCTCAGGTCCTCACCGGCGTGGTGCTGTGGCTGGCCGCCTCCGCGCTCGCCCAGATGTGGCCGGTGCGGCCCCGCGCGGTGCCCCCGGGGTTCGGCGGCGGGGTGGCGCCCGCCGTGCCGCCCCCGCCCGCCGAGTCCGCGACGTGGGGCCAGGCTGCGGGTGCGATCGCCGGCGCCCTCCTGATCCAGTTGCTCTTCATCTGCCTGGCCGGGTGCGCGGCGGCCCTGCTGCGCAGCGTCATCGGGACCATTGCGCTCGGGATCGGCCCGCTGCTGGTGACCGCGCCGCTCGTGATGCTTCCGGCGGCGCCGTTCCTTCCGCACCGCTGGATCGCCGACCTGCTGGACCTGCCCTCCGAAGCCCAGTACCAGTTGTACTTCTGGAACCAGGCCCCGCCCGATCCGTCCCCCCTGGCCGGCGGCCTCGCCCTCGCCGGGCTGGCAGCTCTGGCCGCGGTGGCCGCCTGGGCGGCGCTGCGCTCCGAGCGCGCGCTGCGGCCCGTCGACTGACGCCGCGGCCCTGGGCGGAGCAGCTTCCCAGGCAGGCCACGGCATCAGTGGCCCACGCCCAGCACGTACACGACGACCGCCATGGCCAGGACGACCACGACGGTCATCCGGCGGACCATCGCCTGTGCGTCGCGCATGTCCTCGGGCGGCTCGTTCTCCGGGTCAGACCACAGCATGTACCGATCGTGGCCCGGCGGACCGGTGCGGCGCCTGAGTACGGGTACTCAGGCGCCGCCTCCGCTTCGCGCCGTCCCTCAGCCCCGGCCGGGCCAGTACGTGCGGGCCCAGGCGCCCGGGCCGGGGTGCGGCAGGGTGCGCCGCGCCACCCGGTCGGGCGCCGACCAGGCGTCGGATGCCCGGGGCGCGTCCGACGGCGCCGACGCCAGCGCCGCCGCGCGCGCCTGGACCACCGCCAGTGCGGCGGCCAGCTCCTCCGGCGTCGGGTTCCCCTTGACGACCTTGATCACCACAGGCTTTACCTCCTGGAGGCTCGGGGGGCTAGAGGGGGATGTTGCCGTGCTTCTTCGGCGGCAGCGACTCCCGCTTGGTGCGGAGCTGGCGCAGCCCCTTCACGATGTGCGCCCGCGTCTCCGACGGCATGGCCACCGCGTCGATGTAGCCGCGCTCGGCGGCGGTGTACGGGTTGAGGAGGGTGTCCTCGTACTCGCCGATCAGCCGGGCCCGGACCGCGTCGACGTCCTCCCCGGCGGCCTCGGCCTCGGCGAGGGTGCGGCGGTGCAGGATGTTGACGGCGCCCTGCGCGCCCATGACCGCGATCTGGGCGGTGGGCCAGGCGATGTTCAGGTCCGCGCCGAGGTGCTTGGAGCCCATGACGTCGTAGGCGCCGCCGAAGGCCTTGCGGGTGATGACCGTGATCAGGGGGACGGTGGCCTCGGCGTACGCGTAGATCAGCTTCGCGCCGCGCCGGATGATGCCGTTGTACTCCTGGTCGGTGCCCGGAAGGAAGCCCGGCACGTCGACGAAGGTCAGCACCGGGATGTTGAAGGCGTCGCAGGTCCGCACGAAGCGGGCGGCCTTCTCGGAGGCGTCGATGTCGAGGCAGCCGGCGAACTGCATCGGCTGGTTGGCGACGATGCCGACCGGGTGCCCCTCGACGCGGCCGAAGCCGGTCAGGATGTTCGGCGCGAACAGCGACTGGGTCTCCAGGAACTCGCCCTCGTCGACGACGTGCTCGATGACGGTGTGCATGTCGTACGGCTGGTTCGCGCTGTCCGGGATCAGCACGTCCAGTTCGAGGTCCGTCTCCGAGACCGCGGTGTCTGCCTCCTCCGGGAAGGCCGGCGGCTCCGAGAGGTTGTTCGACGGCAGGTAGGACAGCAGCGACTTGACGTACTCGATGGCGTCCTTCTCGTCGCCCGCCATGTGGTGGGCCACACCCGAGGTGGAGTTGTGGGTGCGGGCGCCGCCCAGCTCCTCGAAGCCGACGTCCTCGCCGGTGACCGTCTTGATGACGTCCGGGCCGGTGATGAACATGTGCGAGGTCTGGTCGACCATCACGGTGAAGTCGGTGATGGCCGGCGAGTACACGGCGCCGCCGGCGCACGGCCCGACGACCAGGCTGATCTGCGGGATGACACCGGACGCGTGCACGTTGCGGCGGAAGATCTCGCCGTACATGCCGAGCGCGCTGACGCCCTCCTGGATGCGGGCGCCGCCGGAGTCGTTGATGCCGATCACGGGGCAGCCGGTCTTCAGCGCGAAGTCCATCACCTTGATGATCTTCTGGCCGTAGACCTCGCCGAGGGCGCCGCCGAAGACCGTGAAGTCCTGCGAGAACACGGCGACGGGGCGGCCGTCGACCGTGCCGTAGCCCGTGACGACGCCGTCGCCGTACGGGCGGGTCTTCTCCAGGCCGAAGTTGGTGGACCGGTGCCGGGCGAACTCGTCCAGCTCGACGAAGGAGCCCTCGTCCAGCAGCAGGGCGATCCGCTCGCGGGCCGTCAGTTTGCCCTTGGCGTGCTGCTTCTCCACGGCCCGGGCGGAGCCGGCGTGGGTGGCCTCGTCGATACGGCGCTGCAGGTCCGCGATCTTGCCCGCGGTGGTGTGGATGTCGATCGGCTCGGACGGTTGTGACATCGGGGTCGCGGCTCCCTGTGTGGTGTCAACTGCCTGGTCAATTGAATGACTACTGCTGGCTACTGGTGCGTAGCGTATCGGCGGGCATGGCGCTCGGCAGTGCGGCGTTTGACACACCTAATCTGGGTTGCATGACGCCATCCGATGCCCCAGGCGGGGCCTCCTCCGGGGCCCCCTCGGACCGCTGGTCGAGCCTCGACCGGCCGCCGCTGAACACCGCCGCACTCCGGCGCGCCCTGACCGCCGGGGGAGGCCTGTGGACCTCCGTGGAGGTCGTCCCCAGCACCGGCTCCACCAACACCGACCTCGCGGCCCGCGCCGGCGGCCTCCCCGAGGGCGCCGTCCTCGTCGCCGAGGAGCAGACCGCCGGCCGGGGCCGCCTGGACCGCAGCTGGGTGGCGCCCGCCCGCTCCGGGCTGTTCTTCTCCGTCCTGCTCAAGCCGGGTCCGGGCGTCCCGCAGGAGCGCTGGGGCTGGCTGACGCTGCTGGCCGGCGTGGCCGCCGCGGCCGCGCTGGAGCGGACCGCCGGCGTGGACACCTCCCTCAAATGGCCCAACGACCTGCTGGTCGCCGTCGACGGCCAGGAGCGCAAGGCCGCCGGGATCCTCGCCGAGCGGACCGCCGACGGCGTCGTCGTCGGCATCGGCCTCAACGTCTCCCTGACCCGCGAGGAGCTGCCCGTACCGGAGGCCGGCTCCCTGCTGCTGGCCAAGGCGGCCGTCACCGACCGCGAACCGCTCCTGAAGGCCGTCCTGCGCTCCCTGGAGCAGTCGTACGCCGACTGGCGCGCCGCCGCCGGGGACCCGGCCGCCTCCGGCCTCCTGGAGGCGTACACCGCCCGCTGCGCCACCCTCGGCCGAGAGGTCCGGGCCGACCTGCCCGGCGGGCGCTCGCTCACCGGAACGGCCGAAGCGGTGGACGCGGAAGGACGGCTCGTCCTGCGCACCGCGGACGGCTCACGCGAGGCCGTCGGGGCCGGGGACGTCGTGCACCTGAGGCCCGCGGGGTGAGCGCGCGGCCCCGCGGCCGCCGGAGGTGACGGGACCGGGGAGTGAGCTACGGCACACCTGCCGTATGGTTTAGGCGATCGGCGGGTCTCCCGGCGATCACCGGTTCGGCAGGGCAGTGCGCACGGAAATGGACAGGAGGCGGCCCTTGACCGTCGACGACTCTTCGTCCGGCGCGTCCTCCCCGGGCCACGGCGGCCCCGGCCCGGGCACCCCGATCGGACGCGACCAGCACCCTCCCCACCACGAGGTCGACCACACCGTCCAGCCCACGGCGGACCCGCTCGCCATCCGGCTGGAGCAGCTGATCCTCGGTGCGGAGCGCCGGTACACGCCGTTCCAGGCCGCCCGCAGCGCCGGCGTCTCGATGGAGCTCGCCTCCCGCTTCTGGCGGGCCATGGGCTTCGCCGACATCGGGCAGGCCCGCGCCCTGACCGAGGCGGACGTGCTGGCGCTGCGCCGGCTCGCCGGCCTCGTCGAGGCCGGGCTGCTCAGCGAGCCGATGGCCGTCCAGGTGGCCCGCTCCACCGGGCAGACCACCGCCCGGCTGGCCGAATGGCAGATCGACTCCTTCCTGGAGGGGCTCACCGAGCCCCCCGAGCCGGGCATGACCCGGACGGAGGTCACCTACCCCCTGGTCGAGCTGCTCCTGCCCGAGCTGGAGGAGTTCCTCGTCTACGTGTGGCGGCGGCAGCTCGCGGCCGCCACCGGCCGCGTCGTGCAGGCCGCCGACGACGAGGAGATGGTCGACCGGCGCCTGGCCGTCGGCTTCGCCGACCTGGTCGGCTTCACCCGGCTCACCCGCCGCCTGGAGGAGGAGCAGCTCGGCGAGCTCGTCGAGTCCTTCGAGACGACCTCCGCGGACCTGGTCGCCGCGCACGGCGGCCGGCTCATCAAGACCCTCGGCGACGAGGTGCTCTACGTCGCCGACGACGCGGCCACGGCCGCCGAGATCGCGCTGCGGCTGATCGAGACCATGGAGGCCGACCGGCAGATGCCCGAGCTGCGCGTCGGCATCGCCTTCGGCACGGTCACCACGCGCATGGGCGACGTCTTCGGGACGACGGTGAACCTCGCCAGCCGGCTCACCTCCATAGCGCCGAAGGACGCCGTCCTGGTCGACGGCGCGATGGCCGAGGAGCTGGGCCGCACGGGCGCCGCACCCGTCTCGGAGAAGGAGGCCGAGGCCGAGCAGGGCGGCGGCTCGTACCGCTTCGCGCTCCAGCCGATGTGGCAGCGGCCGGTGCGCGGCCTGGGCGTCGTGGAGCCCTGGTCGCTGACGCGGCGGAAGCCTAAGATCCCCGGGTAACGTTCGTTAACCGGGAGGGTCCCTGTGTCGGTGGAGTCGGAGTTCGTATCGGTACGTCGGCACGGCGGCGACGGGGTCGTGGAGCTGGTCCTGGACCGCCCGAAGGCGATGAACGCGGTCTCGACCGCCATGGCGCGCGCGATCGGCGCGGCCTGCGCCGAGCTGTCGGCCGACCCCTCCGCCCGCGTCGTCGTCCTCACCTCGGCCGCCGAGCGGGCGTTCTGCGTCGGCGCCGACCTCAAGGAGCGCAACTCCCTCTCCGACGCCGAACTGGTGCGGCAGCGGCCGACCACCCGCGGCGCGTACGGGGGCGTCCTGGAACTGCCGATGCCGACGATCGCGGCGGTGCACGGCTTCGCGCTCGGCGGCGGCTTCGAGCTGGCCCTGGCCTGCGACGTGATCGTGGCGGACGAGACCGCCGTGGTCGGCCTGCCCGAGGTGTCCGTCGGCGTGATCCCGGGCGGCGGCGGCACGCAGCTGCTGCCCCGGCGCGTCGGCGCGGCCCGCGCCGCGGAGCTGATCTTCACGGCGCGGCGCGTGGAGGCCGCCGAGGCGCTGTCGCTGGGCCTGGTGGACTCGCTCGTCCCGGCGGGCCGGGCGCGGGAGGAGGCCCTGGAGCTGGCGGGCCGGATGGCGGCGAACTCCCCGGTGGGGCTGCGGGCGGCGAAGCGGGCGCTGCGGCTGGGCCACGGGATGGACCTGGCGGCCGGCCTGGAGATCGAGGACGCGGCCTGGCGGACGGTGGCCTTCTCCGGCGACCGGGCCGAGGGCGTGGCGGCGTTCAACGAGAAGCGCCGCCCGAACTGGCCCGGCGTCTGACGCAGGCCCCTGCGCGGGGCGGGTCGCACGGCGCGGGCGGGGTTCCCGGCCCCGCCGTCACGAATGCGGACAAAAATCCCTAACCTGGGGTGATGGGACTCGACGGGCGGCTGCGAGCCGTCGTGGGCCTGGCACAGGCCATGGCCGCCGCGGCCGCGCCGCGGGACAGCGTCCGCGCCGCCGCGCGCGCGGCGCGCCTCGCGCTGGACGGCTCGTTCGCCGCGATCTGCGCCTGGGAGCGGGAGCGCGGGCGGCTGCGGGTGCTCGTCAACGAGGGGGAGCGCCGGCCCGGCGAGGCCGAGTTCCCCGAGGACGAGTCGTACCCGGTGCACGACTTCCCCGAGATCGCCGAGTTCCTGCACGAACTGTGGGCCGGCGGCGGGGGCCCGCACGCCTGGGTCGAGAACGCCGCCGGCGGCCGCCCCGGGCGCCGCGGCGAGGCCCTGCGCCGGCGCGGGCGCGGCACCTGCGTGGTCGCGCCGATCGTGCTCAGCGGGCGGGCCTGGGGCGAGCTGTACGTGGCCCGGGACGCCGGGCTGCCGGACTTCGACGGGGACGACGCCGAGTTCGCGGGCGTCCTCGCCGCCGTCATCGCCGCCGGGCTCGCGCAGAACGACCGGCTGGAAGAGGCCCGGCGGCTCGCCTTCACCGACCCGCTCACCGGGCTCGCCAACCGGCGGGCCGTCGACATGCGGCTCGATACGGCCCTGGAGGAGCACCGGCGCGACGGGGCCGTCGTCAGCCTCGTCGTCTGCGACCTCAACGGGCTCAAACGGGTCAACGACACCCTCGGGCACGCCACCGGCGACCGCCTGCTGGAACGGTTCGGCTCCGTGCTCAGCCTGTGCGGGGCCATGCTGCCCGGCGCGCTGGCCGCCCGGCTCGGCGGCGACGAGTTCTGCCTGGTCAGCGTGGGCCCGCCGGCCGACGACGTGGTGCGCGTCAGCGAGGAGCTGTGCCGGCGCGCCGGCACGCTGGAGCTGGGCGAGGGCGTCGCCTGCGGGGTCGCCTCCACCGGCGACCCGATCGGGCCGGTGCAGTCCTCCCGCCGCCTCTTCCGGCTCGCCGACGCCGCCCAGTACAAGGCCAAGGCCGCCCGCTCCGGCGGCCCCGTCGTCGCCGGCCGCGACAGCGCCGTGGTGCGTCTCGCCGACGCCGCGGCCCGGGAGGAGCCGGGCGAGCGGCGGCGGTTCCGGGGGCGGGCCTGATGCCGGGGCGGGCCGCGCCGCGCGGCCGGGGCGGCGTAAGAGGCCCTCGTGAAAGTGGCTAGTGACATGAAGCGATTCAATCCGTAGGGTGCTGAATATGGATATGCACACTGTCGTGGTGGGGACGTCCGGGACCACCCCCGAGGACGTCATCGCCGTCGCCCGCGGCAACGCGCGGGTCCAGCTCTCCGAAGAGGCCCTCGACGCGCTCGCCCGCGCCCGCGGGATCGTCGACGCCCTCGCCGCCAAGCCCGAGCCCGTCTACGGCGTCTCCACCGGCTTCGGCGCCCTGGCCTCCCGGCACATCAGCCCCGAGCTGCGCGCCCAGCTCCAGCGCAACATCGTCCGCTCGCACGCCGCCGGCCTCGGCCCGCGCGTCGAGCGCGAGGTCGTCCGCGCCCTGATGTTCCTGCGGCTGAAGACCGTCGCCTCGGGCCACACCGGCGTCCGCCCGTCCGTCGCGCAGACCATGGCCGACGTGCTCAACGCCGGCATCACACCCGTCGTCCACGAGTACGGCTCCCTGGGCTGCTCCGGCGACCTCGCCCCGCTCTCGCACTGCGCGCTCACCCTGATGGGCGAGGGAGACGCCGAGGGCCTCGACGGCACCGTCCGCCCCGCCGGCGAACTCCTCGCCGAGGCCGGCATCGAGCCGGTCGTGCTCCGCGAGAAGGAGGGCCTCGCCCTCCTCAACGGCACCGACGGCATGCTGGGCATGCTCCTGATGGCCCTCGCCGACCTGCGCCGGCTGTACACCTCCGCCGACATCACCGCCGCCCTGACGCTGGAGGCCCTCCTCGGCACCGAGAAGGTCCTCGCGCCCGAGCTGCACGCCATCCGCCCCCACCCCGGCCAGGGCGCCTCCGCCGCCAACATGGCCGCCGTCCTCAAGGGCTCCGGGCTCACCGGCCACTACCAGGAGGAGTCCGCCCCCCGCGTCCAGGACGCCTACTCGGTGCGCTGCGCCCCGCAGGTCGCCGGCGCCGGCCGCGACACCCTCGCACACGCCGCGCTGGTCGCCTCCCGCGAGCTGGCCTCCGCCGTCGACAACCCGGTCGTCCTGCCCGACGGCCGCGTCGAGTCCAACGGCAACTTCCACGGCGCGCCCGTCGCCTACGTCCTGGACTTCCTCGCCATCGCCGCCGCCGACCTCGGCTCCATCGCCGAGCGCCGCACCGACCGGCTCCTCGACAAGAACCGCTCCCACGGCCTGCCGCCCTTCCTCGCGGAGGACGCCGGCGTCGACTCCGGCCTGATGATCGCCCAGTACACGCAGGCCGCCCTGGTCAGCGAGATGAAGCGGCTCGCCGTCCCCGCCTCCGCCGACTCCATCCCGTCCTCCGCCATGCAGGAGGACCACGTCTCCATGGGCTGGTCGGCCGCGCGCAAGCTGCGCACCGCCGTCGACAACCTGTCCCGCATCATCGCCATCGAGCTGTATGCGGCCGCCCGCGCCATCGAGCTGCGCCACGGGCTCACCGCGGCCCCCGCCAGCCTCGCCGCCATCGAGGCCGCCCGCGCGGCCGGCGTCGGCGGGCCGGGCCCGGACCGCTTCCTCGCGCCCGACCTGGCCGCCGCCGACGCGTTCGTCCGCTCCGGCGCCCTGGTCGCCGCGGTGGAGACCGTGACCGGCCCGCTCGCCTGACGGCACGCGCGCACCGCGCACACGACGGGGGCCGAGCCCCGGGATGTCCTCCCGGGGCTCGGCCCCCGCCGTGCGTGCGGCTACGCGCCGCGCGAGCGGCGCACCGAGAAGGTGACCGACCCCGCGCCCACGATCAGGCAGGCCGTGCCCGCCAGCAGGTAGGGGGTGGTGTCGACGCCGCCGGTGTCAGCGAGCGTCAGCCCGGCCTGCGCGGCCGGGCGGCCCGCGGCCGTACCGGAGGCCGCGGAGGCCGTCGTCACGGTGCCCGGACCGCCCGCGTCCGCCGCCGGGGGCGCCGTGGGCGGTGCGGGGGCCGGCGCGGACCCGCCGGGCGCGACGGCGCCCGCGGAGGGCACGAAGCACAGGGCGGCGAGCAGGGTGGTCGCCCCGAGGGCGGTGAGCAGCGGACGGCGTGCGGACACGGGGCGATCCCCCTTGCGGAAGCAGCGAATTGGCCGTGTGCGGTGATGCTACGGAAAGGGGCGGGTCGCGGGAAAGCCGGGGCTTCCCCGGGCTTACGCTCCGTCGTATGAACCCTTCTGACACATCACGATACGTACGGCTTCGGGTCGATTTGGTGCTGGAGGTGCCGGACGCCGGCGCCCTCACCGGGGCCGCACTCGACCACATCGAGGCCGACGAGTTCATGCCGGACGAGGAGCGCGGCCACGCCGAGTCGGCGGTACGGGAGGACGAGTCCGAGGCCCTGGCCTACCTCGTCGACCCCACGGACCTCGTCGCGGAGATCCCCGGCGTGGAGCTCGTACAGGCCTCCTGGAGCAGCGAGCCCGTCGAATACGACCCCGAGTCCCTGGAGTGGGACCTGGGCGAGGAAGATGGGGACTTCGACAGAGAGCCCGGCAGCGCCTGACCGTGGGGTTGCCCACATTCAAACGGAATGTGGAACCGATCCCGGCCGTCAACGCGTTGACTGGTTCGTGGCAGGGGGCGTGTCCCCCTGCCCGGGGACGGCCCCGGGGGGTCCAGGCAACGATGGAGTGGCGTGTGAGGACGGACAGCAAGCTGCGGAGAAGGTCGATGGGGGCCATATCCGCCCTGCTCGGCGGCGTACTGATGCTCACGGCGTGCACCGGCGGCGACGAGAAGGCGGGCGGCGGGGACACCGGCAAGTCCCAGTCCGACGTCGATGCGGCGGCGGCCAAGGACGCGTCGAAGGCGAAGATCACGATCACGCCGAAGGACGGAACGGACAACGCGGGCCTGGACTCGACCGCGGTCTCCGTCGCCGACGGCACGCTGACGGCGGTCGAGCTGAAGACCTCCGAGGGCGCCGCCGTCGCCGGCAAGATCGCCGCCGACGGCAAGAGCTGGAAGCCGGAGGCGCCGCTGAAGCGCTCCACCAAGTACGCCCTCTCGGCGACCGCCAAGGACGAGAGCGGCAAGGAGGCGCACGAGAACGCCACCTTCAGCACCGTCTCGCCGGAGAACAGCTTCATCGGCAGCTTCGTGCCGGAGGACGGCCAGACCGTCGGCGTCGGCATGCCGGTCTCGATCACCTTCAACAAGCCGATCAAGGACAAGAAGGCGGTCCAGTCCGCGATCAACGTCACCTCCAGCTCGGGCCAGGAGGTCGTCGGCCACTGGTTCAGCGCCCAGCGCCTGGACTTCCGCCCGGAGAAGTACTGGCAGGCGAACTCCACCGTCACCATGAAGATGGCGCTGGACGGCGTGCAGGGCGCCCCCGGCATCCAGGGCGTGCAGAACCGCACGGTCACCTTCAAGGTCGGCCGGAGCCAGGTCTCCACCGTCGACGCGAAGACGAAGAAGATGACGGTGACCCGGGACGGCGCGGTCATCAAGACCATCCCGATCTCCGCGGGATCCCCGGAGACGCCGACGTACAACGGCCAGATGGTGATCTCCGAGAAGTTCAAGGAGACCCGGATGAACGGCGCCACCGTCGGCTTCACCGACTCCGACGGCAAGGGCGAGTACGACATCAAGGACGTCCCGCACGCCATGCGGCTGTCCACCTCCGGCACGTTCCTCCACGGGAACTACTGGGGCGCCGACTCGATCTTCGGCAGCGTCAACACCAGCCACGGCTGCGTCGGCCTGAACGACGTCAAGGGCGCGGGCGACCCGAACCAGCCGGCCGCCTGGTTCTACGACAACTCGCTCATCGGCGACGTCGTCACGGTGGTCAACTCCCCGGACAAGACCATCAAGCCCGACAACGGCCTCAACGGCTGGAACCTCAGCTGGGCCGACTGGAAGGCCGGCTCGGCCGTCTGACGGCCCGTGCGGTGCGGCCCCGGCACCGGGCCGCACCGCCCCGCAGCACCCGCCGACGGCGGGGAGCCCCGACGGCTCCCCGCCGTCCGGCGTTCCCGGGCCCCGCGCAATCCGCGCGCGCCCGCCGATCCGGCCCGGCTAAGGTCCCGCACATGACGACCCCTCATGCCATACGCGTCCTCGACCCGCCCGTTTCCGGCACCGACACCGACGCGTGGCTGGAGGTCCTGGCCGCCGCCCGGGCCGCCGACCTGCCGGAGCTGCCGCCGCCGTCCCGGACGGAGGTCGCCGGCCGGCTGCGGGTGCCGCCGGCGCGCGGCCGGACCGCCCTGTGGGCCGCCGAGGACGGCGTCGCCCAGCTCCTGCTGTTCACCGGCGAGGAGAACCGCCACACCGCGTTCCTCGGGACACTCGCCGTCCACCCGCGCTCCCGGCGCCGCGGCCTCGGCACGGCCCTGTGGCAGCACGTCCGCGCCGAACTCCTCGCGGACGGCCGCACCTCCGTCTCCGTCCAGATCGAGGACGGCGGCCCCGGCCGCGCCTTCGCCGAGTCGCTCGGCTTCGAGAACGTCCTGCCGCTGGCCTGGTACGTCCAGGAGGTGCCCGCCGCCCCGGCCGCCCGCGGCGCGGACCCGGCCGGCTACACCCTCCTGCACTGGCCCGGGCTCGTCCCCGACGCCTGGGCCGAGGCCGCCGCGGCCGCGCACGGCGCGATGGAGGACGCCCCGACCGGGGACCTGGACGAGCAGACCGCCTCCTGGACCCCGCAGCGCCTGCACGCCGCCCAGCAGCTCATCCTGGACCGCGGGGGCGCCCTGGGCACGGTCGCCGCCGTCACCCCGGAGGGCGACGTGGCCGCGTACACCGAACTCGTCCTGCCCGACCCCGACGGGCCGCGCGCCCTCCAGTACGACACGGTCGTCGTCCCCCGCCACCGCGGGAAGGGCCTCGGCCGGGCCGTGAAGCTCCGCATGCTCGCCGAGGCGGCGGCCCGCCACCCGAACCTGCGGACCATCGCCACGACCGTCGCCGACGACAACGCGCCCATGCGCGCCGTCAACGCCTCCCTGGGCTACCGGCGCGAACGCGGCGCGGCGGTCTGGCAGCTCAAGCTGTAGCGGCCGGCCCCGCCTGCGAGGCGGACTCCGCGGCCCCGGCCGGACCCGCAAGGCCGCCGGCGGCCGACGGGGCGGACCAGGACGCCAGCAGCCGCAGCGCGTCCTGCGACGGCGACCCGGGCGCCGCGTGGAAGACGACCAGCCGCTGGTCGCAGTCGTCGGGCAGGGCCAGCGTCTCGAACGACAGCTCCATCGCCCCGACCAGCGGATGCCGCAGCCGCTTCACGCCGTGCGTCTTGTCCGCCACGGTGTGCGCCGCCCACAGCCGGCGGAACTCCTCGTTCTTCACCGACAGCTCGCCGACCAGCGCGGTCAGCTGCTCGTCGTCGGGGTTCCGGCCCGCGTACATGCGCAGGTTGCTGACGACCTCGCAGGCCCGGCACTCCCAGTCGGCGTACAGCTCGGCCGTGGCGGAGTCCAGGAACACGAGCCGCACGAGGTTCCGCTCCTGCGGCGGCAGCGCCCCGAAGTCCCCGAACACGGCCGCCGCGAGCGGGTTCCAGCCGATGACGTCCTGCCGGTGCCCGACCAGGTACGCCGGGACGCCGTCCATGGCGTCCAGCAGCGTCCGCAGCTCCGGGCGGACCCGCTGCGGCCGGTGCGCCTGCCGGCGGCGGCGGGGCCGCGGCCGGGCGAGCTGGCGCAGGTGGGCGGTCTCCGTGCCGTCCAGGCGCAGTGCCCGCGCGATCGCGTCGAGCACCTCGGCGGACACGTTCTGCCCGTGGCCCTGCTCCAGGCGCGTGTAGTACGCGACCGACACCCCGGCGAGGTGGGCCAGTTCCTCGCGGCGCAGGCCGGGCACCCGGCGGTAGCGGGTGTGGTCCGGCAGGCCGACGTCCGCCGGGCGCAGCCGGGCGCGCCGGCTCCGGAGGAACTCGCCGAGTTCGGAACGCGGGTCAAGCTGGTCCATCGGCCCAGTATCGCCGGACGGCCGCCCCCGGAGGGGGCGCGTCCCTGACCCCGCCAGGGATAGGAACAGCAGACGTAGGAACGGCAGGGGTCTGGGTCGCGGGCCGCGGATCGGGCACGGTGTGATCACCGCATGATCTGCCTGTCCGAGGAGCACACCCATGTCCGTCACCCAGGTCGCCGCCTACGCCGCCCCCTCCGCGAAGGCGCCGCTGGAGCGCACCACCGTCCCGCGCCGCCCCGTCGGCGAGCAGGACGTCCTCATCGAGATCAAGTACGCGGGCATCTGCCACTCCGACATCCACCAGGCCCGCGACGGCTGGGGCGAGGGGATCTTCCCGATGGTCCCCGGCCACGAGATCGCCGGCGTCGTCGCCGAGGTCGGGCCGGGCGTCACCCGGTACGCGGTCGGCGACCGGGTCGGCGTCGGCTGCTTCGTCGACTCCTGCCGGACCTGCGAGTACTGCCTGCGTGGGCAGGAGCAGTACTGCGTCGAGGGCATGACCGGCACCTACAACGCCCTCGACCGCAGCGGGGAGCCCACGTACGGCGGCTACTCCACCCACCTCGTCGTGGACGAGAACTACGCGGTCCGCATCCCCGACGCCCTGCCCCTGGACCAGGCGGCGCCGCTGCTGTGCGCGGGCATCACCCTGTACTCGCCGCTGCGGCACTGGGGCGCCGGCCCGGGCAAGAAGGTCGCCGTCGTCGGCCTCGGCGGCCTCGGCCACATGGGCGTGAAGATCGCGAACGCGCTCGGCGCGGAGGTCACCGTCCTGTCGCAGAGCCTGCGCAAGCAGGAGGACGGCCTGCGCCTCGGCGCCTCCCACTACCGCGCGACGAGCGACCCCGCGACCTTCACGGACCTCGCGGGCACCTTCGACCTCATCGTGTCGACGCTGGCCGTCCCGATGGACCTCGACCGCTACCTGGGGCTGTTGAAGGTCGACGGCGCCCTCGTCAACGTAGGCGCCCCGGAGGAGCCGGTCAGCCTGAACCTCTTCTCGGTGATCACGGGCCGCCGCACCCTCGCCGGGTCGATGATCGGCGGCATAGCCGAGACGCAGGAGATGCTGGACTTCTGCGCCGAGCACGGCCTGGGCGCGGAGATCGAGGTGATCGCCGCGGACCGCGTCAACGAGGCCTTCGAACGCGTCCTCGCGAGCGACGTCCGCTACCGCTTCGTCATCGACACGTCCACGATCTGACCGGCGGGGCTCCCGCCCGGCCCACCGGACCGGGCGGGAGCCCGCGGGTGCCTCACCCGCCGGCGGCCGGCGCCACCCCGACCGGGCAGGACACCCCGGTCCCGCAGTATCCGGCTGGATACTTGTCCAAATACTGCTCGGTTAACACTTCCCTTTGCGTAGGCTTGATGACTCTTCGTAAAGGGGTGGGAAGTGAGCGAAGCGACACGAGTGATTCCGGTTGTCTCGTACGCGCGTATCTCCGCCGATACGGCCAGGGACGGCCATGGCGTCGAGGACCAGCACAAGATCAACGGGGAGACGGCGGCCCGTCTCGGCTGGACGATCGTGCACCGCTACACCGACAACGATCTGTCGGCGGCGAAGGCGGGCGTGGTGCGGCCGGACTTCGAGGCCATGGTGAAGGCGCTCAAGGCGGGTCACCTGCCGGACGGGCAGGCCGTACGCGGCGTCATCGTCGTCGCGGATGACCGGCTCACGCGCAGGGCCGGAGACTACGAGCGGTTCGTGGACGCGCTCACGTACGAGGAAGGACGGCTGTACGCCGACGCCAGCGGGTCGAAGAACCTCTACAGCGAGGACGTGGAGTCCATGGGCCTCTTCGGCGTCGTCATCTCCAAGATGGAGGTGCGCAAGATGCAGCGGCGTGCGCGCCGCTCGCATCGTGCCCGTGCCGAGCTGGGCATCCCGGTGGGCGGCAAGCGTCCGTTCGGCTGGAAGGACGACAAGCTCACGCTGGAGCCTGAGGAAGCGGCGTGGCTGGCGAAGGGCGCCCGTGAGGTGATCGCGGGCAGGTCCATGCACTCGATCCTCCGAGAGTGGCGGGAGGCCGGCGTCCGCACGATCAACGACAAGGAGTGGGCGAGCCGCTCCCTCAAGCTCGCGCTGTGGAACCCGCGGCTGTGCGGGTGGCGGAAGCACAACGGCGAACTGGTCCGTGATGCCAACGGTGTGCCGGTCGTGGGCCGCTGGGAGCCGATCATCACCCCGAAGGAGTGGATGGCCGTCGACGCCGTCTTCTCGGCCCGCGTCGGTCCGAACGTCAAGTCTGACGGAACGGTCACGGACTACCGAACCCCCTCGTACCTGCTGACCGGCATCCTCCGATGCGGAAAGCCGGGTGCGGACGGCCAGATCTGCAACTCGCCCCTCCGCGCGGCCATGCGACCGGATCTCTCCGGCGGCTACTTGTACCAGTGTCCCAGCAAGGAAATGGGGGGTTGCGGTGGCACGGGCCGCAATGGCGCCAAGACTGACGACTTCATCACGGAAGCAGTGCTGGCGAAGCTGGAGGAACGGGCAGCCAGGACGGCGCATGTGGACGGGGGGTGGGCAGGGGAAGAGGAGCTGGAGCGCTTGACGCGGAAGCAGCGCAAGCTGCTCCAGGCCTGGCAGGGGGACCAGATCTCGGATGAGCTGTTCTTTCCTGAGAATCAGAGGATGGAATCCCGGGTCAAGGAACTACGTGCGGACCGGACACGCCATCTCCTCAACCAGCAGCGTGCAGCCGAGGTCACCGGCGACGTACGCGAGCGCTGGAACTCCGGCAGGCTGGACCTGGCGCAGAAGCGCGCCCTGATCAGGGAGGTACTGCATTCGGTGATCGTCCTGCCGGTAGGCGGCGGAGGCCGACGTCCCTTCAACCCTGACCTTCTGGTGCCGAAGTGGCGCGACTGACAGCGAGCTGAAACGGAAAGGGGCACAGCCATCCGGCTGGTGCCCCTTCGTTCGTCTTGCGGGAACATCCCCCGGTCGCTTCTGTAGGTGCGGAAGGAGATCGGGGAACTCCCACTGGACGGCACGGTCGCTGGCCGGGGTTCACTCATTCCCCGGCGCCTCGGCGACGCCGATCGGGCAGGCCACGCCCGTCCCGCCGATGCCGCAGTAGCCGTTGGTGTTGCGGTCCAAATACTGCTGGTGATATGCCTCTGCAGGCCAGAAGGGACGCTCGTCCGCCGGGAGGACCGCCGTCGTGATCGGGCCGTACCCGGAGGAGGCCAGCACCTGCTGGTAGGCGTCCCGCGAGGCCTCGGCCGCGGCCTGCTGGGCGGGGGAGTGCGTGTAGACCGCCGAGCGGTACTGGGTGCCCACGTCGTTGCCCTGGCGGAAGCCCTGCGTGGGGTCGTGGGCCTCCCAGAACACCTTCAGCAGCGTCCCGTACGAGACGGCCGACGGGTCGAACACCACCCGCACGACCTCCGCGTGGCCGGTCAGGCCCGAGCACACCTCCTCGTACGTCGGGTTCTGCGTGTGGCCGCCCTGGTAGCCGACGAGGGTGGTCCACACGCCGGGGACCTGCCAGAACTTCCGCTCCGCGCCCCAGAAGCAGCCCAGCCCGAAGTCCGCCGTCTCCAGGTGGGCGGGGTAGGGGCCCGCGAGGGGGTTGCCGAGGACCGTGTGCACGGGCGGCAGGGCGAAGAGGGGCTCGGGGCGGCCGGCGAGGGCCTCCTCGGCGGTGGGCAGCTCGGGGGTGCGCCGGTACGAGAACATGGATCGCCTCCTTGGATGCCTGTTCAACGGGCGGGGGCGGCCCAGGATTCCCGCCCGCTACCCGCGCGGGGCGGCGACGCGGACCGCCCAGTCGCGGGCGTACGCGTACCGCCGCTCGGGCCGGGCGTGGCGCGTCCACGGCAGCGCCCCGACGTACCCGTCGACGGCGCGGAACTGCTCGACCGCCTCCGCGTCCCGGTCCTGCCAGAACAGCGTCCACGCGAGCATGTGCCGCAGGGCCGCCGTACGCCGGTCGCCGGGCGCGGCCGCGGCCAGGTCCGTGAGGGCGGCGTCGGCGGCCGCGACGACTTCGGGCCGCTTGTAGTAGTCCTCCGCCTGGAGGCCCTGCTCCCGGGACTCGTTCTCGAAGTGCGCGATCAGCGGCAGCAGGGCGAACAGCTCCCCGGGCCGCCCGCCGTCGGCCGCGCGGCGGGCGAACCCGAGCGCCAGCTCGTGCGAGCCGCGCCAACGGGCCGTCCAGTACTCGACGGCGGCGGTGTGCGCGCACAGCAGCCGGGGCGCCCGCGCGGTGATCCGCCCCCACAGCTCCTCGTACCGCTCGTGCGGATATCCCAGACCGGTACCGACGCCCTGTTCGACGACGTACGGGACGGGGTCGGCGGGGTCGGCGGCCTCCTGCGCGGCGTGCGCGGCGCGCTGCGCCGCCAGCAGCAGCTCCCGGAACAGCCGGAACTGCTCCTGCGCGGTCCGGGGCCCGCTGCTGCGGGCGCCGCGCACGTTCCACGCGGCCCGCACGGCGGCGTCCGCGGCGACGAGGGCCGCCGTGGCGTCGCCGGGACGGTCCGCCTGCCACGCGGCGAGCCACATGCCGCCGTCCGCGGCCGGCCCGGCGAGGACGCCGACGCGCCGCCGCCGCTCCTCCCAGTCCCGCCCGGCGGCCGCGACCCAGTCGGCGGCCGCCTCCCACTCCCCGGAGCCGACGGCGTCCAGGCACGCGGCCTCGTCGGCGGTGACGGGCTGGTCGTGCAGGGTGTCGAGGTCCCCCTCGGGGACGAATCCGAGCCCGGTGACCGCGGCCGCCCGCGCGGCACGAGCCTGCTCCTCCGCATCGGCGGCCCCGGCCCCGGAGAGCACGGCCGGCTTCCGGGCCGAGCGCACACGGAGCACGCCGAGCACGACCGGCAGCAGCCCCCGGGCGGTACGCCCGCTCACGGCCGCACCCCCGGCCCCCGCCGCCGTACGCCCCGGGCGCTGCGGCCCGACACCCCGGACGGCCCGCCGGGGCCGGTGCGCAGCAGGCGGAGGCCTGCGCCCGAAAGGAAGGCGCGCGGAGCACGCGGCGACACAGGCATGGAGAACAGATCCCCCCGGGGACGTGCGGTACAGACGCCCCGCCGGCCGCGCACGGTGGTCGGCCGCGCGGTCTGCCGGTGGGGGACGTGGTGGTCGGACTCAGGCCGCGCCCTGGTCGGTGGCGGGCCGGCCGCAAGCCGGCCGGTCGGCCTTGCAGGGGATCATGCGGCCTGCCCCGCGCCCACGGCAACCTCCCGCCCCCGCCCCGCACGCTTTCACCCGGAACGTCCCCTCACACGACGCGCCCCGTACAGCCGCCGAACCGCCCCCGCCCCGCCCTCACCGCGCCGACCTCAGTGCGGCAGAGTCGCCGGCGACCCCCCGTTGGCCTCGTACCCGGCGACCGCCAGCGCGCGGTAGACCGCGTACTGCGCGGCCGGGTCCTGCGAGGCCGACCAGGGGAGGGCGCCGACGCAGCCGTCGATGTGCCGCACCTGCTCCATGGCTTCGGCCCACCGCTCCATCGGGACGAGGAAGGACAGCAGCATGTGCCGGACGAGCGGCAGCACCGGGTCGTCCGGGCGGGCGTGGTGGACGGCGTACAGGGCGCCCTCCACCGCCCGCGTGACGACGGCGCTCTCCCAGTAGTTGGTCAGGACCACCTCGGGCGTGTGCTCGTACACGGCGAACAGCGGCAGTGCGGCGAGCAGGGAGCCCTTGGGGGCGCGGGCGGCCGCCGCGTGGGCGAAGGCGTCGGCCTTCTCGCGCGAGCCGTGCCACTTCTCGCACCAGTACTGCAGGGCTGCCAGGTGCGCGCCCATGTGGTGCGGGGCGCGGTCGATGACCTGCGCCCACAGCCGGTCGAACTCGCTCTCCGGGTAGCCCAGCCCCCGGGCGACCGCCAGCTCGGTCAGGTACGGCACGGGGTCGCCGGGGGAGAGCAGGGCGGCCTTGCGGCAGGCCTCGCGGGCCTCTTCCAGGATGATCCGGTGGTCCTCCGAGCCGACGCCGCCGGAGTGCCGCCAGGCCTGCTGCACGAGCAGCTCGGCGTGGACCTGGGCGCCGCCCGCGTCCTTCTCGGCCTGGAGCCGCCACGACTTGAGCCACTGGGCGCCCGTGCCGGGCTGTGCGGCCAGCTCCAGGGCGGCGGCCCCGCCGAAGGCCTGGACGCGCTGCCAGCGCAGCTCGCCCTCCTTGGGGGTGCCGGCCAGCAGCTGCGAGGCGGCCTGCCACTGCCCGGTGCCCTGCACCGCGGTGAGGGCGTCCATCAGGTCCTCGTCCGGGCCGGGGACCCGCACGTCGAGGTCTTCCTGCCGGGCGAAGCCGTAGGCGGCCGGGTCCGCCGCGTCGGGGCTGCCGGGTTCGACGAGGCGCAGCCCGGCCCTCCTGCGCCGTATGTACGGGCTGAGGACGGCCACGAGCAGGCCCATCGCGATCAGGAACCACAGAATCTCCATGTCCTCAAGCGAACCAGACCCACCCGTGCCGAGGCCAATGCGCGACTCACACGGTGCGACCCGCGCCGACGGCGCGTTGCGGATTCGACGGCGGGCACCGCACACGCAGTGGCGTACCGCCGCAGGGGCCTTAGGCTCTGCCCATGAGCCACGACAGCCACGAGCACCAGAGCTTCGAGACCCGCGCCATCCACGCGGGGAACACCGCCGACCCGCTGACCGGCGCGGTCGTGCCCCCGATCTACCAGGTCTCCACGTACAAGCAGGACGGCGTGGGCGGCCTGCGCGGCGGCTACGAGTACAGCCGCAGCGCGAACCCGACCCGTACCGCGCTGGAGGAGAACCTCGCGGCGCTGGAGGGCGGCGTGCGCGGCCTGGCCTTCGCGTCCGGGCTCGCGGCGGAGGACTGCCTGCTGCGCGCGCTGCTCGCGCCGGGCGACCACGTGGTCATCCCGAACGACGCCTACGGCGGTACGTTCCGCCTGTTCGCGAAGGTCGTCTCCCGCTGGGGCGTCGAGTGGTCGGTGGCGGACACCTCGGACCCGGAGTCGGTGCGGGCCGCGATCACCCCGAAGACGAAGGCGGTCTGGGTGGAGACGCCCTCCAACCCGCTGCTCGGCATCACCGACATCGCCGTCGTCGCGGACATCGCGCGGACGGCCGGCGCGAAGCTCGTCGTCGACAACACCTTCGCCTCTCCGTACCTCCAGCAGCCGCTGGCGCTGGGCGCGGACGTCGTCGTGCACTCGCTGACGAAGTACATGGGCGGCCACTCCGACGTGGTCGGCGGCGCGCTGGTCACGGCGGACGCGGCCCTCGGCGAGGAACTCGCCTACCACCAGAACGCGATGGGCGCGGTGGCCGGACCGTTCGACTCGTGGATCGTGCTGCGCGGCATCAAGACGCTGGCCGTGCGCATGGACCGGCACGCCGAGAACGCCGCGAAGGTCGCCGAACTGCTCACCCGCCACCCGAAGGTGCACCGGGTCCTCTACCCGGGTCTGGCGGACCACCCGGGCCACGAGGTCGCGGCCAAGCAGATGCGCAACTTCGGCGGCATGGTCTCCTTCCGGGTGACCGGCGGCGAGGAGGCGGCGGTCGAGGTCTGCAACCGGGCGAAGCTGTTCACGCTCGGCGAGTCCCTCGGCGGCGTCGAGTCCCTGATCGAGCACCCGGGCCGCATGACGCACGCCTCGGTGGCCGGCTCGCTGCTGGAGGTGCCCGGCGACCTGGTGCGCCTGTCCGTCGGCATCGAGAACGCCGACGACCTGCTCGCGGACCTGACGCAGGCCCTGGGCTGACACCGGGCCCGGAGCGTACGGGCCCCCGCCTGGCCCCGGTCCGTACGAACCCCCGCGCCCGGCCCCGGGGCGGGGGGGGGGGACCCACCCCCTGGGGTTTCCGGGCGGGGGAGCCGGTGCCTCCCAGCCCCTGGGTG
>NZ_JBVIGV010000001.1:182564-395935 GCF_055570615.1 Streptomyces sp. NPDC031121
GAGCGGGGAAATCGATGCGCAGCTAGCAGCACCCCCCCCCCCCCCCCCCCCCCCCCCCCCCCCCCCCCCCCCCCCCCCCCCCCCCCCCCCCCCCCCCCCCCGGCCGCCCAGCCCCTGGCGGCTGCCGGCCGGGGCACCCGGCGCCTACCAGCCCTGGAGCGGCGGGGACACCTCGCTCGGCGGCAGCTCCCACGGGCGGGTCAGCGACGCCCAGACGGCGAACGCGGCCGCGGCGGCGATCAGCAGCACCCAGCCGATCCGGCGCAGCACCCGGCGGCGCCGCACCAGCCGGTCCCCGCGTGCCGCGGCGGCGGCCGCCAGTCCGGCCGGGACCGGCGGGTGCGGCCCCGCCAGCAGTCGCCTGACCTGCTCTTCCTTGCGGTCCGGGAAGCTCACGCGGCCTCCCGGCCCGGGCGCATCGCGGCGACGGCCCGCGCGCTGAGCGCCCGTACCCGGTCGGCGGGCAGCCCCAGCTGCGCGGCCGCGACCTCCTCGGGGACGCCCTCGTGGACGCACAGCACCAGCGCGAGCCGCTCCTGCGGGGCGAGGCGGGCGAGGACGCCGGGGCCGTCGCGGTACCGGCGGGCGGTGCGGGCGTAGGCCGCGCACAGCTCGCGGCGGGTGTGGTCGTACGGGTCGTCGCCGCGGACCCGGTGCCAGTCGGCGTAGGTGCGGGCCAGCGCGCCCGCGAGGAGCCGCCGGGCACCCGGGCAGCCGGCACCGGACCCGGCATCGGACGCGTCGCCGGTCGCCGTGGCGGACTCGGCGGTCAGCAGCACGGCGACGTGCAGGAGCCGCCCCGCCGCGCCCGCGACGAAGGCCTCGAACTCGGCCCGGGGAACCGATCGGTGGTCCACAGGAGACATGGTGCGGGCAGCGCCACCGCCCCGGTCAAGGGGTCGGACGCCGCCGGGAAGCCCGGGGCGGCCGACGGCCGCGGGCCTGCGCTCAGGAGGCGGGGCCGGCCTCGGAGACGCTGCCCATCAGCTCGGACAGGGAGCCGTTGAAGCGGGTCAGCAGCGTGGTGAAGGACTCGCGCTCCTCCTCCGTCCAGCCGTCGGTGACGCGGGCCATCAGCTCGCGGCGCGAGTGCCGGACCTCCTCCAGCCGGGCCAGCCCGCGGGGGGACAGCGCGAGGACCACGGCCCGCCCGTCCTCGGGGTGCGAGGTCCGCTTGACCAGGCCGGTGTCCACGAGCGGGGCGACCTGCCGGGTCACCGTCGAGGAGTCGATGCCCATCCCGCACGCGAGCGCCTTGACGCCCATCGGGCCTTCCAGGTCGAGCCGGTTCAGCAGCAGGTACGCGGCGCGGTCCATCGAGTTGCGGGCCTGCCCGACCCCGCCCAGGCGGGTCTGCTCGGCGCGGCGCGCGAAGACGGCCACCTGGTGCTGGAGCGCGTCCAGGAGACCGGCGTCTGCGGGCGTCTCGGCCACCGCGGGCAGGTCGGAATTGGCCGGGTTGGAAGGCATGGCCGTGTGCTCTCTTCACGTGGGGCCGACAAGGATGGGGGACAGCGTACGCGGCCCCGCGGCGGCTCGTACGCCCCGTGGAAGAACTGATACGACCGGTACGAACCCGGTACGGACCAACCCCGCACAGCCGTCCCGCATGGCCGGATTTCGCCCCTTGTACGCCCTGTGCCGGGTCCGCCCCGGGCGATCCGGGGCGTACGCCGCGATCCGCGCGGGCTGCCAGACTGGCCCCATGAACTACCGCGTGCCCCAGCCGGTCCCGCAGGTCATCCTCGACGACGTACTAGGGGCGCAGAAGATGCTCTCGGGGGTCTCCCGGGTCACGCCCATGGAAGGCAGCAGGCACCTCTCCGCGCTCACCGGTTCCCCCGTCCACCTCAAGTGCGAGAACCTCCAGCGGACCGGCTCCTTCAAACTGCGCGGCGCCTACGTCCGCATCGCGGGCCTGCGCCCCGAGCAGCGGGCCGCCGGCGTCGTCGCGGCCAGCGCCGGCAACCACGCGCAGGGCGTCGCCCTGGCCTCCGCACTCCTCGGCGTGCACGCGACCGTGTACATGCCGGTCGGGGCGCCCCTGCCGAAGGTCGCCGCCACCCAGGAGTACGGGGCCGACGTACGCCTGCACGGCCAGGTCGTCGACGAGACCCTCGCGGCGGCCCAGGACCACGCCGAGCGCACCGGCGCCGTCTTCATCCACCCCTTCGACCACCGGGACGTCATCGCCGGCCAGGGCACCCTGGGCCTGGAGGTCCTGGAGCAGTGCCCGGAGGTCCGCACGATCCTCGTCGGCATCGGCGGCGGCGGACTCGCCGCGGGCATCGCGATCGCGGTCAAGGCGCTGCGCCCCGACGTGAAGGTGATCGGCGTGCAGGCGGCGGGCGCGGCCGCGTACCCGCCCTCGCTGCGCGCGGGCCACCCCGTCGCGATCGACAGCCCGACCACGATGGCCGACGGCATCAAGGTCGGCCGCCCCGGCGACATCCCCTTCCAGATCATCGGGGAGCTCGTCGACGACGTCCGCACCGTCACCGAGGACCAGCTCTCCAGCGCCCTGCTGCTGTGCATGGAGCGCGCCAAGCTGGTCGTCGAGCCGGCCGGCTGCGCCCCGGTGGCGGCGCTGCTCGCCGAGCCGGAGCGGTACGCGGACGGGCCGGTCGTGGCCGTCCTGTCCGGCGGGAACGTCGACCCGCTGCTGCTTCAGCGGATCCTGCGGCACGGCATGGCCGCGGCGGGCCGCTACCTGTCGCTGCGGCTGCGGGTGGCCGACCGGCCGGGCGCCCTGGCGGGGCTGCTGGCGGTGCTGTCGGACACCGACGCCAACGTGCTCGACGTCAGCCACGTCCGCACCGACCCGCGGCTGGGGCTGGCGGAGGTCGAGGTGGAGCTGCACCTGGAGACGAAGGGCCCGGAGCACTGCGCCGCGGTCGCGCGGGCGCTGCACGGCGCCGGGTACGCGGTCATCGGCTGACCGCCGCCCCGCCGCCCTGCCGGACTGCGGCGGAACGACGGCGGCGGAACGACGGAGCCGGAACGGCGGAGCCCCCCGCGGACGGATGTCCGCGGGGGGCTCCCGCGTGCGGTCGGCGGGCTGGGCCGCTCAGCCGGTGAAGGGCTTGACGCCGAGGATCTTGACCATGGCCGTCTTGCCGTTCGGCAGCTCGTAGTCGGCCTCCTCGCCGATCTTCTTGCCGAGCACGCCGGCGCCGAGCGGCGACTGCGGCGAGTAGGTCTCGATGTCCCCGGAGGCGTACTCGCGGGAGGCCAGCAGGAAGGACATCGTGTCGTCCTCGTCGCCGTCGAAGGCGATCGTGACGACAGTGCCCGGGGCGACCTCGCCGTCGCTGGCGGGGGCCGTGCCGACCTTCGCGTTCTCCAGCAGCTGCGTCAGCTGGCGGACGCGGAGCTCCTGCTTGCCCTGCTCCTCCTTGGCCGCGTGGTAGCCGCCGTTCTCGCGGAGGTCGCCCTCCTCGCGGGCGGCTGCGATCTTCGCTGCGATCTCCGTGCGGGCGGGACCAGAGAGGTAGTCCAGCTCGGCCTTCAGCTGGTCGTACGCCGCCTGGGTCAGCCAGGTGACGCTGTCGCTCGTCTGGGTCACGGGTGCTCCTCGTCGGTACAGGGGACTGCTTGTCCGCCGGTGGCGGGCGAAACCACGAGCCTAACAATTCGGGAAGAAAAGGGGGAGGACACCGTGTGTATGAAGTGTGTCATCGGGCCCGTGAGCAGGAAAGTGTCCGGACGGGCGTCCGATCCGGCCCGCGCCCGGCGCGCCGGCCCGCAGCCCGGCGGCGGACGGCCGACGGGGCCGGGGTCGGGGCCCGGGACCGGCAGCGCGGCGGGGGTCAGCCGGCGGAGGCGGAGCCGGACGCCTGGCAGCCCACCAGCTCGACCGCCGTGGCCCGCCCGGTCGTCTTCAGCGACACCAGCTCGTCGACCCGCGACTCCTGCTGCGGGAAGGCGAAGTCCGCCCGTCCCACCTCGCCGTGGTCGCGGTCCTGGGAGATCAGGGTGCACAACCCGGTGACCGAGGCGTCCTTGCGGACCTCCAGGTGCACCCGCACCTCGGAGTCCGACACCACCTGGAACTTGATCACCTCTGCGCTGACCGTCTGCCCGGCGACGTAGTCCCAGCCGATCCACCCGACCACGGCCAGCAGACCCACGCCCAGCACCGAGCCGAGGATCTTCAGCTTGCGGTCCGCGCGCTCGTCCGCCGACCGGCCGTAGCGGCCCTCGGGCAGTCCTTCGCGCACGGTGCTCATGATCGTTCCTTCCGGGAGGCCGGGCGGGCGTTGAATTTTCCGGTCCAACCCCGGAATTTTTCCACCCCCCGGTTCGGTCACTATAGAAGCCGTCCGCCTGACGAATCACAGAGGATCCTGTCTTGACCGAGCAGCTGCGACTGATGGCCGTCCACGCGCACCCCGACGACGAGTCGAGCAAGGGCGCGGCCACGATGGCCAAGTACGTGTCCGAGGGGGTGCCCGTGCTGGTCGTGACCTGCACCGGCGGCGAGCGCGGCTCGATCCTGAACCCCAAGCTCCAGGGTGACAAGTACATCGAGGAGAACATCCACGAGGTCCGCGCCAAGGAGATGGAGGAGGCCCGCCAGATCCTCGGCGTCGAGCAGGAATGGCTCGGCTACGTCGACTCCGGCCTCCCGGAGGGCGACCCGCTGCCCCCGCTGCCCGAGGGCTGCTTCGCCCTGGAGGACGTCGACGAGGCGGCCGGCCGCCTGGTGAAGAAGATCCGCGCCTTCCGGCCGCAGGTCATCACCACGTACGACGAGAACGGCGGCTACCCGCACCCCGACCACATCATGACCCACAAGGTCACGATGGTGGCGTTCGACGGCGCGGCCGACACCGCGAAGTACCCGGAGGACGAGTTCGGCCCGGCCTTCCAGCCCCAGAAGCTCTACTACAACCAGGGCTTCAACAAGCCGCGCACCATCGCCCTGCACGAGGCGCTGCTCGCCCGCGGCATGGAATCCCCGTACGGCGAGTGGCTGGAGCGCTGGAAGGAGTTCGAGCGCACCGAGCGGACGCTCACCACGCACGTGCCCTGCGCCGACTTCTTCGAGATCCGCGACAAGGCGCTCATCGCGCACGCCACGCAGATCGACCCGGACGGCGGCTGGTTCCGCGTCCCCATGGAGATCCAGAAGGAGGTCTGGCCCACCGAGGAGTACGAGCTCGCGAAGTCCCTCGTCGACACCTCCCTCCCCGAGTCCGACCTCTTCGCGGGCATCCGGGAGAATGTCCCGTCATGAGCGCTACCCACGCAGCACTGACGCAGCTCCTCCCGCTCGCGGGCGACACCTTCGACAAGAACAAGGTGACCCCCGGCGTCCTGGGCTTCATCGTGTTCGCGGCCCTCGCCCTCGCGGTGTGGGGCCTCATGAAGTCGATGAACCGGCACATGGGCAAGGTCGACTTCCAGGAGGCCGCCGAGCCGGCCCCGGCCGGCGCAACCCCGCCGGCCGACAAGGCGGCGTAGCCGCCGGTCCCGCCGTTGCGCGCCTGCCGCCGCGGGGCGCGCGGCCGCCTCCCCGGCCTGCCGGAGGGGCGGCCATCGGCGCGCGCTCGCGCGCGAGGGGCCGGCGTACGGGGGCACCGTACGGATGCGGTGCCCGGCGTCCGCTCGCCTGCTCGGCAGGGCCCGGCGCCGCGGGGCCGGTCGCGGGTCCGGCGCACGGCCCGGTGCCGGCCCGGCCTGCGCCGCTTCAGGGTGCGGGCGGCATCGGGACGCCCATGACCTCCTGCGCGTGCAGGTCCGGGACCATCGCCAGCCGCCATCCCTGCCAGCCCTCCGCCGGGTCCACGCCCCGCGCCAGAACCACCGCGTACGCCTCCAGGCAGTCCGCGAGCCGGCCGTCCCGCGCCGGGTGCGGCGCCTCCGCCAGCCGGCCCGACTCCGCCCGCGCCTCCTCCGTCCCGCCGCCCGGCGCCGCGTACGGCAGCAGGGTGCAGCGCATGAACCGCGCCCAGTCCTCCCCGCGCCGGTCCCCGTACGAGATGAACAGGCGGGCCGCCTCCTCGCACTGGTCCAGCGCCTGCCCCACCCGGTCGTTGCCCGCGTCGACCACCGCCAGCTCCAGGCACGTCCACGCCTCGCCGTGGGCCAGCCCGATCCGCCGGAAGTCCGCCCGCGCGTCCACCAGCAGCTGCCGGGCGAAGCCGGAGTTGCGGAGGCTGCCCGTCCGGGCCGCCCGCAGGTCGCGCGTCACCCGGCCCGAGTGGTGCCGGGCGTGCGCCAGCCCGTAGACGTCCCGCATCCGCGAGAACATCGTCCGGGCCCGCTCCAGCTCCCGCACCGCCTCGTCCGGCTCCCCGGCCTCCTCCAGCGCCTGCCCCAGGTAGTACAGCGTCCACGCCTCGCCGCGCGCGTCCTCCGCCTCCCGGTGCCGGGCCAGTGCCTCCCGCAGCCGCTCCACCGCCGTCCCCGGGTCGCCGTCCACCACCCGCGCCCGGCCCAGCTGCGTCATCGCCCAGGCCCGGCCGCGGTCGTCGCGGGTGCGCCCGTACAGGTCCAGCGCCCGGTGCAGCTCCTCCTCCGCCTGCGGGACCTCCCCGAGCCGCAGGTACACCTGCCCGAGCTGGAACTGCGCCCACGCCTCGCCGTGCACGCTCCCGTGCTCCCGATGCAGCGCGAGCGAGCGCCGCAGCAGCCCGAGCGCCTCCGCCAGGCGGGCCGAGTCCCGCTCGACCGCCGCGAGCGCGTGCAGCGCCCACGCCCGGTCGCCCGCCAGCTCCGCCGGCTCCTGGAGGTCCAGCGCCTCCCGGATACGGGCCGCGGCCTCGCGGAGCCGGCCCTGGTGGTGCAGCGTGATCCCGAGCGAGACCAGCGCCATGGCCGCCCCCGCGTCCTGCCGCGCCTCCCGGTACTGGTCCACCACCGACGACAGCGTCGTGCGGGCCCGGTCCAGCTCGCCCAGCTGGCGCGCCGCGATGCCCGTACGCCACTGCACCGAGCGCACCAGGCGGCCCTGGCCGGGCCGGCCCCGGCGGGCCGCCTCCACCGACCGCGTCAGCTCGTCGATCTCCCCGAGCCGGTACAGGTCGCCGCGCAGCAGGCAGAAGTCGCACAGCGCGCCCAGCAGGTCCAGCACCGCCTGCAGGTCGTCGACGTCCCCGGCGTGCCGCAGGGCCGCCGTGATGAAGCTCGACTCCTCGTCCAGCCAGCGCAGCGCCGCCTCCAGCGAGGCGAAGCCGTGGCCGCCGAAGTGGCCGGACCGCGTCGACATCTGGCCGTCCACCATCCGGATCACCGCGTCCGCGAGCTGGGCGTAGTCGCGGATGAGGCGGCCGTGCGCCGCCGCGGCGCCCGCCCGGTCACCGTCCGCCGCCAGGCGCGCCGCCGCGTACGCGCGCACCGCGTCGTGCAGGCGGAACCGCTCGCCGCGGACGTGGTCCAGCAGGCCCGCGCGGGCCAGCTCGTGCAGCAGCCGCGCGGCCTCGACCGGGCCGGTGCCGATCAGCGCGGCCGCCGCGGACGGGCCGAGCGAGGCCCGCCCGGCGAGCGTGAGCAGCCGCAGCAGCCGCTGCCGGTCCTCCGGCAGCCGCCCGTACGCCCGCTCCAGCGCCCGCTCCAACACCCCGCCGGCGCTGCCGCCGACACCCCCGCCCCCGCCCGCGCCGACGGGCGCCGCGGAGACGACCTGGTCCCTGCCTACGGGCGCCGCCGGGGCACCGTCGCCCCCGGCTGCGGTCGCCGCGTAGGCGCCCTCGCGCCCGTCGGCGGGCATGCCACCGGCGCCTTCCGGCCTGCCTGCGGGTACGCCGACCCCCTCGGCCCCGCCCGTGGCCGCCGCGGCGGCGGTGGGGGCGAGGGCGCGGAGGGCGAGCGGGAGTCCGGCGCCCAGGGCCACCAGCTCCGCCACGGCCGCGGCGTCCGGCTCGTCCGCGGCCCCGGCCCCGGCCCGGGCGGCGGCCGCCCGGACCAGTTCGGCCGCTTCCGCCGCGTCCAGCGGCTCCACCGGCAGCTGGTGCACCCAGGCCGCCGCCCCTGGCAGCTCCAGCGGCTCGCGAGCGGTGACCAGGACCATGCTCTCGGACCGCTCCGGCAGGAGCGTGCGGACCTGCTCCGCGTCCACCGCGTCGTCCAGCACCACCGTCACCGGCAGCCCCTGGAGCTGCTGGTGGTACAGCTCGCCGAGCCGGCGCACCTGCTGCTCCGCGGAAGAGCCCTCGCGGAAGAGCAGCTGCTCGCGCGGCGCGCCCAGCCGGTTCAGCAGGTGCAGCAGCGCCTCCCGTACCGGCAGCGGCGTCCGCCCGCCCGGGGAGCCGCCGCGCAGGTCCACCACGCAGGCGCCGCGGAACTGGTCCCGCAGCGCGTCCGCCGCCCGCAGGGCCAGCGCCGTCCGGCCGACGCCCGGCTCGCCGTGCAGCACGACCACCACCGGCCGGGTCTCCGTACTGGCCCGCGCCGCCTGCACCCACTGCGCGATGCGGGCCAGCTCGGCCCGCCGGCCCGTGAACCCCGCCGCCGGCTCCGGGAACTGCCCGAAGGACTGCTCCAGCACGCTGCGCCGCCGCGCCTGCGCACTGCGGTCGCCGCCGCGCAGCGGCGGCACCGCGGCAGGCCGGGCCTGCCGGGGCGGCCGGGCCGCGGCCGCCACCGCGCGCTGCTGCTCCAGGAACGGCCGTATCCCGCGTACCTCCAGGGCCGTCAGCCACTTCAGCCGCAGCTGTTCGGGCCCGCCGGGGCGCCCCCGCTCGCCCGCCCGCCGGTTCGCGGCCGGCAGGTGCCCGGCCGTCACCTTCGCGACCGCCGCGGCCGCGCCCGCGACCCCGGTGACGGCCCCGGCGGTCAGCGCCGCCCCGGCCGGGAACCCGAGCGACAGGTCAGCGCCGACCGCGGCGGCGGCCGCCACCGCCGTCACCAGCAGCGCCGTCGAGGTGTTCTGCCGCCGGAAGGCCTCGCCGAGCGACTCCGCCCCCGCGTCCGAGGCGTCCAGCGCCCGTACGTAGGCCTCGTACTCCTCGGCGGCGCTCGCCGCGAGGGAGTCCAGCGCCTCCCGCCCGCGGGTCAGCAGCACGGCCCTGTCGAGCGGCGCCCCCGCGCCGGCGGCCCGCCGTGCCTCTTCGTCCACGGCCCGCTCCAGCAGTCGCTCGGCCTCACCGCGATGGCTGTCCCGCATCGGCATCCCCTCAAGAGAGCTCCGGCAACATGCCCCAAGTGTGGGACCGGACCCCCCGATCCGCGACACAACTTGAGCTACATCAGAGCCAGTTGACCCCCCGCCCGCCCCCACCGCGCATATATCCACACCCCGCCCCCACCGAAGCCCGCCCGCGCCCATCCCGCGATCGCGGTGCCCGCCTCCTGCGCCCGCAAGCACCACGACCCCCGCACCGCCAAGCACGGCGCCCCCACACCGCCGACCCGGACGAGCCGCCCTGCCCGGACGCGCCCCCCGCTGCCCATGCCGGCGTTCACGCCCCTGATCGCCAACCGCGGCGGGTGCTGTGGAAGGCCGGAGTGCATGAACCACCTCGCGAACGAGACCAGCCAGTGTCTTAACCCAAGCAGGCGGCCCTGACCTGGGATTTTTCCGGAGAGCATGGCCGTGGGTGCGTACCGTGCGCGACGGAGTGAGGACGCGGGCACACCGTGCTGCTCTTGCTGGGCCGGAAACCTCGTCGTGGACGCCGTACGAGACCCGGGCCTCATATCCTGAGAGGCGACAGGAAGGAGCCGTTATGAGCGTGGATGCGGTCATGCACACGGAGTTCCCTGCCGGGTACGTGGTCCTCTTCGGTGTCGACGGGAAGGTGATCATGACCCCGCAGAGCTTCGAGCACTCCAGCACGATCAAGTCGATGCAGATCGACTCGCTCTCGCTCGGCCGGCACGCGAAGACCGCCTCCGACGTGTACATCGACTTCCCCGCCGACGAGAACTCGGCTCCGGACTTCGCGATCCTGCGGGAGGACGCGAAGCGACAGGGCAAGCGCTACGGCTTCGAGGACGTGCTGCTGATCGCGGAGGTGGTGCCGGTCTCCTCCGCTCGCAAGGATTACGACGACTGCACTGCGAAGTACGGCCGCTACGGCATCCCGGTCTACATGGTGGTGGACCCGTACGCCGCTGAGGTCGTCGTCCACACCCAGCCCGCCGGCTTCGGCTACATCGCGGCCCACACCTACAAGTACGGCTCCGGCAAACTGCCCATCGAGCTGGCCGACGGGCGGACGTACACCCTCGACCTGGACGAGCTGCCCCGACCCGAGGCTGACGCCCGCTGACGGCCGGTACCGGCTCGTGCACCGTCCGAAACGCCGACCGTACAGCGGGAGTGCCACGCTGAAGGACTGCGCCCGCGCGCTGGGTGGATCGTCTGCCGGCGGCGCAGTCGGCTCCGGAATGCTGGTCCTCCTTGGGACTGATCGTCAGGGGGGCTGCCGTGGTCGCGATCGAGTGGGCTCCGGGGCCGGGGTAACGCTCGCCAGCCGGTTGGCGAGAAATGTCGGCGTTCGCGCTTCGCAAAAACGGGGCGGGGCGGGCTCGTCAGGGCTTCGCCGGTCGTGCCGGACGCTGTGAGAGGCTGGGGCGTATGAACCGGTTGGCTGGCACGACCTCGCCTTATCTGCTTCAGCACGCCGACAATCCGGTCGACTGGTGGCCGTGGGAACCCGAGGCGTTCGAAGAAGCGAAACGGCGCGATGTGCCCGTTCTGCTGTCGGTCGGATACTCCGCGTGTCATTGGTGCCACGTCATGGCGCACGAGTCGTTCGAGGACGAGGCCGCGGCCGCCTACATGAACGAGCACTTCGTGAACATCAAGGTCGACCGCGAGGAGCGGCCCGACGTCGACGCCGTCTACATGGAGGCCGTGCAGGCCGCCACCGGCCAGGGCGGCTGGCCCATGACCGTCTTCCTCACCCCCGACGCCGAGCCGTTCTACTTCGGCACCTACTTCCCGCCCGAGCCGCGCCACGGCATGCCGTCCTTCACGCAGGTCCTGGAGGGCGTCAGCACCGCGTGGACGGGCCGGCGCGAGGAGGTCGCCGACGTCGCGCAGCGCATCACGCAGGACCTGGCCGGCCGGCAGCTGGACTACGGGCGGGCCGTCGCCCCCGGCCCCGGGGAGGCGGCGCAGGCGCTGCTGGCGCTGACCCGGGAGTACGACGAGGTGCGCGGCGGGTTCGGCGGGGCGCCGAAGTTCCCCCCGTCGATGGTCCTGGAGTTCCTGCTGCGCCACCACGCGCGCACCGGCGCGGAGGGCGCCCTGCAGATGGCCGCCGACACCTGCGAGGCCATGGCCCGCGGCGGTATCTACGACCAGCTCGGCGGGGGCTTCGCCCGCTACTCCGTCGACCGGGCGTGGGTGGTCCCGCATTTCGAGAAGATGCTCTACGACAACGCCCTGCTGTGCCGCGTCTACGCGCACCTGTGGCGGGCCACCGGGTCGGAGCTCGCCCGGCGGGTGGCGCTGGAGACCGCCGATTTCATGGTGCGGGAGCTGCGCACCCCCGAGGGCGGGTTCGCCTCCGCGCTCGACGCCGACAGCGAGGACCCGCGGACCGGGAAGCCCGCGGAGGGCGCCTACTACGCGTGGACGCCCGCGGAGCTGGACGAGGTGCTCGGCGCGGAGGACGGGGCGCTGGCCGCCGCCTGCTTCGGGGTGACGCAGGAGGGCACGTTCGAGCACGGCGCCTCCGTCCTGCAGCTCCCGCAGGGCGGGCCGGTCGTCGACGCCGGGCGGCTCGCCGGGATCCGGAGGCGGCTGCTCGAGGCGCGTGCGGCCCGGCCGGCGCCGGGCCGGGACGACAAGGTCGTCGCGGCGTGGAACGGCCTGGCGGTCGCCGCGCTCGCCGAGTGCGGGGCGTACTTCGACCGGCCGGATCTCGTCGAGCGGGCCACGGAGGCCGCCGACCTGCTCGTACGGGTCCACTTCCGGGCGGAGGACGGGCGCGCCCCGCGCCTGGCCCGCACCAGCAAGGACGGGCAGGTCGGGGCCAACGCGGGGGTGCTGGAGGACTACGGGGACGTCGCCGAGGGGTTCCTGGCGCTGGCCGCGGTGACCGGGGAGGGCGTCTGGCTGGAGTTCGCCGGGTTCCTGCTGGACCTGGTGCTGGACCGGTTCACCGCCGAGGACGGCTCCCTGTACGACACCGCGCACGACGCGGAGCGGCTGATCCGCCGGCCGCAGGACCCGACCGACACGGCCGCGCCCTCCGGGTGGACGGCCGCGGCGGGCGCGCTGCTGTCGTACGCCGCGCACACCGGCTCGGAGGCGCACCGCACGGCGGCCGAGCGGGCGCTCGGGGTGGTGCGGGCGCTCGGCCCGCGCGCCCCGCGCTTCATCGGGCACGGGCTGGCGGTGGCGGAGGCGCTGCTGGACGGGCCGCGCGAGGTGGCCGTGGTCGGCCGGCCGGACGATCCGGCGCGCGCCGGGCTGCACCGGACGGCGCTGCTGGCGACGGCCCCCGGGGCGGTCGTGGCGGTCGGCGAGCCGGCCGCGGACGGCGGACCGGGCGCGGCCGACGGCGAGTTCCCGCTGCTGGCGGGACGGACGCTCGTCGGTGACCGGGCGGCGGCGTACGTGTGCCGGCACTTCGTGTGTGCGCGGCCCGCGGCGGACCCGGCCGAACTCGCCGCACAGCTGGGCGGGCCGGCGGGTTCCTGACCTCCGGCCCCGCCCGCCCGTCAGTGCCGGTACGCGGCCAGCGAGATGCCGACGTAGTGTGCGACGAACGCGGCCAGCGTCAGCGAGTGGAAGACCTCGTGGAAGCCGAAGAAGCGCGGTGAGGGGTTGGGCCGCTTCATCCCGTAGATGACCCCTCCCGCGCTGTAGAGCAGCCCGCCGGCCACGACGAGCACGAGGACGGCGATGCCGCCAGCGCGCAGGAAGTCGGGCAGGAAGAAGACCGCCGCCCAGCCCATCGCGATGTAGCAGG
The DNA here is from genome assembly GCF_055570615.1 of Streptomyces sp. NPDC031121. NCBI lineage: Bacteria > Bacillati > Actinomycetota > Actinomycetes > Kitasatosporales > Streptomycetaceae > Streptomyces > Streptomyces sp. NPDC031121. The sequence continues at coordinate 195,437 of NZ_JBVIGV010000001.1, forward strand.
GGGTGTAGAGCCAGCGCGGGGCGCCGACCCAGAAGACCCGGAAGGCGATCCCGGCGGCGGCCGCGAGCCAGACCGCCCACAGCAGCGTCCGTCCGGTGGAGGGCGGGAGGAGCAGGACGGTCAGCGGGGTATACGTGCCCGCGATGATCAGGAAGATGTTGGCGTGGTCGAGGCGGCGCAGGACCGCCTCGCCGCGCGGCCCCCAGGTGCCGCGGTGGTACACGGCGCTGATCCCGAACAGCAGGCAGGCGGTGAGCACGTACACCCCGCACGCCGCCCTGGCGCGCGCGGAGTCCGTGAAGGCCATGAGGGCCAGGCCCGCCACGACGACGGCGGGGAACATCCCTGCGTGCAGCCAGCCGCGCATCAGCGGCTTGGCCTCCGGCGCGGCAGCCGCCGCAGCGGCCTCCCGCACGACTGCGGCGTCAGAAGTCATGGTCCACATGCTACCTACGGGTCCGTAGGTTTCTCATAGTGTGCTTTACGGAAGATTGACGGGAGTGGCGATGCTCACGTGAGAGGCCCCCTGGACATATGCGCACACGCACCGGATGATCAGATGAGTGCGGTCGGCACCGGATGAGCGGAGCGCGAAGCGTCCGGGTCGCAGCCCCCACGGGGCATTCACCAAACGAACCCCTCAACAAGGAGCAATCGTGGCGCGCGACAACGCGGCTCCCACATCCGTCCCGACGAACCACAAGGACCTGATCGCCTGGGTCGACGAGATCGCGGCGATCACCCAGCCGGACAGCGTCGTCTGGTGCGATGGTTCCGAGGCCGAGTACGAGCGCCTGTGCGGGGAGCTCGTCGCGAAGGGAACCTTCCGCAAGCTCGACGAGACCAAGCGCCCGAACTCGTACTACGCCGCCTCCGACCCCTCCGACGTCGCGCGCGTCGAGGACCGGACCTTCATCTGCTCCGAGAAGGAGGAGGACGCCGGCCCGACCAACCACTGGAAGGCCCCGGCGGAGATGAAGGACATCTTCACCGGCGAGAACGGCATCTTCCGCGGCTCCATGAAGGGCCGCACGATGTACGTCGTCCCCTTCTGCATGGGCCCCCTCGGCTCCGAGCTCTCCGCGATCGGCGTCGAGATCACCGACTCCGCCTACGTCGCGGTCGCCATGCGCACCATGACCCGCATGGGCCGTGCCGTCCTGGACGAGCTCGGTGAGGACGGCTTCTTCGTCAAGGCCGTCCACACCCTCGGCGCCCCGCTCGCCGAGGGCCAGGCCGACGTGCCGTGGCCGTGCAACACCACCAAGTACATCTCGCACTTCCCGGAGACCCGCGAGATCTGGTCCTACGGCTCGGGCTACGGCGGCAACGCCCTGCTCGGCAAGAAGTGCTACGCCCTGCGCATCGCCTCCGTCATGGCCCGCGACGAGGGCTGGCTCGCCGAGCACATGCTGATCCTCAAGCTCACCCCGCCGCAGGGCGAGGCCCGCTACGTCGCCGCGGCCTTCCCGTCGGCGTGCGGCAAGACCAACCTCGCCATGCTGGAGCCGACCATCCCCGGCTGGACGGTCGAGACCATCGGCGACGACATCGCCTGGATGCGCTTCGGCGAGGACGGCCGCCTCTACGCGATCAACCCGGAGGCCGGCTTCTTCGGCGTCGCCCCCGGCACCGGCGCGCACACCAACGCCAACGCCATGAAGACGATGTACGCCAACACCGTCTTCACCAACGTCGCGCTCACCCCGGACGGCGGCGACGTCTGGTGGGAGGGCATGACCGAGGAGCCCCCGGCCGAGCTGATCGACTGGAAGGGCAACCCCTGGACCCCGGAGTCCGGGACCCCGGCCGCCCACCCGAACGCCCGCTTCGCCGTCCCGGCCGCGCAGTGCCCGACGATCGCCCCCGAGTGGGAGGACCCCAAGGGCGTCCCGATCTCCGCGATCCTCTTCGGCGGCCGCCGCGCCTCCGCCGTGCCGCTGGTCACCGAGTCCTTCGACTGGAACCACGGCGTCTTCATCGGCTCGAACATCGCCTCCGAGAAGACCGCCGCCGCCGAGGGCAAGGTCGGCGAGCTGCGCCGCGACCCGTTCGCCATGCTGCCGTTCTGCGGTTACAACATGGGCGACTACATGGCCCACTGGATCAAGGTCGGCGCCTCCGCGGACGCCGCGAAGCTCCCGAAGATCTACTACGTGAACTGGTTCCGCAAGAACGACGCGGGCAAGTTCGTGTGGCCCGGCTTCGGCGAGAACAGCCGCGTCCTGAAGTGGATCGTCGGCCGCCTCGACGGCACCGCCGAGGGCGTCGAGACCCCGATCGGCATCCTGCCGACCAAGGAGGCCCTCGACCTCGACGGCCTCGACATCGCCGACGAGGACCTCGACTTCCTCCTCACCGTCGACAAGGACGTGTGGCGGGACGAGGCCTCCCTGGTGCCCGAGCACCTCAACACGTACGGCGACCACACGCCCAAGGAGCTGTGGGACCAGTACCACGCGCTCGTGGAGCGCCTGGGCTGAGCCGTACCCCGCCCTGAACCAGGGCCCTTTGAACGTGGGAGTCCCCGACCAAGCGATTCCCACCGCTGTGGGAGCCCCCGACCAAGCGGTTCCCACCGCAGCCGCGGTCCCTCCCGGAGAGCCCCCGTGCTCCTCCGGGCGGGCCGCGCGCACCCGCCGGCGGCGGGCCCCCGGTGCACGGGGGCCCGCCGCTGCGCGTTCCGCCCGCGCGCGAGGCGTCCCGCGGCCCGCGGGCGGGCAGCCTGCTCCCGTCGACACGCACTTTTCACGGCGAGACGGGTGAGCGCACGGTGGCCGACCGGTCCCACTTCGAAACGGCGTACGCATCGGCGGGTGCTGGCAGCGGGCCCGCGGGGCCGCCAGGATCGTCCCCTGGGCGCGAGCGCGGAGGGCGCGGGGGACGCGCGGGACGTGATGGGCTGGGCGCGATGGGTGCGATGACGGCGTTGAAGCGGCACGGCCGGCTCCTCGGCCTGTCCGCGGTGGCGGCGGTGCTGGTGTTCACACCGCTGGGCCTGTACGTATGGGGCGGCGGCGGGCCGGCCGCCGCGCCGCCGCGCGACGCGGTGCAGGACGTACGAATCACCGGGTGCCGGGTCGACCCGGCGAGCCGGCGGGTGGTCGCCGCCGTCGAGGCCTCGGGGCGCCCTGGCGGCGCGGGGGCGTACGTGGTGACGGTGGAGTTCCGCGACGACGACGGGTCCCGGCCCGGCGGGCGGGCCGCGCAGGCCCTGGTGCGGATCCCCGGGGTGGCCCCGCGGGCCGTCGAACGGGCCGAGGCGGTCGGACCGGTGTGGCCGTTCGCGGCGGTGCCGTGGTGCGGGGTCGCGGGGGCGGAGTTCACGCCCGCGCCGTGAACTCCGGCGGCGGGGAGGCGTACGGGGCCGTACGGGGCCGTACGGCGGCATGGCTCCCGGTCCGGAGCCTCCGCGGCCCCGGACCGGGGCCGTCAGAGGCGCCCGGCGAGGTTCTCGGAGAACCGGCCCAGGGCGGCGGCGTGCGCGTCCATCAACTCGGCGGCGAGGATCGCGACGGTGGTGTCGGCGCGGGACGCGGCCACGACCAGCGCCCGGCCGGCGAGGTCGTGCGCCCGCCGGTGCAGCGCGGCGGGGTCCGCGGCGGGGTCGTGCGGCGCGCGGGCGGGGGCGGCGCCGCGCAGCCGGGCGACCTGGGCGGCGATGCGGTCGCCGGCGTCGCCCTGCCCGAGCGCGTCCGTGACGGCCAGCAGGGCGGTCAGGTGCCCGGCCAGCTGGTGGTCGAGCGCCTCGGCGCGGGTGCTGTGCGGATAGTCGGAGCGGCGGCCGCCCACACGGTGGACGGCCGGCTTGGTCCGGATCGGCTCGTACATGAGTGGCCTCCCGAAAGTCAGGAGACCATCCTACATTGGATTCGTTCTAAAGTTTTTCCAGATCCTGGACAGGGGGGCGGTGGAGCGGTGCCGGACCCCTCCACCGCCCCTCGGGCGTCCCTCGACCGCGGGCGCGCCCGCCGCCGTCAGTGCTGGCCGTAGCCGTCCAGGAACGTGCCGATCCGGGTGACGGCGTCCGCCAGGTCGGGGGCGGCGGGCAGCGTGACGATGCGGAAGTGGTCCGGCTCGGGCCAGTTGAAGCCGGTTCCGTGGACCACCATGATCTTCTCGGCCCGCAGCAGGTCGAGGACCATCTGGCGGTCGTCCTTGATCTTGTAGACGGCCGGGTCGAGCCGCGGGAACAGGTAGAGCGCGCCCTTCGGCTTCACGCAGGTGATGCCGGGGATCTGCGTCAGCAGGTCGTACGCGGTGTCGCGCTGCTCCAGCAGCCGCCCGCCCGGCAGGACCAGGTCCTGGATCGACTGCCGGCCGCCCAGGGCGGTCGCCACGGCGTGCTGCGAGGGCATGTTCGCGCACAGGCGCATGTTCGCCAGGATGGTCAGGCCCTCGATGTACGAGGCGGCGTGCTGCTTCGGGCCGCACACCGCCATCCAGCCGGCCCGGTAGCCGGCGACCCGGTAGTTCTTCGACAGGCCGTTGAAGGTGAGGGTCAGCAGGTCGGGCGCGATCGCCGCGGTGTTGGTGTGCGTGGCGCCGTCGTAGAGGATCCGGTCGTAGATCTCGTCCGAGCACACGATGAGGTTGTGGCGGCGCGCGATGTCGGTGAGGCCCCGCAGCATCTCGTCGTCGTAGACGGCGCCGGTGGGGTTGTTCGGGTTGATGATCACGATCGCGCGGGTGCGGTCGGTGACCTTCCGCTCGATGTCGGCCAGGTCCGGCATCCAGTCGGCCTGCTCGTCGCAGCGGTAGTGCACGGCCGTGCCGCCGGCCAGCGACACCGAAGCCGTCCACAGCGGGTAGTCCGGCGCCGGGACGAGGACCTCGTCGCCGTCGTCGAGCAGCGCCTGCATCGCCATCTGGATCAGCTCGGAGACGCCGTTGCCGAGGTAGATGTCCTCGACGTCCAGCTCGATGCCCTTGGTCTGGTAGTGCTGCATGACCGCGCGGCGCGCGGACAGCAGCCCCTTCGCGTCCCCGTAGCCGTGGGCGTCGCCCAGGTTGCGGAGCATGTCCTCCAGGATCTCCGGCGGGCACTCGAAGCCGAAGGCCGCGGGGTTGCCGGTGTTCAGCTTGAGGATGCGATGACCTGCCGCTTCGAGCCGCATGGCCTCTTCGAGGACGGGGCCGCGGATCTCGTAGCAGACATTGGCGAGTTTCGTTGACTGGATCACCTGCATGACGGGAGCTTACGGGCCCCGGGCCGGGCCCGCTGGGGATTCTGATGCCGGATCGCAGGGGTATATGTCCTGGTTCGCGTGATGGGAAGGGTGCGGGTCCGCTGGGCCTTGGAAACGCGGGCCGCGACCGCGCTCCACCTGCGGAATCGGTGTCTCCGCAACTGTCCGCCAGGGGTGGTGTTGCGCTCGTCACCCCGCCGCCGCGGGCGGGGCGCCGCCGGATGTACGGCGCCGGCGGGGGCACGCGGGTGCGGCGGGGGCGCATGCGTACGGCGCCTGAGTACGGATCATGAGTACGCGCACTCATGCAGCAGGCCCGCGCCCTGGCGGAGGGTGTCCTTCCGGGAGCACCGGGGACGGAGAGGCGGAGCAGTGGACTTCACAGTCGGCGACATGGCGATCACCACCGTGGGCACGGACGGGGACGACCGGGCGATCGAGTTCCTGGTACGCCCCCACCGCGACGGCCGCAGCGGCGGCCGCGTCGGCAGCGAGGGCCACTTCGCCATCCACCGCGAGCACGACCAGGGCTGGGAGGGCGCCCGCCTCACCATCGACCCCCAGTCGGGCAGCGTCCCGGTCGCCGCAGTCGAATGGGCGGTGGAGTTCGCCCGCGAGTACCTCTAGCACCGCGGCCGGGGTGCGGCGCGGCGCCGTCCTGCTTCCGGTCGAGCGTTCACAAAGATCGCGGCCCCTTGCCTGATCCTCCCGCCGGACCGCCTCCGCCGCCCCGGTGCGTGGTCGGATGGCGACCACGCCCGCTCGGGCGGCTTCACGCCATGGAAAGGCAGTCAGAGAATGAGCGCCCCGACGACCCGACGTCCGCTGCCGCACGATTTCCACCCGCCCGTTCCCGAACTGTCCGTCGCCGGCGCGGACCTGACGGACGGCGGGGTCCTGCCGGACGCGCACGTGTACGCGAAGGGCAACTCCTCGCCCCACCTGAGCTGGTCGGCCGGACCCGCGGGAACCCGCAGCTACGCGGTCACCTGCTACGACCCCGACGCACCCACCGGCAGCGGGTTCTGGCACTGGACGGTCTTCGACATCCCCGCGCACGTCACCGAGCTGCCGGCCGGGGCCGGAACCGGGGACTTCCGCGGGCTGCCGGCGGGCGCCCGACAGGCCAGGAACGACTACGGCACCCGGGACTTCGGCGGGGCCGCGCCGCCGCCGGGGGACGGGCCGCACCGCTACGTGTTCACCGTCCACGCCGTGGACAAGGAGCGGCTGGGGCCGGACGCGGACGCCTCACCGGCGCTCGTCGGCTTCCACCTGCGCTTCCACACCCTCGCCCGCGGCCGGCTCATCGCCGTGTACGAGGACACCGCAGCGTAGGAGCCGCCCGCGGCCCGGCCGGGGAACCGCACGATCTTCGCGTGCCCTTGCACGATCCTCTCACCGGCGGGAAGGGGCGGGCCGGCCCGTGGTGGGATGGGGGCATGTCCCTCGACGAGCTTCGCGACCTGCTGGAGCGGCACGCGCGGCCCGACCTGGCCACGGCCATCGACGGCGTCCGGATCTGCCGGGCCGAACCGGGCGCGGAGCCGGAGTACACGATGTCGGGCGTGATGCTGGCCGTCATCGCGCAGGGCGGCAAGCGTCTCGCGCTCGGCGAGCGCGTGTACGAGTACGGGGTCGGCCAGTACCTGGTCACCTCGGCCGACCTGCCGGTGACCGGACGCGTCGCGCCGGGCGGTCCGGAACTCGGCTTCGGAATGACGCTGGAGCCCTCCGTCATCGCCGAGTTGATGCTGCAGGCCGGACCGGGCGGCCTGCCCCGGCCGGCCGGGGCGCCGCGGCCGGGGATCACGGTCAGCCAGGCGCCGGCCGAGCTGATCGACGCGGTCGTCCGCCTGCTGCGCCTGCTGGACCGGCCGCGTGACCGCCGGGTGCTGGTCCCCCTGGTCAAGCGGGAGATCCTGTGGCTGCTGATGACGGGGGAGCAGGGCGAGACCGTCCGCCAACTGGGCCTCGCCGACAGCAGCCTGCGCCACATCACCCGGGCGGTCCACTGGATCCGGGACAACCACGCCCAGGCGTTCCGGGTCGAGGACCTGGCACGCGCCTCCGGGATGAGCGTCTCCGCGTTCCACCGGAACTTCCACTCGGTGACGGGGATGAGCCCCATCCGGTTCCAGAAGCAGATCCGGTTGCAGGCGGCGCGGCTGCTGATGGCCAGTCGGCCGCACGACGTGACCGGCGTCGGCCACCGCGTGGGGTACGACAGCCCCTCGCAGTTCAGCCGGGAGTACAAGCGCCAGTTCGGCGTGCCGCCGAGCATCGACGCGGCACGCCTGCGCGGACGCGCCGGCCACGCGGCAGCCGCCGTGGTCGTATAGGCCGCCTCTTCCGGATCTCGCTGGTTGAGCCCGCCTCGTCCGGTGCCGTGCACCGCAAGGTGTTCGGACAATTCACGTGCGGTCCGGTCGTCCCGCGTGATACTCCTCCCGGCTATGGTCGATCTCGTGACAGCGCGGCTCGTGCTTCATCCGATGACGGTCGGCGAGGCTGAGCGAGTGGTGGCGGGCGAGTCGGACGGCGGTGCCCGATGGGCGCCCGGATACCCCACCGAGGGTGACGTGTCCGCTGCCAGGCGCTTCCTGGGCACCTGCGCGGACACCGGTGATCCCCAGCCGTTCGGCAACTACGAGATCCGTCGCCGCGAAGACGGTCAGGCGATCGGCGGCCTGGGTTTCCACGGACCTGTGGACGAGAACGGCAGCGTCACCATCGGCTACGGCCTCATCCCATCAGCGCGAGGCAGGGGATACGCCTCCGAAGCCCTCCGCGGACTGCTGCTGTTCGCGCGGGCACACGGCGTCACCTGCGTCAAAGGCGACGCCGACCACGACAACGTCGCGTCCCAGCACGTCATGACGGCAGCCGGCATGCGGCCGACCGGAGAAGACGAACGCGTCAGGTACTTCGAGATCGCCTGGACCGGCGCGACGGCGGATACCGACCCACAGCACTAGGCGCATACGATCCGGGAACTTCCCTGGTGAGCGCGGGCGTTGTCCCGGAAGGGTGAGTTCGACCCGGCCTGCGGCGGCCGGGAGGCGATGTGCAGAATGACCCGTATGTCGATAGCGAACATCCCGCAGGCGGCCACCGCCGCAGACGCCCCGGAGATCGGCCGCACCCTGGCCCGCGCCTTCGGTGACGACCCGATGATGTGCTGGTTCTTCCCCGAGGAGGCCTCCCGCGAGGAGCGGCTCACGGAGTACTTCACCACCCTCTTCACCCGGCACTACGTACGGCACGGCGTCTGCGAGCGCACCGCCTCCGGAGCCGCCTTCTGGGTGGCCCCCGAGGCCGGCGAGCTCGGCATCCCCGACGCCGAGGCGCAGAAGGCCCTCCTGGAGGTCCTCGGCGACCGCGCCGGGATATTCGGCGAGGCCATCGGAGCCGCCGCCGCGCACACCCCGCAGGAGCCCCACTGGTACCTTGCCGCCGTCGGCGCCGACCCGGCCGCGCGCGGCCAGGGCCACGGCGCTGCCCTGCTGCGCTCCGGGCTCGCCAAGGCGGACGCGGCCGGCATGCCCGCGTACCTGGAGTCCTCCAAGGCGGAGAACCTCCCCTTCTACGAGCACTTCGGCTTCACCGTCCGCGAGGAGTTCGCCCTCCCCGGCGGCGGGCCCACCCTGTGGGCCATGTGGCGCGAGCCGCGGCAGGCGGCCCCCGCCGCCTGACCCCGCCGCGCCCCGGCGCACACGCGGGCGGACCGGGCGTCGCGTTCCGTAAACACTTGGACGCGGAACGTGTGACCAAGGGAGACTGCGGGTCTGCCCGCCGGCGGCCGGCGGGCTGCCGTACGACACCCGGGGTGGCGATGGGACCGTCCGCAACACGTTCCGCACCGCGCGGGGCGCCACCGGGCCGCGGCCCGGTGGCCCTCGCGCTCCGTTACTACGGCAGGGAGCTGGTCCGGCTCCGGCGGTTCGCGCTCCCCGCGATGCTGTCGCCGGCGCTCGGCAACATCGGCGTCAACTACATTGCGCCGCTGGTCGTCGCCAAACTCGTCGGCCGTATCGCCGACGGCGGCGCCGGCCTCGCGGCCACCGTGCCCTACGTGCTCGCCTTCGCCGGCGTCCTGCTCCTCGCGGAGGCCCTGTGGCGGGTCGGCGTGCACTGCCTGAACCGGCTCGACGCCCTCGGCATCGAGCGGCTCTACGTGATCGGCATCGACGAGCTGTTCGCGAAGGACGCCGCCTTCTTCCACGACAACTTCGCCGGATCGCTGACCAAGCGGGTCCTCGGCTTCGCCTCCCGCTTCGAGGAGTTCGTCGACACCCTCGCCTTCGCCGTCGTCGGCCGGTTCGTGCCGCTGCTGTTCGGCTCGGTCGTCCTGTGGCAGTACGAGCCGCTGCTCGTGGCCGGACTGCTGACGATGATCGCCGTCACGGCCCTGTGCGTGGCGCCGCTCGTACGCCGCCGGCAGGCGCTCGTCGGCCGGCGCGAGGCGGCCATCGCCCGGGTCTCCGGGCACGTCTCCGACAGCCTGGCGAACATGGACACCGTCCGCGCGTTCGCCGCCGAGCGGCGCGAGGCCGAGGAGCACCGGTCGCGGGTCGCGGAGTCGCGCCGGCTCACCCTGCGGGCCTGGGACTACGGCAACCTCCGCATCGACACGGTCGTCGCGCCGATGTCCGTCCTGACCAACTCCCTCGGCCTGCTGATCGCGGTCGCCGTCGTCGGCGGAGGCGCCGCCGCGGGCGGCGGGGGCGGGACCGGGCACGGCGTGGAGGCCGTCGTCGTCGCCTTCACCTACTACACCAACGCCACCCGCATCATGTTCGAGTTCAACCAGGTGTACCGCCGCCTGGAGCGGTCCATGACGGAGGCCGCCCAGTTCACGGAGCTGCTGCGCGAGCCGCCGACCGTCCTCGACCCGCCGGAGCCCGAGCCGGCGCCGCCGCCGCGCGCCGCGGACGTCCGCTTCGAAGGCGTCACCTTCGCCCACAAGGGCGCCCGGCCGCTCTTCGAGGAACTCGACCTGGCCGTGCCCGGCGGCGCCAAGTTCGGCCTCGTCGGCCGGTCCGGCGGGGGCAAGAGCACCCTGACCCGGCTGCTGCTGCGGATGACGGACGTCGACGGCGGCCGCATCCTCGTCGGCGGCCGCGACATCAGCCGGCTGCGCCAGGCCGACCTGCGCAGCCTGATCGCGTACGTGCCGCAGGACCCGGCGATGTTCCACCGCACCCTCCGCGAGAACATCGCGTTCGCCCGCCCGGGCGCCACCGACGCGGAGGTCCGGCGCGCGGCCGACGCGGCGCACGTCTCAGAGTTCGCCGACGTGCTGCCCGACGGCTTCGACACGCTCGTCGGCGAGCGCGGCGTCAAACTCTCCGGCGGGCAGCGGCAGCGGGTCGCCCTCGCCCGCGCCATCCTGCGGGACGCGCCGATCCTGCTGCTCGACGAAGCCACCAGCGCCCTCGACTCCGAGAGCGAGATCCTCGTCCAGGAGGCGCTGTGGCAGCTCATGGCCGGGCGCACCGCCCTCGTCGTCGCGCACCGGCTGAGCACCGTCGCCGCGATGGACCGGCTCGTCGTCCTCGACCGCGGGCGGATCGTCGAACAGGGCCGCCACGAGGACCTGCTCGCCTCCGGCGGCGCCTACGCCCGGCTGTGGCGGCACCAGTCGGGAGGCTTCCTCGGCGCCGAGGAGGGCGGCCCCCCGGCGGGAGGCGGCCCGGCGGGCGGCGGCCGCAACTGCGCGGACGCCCCGGCCGACGACCCGGGTACCGTGGGCCGATGAAGATCATCGACCTGGAGCCGGGAGACCCGCGGCTCGCCGCCGACCTGCTTCCCGTACTGCGGGAGCTGCGCCCGCACCTGACCGCCGACCTCCTCGCCGGGATCCACGCCGAAGGCCACCCGCAGGGCCTGCGGTTCAGCGCGGCGTACGACGACGACGGCGTGTGCGTGGGCGCGGCCGGCTGGCGCATCCTCGCCACCACCGTCGACATCCGCCGCCTGTACGTCGACGACCTCGTCACCGCGGCCCACGCCCGCTCCCGCGGCGTGGGCCGGGCCCTGCTCGCCCACCTGGAGGACCGGGCCCGCACGGCCGGCTGCCGGCTCCTCGACCTCGACTCGGGCACGCACCGCACCGGCGCGCACCGCTTCTACCTCCGCGAGCGGTTCGACATCGTCGCGTTCCACTTCGCCAAGGAGCTGGACTAGAGTCCGGCGCCCCGCCGTCGCGGGCACCGGGTCGAACGGGCGGGGGTGCGGGCCCGGGAGGGCTACGCCGGGTGCGGGGCGCGGGTGCGGTCCAGGATGACGACGGGGATGGTGCGGGCCGGGTGGGCGTGGGACTGGTAGTCGTCCAGGGCGGGCCAGAGGCCGGCCAGGGCCGGCCAGTAGACCTCGCGCTCGTCCTCGCCGGCCGTGCGGGCCAGGGCCGGGAGGACGTCCGGGCCGACCTGGACGCGGACCTCGGGGTGCGCGGCCAGGTTCCGGTACCAGTCCGGGTGCGCGGGCGCGCCCCAGGCGGCCGCGGCGACGACCAGGCGGGCCTCGTCCTCGGTGTAGATGAGGGGCGTGCGGGTGGTGCGGCCGGTGCGGCGGCCGACGGTGGTGAGCAGGAGGGTGGGCACGCCGTGCCAGAGGTGGCCGTCCTGGCCGCCGGTGGCCGCGTAGTCGCGGACGTGGTCGCGGGCGGGGCCGGGGCGGGGGTCGGCGGGGTGGTCCCAGTCGACGGTGATCGTCTGCATGCTGCTGCCTCCGTGTAGCGGACCCCGGAAGCCCCAACGATCCTGCGGCGGATCCGGATACGGCCGGTCACGCCCGTAGCGCAGGCATGGTGGTCTGGACCAAGCTCGTGTCATGGATCTGGAGTTGAGGCATCTCAAGATCATCCGGGCGGTCGCGGACGCCGGGAGCCTGACCCGCGCCGCCACCCGGCTCGGGCTCGCCCAACCCGCCCTCAGCACCCAGCTCAAACGGATCGAGCGGGCGCTCGGCGGGGCGCTGTTCGACCGCGGCCGGGACGGCGTACGGGCCACCGCACTCGGCGAACTCGTCCTCGACCGGGCGCGGGTGCTGCTGCCCGCGGTGTGCGAGCTCCAGGAGGAGGCGGCCCGGTTCGCCCGCCAGGGCACCGCCGGCCACCGCATCGGCGGGACGCACGGGCCGCTGCTCGGCGGGCTCGTCGACCGGCTCGCCCGGCAGGATCCCGGAGCGCCCGTGACCACGTACACGTCGTGGTCGGAGCGGGACATCGCCGGGTCCGTCGCCGACGGGCGGATCGACTTCGCGCTCATCGGCGTGTGCGGGGAGAGCCCGCCGCCGGAGCCGGGGCGGCTCGCGTGGAGGGAGGTCGCGCGGGACCCCGTGTACGTGATGCTCGCCGAGGACCATCCGCTGGGGCGGCGGGCCGAGATCGAGCTGACCGAGCTCGCGGCGGAGGCGTGGACCGACGTGCCGGGGGACGGGTGCTTCGGGGACTGCTTCGCCGCGGCGTGCGTGCGCGCCGGGTTCACGCCGGCCTGCGTGTACGAGGCGGACACCGCGTCCTGCGTGCATCTGGTGCAGGTGGGGCGGGCGGTGGGGCTGTGCCGGGCGACGTTCCCGGCGACCCCGGGGGTGGTCACCCGGCCGCTGGCCGGGGCCCCGCTGCTGTGGCGGCACCTGCTGGGCTGGCACCCCGCCGGGCGGGCCGCGGCCCGCGCCGCACACGTTCTTGAGCAGGCCCGTGCGGCCCATGCGGAAGCCGTGACCCGCTCCGCGGCCACCCCGACGGCGGCGCACCCCTGACCCCCGCGTCGGGGGTCCGCGAACCCTGCGCGCCCGACGCCACCGGACTCCGCCCGGGCCCGCGCCTCGAGCGCCGGCGGGGCTGGATGTGGCCGGGGCGCGGCGGGTCGGCGGTGCCTGGCGCGGCGGTGTCGCGGGCTCTGCCCGGACCCGCGCCTCTAACGCCGGCGGGGCTGGATGCGGCGGCGGTCGCCAGTCGGGTGCGGGGTGGGGCGGTGGGGGTGTCGGGGGCTGGGTGTGGTGTGCCGGTGCCTTGGTGCGGCGGTGTCGCGGGCTCTGCCCGGGCCCGCGCCTCAAACGCCGGCGGGGCTGGATGCGGCGGCGGTCGCCAGTCGGGTGCGGAGTGGGGCGGCGGGGGTGTCGGGGGCTGGGTGTGGTGTGCCGGTGCCTTGGCGCGGCGGTGTCGCGGGCTCTGCCCGGACCCGCGCCTCAAACGCCGGCGGGGCTGGATGTGGCGGCGGTCGCCAGTCGGGTGCGGGGTGGGGCCGGGGTGGGGCAGGGGGGTGCCGCGGGCTGGGCGCGGTGCGGCGGCGCCTGGCGCGGGTGTGCTGCGGCCTCTGCCCGGGTCCGCGCCCCAAACGCCGGCGGGGCTGTGACCGGCTGGGCTCTTGCTCGCCGGCGGGGGGCACGTACAGCCTCGCCGGCGTTTGAGGCGCGGGGTCTGGGGCGGAGCCCCGGGAAGTGCGGGCCGCGGAGAGCCGGCGGGCGGCGGGGGCCCGCCCCCGGTGGGGGCGGGCGTGGGCCGCAGCTAGGGGAGGTAGCGCTCGATGACCCTTCGGCCTTCCTTCTCGATCAGCTTTCGGGCCTTCTCGACCCGCTCCGGAGTCGGGTCGGCGCCCGTCGCCATGACGAGGTCCTCGGGGTCGTACGCCCGCTCCCCGCCCGTGAACAGCATCGACGAAGGGGTCACGGACTCACGCTGCTGGTCCGATTCTGTTCCCATCGGTTGCCTCCTAGGAGTACCTGCCTGGTGCCCCCATCCTCCGGCCGCAACTCCAAGAACGCACGTCGGCGCCCGGCGCCCGCCGCCCCAGCGTCCCCGGCCGCCCGGGCATAACACCGGGGGAGGGGCCAACAGGAAGTATCCGCGGGGCCGTTGGGGTCCCTACGGTTTCCGCATCCCCGCCGAAGACCGAAGGGACCCCCCATGCCCAAGCGACACGCCCGCACGGCGTGTACCGCCCTGGCCGCGGCCGGCCTGCTGCTCGCCGCGGCCGTCGGGACGGCCGCCGCCGAGCCGGCAGCCCGGACCGCGACCGCGCCGACCGCCGCCGAGACCCTGCGCACCGCCGACGCACAGCCCGAGCTGCTGGCCGCCATGCAGCGCGACCTCGGGCTGAGCCCGGACCGGGCCCGGGCCCGCCTCGCGCACGAGGCCGAGGCGGGGGCGGCCGCCGCCCGCCTGGAGAGCCGCCTCGGCCCCGCCTTCGCCGGCGCCTGGGTCGACGGCTCGGACACGGCCGGCCTGTCCGTCGCCACGACCCGCGCCTCCGACGCGGCGGCGATACGCGCCGCCAGCGCCCGGCCGGTGGTCGTCTCCCGCTCCCTCGCCTCCCTCGACGCCGCGAAGACCGCCCTCGACCGGGCCGCGACCGCCGGGACCCCGGTGCGCTACGTCGACCCCCGCACCAACACCCTCGTCGTCGAGGAGGCCGAGCCCGGCGCCGCGGCCCGCCTGCTCGCCGCGACCGGCACCGACGCCTCCCTCGTCACCGTGGTGCCGACCGAGGAGGCCCCGCGCCCGCTGTACGACCTGCGCGGCGGCGACGCGTACCACATGAACGGCAGCGGCCGCTGCTCCGTCGGCTTCCCGGTGACCCGCGGCACCACCCACGGCTTCGCCACCGCCGGGCACTGCGGCCGGGCCGGGACGACGACGACCGGCTTCAACCGGGTCTCCCAGGGCTCCTTCCAGGCGTCGGTGTTCCCCGGCAGCGACATGGCCTGGGTCGCCGCGAACACGAACTGGACGGCCACCCCGTACGTCAAGGGCAGCGGCGGTGCGAACGTGCAGGTCACCGGTTCCGTCCTGCAGCCCGTCGGCGCGTCGGTCTGCCGCTCGGGCTCCACGACGGGCTGGCACTGCGGCACCGTCCAGCAGCACAACACCAGCGTCACCTACCCCGAGGGCACCATTTCCGGCGTGACCCGCACGACGGTGTGTGCCGAGCCCGGCGACTCGGGCGGCTCCTACATCTCCGGCAGCCAGGCGCAGGGCGTCACCTCGGGCGGCTCCGGGAACTGCTCCGGCGGCGGCACCACCTTCTTCCAGCCGCTGAACCCGATCCTGTCCGCGTACGGGCTGACCCTGAGGACCACCGGAGGCGACCCGGGCCCCGGCCCCGGCGAGCCCGAGCCGGGCGGCACCTGGAAGTCCGGCACCGTCTACGCGGCCGGCGCGACCGTCACGTACGGCGGCGCGAGCTACCGCTGCCTCCAGGGCCACCAGGCCCAGGCGGGCTGGGAGCCGCCGAACGTCCCCGCGCTGTGGCAGCGCCTGTGACACGCCTCCCCGCCTGAGGACGGGGCGGGTGACCCGCGGCTGCCAAGGGGGGAGCCGCGGTGCACCCGCCCCGTGACCCTTTTCCGACCCCGCCCGCTATCCCGCCGTCGCCGCCGCCGCCGCCGTCGCCGCCGCCGCCGCCGTCGCCGCCGCCACTGCCGTCGCCGCCGCGATCGCCCCGCAGACCACCAGGTTGACCACCCGGTGCTCCCAGAAGACGGCGACGAACTCGCGGATGGTCGCGCTCGGCCAGAAGTAGCGGGCCGTCGGCGAGCCCACCACCTGCCCGTCCACCCCCGCCTTCCGTGCCATCATCGCCGCGCGGAAGGCATGGAAGTTGTTGGTGACGACGACGCACCGGTAGTCCGGACCGGCCTCCGCCTCCATCACCTCCCGGCTGAAGGCGAGGTTCTCGTCCGTCGTCCGGGAGCGGTCCTCCAGCCGTACCAGCTCGGGCGCCGCACCCCGCTCTATCAGCCAGTCCGCCATCGCCCGCGCCTCGGACACCTTCTCGTCCGGGCCCCGCCCGCCCGAGGCCAGCAGCAGCGGCACCCGCCCGCCGCGCGCCGCCTGCGCGGCCTGGAGCCGCAGGCCCTTCTCCAGGCGGGAGGCCAGCAGCGGCGACACCCGCTCGCCGCCGAGCAGGCCGGAGCCGAGGACCACCACGAAGTCGACGTCCCCGCGCACCGGCGTGCGCCCGTACAGGAAGGCGTACGCGAGGAAGCACACGAAGAGGAACGAGACGTACGCGACGAGCAGCACCAGCCCGCCGACGGCCGCGTCCATGGCGGGCGAGCCCCGGTCGGCGACGTACGCGACCAGCCCGATCAGCCCGAAGATCCCCGATCCGGCGGCCAGCGACAGCAGGTTGGCGGGGCTGCGGCCCTCCCGCCGGAGCATCGTGATGCCGTTGCCGACGAGGATGCCGCCCAGCACGAGCGTGCCCAGTGCCGGCACCAGCAGGATCAGCGCCACCGCGACGACCCTCAGCAGCGGCGGCAGCGACGGTATGAGGAACAGCACCCCGATCGCGGCCCATATGAGCGTCAGGCCCAGCAGGACGGCGTTGCGGAAGCGCCGGCGGTCCGCCCGCACGCTCACCAGGAACAGCAGCAGCAGGACGGCTGCGGGCGCGAAAGCGATCATGCGCCCCAGCGTACGGCCCGCCGGCGCCACCGGAACGGGGTTGACGGCGATGCCCGTGCGGTCGAGCCGGTCCGGGTAGCCGCCGACGGTGCGCCCGGTGGAGTCGGCGTCCTCGCCGTGGGCGAGCCGGGCCCGTTCCAGCCGGTGATCGCCGCCCGCACCTCGGCGAGGGTGCCGTCGTCGGCCGGCGCGCAGGAGAGGCCGTCGTGCAGCAGCGCCAGGTCGCTGTGGGCGTCATGTCGGCGAAGCCGGGCGCCAGGGCCGGCCCGGCGGCGCCGACGGGCAGCCGGCCGCCCGACCGGATCCGCCCGATCCGCGCGATCCGGGCCCCCCGGGCACGGCGATGTCGGCCGTGTACGGGGCCCGCCCGTGCCGTCGACGACGCGGGCCCCGCGGAGCACCAGGCCCAAGCCCTGCCCCCGGGTGAGCGGATCGGGTCCCGTGGCGCCGTTCAGAAGAAGTGGCGCCGTTCAGAAGAAGGTGCGGACCAGTTCCGTGACGGTGCCGTCGGGCCCGGTCACCGGGATCAGCGGCCACTTCTCGAAGATCGTGCAGGGGTGCGCCATGCCGAGCGCGACCCGGTCCCCGACCTCCAGTTCGGTGCCGGGCGCCGTCTCCAGCCAGGCGTGCTGGTCGGACAGCTTCGTGACGGTGATCCCGGTGCCGGGCCGCTCGGTGCCGTCGGCGCCGCGCACGGCGAGCACCTCGGGCAGGCCGAGGTCGTAGGCGATGTCGCGCTTGCCGGCGTTGACGAAGGCCTGGCCGGGCGTGGGCCGGGAGACCACCTGGGTCCACAGCCGGAAGGCCGGCAGCAGGCCGCCCTCCTCGGGGTGCCGGTTGAAGGGCGTGAGGCCCGAGTACCAGCCGTGGTCGTGCGAGACGTACGCGCCGGAGCGCAGCAGCCGCTGCACGGGCAGGGACAGCTCGGGGATGCCGGCGAAGACCTCGGCGACCGCGTCGAACCACTCGCTGCCGCCGGCGCTGACGACGATCCGCTCCAGCCCCGTGCCCTTGAACAGCCCGGCCGCGTCGAAGTCGGCGGCCAGGGCGACGAGGCTGCGCAGCCACCCCCGGACGCTCGCGGCGTCGGCGCCGGGCATGGTGGCCTCGTAGCCCGCGACGCCGGCCAGCCGCAGGGTCGGCGCGGCGGCCACGGCGCGGGCGACCTCCAGGCACTCGGCGGCGGTGCGCACGCCGGTGCGGCCCTCGGCGCCGGCGCCGAGTTCCACGACGACGTCGACGGGGCGGGTGGTGCGGCCGGCGAGGGCCGCGTCCATGAGGGCGACCCCGCGGACGGAGTCGACGTACGCGACGAACTCGAACTGCGGGTCGGCGGTCAGCTCCGCGGCGACCCAGTGCAGGGCGGGGGCGTCGACCAGCTCGTTGGCGAGGAAGATCCGGTCGATGCCGAAGGCGCGGCAGACGCGGGCCTGGTGCGGCATGGCGACGGTGATGCCCCAGGCGCCCCGCTCCAGCTGCCGCTCGAAGAGCGCCGGGGCCATGCAGGTCTTGCCGTGCGGGGCGAACTCCAGGCCGTGGCGCTCGCAGAACGCGGCGAGCGCGGCCAGGTTGTGCTCCAGCGCCTCGCCGTCGAGGGTGAGGACGGGGGTGGTGAAGCCGCCGGTGTGCAGGTCCCGGTGCTGGGCGGCCAGCTCCCCGACGGTGAGCCCGGCGTCCGCGGCGTCCGGCGGGAGGCCCTTGAAGCGGTGGTCGACGCGTTCGCGGTCGAGTTCCCGCACCGCCTCCCGGACCGTCGTGCGGGCCGGCTTCCCGTCCGTCGCGGGGTGCGGCTGCTGCCCGGCTGCCTCGGCGCTGGCCATGCGGTTCCTCCTTGCGCTGCGCCGCCGCCGCGTCGTGCGGTGCGGTCGGCGCGGGTGTTGTCCGGTGCTGTCTTACCTCCCCGGGGACGGCGGGGCAACGCCGGGCGGTTCCGGGCGCGGTGCGCGGGGCCGGGCGCGGGCACGGGCGGGGCGCCCCGGCGGAGGAGGCGCCCCGCCCGTGCGGGGTGCGTGCTAGGCGGTGCAGTACTGCGCTTCCTTGCCGATGGAGCGGTACATGCAGTCGGCGTTCTCCAGGAGTTGGAGGACGGCGTCGCGGTTGCGGGAGGTCTCGCGGTCGATCACCTCGTCGGGCGGGTAGAAGCCGCCGCCGCCGAAGCCGGACGGGTACATCTCGAAGGTGTAGCCGAAGATCTTCTGGCTGCCCCACAGCCAGTCGTCGATGGTGCCGTCGGTGATGTAGAGGTCGCTGGACTGCTCGGGCGTGTAGCCGTTGCTGTTCGCCATGCGGGTGCCGACGGTCTTGAAGACGGCGAGGTCGTCCGCGGTCAGGCCGGGGGCGGTGTCGTTGTACGTCCACCCGTACGGCCACAGCACGAGCTCGCTGTAGGTGTGGAAGTCGATGGCGGCCTTGATCTGCTGCTTGCCGCCGACGACGCGGCCGCGGACGAAGTCGGAGACGACCTTGACCTCGGGCGCCGACTCGGGTGCGGAGCCGCGGTAGGTCTCGGAGCCCTTGCTGCCGCTGGAGCCGCCGCAGCAGCCCCACTTGTAGTTCCAGTTGCGGTTCTCGTCGGTGCCGACGGAGGAGGAGCCGGAGTTCGGCTGGCGGTTCTTGCGCCAGGAGCGGTAGGAGCCGGTGGCGATGTCGTACTCGCCGCCGTCGGGGTTGAGGTCCGGGATGATCCAGATCTCGCGGCTGTCGACCATGCGGGTGACGCGGGCGTCGGTCCCGTAGGTGGAGCCGAACTCCTTGAGCAGGTAGAGCGCCATCTCGACGGTGAGGTGCTCGCGGGCGTGCTGGTGGTGCGTGAAGAGGACCTCGGGCTCGTTCTCGTCGGCGGCGACGTTGTCGCTGATCTTGATGGCGACGATGTCCCGGCCCTGGTACGACTTGCCGATCACCCGCTTGCTCATGATGGCGGGGTACTGGGCGATGCGCTGGTCGATCTCGGCGCTCATCTCGGCGTAGTTGTGGTAGCGGGAGTCCGCCGACGGGAAGTCCGCCGGGCCCGCCTGCACGCCGCGCTCGGAGCGGTCGGGCGGGCCGCCGAGGGGGATGGGCTCGTAGCCGAGGCGGCGCAGTGCCTTCGCCTGGAGGGGGTCGGCGCTGACGACGACCGAGCGGGCGTCGACCTCGTCGATGGAGACACCCGTACGGAGCAGGGCCGTTCGCTCGGCCGGCGTCGCCGGGCCCTTGATCTCGTACTGGGCGACGGACTCGTCGAGGGTCGCGGTGGAGGGGCTGGGCGGAGGGGCCGCCGTCGCGCTCATGCCGTAGGCGGGCGCGCCGAGCGCGAGCGCGAGCAGGGCCGCCGTGACGGCGGCCCTGCGTCGTGTGTGGAGCCGCATGCGTTCTCCTGGGTGGGGAGGTGGGGGTAGCCGTGCGGACGGGCACAGCGTGCTCTTGTGGCATGTCCAGGTCAAGAACCGGAAATCGGCCAGATTCCCTCGAAGCCACCCCCACTGGTACCGCCTACGGCAGGCCGTGAACCTTCGGACCCACCGCGTTGGACCAGGCGCTGCCCGCCTTGGCGTCCCAGTTCGTCGACCAGGTCATCGCCCCGCGCAGCCCCGGGTAGGTCTTCGACGGCTTGAAGGACCCGCAGTTGGTGCCCCGGGTCAGGCAGTCGAGGGCGTTGTTGACCACCGTCGGGGAGACGTAGCCGCTGCCCGCGCCGCTCGGGGAGGCCGGCACGCCGATGCCCACCTGCGAGGGGTCCAGGCCGCCCTCCAGCTGGATGCAGGCCAGCGCGGTGAGGAAGTCGACCGAGCCCTGGGAGTACACCTTGCCGTCGCAGCCGTTCATCGAGCCGCTGTTGTAGTACTGCATGTTGACGACGGTGAGGATGTCCTTGATGTTGAGCGCCGTCCGGAAGTAGCTCCCCGAGGTGGACTGCATGTCGATGGTCTGCGGGGCCATCGTGATGACGAGCGAGGGCCCGGCCTTCGCCGACAGGGCGCGCATCGCCTGGGTCATGTAGGTGGGGTTGAGGCCGTTCTCCAGGTCGATGTCGATCCCGTTGAAGCCGTACTCCTGCATCAGGGCGTACGCGGAGTCCGCCAGGTTCGCGGCGGAGGCCGCGTCGTTGACCGTGATCGTGCCCTTCTCCCCGCCGATGGAGAGGATGACGGACTTGCCGGCCGCCTTCTTCGCGGCGATGTCGGCCTTGAACCGGTCGACGGTGTAGCCGCCCAGGCCCGCGTTGTCGAGGTGGAAGGCGATCGCGCCCGGCGTGGGCGTGGCGTCGGCGAAGGAGACCGCGATGATGTCGTACTGCGGCGACACGTCGGAGAGCCGCTGGACGGTCGCGCCGTTGTCGAAGTTCTGCCAGTAGCCCGTCAGGGCGTGCTTCGGCACTGCCGGTCCGGGCGTCCCCGGACCGCCGCCGGTCGTCGTGCCGGTCACCGGCGCCGACTGCGGGCCCTCCCCGGCCGCGTTGTACGCGCTCACCCGGAAGGAGTACGAGGTCGAGGCGGCGAGCCCGGTGATCTGCGCGGGCGGCCCGGAGACCGTCCGTACGCGGACGCCGTCCTGGTACACGTGGTAGCCGGCGGCCCCGCCGACCGCGTCCCACGAAAGGGTGAGCGAGTTCGCGCCCTGGCCGGAGACGGCGGCACCCGCGGGGGCGCCCGGCAGCGACGGGCCGGGGTCGGTCGGGCCGCCGCCGTCGGGGCCGACCACGCTGAACTCGTCGACCGCGTAGCCCGGCTGGCCGTACCAGCCGTGCGCGTAGACGGTGACCTGCGTGGTGCTCGGGCCCGTGGTGAAGGTGGCCGACAGGCGCTGCCAGCCGCCGCCGGACCCGGGGGTCCAGGCCGACACGTCCTGCGTGCCGGTGCCGGAGGCGCCGAGGTGCACGTACGAGCCCTGGACCTGCGCGGCGATCGTGTACGTCGAGTTCGGCCTGACCGTGACGGTCTGGCTGCACCGGGCGTTGTCCAGGCCCGACGGCGCGGCCCGCAGCGCGGCGGCCCCGGTGTGGGCGGGGCCGGAGGCGGCGGCGCCGCTGCCGGGGCTGCAGTTCCAGTGCGTGAGCCCGGACTCGAAGCCGCCGTTGCGGGCGACGTCGACGTCTGCGGCCCGGGCGGTGCCGGCGGTCAGGGCGGTCATGCCGCCGGCGGTGAGGGTCGCGGCGCCCAGCAGGGCGAGTGCGCGTATGCGGTTCACGAGGACTCCGTGGGGGGAGTAGGGGAGGTGAACGGGGAGGCGAGAGGGGTGGCGCAGGAGGCCGTGGAGTGGCGTGGGGGGCCGGTCCTTCAACTTGGTCCAGACCAATCACGCTGTCAATGCTCTTTGCGAAGTGGCTTGAACTGATCGGCCGTCGGATCCCGGTTGTCCGGGTTTCCCGCCACCTGCGACCCGACGGCGCAGCACGGGAATTCCCAAGGCCCTGCCCCGCCAGGGGTGACGCGGATATGGTGCTGGGGCACGGGGGAGAACGCGTCGGCCGTTTGCGGTCGCGCAGGTCGACGCGGCCGCTGCGGCCGCTTGGGGGCACCGCCCGGCGCAAGCCGGGGGAGGCGCGGTGCACGGGGTGAACAGGGGGATGCGCATGCCGGTCGCCATTGCCGTCACCAGCGCCGATCTGGTGCTGCCGGCCCCGGACCGGCACACCCCGCCGGCCGCCGTCCTCACCCCGCCCGACCGCATCGCCCTCGAAGGCGCCCTCGCCGAGACCGCCTCCCTCCTCGAGCGCCACAGCCACGTCCTGGCCGTCGTGCCGCCCTGGCTGCCGCCCGCGGCCGTCCGCCGGCTGCGCACCGTCCGCGCCATCCTCGAAACCGACCGGATCGCGCTCCTCGACGTCGACCTGCCCCCGCTCGGCACCGCCCTGCTGGTCCGCCAGCTCCGCCAGCTCACCGTCTGCGACTTCAGCCCGGGCGTCGTCGCCGCGGCCGCCCGCCTGCTCTCCCACTACGTCCACGCCGGAGCCGTCCTCGGCTCCGTCGCCCGGCTCGACCGGGTCGACGTCAGCCTCAAGGCGCACGCCCGCTCCTGGTCCCCCGGAGCCCAGTTCGCCGTCCTCGCCCACCCCGTCCCCCACCTGGCCCGCCTCGGCCCCGCCGCCACCGGGTCCGGGAGCCGCGGGGCGCACGGCGCGGGCGGCCGCGGCCGGTCCCGCAAGGCCCCGGCCGCGGCGGGCGCCCTCCCCGAGGGCATGCCGACCGGACCCGCCTACGCCACCCAGCTGACCTTCGCCCGCGGCCGGCTCCCCTCCGACTGGGTGACGGACACCCTCGCCCCCGCCTGGCAGGTCCAGGGCGTCATGGAGAACCCGCTCCCGGCCGACTCGCCCGCCTGGTGGGGCACGCCCAAGCTCGTCGAGTTCGCCGCCGGCATCCCCGACCTGTCCGTCCTCTACCAACTCGTCGCCTCGGTGCGCCGCGAGGAGTGCCGCTGGTGCGGCCTGGAGCTCATCGGCGACCGCTGCGGCTTCTGCGCCGCCCCGCTCCACGCACCGCCGCCACCCGCCGCGGAGGCCGCCGCCCGCCCGGGCGCCCGTACGAGCGCCCGCACCGGCACCGCACGCTGAGCGGCCCCCCTCCCGGGGAGCCGCCGCACCACCGACCCACGACCGACCGGCCCGAACGAACGAAGAACGGCGAGGTAGTACGGCACATGAACTCACGCCAGCGCCGCGGCGTCATCCTGCTGCTCCTGTCGGTCCTGTGCGCCCTGGCGGCGTTCGGCGGGGTCCTCGTGGTGATCGGCGACGTCAACTCCAAGGTCGGCGCCGAAGTCACCGCCTACCGCGCCAAGGCCGACATCGCGCCCTACAGCCCGCTGTCCGCCGTCCAGTTCGAAGAGGTCAGCATCCCGCGGCGCTGGCTGTCCGAGACCGCCGTCGACGACCTCGGCACCCTCAAGGACAAGATCGCCCTGACCACCCTCAGGAAGGGCTCGCTGCTCCAGACCGACATGTTCGTCGACAAACCCCAGCTGCAACCGGGGGAGCAGGAGATCGCCATCATGATCGACGCGGCGACCGGTGTCGCCGGCAAGATCTACTCCGGCGCCAAGGTCAACATCATCGCCACCTTCAAGGGCGCCAAGGAGAGCGATCCCTCCCGCTCCGTCATCATCGTGGCCAACGCGCGCGTCCTCAACGTCGGCAAGCTCACCCCCCTCGACAAGGACGCCGACCGCAGGGGCCCCGCCGAGGCCGTCCCCATCACCTTCGCGCTGAACACCAAGGACACCCAGCGCGTCGCGTACGCCGAGTCCTTCGCGGAGCACGTACGCCTGGCCCTCGTGGCACCCGGCACCGACTCCGCGCCCGGAGCGGGCGACCGCACGTACACCCTCGACGGGGACAAGTGAGGCCCGGATGACCACCCGAATCCTCCCCGCAGCCGGCGACGCCGACGCCGCGCGCTCCCTCTCCGCCCTGCTCGGCCAGCTTCCGGACGCCGAGCCGGCCGCACCGCTCCCCGACTCCGGCGCGCTCCTCGACACCCTGGCGCGGCTGGCCGCCGGGTCCGTCGACGAGCTGCCCGAGGTCGTCCTCGTCCACGAGCGCATCGGGCCGGTCCCCGCCCTCGACCTCATCCGCGAAGTCGCCCTCCGCTTCCCCGCCGTCGGTGTCGTCCTGCTCTCCTCCGACACCGGGCCCGCCCTCTTCTCCGCCGCCATGGACTCCGGCGCGCGCGGCCTGATCGGCCTGCCGCCCTCGTACGAGGAGCTCGCCGCCCGCGTCCAGGCCGCCGCCCAGTGGTCCGCCGGAGTACGCCGCCACCTGGGCCGCCCCGCCGACCCGCCCGGCGGCCCCGGCGGGCGCGTCGTCACCGTCGCCGGGGCCAAGGGCGGCGTCGGCACCACTCTCACCGCCGTCCAGTTCGCGCTCGCCGCGGCCGCCGCCGGGCGGCGCACCGTCCTCGTCGACATGGACCTCCAGGCCGGCGACGTCGGCTCCTACCTCGACGTGCAGTTCCGCCGCTCCATCGCCGACCTCGCCGGCATCCACGACATCTCCCCGCGCGTCCTCCAGGACGCCGTCTACGACGACCGGACCGGCCTCGCCCTGCTGCTGGCGCCCGCCGAGGGCGAACGCGGCGAGGAGGTCGACGACCGGGCCGCCCGGCACGTCGTCACCGCCCTGCGCGGCCGCTACGAACTCGTCGTCGTCGACTGCGGCACCCAGGTGAGCGGCGCGAACGCGGCCGTGGTGGAGATGGCGGACACCGCCGCCCTCGTCACCACTCCGGACGTCATCTCCGTACGCGCCGCCAAGCGCATGGTCCGCATGTGGGAGCGGCTCCAGGTCCGCAAGGCCGAGGACACCGTGATGGTCGTCAACCGCTGGAGCAGGCACACCGAGATCCAGCCCTCCCTCATCGAGAAGATCACCAAGGCGCGGGTGGCGAACACCCCCGTCCCCGCGGCCTTCAAGGAGCTCCAGCCCGTCGTCGACGCGGGCCGCCTCCAGGACCTCGACAACCGGTCCGCCGTCAAACAGGCCCTGTGGGCCGTCGCCGGCGAACTCGGCCTCCTCGCCGCCACCGCCGACCCGGCCGACCCCGCCGGGGCGCAGGCCGCGCTCCCCGGCCGGGACACCGCCGGCGGCCGGGCCTCCGGCGCGGCCCTCGCCGTGCGGGCGGCCGGCCCCGTCGCCCGGCTGCGCCGCGGCGGCGACCGCGGCGCGCTCGGCCGCCGGCGCCGCGGCCGGGAGGGCTGACCGGTGGCCGCGCGCAGACCGCCCGACGGCCCCGGCCGCACCGGCCGCACCGGCCGCACCGGCCCCGCCGGCCCCCGCGCCGCCGGGGCCGGCGACCGCGGGCAGGTCGCCGTCGAGTTCGCCGGGATGGTCCCGCTGATCCTGCTGCTCGTCGCGGCAGTCTGGGAGTGCGTCCTCATCGGCTACGCCTTCTCCCTCGCCGGGAACGCGGCGGACGAGGCGGCCCGCGCGGGCGCCGTCAAGGGCGGCGCGGAGTGCCAGGCCGCCGCCGGCGAGCACATCGGCAGCGCCTGGGGCATGACCGCCGACTGCCGCGCGGAAGGCCGCCTCTACAAGGCCACCGTCCGTCTCGAGATCCCGGTGCTCCACCCGTCGCTGGGCTTCGGGGCCATCACCGGCGAGGCCGGCGCGGTACGGGAGAAGGAGGACTAGATGCCCCGACCCCGACCCCGACCCCGCCCCCGGCCCCGGCCCCGCCCCCGGCACGCCGGCACCCGACGCGGCGACCGCGGGCAGGTGGCCCTGGAGTACATCGGGTTCATCCCGGTCCTGCTGTTCGTCGCGCTGTGCGCGATCCAGCTCGGCTGGGTGGCGTACGTCCACGAGCAGGCCGACACCGCGGCACGGACCGCCGCCCGCGCGGAGGCCCGCGAGCGCGGCACCGGGGCCGCCGCCGGGGCGGCCGCCGTCCGGTCCGGGCTCGACCCGGTCGTCGACGTCGCCGCCGGCGGCGACGCCGTGACCGCGACCGTCACCATCACGATCAAGTCCCTCGTGCCCGGCCTGTCCCTCGACCCCGCCCGGGCGACGGCCGTGATGCCCAACGACGACCCGGAGGTCGGACCATGAGCCTGCGCGCCCGGGTCGCCACGCCCGACGACCGGCACGGCCCCCGCGAGGACGGCCTGCTGGTCTCCTCCTACCGCGCCAAGCTGCTGGAGGAGATCGACCTCGCCGAGATGTCCGCGCTCGCCCCCGCCGAGCGGCGGAGCCGCCTCGAGCGCGTCCTCGGCCACATCATCAGCCGCGAGGGCCCCGTCCTCTCCACCGCCGAACGGGCCCAGCTCATCCGCCGCGTCGTGGACGAGGCCCTCGGCCTCGGCGTCCTCGAACCGCTCCTGGAGGACCCGTCCATCTCCGAGATCATGGTCAACGGCCCCGACCAGATCTTCGTGGAGCGCGCCGGCCGGGTCGAGCAGCTCCCGCTCCGCTTCGCCTCGCACGAGCAGCTCATGCAGACCATCGAGCGCATCGTCTCCACCGTCAACCGGCGCGTCGACGAGGCCAACCCGATGGTCGACGCCCGCCTCCCCAGCGGCGAGCGCGTCAACGTCATCATCCCGCCGCTCTCCCTCACCGGCGCGACGCTGACCATCCGCCGCTTCCCGCGGGCCTTCACCCTGCACGAGATGATCGCCCTCGGCTCCCTCGACGAGCAGATGCTGCTGCTGCTCGCCGGGCTGGTCCAGTCGAAGATGAACGTGATCGTCTCCGGCGCCACCGGCACCGGCAAGACCACTCTCCTCAACGCCCTCTCCGGCCTCATCCCGGAGGGCGAGCGCATCATCACCATCGAGGACTCCGCCGAACTCCAGCTCCAGCAGGCGCACGTCATCCGCCTGGAGTCCCGGCCCCCGAACGTCGAGGGCAAGGGCCAGATCACCATTCGCGACCTCGTACGCAACTCCCTGCGCATGCGCCCCGACCGCATCATCGTCGGCGAGGTCCGCGGCGGCGAGACCCTCGACATGCTCCAGGCCATGTCCACCGGCCACGACGGCTCCCTCGCCACCGTCCACGCCAACAGCGCCGAGGACGCCCTGATGCGCCTCCAGACCCTCGCCTCGATGTCCGAGGTCGAAGTCCCCTTCGAGGCCCTCCAGGACCAGATCAACAGCGCCGTCGACATCGTCGTCCAGCTCACCCGCTTCGGCGACGGCTCGCGCCGCGTCACCGAGATCGCCGTCCTCGACTCGCACGGCCGCGAACCCTTCCGCATCACCACCGTCTGCCGCTTCGCGGCCCGGCCGATGGGCGCCGACGGCCGCGTCCACGGCTGGTTCGAGTACCACCCCCTGCCGCGCCGCGTCGCGGACCGCCTCTACATGAACAACCAGCCGATCCCGCAGGCCTTCGGCGTCGCCACGTCGGACGACCAGCTCGCCACCCGGACAGCCCTGTGAACCCACTCATCGCCCTCACGCTCGGCGCCACCCTGCTGGCCTGCGTCCTCGTCATCGCGGGCGCGCACGTCTACCTCGCCGGCCGGGCCCAGCGCGCCGCCCTCATCGCCCGCCTCGCCTCCGACGGCGCCCCCGAGCCGGCCGGACGGCGCCGCCGCTTCCCCGGCGTCGACCGCCGGCTGCGCGGGACCGCGCTCGGCCGGCGCATCGAGCGCAAACTCGCCGTCACCGGCCTCGACCTCACCCCCGGCGAGTTCTTCGTCTACGCCCTGATGTCCCTCGCCGGGATCTGGCTCCTCGCGGCCGCCTTCCTCGCCCCGTTCTTCGGCCCCGTCGCAGGACTCGTCGGCCTGTGGGCGGCCAACGCCTTCCTCGACTGGCAGCGGGCCCGCCGCACCGAGCGGTTCGTCAACCAGCTCCCCGAACTCGCCCGCATCCTCGCCAACGCCACCCAGGCCGGCCTCGCCCTGCGCACCGCCATCGCCATGGCCGCCGAGGAACTCGAAGCGCCCGCCGGGGAGGAGCTGGCCCGCGTCGCCGACCGCCTCGCCGTCGGCCACTCCATCGAGGAGTCCCTCGGCGAGATCGCCGAACGGCTCCCCTCCCGCGAACTCGTCGTCCTCGTCTCCACCCTGGTCCTCTCCGCACGCGCCGGCGGCGCCCTCGTCGGCTCCCTGCGCAACCTGACCGTCACCCTGGAGCAGCGCAAGGAGACACGGCGCGAGATCCGCACCCAGCTCTCCCAGGTCACCGTCACCGCCTACCTGGTCCCCGCGATCGGCCTGGGCTCGCTGCTGCTGGTGAACCTGATGATGCCGGGCGCACTGGACCGGATGACCGGG
Source organism: Streptomyces sp. NPDC031121 (assembly GCF_055570615.1). NCBI lineage: Bacteria > Bacillati > Actinomycetota > Actinomycetes > Kitasatosporales > Streptomycetaceae > Streptomyces > Streptomyces sp. NPDC031121. The sequence goes on from NZ_JBVIGV010000001.1 coordinate 223,741, forward strand.
GCGTTCCTCGGCCAGAGCGCCGTGATCGTCGCGCTCGGCCTGTTCACCCTCGGGTTCGTGCTGATCCGCCGCCTTTCGAAGATCGACGTGTGAGGGGGAGCGAGCCGACGTGACCGCCCTGCTGCTGGCCGTGGCCCTCGGAGCCTCCGTCCTCGGGATCTTCCACGGCATCCGGCTCTACCGGGCCGAGACGAAACTCCCGTCCGACCTGGCGCTCGCCCTGGAGGTCGGCGCCACCCGCACCACCGCCGTCGGCTCGGCCGTCGACCGGATGGGCATCCGCTGGGCGCCGCTCGTGCTGCGCCTGATGGGACCCGCCCGCGTCGCCCGCAAGCGCCGCCAGATCGACATGGCGGGCAACCCGGCCGGCCTCACCATCGACCGCTACGCGGCCCGCCGAGCCGTCTACGGCTTCCTCGGAGCCGTCGGCGCCCTCGCGATGCTGCTCAACGGGCAGCTCGTACCGGCCCTGCTGATGGTCGCCTTCGGCCTGTTCTGGATCGAGGCCGGCCTGTGGTCGGCGATGCGGATGCGCCGCGACCACATCGAGCGGACCCTGCCCGACTTCCTCGACGTCCTCGCCGTCGTCGTCAGCGCCGGACTCGGCTTCCGGCAGGCGCTGGAACGCGTCGCGGACAAGTACGAGGGCCCCTGGTCGGACGAGATCCGCATCGCCCTCCAGCAGATGGACATGGGCGTCAGCCGCCGCCAGGCCTTCGACGAACTCCGCAGGCGCAACGACTCCGAACAGGTCGCCCAGTTCGTCACCGCCCTCCAGCAGGGCGAGGAACTCGGCTCCCCGATCGTCGACACCCTCATCGCCATCGCCGAGGACATGCGCCGCACCGACGCCCAGAACGCCCGCCGCCGCGCCGCCCGCGCCGTCCCCAAAGCCACCTTCGCGGTCACCCTGTTCATGCTGCCCGGGACACTGATCCTGCTGGTCTGCGGGTTCGTGTACGGGGCCGACGTCGACTTCGGCGCGATGCTCGGAGGCGGCTGATGGCACCGCTGCGCGTCCTCATCGCCGACGGCAACCCCGTCGTCCGCGCCGGCCTCGCCGCCCTCCTCGGCGCCGCGGGCGGCTTCGAGATCGCCGCGGAGGCCGCCGACGGCCGCGAAGCCCTCAGCCTCACCCGCCGCCACGCCCCGGACGTTGTCCTGCTCGACGTCCGCATGCCCGGAGTCGACGGCATCTCTGCCCTCCCGCACCTGGTGCGGCTGGCACCCGTGCTGATGCTGACGTACAGCCGGGAGGCGGAAATCGTCCGGGAAACGCTCCTGCTGGGCGCGGGCGGCTACCTCGTGCACGGCGAATTCACGGCGGACGACCTGGTCCGGGCGGTCCGCGACGTCCGCGAGGGCCGCGCCCACTTCACGCCGACGGCCGCCGGCGCGCTCCTCGCGGAACTCCGGGCCTCTTCGCAACCGCAACGAACTGTGGCACAGTCTCCGGAGCGGTTGCACAACTCTGTTCTGTTCGGGCTGAGTTCGCGGGAGGCGGAGATCATGGACCTGATCGCGTCCGGGATGAGCAACCAGCAGATCGCGGCCGCCTGCTTCATCAGCGAGAAGACGGTGAAGAACCACATCAACCGCATCTTCGCCAAGCTCCACAGCACCACCCGCAGCGAGGCGATAGCCCGCTGGCTGGGAACCGCCCGACCGGGGGTGACGGGACGTGGGTAGACGCAGCACGCAGTGGGTCCGCAATTGGGCCCCGGGACCCTTGGTGACGACCCGTAACGCGCCGTACGGTCCGCAGACCGACAGCGCCACCGGACCGGGAGGGACCCCTCATGATGCAGAGCACCCTGGCGCGGATGCGGAAGCGGTACGCCACGCCCCGAACCCGCGACCGCGGCCAGACGGCCTTCGAGTACCTGGGCATCATCCTGGTGGTGGTGGTCATCATCGGCGCGATCGTGGGCACGGGCATCGGCCAGGCCATTACCAACAAGATCAAGGATCAGATCACCGCCATCACGGCAGGCAAGTGATCGAACGGCTCGACGATGATCGCGGTCAGGCCTTCCCGATCTACGTCGTGGCGATAGCAGCGCTGCTCTTCGCGGCCTTGGCCTTCTTCGTCGTGGGCATGGCCGGTGCCACGCGAAGCAATGCCCAAGGTGCTGCTGATGCTGCTGCACTGGCCGCCGCCCGCGAGGCGCGGGACAACGTTTTCATCGGGTTGGACCTGACCGCCCTGCGGCCGACAGATTGGGAGAAGATTGTCGGGGGTGGTTCCTTCGAGGCTGGCGGCGCTTGCGCGAAAGCCGTTGATTTCGCCGCTCTGAACGACGCCACGGCACAGTGCAGGGCTGCACTTCCGAAGTTTGCCGTCTCAGTGACGACTAATGGAACCGTCGGCAGCTCGGTAGCCCCGGGCAGCTCAAGCATGCAGGCCAAGGCTTCTGCGACGGCGGTGATCGAACCTCGCTGCTCGCTCCGTTCGGCTTCCAACCCCGTGCCCGGTCCCACGGACTCTCCGAGTCCGATGCCGACCCCATCACCCTCTCCCGCTGCCGTGGGTGTCACCCTCACGTGCCGCGGCAAGCTCCTGCAGCTGGACCCCGCTCAGCCCGGCCCCTTGCAGCGACTGGCGAGAACACTCTTCACCGTACGACTGGCCGACTGACAGCGACGACAGACAAGGAATGGCGTAGATGAGCATGCGGCACACGGTGAAGGTCCGCGGGGGAGCGGCTGTTGTGGCCGTGGCAGCCCTGACCCTCACGCTGACCGGCTGTGGCGGCGGAGACGACGGCAAACCGACGGGCGCGCAGAGCTTGTCCGCCCCGCAGCCCGGGGCAGGGGGTTCACAGAGCCCTGCTCCGGACAAACCAGGTTCGGTTCCCACGGCCGTTATTGCCACGGCAGCAGGTGAAGATGGCATGGTGTTGGAAATCAACGAGGCGAAGCGGGACCAGGGTGGGTTCCTGACCGTGAGCGGTCACCTCAAGAACACCGGAGCGAAGGACTTCAACCACACGACCGCTTGGCGCGGCAATGAACTCACGGGCAGCGGTGAATCCGTAGCCGGTGCCACCCTGGTCGATAAAGCGGGCAAGAAGCGGTACTACGTGCTGAGGGACACTGAGGGCAGGTGCCTGTGCACCACCGGCGTGAACTCGATCGGCGCGGGCAAGGCGCTACCGTTCTTCGCCCAGTTCCCGGCGCCTCCCGCTTCAGCGACCGAGGTCGAGCTGAGCCTCCCGACGTTCGCCTCGGCGACGATCAAGATTTCCGGGTGACCCCATGACGAAACGCCACCGCGTCGCCGCGTCAGCAGCCGTGATCGGCATGGTCATGGCCGGATTCCAAGCCGCCGGCATCGGCGTCGGCACGGCCGTCGCCGACGACGTCAAGCCGTCCGTCCCGCCCGGCACGGAGCCTTCCGCCGCGGCGCCCGTCGCCATCGACTCCAAGGCTCCCGGCCTGAAGATCCCGCAGGGCGGGACCCTCGCGCCCGTCAAGGTGCTCGACATCGCCGAGGTCGTCGAGGACCTCGGCGGCGAGCAGCGCCGCCAGGAGACGAACCAGACCGTCATGATGGCCCTCCAGTCGGAGGTCCTCTTCCCGGAGAACAGCGCCGTCTTCAACGCGGCCGCCGCCGCCCGGATACAGGCCATCGCGCAGGAGATCAACACGCAGAAGGCCGTCCGCATCCGCGTCTTCGGCTTCACCGACGACCAGGGCAGCTACGAGCACGGCCAGGTGCTGTCCAAGCAGCGCGCGGACGCCGTGCAGGCGGAGCTGGCGAAGACGGTCACCGTGCCCGGCGTGGTGTACGACGTCCGCGGCTACAGCGAGGACTATCCGATCGCGGACAACAGCACGGAGGAGGGCCGCAAGAAGAACCGCCGGGTCGAGATCACCTTCCCCCGCAGCACGGGAGGCTAGGCCGCCTCTTCCGGATCTCGCCGGTCAAGCCCGCGTCGTCCGGTGCCGTGCGTCGCAAGGCGGAGGGCCGCCCGCGTACTGGATTGGGGTACGCGGGCGGCCCGACAACGCGGCGAGGCGCGGTCCCGCGCGGCGCGGGTGTGGGGGCACCTCCCAGCGGAGCTGGGGGAGCAAGGTCCGGAAGAGGCGGCCTGGCCCCGCTCAGCGGCAGCGGTACAGGTCGGCGTGCTCCCGCGCCCACGCCGCGAAGGTGCGCGGCGGGCGGCCGATGATCTCGCGCACGCTCGGCCGCTGGTCGAGGGTCCACCGGGTGAGTTCGGCGAGCCGGGCGCCGTACTCCCGGAGCGCGTGCAGCGTCACGTCGATGCCGTCGTCGGGCCAGCCGTGCCCGCGCCACGTCGCGCGGCTCTCGTCGGGTGTCGCCTCGACGGCGGTGATGTCCCGCCCGACGGCCTTCGCGAGGGACTCCACCCGCGCGCGGGTGGAGATCGGCGGCCCGACGGCTTCGAGGATCCTGCCGGCGTGGTCGCCGGTGCGCAGGGCCGCCGCCGCGACGGCCGCGAGGTCCTCCTCGTGGATGAAGGGGTAGTGGCCGCCGTGCAGGAAGGCCTCCCGTACGACGCCTTCGGCGCGGATGGTGTCGGCCCAGTCGGAGCCGGTCGCCGGGTAGGTGCCCTCGATGGCCGCGCCCATCACCGCGGAGGGGCGGATGTGCGTCCACTCCATGCCCGACTCCTCGACGGCCCGTTCGACGGCCAGCCAGAACCACGTCTCCGGCGGGTACGCCGCCTCGTACTCGGGCCCGTGCGAGGACAGTACGACGATCCGCCGCACCCCGGCGGCCCGGGCGGTGTCCAGCACCTCCCCGACCGTGGCCGGTACGGCGCCGGCGAGGAAGACGGCGTCCACGCCGTCGAAGACGTTCGCGCACTCCGCGGGTCGGGTGACGGAGCCGGCGGCCACCTCGGTGCCGGCGGGCCAGCCGTCGGTCTGGCCGGGCTCCGCAAGCACGCGCACCCGGTCGCCGGCGCCGGCGAGGTGCCGGGCCAGCCGGCGCCCGACGATCCGCGTGGGGCTGGATCCGGCGCCCTTGCGGGGGCGGACGGCGGTCAGCAGGTGCAGTCGGCTGCCGGACGTGTTCGTCGACGGCGTGATTCCGGGCACGGCAAGATCCTCCAACGCGGCAGCGGAGATCTTGCGCCGCCCCGGTACCGGGGCGGGTGCGGATCGGGGCGCCAACTGTACCCGGCGGGAACGGAGTCCGGAAGATCGGTGGCGGCAGGCCGCGCCGGGCCGGGGCTACGCGCCGGCGGTGCCGCCCCTCGGGCCGGTGGACGCCCACCAGGCGGTCACGCGGGCGGCCATGGCGTCGGGCCGCGAGGCCGAAGGCGCGAGGCCGAAGTGCTCCTCCAGCTCGTTCCGCAGGTACGCGGCGATCTCCGCCTGGTCCGCGCCGCGGCAGAGGCGTCCGAGGAGAGGGGCGAGCATGCAGTCGTACTCGTCGTGGACGAGGTCGGCGACGCCGATCGGATCCCACTCGTTGAGCAGGTGCCGCAGCTCTCTCCGCTGGGAGGTGCTCCAGGGTTCCACGGCCGTCAGGACGCGTGGTGGGCCTGGGTGATGAGGTCGGTCGCGACCTCCAGGGCCGCGACCCGGGTCTCCTCCGGGTCGCCCTCCACGTGCTGGAGGAACATCATCCCGGCGTGCAGCGTGAACAGCGCGCTGACGCAGCGGACCTGGTCCGTCAGGGGGCCGTCGTCGTTGCGGAGCAGCTCGACCAGGGTGAACAGGCGGCGCTTGACCGTCTCGCCGATGCTCAGCTCCCGCATCGTCGCCTGGTTCTCCTGCATGAAGCGGTACAGCTGCGCGCCCGCCGCCATGGCCTCGCTGTAGCGGCGCAGCACCTCGCGCTTGGTGTCCAGGGTGCGCGGCTGCTGCTGCGCCCACTCGATCAGCTCGTCGATCGGGCGGGTGACGTCGTCGAAGACGCTGATGATGATGTCTTCCTTGGTCTTGAAGTGGTAGTACAGCGCCGCCTTCGTGACCTCCAGCCGCTCCGCGATCTCGCGCAGCGACGTCTTCTCGTACCCCTGCTCGGCGAAGAGCTCCAGCGCGACGTCCTGGATGCGCTGGCGCGTGTTGCCTCGACGCCCCTGCGGACTGCTGCCGGCCATGCCTCTCCCCACACTGCTTGCTTGACGCCCGGCTAGTGGCGGGCTTACCTTCCCCAGTATAGTGAACTAGCCGGGCGGCAAGTAAGTACACCGTGCGCACGCTGGAGCGGGCCGCGGGACCGCCGTCCGGCAACCGGCGTGCAACGGGGAGCGGATCATGGTCGACAATGCCACAAAGACCGGGACGGCGGAGGAGGTGGAGCCGCGCAGCGTCCGGGTCGTCCTGATGGCGCTGATGATCGCCATGCTGCTGGCCATGCTCGACAACATGATCATCGGCACGGCGATGCCGACGATCGTCGGCGAGCTCGGCGGTCTGGAGCACCTGTCCTGGGTGGTCACCGCCTACACGCTGGCCACCGCCGCCTCCACCCCCATCTGGGGCAAGCTCGGCGACATGTACGGGCGCAAGGGCTCCTTCCTCGCCTCCATCGTGATCTTCCTGATCGGCTCGGCGCTCAGCGGCATGGCCCAGGACATGGGCCAGCTGATCGGCTTCCGCGCAGTCCAGGGCCTGGGCGCCGGCGGTCTGATGGTCGGCGTCATGGCGATCATCGGCGACCTGATCCCGCCCCGCGACCGCGGCAAGTACCAGGGCATGATGGCCGGTGTGATGGCCCTCGCCATGATCGGCGGACCGCTCGTCGGCGGCACCATCACCGACCACATGGGCTGGCGCTGGTCCTTCTACATCAACCTGCCGCTCGGCGCCGTCGCGCTCGCCATGGTCACCGCCGTCCTGCACCTGCCGAAGAAGAGGGCGCAGGGCAGGATCGACTACCTGGGTGCGGCCCTCCTGACCGTCGCCATCACCTCCACCGTGCTCGTCACCACCTGGGGCGGCAGCGAGTACGCCTGGGGCTCCGCCGAGATCATCGGTCTGATCGCCGTCGGCACGGTCGCCACGGCCGCGTTCCTGTTCGCCGAGACGAAGGCCGCCGAGCCCGTCATGCCGCTGCACATCTTCCGCAGCCGCAACTTCACCCTCATGTCGGTGATCGGCTTCCTCGTCGGCTTCGCCATGTTCGGCGCCGTGCTGTACCTGCCGCTCTTCCAGCAGTCCGTGCAGGGCGCCTCCGCCACCAACTCCGGCCTGCTGCTCCTGCCCATGCTGCTGTCGATGATGGCCGTCTCGCTGATCGCGGGGCGCATCACCACCAACAGCGGCAGGTACAAGGTGTTCCCCATCGCCGGCGGCGCCCTCATGGTCGCCGGGCTGTACCTGCTCGCGCAGATGGACACCGGCACCGGCCGCCTCCTCTCCGGCGTGTACATGGCCGTCCTCGGCGCCGGCCTCGGCTTCCTCATGCAGATCACCATGCTGGTGGCGCAGAACAGCGTCGAGATGAAGGACATGGGCGTCGCCTCCTCGACGGCGACCCTCTTCCGCACCCTCGGCGGCTCGTTCGGCGTCGCCCTGATGGGCTCCCTCTTCACCGGCCGGGTCACCGACGCGATGACCGAACGCCTGGGCCCCGACGCCGCCGGCTCGCTCGGCTCCGCCCAGCTCGACGCGGCCGGCCTGGCGAAGCTGCCGGAGGCGGTGCGCGAGGCGTACCAGTACGCGGTCGCCGCCGGTACGCACTCCGCGTTCCTGCTCGGCGCGGCCGTCGCCGTACTGGGCTTCGCCGCGGCCTGGTTCGTCAAGGAGGTCCCGCTGCGCGGCTCCGGCCCCGCACCGGCCGCCGCGCCCGCGGGCGGCGCCGGGGCGGCTCCCGCCGCGGCCCCGCAGGCGCCCGCCACCCGCTGACCGGACGCCGCCCGGCGGCGCGTACGGCAAGGCCCCGGCCCCCGCGGAATCCCCGCGGGGGCCGAGGCGTACCGCAGGCGTGCCCGTCCGCCCCTCCGGCCCCGGCCGCCCCGTGAGCCGCCAGGACCTTGTTTCGTCCGGTCAAGGACCAAGGTCCTCTACCAGGCCTTACGGGGCCAATGGTGGGAACTCTCGCACGGGCGTTCACGTCCTCACCCCTGGAAGGGCCGTCGGGAACGCCGATCGGGGAGGGGACGCCTCATGGGCCTCAGGGAGTTCACGGCACGCGCACGCCGGACGGGCATGCGCACGCGGGTGGCCGTCGCGGCATCGGGCGCGGCCGCGGCGATGACGGTGTGGGGGGTGGCCGCCTTCGCCGGCCCCGACCCCGCCGCCCCCGGCACCGCGGCGGACGGGAACGGCTCCGGCGGCCCGTCCGGAACCGCCGAGGACGGTGCCAAGGGCGGCGCCAAGGACGGCGCCGAGGACGGCGCCAAGGGCGGCGAGGCCCCCGCGCCGCGCATACCCGAGGACATAGCCCACGCCTCCGAAGGCGGCGCCGGCGCCGTCAACCTCACCATCGACGACGGCCCCGACCCCCAGTGGACCCCCCGCATCCTCGCCGTCCTGGAGGAGCACGGCGCCAAGGCCGTCTTCTGCATGGTCGGCCCCCGCGCCAAGGCCCACCCCGACCTGGTCAAGAAGGTCGTCGCCGGCGGCCACAGGCTCTGCAACCACGCCATGGACCACGACACCGCCATGGACCGCAAGCCCGTCGCCTACCAGGAGAAGCAGATCCTCGACGCGCAGAAGCTCATCGAGGAGGCGGCCGGCGGCGGCGCCCGTGTCGAGTACTACCGGGCTCCCGGCGGCGCGTTCACCCCCGACAGCCGGCGCATCGCCGCCGCCAACGGAATGCGCCCCCTCGGCTGGAACGTCGACACCAAGGACTTCCGGAAGCCCGGCGCCGCCGCCATCGCCGGCACCGTCAGACGGGAACTGGGCAACGGCCCGACCATCCTCCTCCACGACGGCGGCGGCGACCGCCGGCAGACCGTGGAGGCCCTCGGCCAGGTGCTCGACTGGCTGGAGCAGCAGGGCCGCCCCACCGGCTTCCCCGTCCGCACCGCCCCCGACACCCCGCAACCCCCCGCCCCCTGACACGCCGCCGGGCGGCGAACGGGTGAGGATCTGCGCCCGCCGCGCCCGCCGGGTGTTCCCTGATCTGCGCAACCGCGCGCACCCGTGCGCGCGCCCGACCAGGAGGTCCTCCGTGGCCATCGCTCCCGCCAAGCTGTCCGATCCCGTCGTCAGCGCGTTCGTCGCCGCCGTCAACGCACACGACAGGGACGCCTTCCTCGCCCTCCTCACCCCCGACGCGACGATGTCCGACGACGGCACGGACCGCGACCTGCACGAGTGGATCGACCGCGAGATCTTCGACTCCGGCGGCCACATGGACGTCCAGTCCGAGTCCGACGGCGGCCGCCGGCTCGTCGCCGACTACCGCAACGACACCTGGGGCGAGATGCGCACCGCCTGGCGCTTCACCGTCCGGGACGACCGCATCAGCCGCTTCGAGACCGGCCAGGCCTGACCGTCGCGCGCCCCGCGCGGCCGCGCCGGCCGCGCCGCGGGCCCGCGGGCTCCCGTACGGGTGAAAGCGCGGCGGCCCTCGTTCCGGGCCGCCGCGGGGCCCCGTTGGACCGGGCATGAAGCGCACCCGCTCCGCCGCCCTCACCGTCGCCGCCGCCGCGGCCGCCCTCGCGCCCGTCCTCGGCCAGGCCGCCACGGCCGCGCAGGGCACCTACCTCCAGGACCCGGCCGGCGACGACAAGGCGATGAAGTCCCTGTGGACCGAGGACGACATGCACAAGGTGGAGGCGCAGCTGCGCTTCCACCCCGGCATCCGCTACAAGACGGTGCCGCGCCCCGCCCACCCCGCCGCCCCCGACCACGAGCGGCGGACCGGCGACCCCAAGACCCTGGCCTGGGAGCCGGAGTTCGACTTCGGCTGGGCGGTGTCGGACTCGATGCTGGTCAAGAAGGCCGTGACGACCAAGGACGGCCGGCACCCGATCGTGCTGCACGCGGCCGTGCGCTCCGCGTCCCGCGGGACGGCCGTCGAGGTGCACCGGGAGCTCGCCGACCGGCCGGCGACGGGCCGCGAGAAGGTGCCGGGCGGCAAGCGGATCGCCTGCGACACCGGCGCGTACACGGTGGAGTGGTCCGTCACCCGGACCGGCTACGGGACGCTCCGGGGCTCCATGCCGTGGGACTCCAGCTGTGAGAACCACCGGACGGCGTTCTCGGCGGAGCACGGGAAGCACTGAGGGCGGGCGGCGGTCAGTTCTTCTTCCTGGCCCGGTAGGTCTTCGCGGCGATCTCCTCCAGGACCGCCTTGGGGTCGCGGCCCGGCTCGACGGCCCGGCCGATGTTGCGCTTGATGGTGTCGCTGACCTCCACCCAGGCCGGGTCGTTCACCGGGTAGAGCTGGGCGCCGCGCAGGGCCGTCAGGAACTGCTGGTCGTTGTCGTCGATCGCGCCCGCCGGGGTCCGCGTCGCCGAAACCGTCGAGGGCAGCAGGTGGTAGCGGCCCGCGAACTCCGACAGGTTCCTGTCCTGGTAGAGGAACTCCAGGAACCGCGCGATCCCGGCCCGCTTGCCGTTCTGCCGGAACGCCATGATCCAGTCGGCCACGCCCATGGTCGGCGGGGTCTCCCCGGAGGCGAGCGAGTCCGAGACCGGCATGGCGACGGCCCCCACCCCGATGCCCCGCGCACGGGCCTCGTGCGCGAGCGAGGGATAGCCGTTGAGCATGCCGACCTCGCCCCGCAGGAACGCGGCGAAGGCGTCCGCCCGGTTGAGCCGGGCCGGCGCCACCGGGCCCGTCAGGCCCGGGCCCACGAGGTTGTCCCGGACCCAGCGGAACGTCTCGATGTTCCGGTCCGAGGCCAGGCTGTAGTTGCCGGCGCTGTCCGCGTAGCCGCCGCCGTTGCTCAGCTCCCAGATCATCGCCTCGGCGTGCGCCTCCTCCGGGCCGAGCGGCATGGCGTACGGGAACCTCACGCCCTTGCCCTTGAGCGCCTTCGCCGCGTTCCGCAGCTCCGACCAGGTCTTCGGGGCGGCCGGCGCCCCCGAGGCGTTCACCAGGCCCGCCTGCCTGAACAGGGCCTCGTTGTAGAAGAGCAGCCGGCTGCTCGCCACCCACGGCAGGCCGTACAGGGTGTTCCCGATCGAGCCCGCCTCGACGAGCGGCGCCAGGAAGTTCGCCTCCGAAGCCACGGAGAGGAGTTCGTCAGCGGAATACAGCCGGCCGTCGGCCGCGAAATCCGAATAGGAGCCCATGAGGGCGATGTCCGGCGCCTTTCCCGCCTTCACCATCCGCGACACCTCGCGGTCGACATCCGCCCACGGTACGAGCCGCACCTGCACCGTGGTGCCGGGATGCGCGGCGGTGAATTCCTTCGCCACCCGGTCCCAGAAGGGCTTCGAACTGGTGGCCTTGTCGCCGCCGTATTCCGCGGCCACCAGGTGGAGCGTCCCGCTGTCGGAGCCCGCGCCGGAGCCGCATCCGGCCAGCGGGGCCAGGAGTCCGAGCACGGCCGCGGCCGCTCCCGCGCCGAAAATTCTTCGTTGCACCGGTGTTCTTCCCTGAATTCTTTCGAGTTCCGTCGCTGCTTATGGGGGGCTCCGGACCGGGGTGTCCGCCGGCGGCCCGATGGCCGGAATTCTGCCCCGTGCCGCGCGGATTGGCCCCATGGGGGCGGAACTTGTGTCCATTGCTCCAAGCGCGGCATTTACGGCTCGTGTTTTCCGCTGGAGAACCGGTTGCCGGGACGCGCGTAGAAATGCGGAAAGCCCGTTTCCGGCCGGTGCGGCCGGGAACGGGCTTCGGGGGGTGCGGGGGAGCGGATCAGGCCGCGGCGCCCGGCAGGGCGCCGCCGCCCGCGCGGTCAGGGGCCGAACTCGCCCGCATACGGGTCGGGGTCGCCGGTCTCCGGATTGCGGCCCTCCTGCCAGCGGCGCTGCGCCTTGCGCCAGTGGACGAAGCTCAGGCGCCCCCCGTCCCAGAAGGTCAGGCCGACCGGGCTCACGTCGAACTCGTCCGAGCACAGCCGGTACAGGAACTCCGCCATCCCGTACGGGTACACCGCGAACGGCTCCGCGGTGTGCCGGCCGACAACCAGGACGGGCCACCGGTCCGGGTCCGGGTCGGAGGCCAGCCAGCACAGGATGTCCGAGCCGCCCGTGACCCCCCAGGCGATGATCGCGTCCGGGTCCGCGTCCAGGGCGGCCCGGCCGCCCGCGGCGTGCCACGACTGCCGGGCGTTCGCGGTCTCCTCCGCCATGCCCGGCGGATCCCACTGCGGGCCCCGCTGGGGCAGCGGCGGCAGGATGCTCGCCTCGCCGTTGATGGAGCCCGCGCCGAAACGGCCCATGAACGCCACGAAATCGGCGGGGAAGCGGGTGTTCCAGAGGGCCTCCGCGGCCCGCCAGTCGATGTCCTCGTCGGCGCCGTGCGTCGCCGGCATGATCTGCTCCAGCGCCTTCACGCGCACGTTCTCCGTCATGCCGCTCCCCTGCCACCCCAGCCCAACCGCCCCAACCTACCGCCGGCCGGGCCCCCGCCCCACCCCGGGCCGGTGGCCTCCGGGGCGCTAGGCAGGCCCGGCAGGCCCCGGCTGCACCACCGCCACCCGGGTGCCGACCGCCAGGCCCCAGGCCGCCATCGTGCCCGCCTCCGCCTCCAGGACGTGCCGGGAGCGCAGCCGCGGCAGGCCCAGCCGGCCCGGCGCCATCGAGGCCAGCGCGACCACGCGCAGGTCCCGGTCCAGGTAGGCCACGTCGATCGCGAACCGCATCCCGAAGGTGTGCACACTGCCCGCAGGGGTGAGGAGCAGGGCGCCCGCGACCCCGTCGCGGCCCAGCAGCCCGCGCGTACGGGCCCGCCAGGACGCCGCCACCTCCAGCGGCACCCGCGCGCCCCCGGCGCCGATCCGCAGCTCCGCCCCGCCGTCCGCCCACCGCACGCCCGCCATGCGGCCACAGTAGACCGGCCCCCGGGTCCGCCGGTTGGGTCCCCGGGCCCATGCCGGGTGCGGGCGGCGGGGCCTACCTTCGGGCGGGTGGGCGTGGTCGTGATCATCGTTGCCGCCGGGTACGGGGCGGCCGCCGGGTGGCTGCTGCCGCGCGCCGCGTACCGGCTCTCCGTCGAACCCGGGGCCCCCTGGCGCACCCACTGCCCGCGCGGGCACCCGCTGCGCGGCCGGCTCGGCCCCGCCCGCTGCCCCGGCCGCCCCGCCGCCGGCACGGGGGCGTGCGGGCTGCGCTACGGGGCGCGCAGCGGGACCACCGCACTGGTCGCGGGCACCGCTTGCGCCGCGCTCGCCGCCGCGGCCGGCCCCCGCCCGGAGGCCGCCGTCTTCGCGGGGCTCGCGCCCGTCCTCGTCCTGCTCGCCCTCGTCGACCTCGCCGTGCACCGGCTCCCCGACATCCTGACCCTGCCGCTCGCCGCAGCCGCCGCGGCCGGCCTCGGCGCCGCCGCGCTCGCGCCGGGCGCCGCCGGGTCCTGGCGGCTCGCCCTGCTGGGCGGGGCCGCGCTGGGGGCCGCGTACCTGCTGCTGTTCCTGATCAACCCGGCCGGGATGGGCTTCGGGGACGTCAAGCTGGCGCTCGCCCTGGGCGTCGCTCTTGGGTGGTACGGGTGGGGGGTATGGCTCTTCGGAGCCTTCCTGGGCTTCCTCTACGGGGCCCTCTACGGGCTCGTTGTGGTCCTGCGCAGCCCGAACGGGCGGAAGCAGGCGTTCCCTTTCGGCCCCTTCATGGCGGCCGGCGCCCTCACCGGATTGCTGCTGGGCGGTTTCGGAGCGTAATCATCCGGCGCCGATGCACGCATCACGCTTTACGAAGGGTTATGGTGGAACCCCCCCCTCGGGCCGGTCCGTATCCCCCCCACGGACCGGCCCGTTTTCCTTTTCCGGTCCCGCGAGTGCGCCACGCCGGAAAACCGCAGGTCAGCCGCGCTGGGCCCAGATGTTCGTCCCGGGCGTGGAGACCGCGAAGGAGTCGATCTCCGCCAGCTCCTCCTGCGTCAGCGGCGCACCGGCCACCGCGGCCACGTTCTCCTCCAGCTGCCGGACGCTGGACGCGCCGATCAGCGCCGAGGTCATCCGCTCGTCCCGCAGCACCCACGCCAGCGCCAGCTGCGCCAGCGACTGCCCGCGCCGGGCCGCGATGCCCGCCAGCCCCTCCAGCCGGCCCAGCACGTCCTCCGAGAGCAGGCCCGGGTCGAGGGACTTGCCCTGCGAGGCACGCGAGCCCTCCGGGATGCCCTGGAGGTACTTGCCCGTCAGGAGGCCCTGGGCGAGCGGCGCGAAGGCGATGCAGCCCATGCCCTCCTCCTCCAGGGTGTCGAGCAGGCCGTCCTCCTCCGTCCAGCGGTTGATCATGGAGTACGAGGGCTGGTGGATCAGCGCCGGCACGCCCATCCCGCGCAGGATCCGCGCCGCCTCCGCCGTCTGCTCCGCGGTGTAGGAGGAGACGCCCGCGTACAGCGCCTTGCCCTGCTGGACCGCGGACGCCAGGGCGCCCATGGTCTCCTCCAGCGGCGTCTCCGGGTCGAAGCGGTGGGAGTAGAAGATGTCGACGTGGTCGACGCCCATCCGCCTCAGCGAGGCGTCCAGCGAGTTCAGCAGGTACTTGCGGCTGCCCCACTCGCCGTACGGGCCGGGGTGCATGTAATAGCCGGCCTTCGTCGAGATGACCAGCTCGTGCCGGTAGGGGGCGAAGTCCTGCGAGAGGATCTTGCCGAAGTTCAGCTCGGCCGAGCCGGGGGGCGGGCCGTAGTTGTTCGCCAGGTCGAAATGGGTCACCCCGAGGTCGAAGGCCCGGCGCAGGATTGCCCTCTGGGTCTCCAGGGGCTTGTCGTCGCCGAAGTTGTGCCAGAGGCCGAGGGAGATGGCGGGGAGCTTGAGGCCGCTGCGGCCCGTGCGCCGGTACTCCATGGAGTCGTAGCGCGCCTGCTCTGCCCGATAGGGATTGTTATCAGTCACGATGTCCTCCCTATCACGGACCTGTGACGGACCGAGTTGGGTACCCGATCCCGCCGCGCAGTAATGTGGCGGCTCGGGGGAGGGACCGCATTTCGCACGGGGGCACTGCACGGAGGGGCTGGAAGATCGTGAAGCTGCGCGACCTGGTGTACAGGCTGTACGCACGCCGGGTGGAAGGCCGCCTCGACCACGCCGCGTCGCCCAAGCACATCGGCGTGATCCTGGACGGCAACAGGCGCTGGGCGAAGGCGTCCGGAGGCACGACGGAGCAGGGCCACCAGGCGGGGGCCGACAAGATCTCCGAAATGCTCGGCTGGTGCACCGAGACCGACGTCGAGGTCGTCACCCTGTGGATGCTCTCCACGGACAACCTCGACCGGCCGGAGGTCGAGCTGCGCCCGCTCCTCCAGATCATCGAGAACACCGTCCGCGGCCTCGCCGCCGACGGCCGCTGGCGCGTCCACCACGTCGGCAACCTCGACATCCTCCCGGCGCAGACCCAGTCCGTGCTGAAGGAGGCCGAGCAGGCCACCCGCGGGGTGACGGGGATACTGGTCAACGTCGCCGTCGGCTACGGCGGCCGCCAGGAGATCACCGACGCCGTCCGCTCGCTGCTCCTGGAGCACGCCGAGAAGGGCACCACCATCGAGGAGCTCGCCGAGGTCCTCGACGTCGACCACATCGCCGAGCACCTCTACACCCGCGGCCAGCCCGACCCCGACCTCGTCATCCGCACCAGCGGCGAGCAGCGCCTGTCCGGATTCATGCTGTGGCAGAGCGCGCACTCCGAGTACTACTTCTGCGAGGTCTTCTGGCCGGCCTTCCGCAAGGTCGACTTCCTGCGCGCCCTGCGCGACTACGCCGCGCGCCACCGCCGCTACGGGGTCTGAGGACGGGGGCGCCTGACGCCCCCTTACGCCGCCGTCCCTCCGCGAGGCTTTCACCTGGGGTTCACCGAGCGTCCGTCATATGCCAAGGCATGGCCGAGGCCGATCGGGGAATACCCCTTTCAGGTCGATGCCCGATCCACGGGTGTCGAGTCTCAGCGGACGGCACGGGGTCGTCCGCCCGGGAGGCCCTTTGCACCAGGACGCACGTGCGGCTCGCACGGACGGAACGGGAGGGCCGGAAACCGGCCCTCGCAAGGGTGCCGATGACCGGTCCGGTCTTCATGGCCCGACCTCTTCCGAGGGGGTACGTCCTTCCGTGGTGACCAGCACCAAGCGCCGCCTGCCCGACAGGCGGACCTACGTCCTCGACACCAGCGTCCTGCTGGCGGACCCCAACGCGGTCACGCGATTCGACGAGCACGAGGTCGTGCTCCCGATCGTCGTGATCACCGAGCTGGAGGCCAAGCGCCACCATCCGGAGCTCGGCTACTTCGCCCGCCAGGCCCTGCGCCTGCTGGACGACTTCCGCGTCCGCAACGGCCGCCTCGACGCCCCCCTCCCCGTCGGGGAGCTGGGCGGGACGCTCCGCGTCGAACTCAACCACTCCGACCCCGGCGTCCTGCCGGCCGGCTTCCGGCTGGGGGACAACGACTCGCGGATCCTCGCGGTCGCCCGCAACCTCCAGGCCGAGGGCTACGACGTCACGGTCGTCTCGAAGGACCTCCCGCTGCGCATCAAGGCCTCCTCCGTGGGGCTGCTCGCCGAGGAGTACCGCGCCGAGCTCGCCATCACCGACGGCGGCTGGACCGGCATGAGCGAGCTCGCCCTCTCCGGCGAGCAGGTCGACCTCCTCTACTCCGAGGAGCGGCTGTACGCCCCCGAGGCCGCGGAACTGCCCGTGCACACCGGGCTCATCCTCCAGTCCGAGCGCGGCAAGGCGCTCGGCCGCGTCACCGCGGACGGCAGCGTCCGGCTCGTCCGCGGCGACCGGGAGGCGTTCGGGCTGCACGGCCGCAGCGCCGAGCAGCGCATCGCCCTCGACCTGCTGCTCGACCCCGAGGTCGGCATCATCTCCATGGGCGGCCGGGCCGGCACCGGGAAGTCGGCGCTGGCGCTCTGCGCGGGGCTGGAGGCGGTGCTGGAGCGCCGCCAGCACCAGAAGGTGATGGTCTTCCGGCCGCTGTACGCGGTCGGCGGGCAGGAGCTCGGCTACCTGCCCGGCGACCAGTCGGAGAAGATGAGCCCCTGGGCGCAGGCGGTCTTCGACACCCTCTCGGCGGTGGCCGGGCGGGAGGTCATAGAGGAGGTGCTGAACCGGGGGATGCTGGAGGTCCTGCCGCTCACGCACATCCGCGGCCGCTCCCTCCACGACGCGTTCGTCATCGTGGACGAGGCGCAGTCCCTCGAACGGAACGTGCTGCTGACCGTTCTGTCCCGGATCGGGGCCAATTCGCGGGTCGTCCTCACCCACGACGTGGCCCAGCGGGACAACCTGCGGGTCGGCCGGTACGACGGAGTGGTCGCCGTGGTCGAGAAACTGAAGGGCCATCCGCTCTTCGCGCACGTCACCCTGACCCGCTCGGAGCGCTCCCCGATCGCCGCCCTCGTCACGGAGATGCTGGAGACCCTGTAGGACCCCTAGGGGCAAAACGCCCATAGCGGTCGGCGGAGTTGACGCCGCCCGGCAAAGGCCCAGGAGCCTAGCCGGGCGGCGCCCTGCTGCACAGCCCTTCGTGCGAAACAGCGTCGGTACGGGGAGTGTGACCTTTCCCACGCAACGGGGAATTGCCTTGCGGCATCGGGGTCCGGCAGAGTCTGTTTTCCGTCAGGCCCCGCATACGGCACAGCCGTACCTCCTGTGAGGTGCGCGCAGCACCACAACTCCACAGTCGTCCGCCGTATGCCGCCCGAGCATCACGCGGCAGCCCCCGCAAGGGAGTTGCCCACGGGTCCGCGCCTCCAGTGACCGAAGCTCCACGGAGGCCAGCGTCGAGGGGCACTCTTGCGCCCGCCCGGTCACGCGGACGCTGCTGGAAGGACAACGTGTGAGCCGGATCTCGGTCCGGGGGTTCGCAGTGGCCTCGGCCACCGCGGTCACCACCGTCGGCGCCGTCGTGGGCGTCGCCGCAGGCGACCCCGCCTCCAACGATCTCGAGACCACCGCGTCCGGGGCGACGCTCCTCACCGACATCCCCGTCGGCGAGCAGGCCCAGATCCAGAGCGGATCCCTGGCGCTGCAGGCCGACGCCCTCGCCCAGGGCGCCGACACCGACGCCCGCCGCTCCGCCGAGGAGGCCGCCCGCCTCCAGGCCGCCGAGGACGCCAAGGCGAAGAAGGCCGAGGCCCAGAAGGCCGCGGAGGAGAAGGCGAAGAAGGAGCGCGAGGAGAAGGAGCAGGCCGCGAGCCGCTCCGCGACCCGCAGCGCCTCCGACTTCGCGCCGCAGAGCTCCTACACGGTGGCGCAGGTCAAGGAGATCGCCCGGCAGATCGTCCCGGCCGGCCAGTTCCAGTGCTTCTCCAACATCATCAACCAGGAATCCACCTGGAACTACAAGGCCGTGAACCCGTCCTCGGGCGCGTACGGCCTGGTCCAGGCGCTCCCGGGCTCGAAGATGTCCTCGGTCGCCGACGACTGGCGCACCAACCCGGCCACCCAGATCCAGTGGGGCCTCAACTACATGAACGGCCGCTACGGCAGCCCCTGCGCCGCCTGGACCTTCCACCAGGCCAACGGCTGGTACTAGGGCCCGGCGCGCACGCCCGGACCTCGGGGAGCCCCGCACCGTACAACGGTGCGGGGCTCCCGCGTGTACGGTCGATCGAGCGTGTTTGCGGACGGGGGAGAGGAACGACATGGCGAAGAGGCCAGGCTGGCTGGGCCGGCTCGGGAGCAGACTGAGCCGGATGGAGGCGAGGCTCGAAGCGCGGCGCGCGTCCGTGGAGGCCGGGACCGCCGACGTCGACCCGGCCCCGGCGCCGGCCCCGGCGCCCGCTCCCGCCGCCGCGCCCGCCGTGCCGCCCGCACCGGACGCCGCCGCCGCGTACTGCGGCCACCCGGTCCCGCCCGGCCCGGACGGGCGGCCGCACCCCGCGGCGGTGATCCCGTGGGGGATGCGGGTCGCCGCCGAGGTGAGCTGGCGGCTGCTGCTGCTCGCCGGGATGCTGTGGGTGCTGATGAGGGTGATCAGCGAAGTCCGCCTGGTGGTCCTGGCGTTCGCCGCGGCCCTGCTCGTCACCGCGCTGCTCCAGCCGTTCGTCGTCCGGCTGCGCCGGCTCGGCCTGCCGCGCGGCCTCGCGACGTCGGTCACCGCGGTCCTGGGCTTCGTCGTCATCGGGCTCGTCGGCTGGTTCGTGGTCTGGCAGGTCATGGAGAACCTGGACGACCTCTCGGACCGGGTCCGGGACGGCATCGACGAGCTCAAACTCTGGGCGCTGGACAGCCCGTTCCACGTGACCGAGAAGCAGATCAACGACATCGCCAAGAACCTCAGCGAGACCATCGGCACCAACACCGAGCAGATCACCTCCGCCGGCCTCCAGGGCGTGACCGTGCTGGTCGAGGTGCTGACCGGGATCCTCCTCGCGATGTTCTCGACGCTGTTCCTGCTCTACGACGGCGGCCGGATCTGGACCTGGGCGCTGGGCCTCGTCCCCGCGGCCGCCCGTCCCGGCGTGGCCGGAGCCGGGCCGCGCGCCTGGCGGACCCTGACCGCGTACGTGCGGGGCACGGTCCTCGTCGCGCTCATCGACGCCGTCTTCATCGGCCTGGGCCTCTACGTCCTCAAGGTGCCGATGGCGGTGCCGCTCGCGGTGTTCATCTTCCTCTTCGCGTTCATCCCGCTGGTCGGCGCCGTCGTCTCCGGCGCGCTCGCGGTCGTCGTGGCGCTGGTGACGCAGGGCCCGGTCACCGCGCTGCTGGTGCTGGCCGTGGTGCTGGCCGTCCAGCAGATCGAGGGGCACGTCCTCCAGCCCTTCATCCTGGGCCGGGCCGTACGGGTCCACCCGCTCGCGGTGGTGCTGTCGGTGGCGGCGGGCGGCATGGTCGCGGGGATCGGCGGGGCGGTCGTCGCGGTGCCGCTGGTCGCGGTCACCAACACGGTCGTCGGCTACCTGAAGGCGTACTCGCGCGAGCAGCTCCTGCACGGGGCCGCCGCGAGCGTCCCGGGCCCGCCGGGGGCGGCGGGACGGGACCAGGCCGCCGCGGAGGCCGACAGTGATCAGCGAGCCTGAACTCGAAGGCGGCTGGGACGCGGACCGGCCGGCCGGGCAGGCGGGGCGGCCCGCGGAGGCGCCGCCGGACGGGCGCGACCGGGCCGCGGTGCGGCGCCCGCGCGGGCCGTGGGTGTGGGCGCTGGCCGGGGCCGTGCTGGCGTCGGCGGGGTGGGCGGCCGTGCCGGAGGTCCGCGACCGCTACGCGGCGACGCCCCGGATCGCGTACCGGCACGCGGAGAACCTGTGCCGGGAGACCGGCCTGGACACCCTGGTGAAGGCGACCGCGCCGGTGATGACCCGCCACCCCAGCCACCGCGAGGGCCCGGCGGTGGACTGGGCGCACTGCGAGTACTTCACGGAGTGGGAGAAGGGCGGCACCTCCTACCAGATGCAGGTCCTGGTCGAACTGCACAAGAAGACGGACCCGGAGGCCGAGTTCGGGCAGGGTCCCGGCCTGGTCCCGGAGGCGCTGTCGGCGGCGGCGGCCGCGGAGGTGGCCGAGGTGCCGGGGCTGGGGGAGCGGGCGCTGATGGTGGAGGCGCCCGCGTTCATCAGCGGGCCGAGGCTCCGGGTCCTCGACGGCGGGGCGGTGTTCACGCTGTCCGTCACCTGGCTCGGGGACGTCGACAAGGGAGGCGGCACGCCCGGGCCGGACGAGGACGCCGTCAAGGCCGCGATGATCGAGGACATGCGCGCACTGATGGGCGGCCTGGCCAAGTAGCGCGGGAGCGCCGCGAACGCCAGGGGCCCCGCAGCCGTCGGACGGCTGCGGGGCCCCTCTCCCTGCACGGGGCGGCTGCTACTCGGCGGCGAGGGCGGCCTCGGCGTCGAGGGTGACCGCGACGGCCTGGATCACCGAGGCGATCTTGAAGGCCTCCTGGACCGTCTCGCGGTCGACGCCGGCCTTGCGCAGCACCTGCTCGTGCGAGTCGAGGCACTGGCCGCAGCCGTTGATCGCGGAGACCGCGAGCGACCACAGCTCGAAGTCGACCTTCTCCACGCCCGGGTTGCCGATGACGTTCATCCGCAGACCGGCCCGCAGCGTGCCGTACTCCGGGTCGGAGAGCAGGTGGCGGGTGCGGTAGAAGACGTTGTTCATCGCCATGACGGCCGCAGCCGACTTGGCGGCCGTGTACGCCTCGGGCGACAGGGCGGCCTTCGCCTCCGGCTCCAGCTCACGCAGGACGCGCGGGGAGCGGGCGGCGATGGCGCAGGACAGGACCGTGCCCCACAGCTGCTGCTGCGGCAGGCCGCTGTTGCCGATGACCGAGCCCAGGTTGAGCTTCAGGTCCTTGGCGAAGTCGGGTATCGAGGCCTTGAGGGAGTCGAGGGACATCCGTCACTCACCGGCCAGGAGGGCGCCCGCGTCGAGGGTGTCCTCGCCCTTGGTCCAGTTGCAGGGGCACAGCTCGTCGGTCTGCAGGGCGTCGAGGACCCGCAGGACCTCCTTGGGGTTACGGCCGACGGAGCCGGCGGTCACCATGGAGAACTGGATCTCGTTGTTCTGGTCGACGATGAAGACGGCGCGCTGCGCGAAGCCGTCCGCACCCTGCACGCCGCAGGCCTGCATCAGCTCGTGCTTGGAGTCGGCCAGCATCGGGAAGGGCAGGTCGCGCAGGTCGGCGTGGTCCTTGCGCCAGGCGTGGTGGACGAACTCGGAGTCGCCGGAGACGCCGAGGACCTGGGCGTCGCGGTCGGCGAACTCGTCGTTCAGCTTGCCGAAGGCGGCGATCTCGGTCGGGCAGACGAAGGTGAAGTCCTTCGGCCAGAAGAACACCACGCGCCACTTGCCCTCGTAGGTCTTGTGGTCGATCTGCGCGAACTCCTTGCCGGCCTCGAGCGAGACGCAGGCGGTCAGATCGTAGGTGGGGAACTTGTCACCGACAGTGAGCACGTGCTCTCCTTGCAGCAGGAAAAACGCCCTTTATGGGCGTCTTCCGAGGGGGTTGGACGTATCTCACATGCTGACACAGCTGCATTGATTGCAGAAATAGCTAGTCTTGTGCCGGGTGATCGGAGGTACCTATCAGTGGCCGTCAGTAATAAGGGGACGAAGCAGGCGACGCTCGCGCAGCTGCGCGCCTTCGCCGCCGTCGCCGAGCACCTGCACTTCCGCGACGCGGCCGCCGCCATCGGCATGAGCCAGCCCGCCCTCTCCGGGGCCGTCTCCGCGCTGGAGGAGGCCCTCGGCGTCCAGCTCCTGGAGCGCACCACCCGCAAGGTGCTCCTCTCCCCGGCCGGCGAGCGCATCGCCGCCCGCGCCCGCTCCGTCCTCGACGCCATGGGCGGGCTCCTGGAGGAGGCCGAGGCCGTACGCGCCCCCTTCACCGGGACCCTGCGCCTCGGGGTGATCCCCACCGTCGCCCCCTACCTGCTGCCGACCGTCCTGTCGCTGTTCCACCGGCGCTACCCCCGCATGGACCTCCAGGTCCACGAGGAGCAGACCTCCTCCCTCCTCGACGGCCTGGCTGCCGGCCGCCTGGACCTGCTGCTGCTCGCCGTGCCGCTGGGCGTCCCCGGCGTCACCGAACTGCCCCTCTTCGACGAGGACTTCGTCCTCCTGGCCCCCCGCGAGCACCCCCTCGCCGGGCGCCGCGACATCCCCCGCGAGGAGCTGCGCGGCCTCCAGCTGCTCCTGCTCGACGAGGGCCACTGCCTGCGCGACCAGGCCCTCGACATCTGCCGCGAGGCCGGGCGGACCGACGGGGCCGACGTCACCACGACCGCCGCCGGGCTCTCCACCCTCGTACAACTGGTCGCCGGGGGACTGGGCGTCACCCTGTTGCCGCGCACCGCGCTGCGCCTGGAGACCGCCCGCAACGAGCACCTGGCCACCGGGTACTTCGCCGAGCCGGCCCCCTCCCGGCGGATCGCCCTCGCGATGCGGACCGGCACCGCCCGCCAGGAGGAGTTCCGGGCCGTCGCCGCCGCCCTGCGCGAGGCGGTCCGCCCGCTGCCGGTCTGGCCCGCCGAGTAGGCCCCCGCCGCAGGGGAGCCGGGTGCGGCCATTCGTGGGGACTCGGCCGGCGGTCGAGGCGGCTCGGCCGTGCCCCGCGGCCCGGCTGGCACGTTGAGGGGCACCGGTCCGGCCCTGCTCCCCGAAAGGCGCGCCATGCACGCACCCCCCGCAGACACCGCCGCGCTCCCGCCGCAGCAGTCCGGTACGCCGGACCGGGCGGGCCCGGGGCCGGCCGGAGACCCGCCGGCAGCCGGCCGGGGCGGGCCGCCGCCGCTGTGGATGTGGGCCCTCGCCTCGGGGCTCTTCCTCGCGTACGCCGCCCTCTCGCTGCGCACCCACGAGCGCCTGCTGTCGCACAGCTTCGACCTGGCCATCTTCGAGCAGGCCGTCCGCTCGTACGCGGAGGGACGCCTGCCGGTCTCCGAGGTCAAGGGGCCCGGCTTCGCCGTCCTCGGCGACCACTTCTCCCCGGTCCTGGCCCTTCTGGCCCCCGCCTACCTGCTGTTCCCGTCGGCGCGCACGCTGCTCGTCGCGCAGGCCGCCCTGGTCGCGGCGAGCGTCCTGCCGCTCGCGCTGTGGGCGCGGCGGGCGCTCGGCGGCGCGGCGGCCGCCGTCATCGGCCTCGCCTACGGGCTGTCCTGGGGCGTCGCGAACGCGGTGGGCTTCGACTTCCACGAATGGGCCTTCGCCGTCCCGCTCCTGGCCTGCTCGCTGGCGGCCCTCGGCCAGGACCGGCTGCGCGCCGCCGCCCTGTGGGCGCTGCCGCTGCTGCTGGTGAAGGAGGACATGGGCGGCACCGTCGCCGTCATCGGCCTGCTGATCGCCTGGCGCGGCGGACCGGGCCGCCGGCGGCTCGGGCTCGCCACCGCCGCGGCGGGCGCCGCCTGGACGCTGCTCGCCGTGCTCGTCGTCCTGCCCGCCCTCAACCCTGCCGGGTCGTACTTCTACGCCGGCTTCCTCGGCGGGTCCGGCGGCGCGGGCGGCGGCTTCGCGGCGCTGCTGCACAAGGCGACCGCCGGGCTCGTGACCCCCGGGGAGAAGGCGGTGACGCTGGTGCTGCTGCTCGCACCGACCCTCTTCCTCGCCCTGCGCTCGCCGCTGCTGCTGGTCGCGGTGCCGACGCTGCTGTGGCGCGGGCTGTCGGACTACGCGCCGCACTGGGGGACCGGCTACCACTACTCGCTCACGGCGATGCCGGTCGTCTTCGCGGCCCTCGTCCACGCCCTGGAGCGGCGCGGCACGTCGGGCGCGGGGCTGCGCCGGGTCCTGGCCGGCGCGGCCGGCGTCTGCCTGCTGCTGCTCCCCGGGTCCTCGCTGGGGAAGCTCGCCGACCCGGCCCTGTGGCGGACCGACCCGCGGATCGCGGCCGCCCACCGGATGATGGCGCGGATCCCGGACGGGGCGCAGGTGCAGGCCTCCGACGGGCTCGTGCCGCACCTGGCGAACCGGACGAGCGTCAGCCTGTTCGGGTGGGCGGCCGGGCGGCCCGACCCGGAATGGGTCCTGGTGGACACGCAGGTCGCGCCGGAGCTGCGCTGGCCGCTGAGCGCGCGCGACGAGGCCCTCGCGCTCGCGCGGGCCCGCGCCGCGGGCTACCGGACGGTGGCCGAGGAGCAGGGCTTCGTCCTGCTCGGCCGCACCCGGGCGGGCTGACGGCCGGTCACGGGCCGGAGGCCGTCAGGGGCCGGGGGAGGAGCGGGGCGGCCGGCCGCGCGGCGGGATGGGGGCGGCGCCGCCCGGCAGCCGCCCCGTCTCGGCGAGGGCGCGCCGCAGCAGGAACTCGATCTGCGCGTTGGTGCTGCGCAGTTCCTCGCCCGCCCAGCGGGCGAGGGCCTCGTACACCTGCGGGTCGAGGCGCAGCAGCACCTGCTTGCGGGCGGCGCGGCCCGCCGCCCGCTGCCCGGCCGCCCGCTCCCCGCCGGCCCGTCCGGTGCCGCCGGAGGGGTCGCCGCTCACTGGTAGAGCGTCCCGGTGTTCACGACGGGCTGGGCGGCGCGGTCGCCGCAGAGCACCACCATGAGGTTCGAGACCATGGCGGCCTTGCGCTCCGGGTCCAGATCCACGATGTCCTCCTCCGTCAGGCGGTTCAGGGCCAGCTCGACCATGCCCACGGCGCCCTCGACGATCTGCTTGCGGGCCGCGACGACCGCGCCGGCCTGCTGGCGCTGGAGCATCGCCGAGGCGATCTCCGGAGCGTACGCGAGGTGGGTGAAGCGGGACTCGACGATGTGCACGCCGGCCGCCTCGACCCGGTCGTGCAGCTCGGCGGCGAGCTTCTCGGTGATCTCCTCGGCGTTGCCGCGCAGCGAGAGGCCGCCCTCGTCGTGGGCGTCGTAGGGGTACTCGATCGCGATGTGCCGGACCGCCGCCTCGGTCTGGGTCTCCACGAACTCGGTGAAGTCGTCCACCTCGAAGACGGCGCGCGCGGTGTCCTCGACCCGCCAGACCACGACCGCGGCCAGCTCGATGGGGTTGCCGTAGGCGTCGTTGACCTTCAGGACGGCCGTCTCGTGGTTGCGTACGCGGGTGGAGATCCTCTTCCGCGAGGTCAGCGGGTTCACCCAGCGCAGGCCGTCGGTGCGGATGGTGCCGCGGTAGCGGCCGAAGAGCTGGACCACCCGGGCCTCGCCCGGGGCCACCGTGTTCAGCCCGCACATCGCCAGCACCGACAGCAGTGCCAGGACGATCCCCCCTGCCACCAGCGCCGGTTGGGCGGAGGTGCCGTCCCCCTGGGCCCCGGCGGCGATGAGGCAGACGCCGCCCGCGACCCCCGCCAGGCCCGCCAGCAGGGCCAGCCCGCCGCCGACGCTGCGCGCCGGGAACTCGCGGATGCCGGTCCCGCCCTCTGTGGTGTTCGTCATGGTATGCCCCGTTCGCTTCGGCGACGGCCCCCCTTGGGCCTAGCAAAGTGATATCACTTTTGGTGGTTTCCGCAACCCTGGGCGCCCGGCACGCGTCGGTTCCCTTGATGTGGGTGCTGATTCTCACGTCCGAATTGACCGAAATTGGTCAGGCTTGGCAAACCTTTGTCACAACCTCCGGTGTTAGCTTTCAGAGCTGACGTCGGGGGGGAATTCGAGCGGAGCGGGAGCGATGGGCCGAGCAGATGCGCGTAGGGCGCAGCAGCAGCGCAGCGCGCGGCGGTCGCCGCGCGGGCGCGCGGACGGAAAGGGGCGCGCCGGCAAGCGGACCGGTATACGCCGCTTCTTCACCTGGAAGAAGGTCCTCGGGACGTTCTTCGGGTTGATGCTGCTCGGCATGGCAGCGCTCGTCGGCCTCTACTTCTACGTGGAGGAGCCCGACCCCAACGCCGAGGCGACCCTCCAGAGCAACACCTACAAGTACGCCGACGGCACCATCATGGCCCGCGAGGGCAAGATGAACCGCGAGATCGTCACCCTCGACAAGGTGCCGAAGGACGTCCGCAACGCCTTCATCGCGATCGAGAACAAGTCCTTCTACAAGGACCGCGGCGTCGACTTCATGGGCGTCGCCCGAGGCCTGTTCAACACGGCCACCGGCCGCGGCAAGGCGGGCGGCTCGACCATCACCCAGCAGTACGTCAAGAACTTCTACCTGACGCAGGACCAGACGGCCACGCGCAAGGTGAAGGAACTGGTGATCTCCCTCAAGGTCGACCAGCGCATGGAGAAGGACGACATCCTCGCCGGCTACCTGAACACCAGCTACTTCGGCCGCGGCGCGTACGGCATCCAGGCCGCCTCCCAGGCCTACTACGGCATCGACTCCAGCAAGCTCACCCTGGAGCAGGGCGCCTACCTGGCGGCCCTCCTCCAGGCCCCCAGCGACTACGACTGGGCCAGCGCGAGCGAGCGCGGCAAGAAGCTTGTCATGATCCGCTTCAACGGCGTCCTCGACAACATGGTCGAGATGGGCGAGCTGGACAAGGCCAAGCGCGACACCCTGAAGTTCCAGGAGCCGATCAAGCCCAAGCCCGCCCCCGGCCTCGAAGGCCAGAAGGGCTACCTGAAGCAGGCCGCGGACGCCGAGCTGCGCCGCCAGACGAAGATGTCCGCCGCCGAACTCCAGGCCGGCGGCTGGGAGATCGTCCTCAACATCGACCCGAAGAAGCAGGCCGCGCTGGAGAAGGCCGTCAACGACGAGCTGGAGTCCAAGCTCGACCGCAAGGACCGCCCCGTCGACGCCGCCGTCCAGGCCGGCGCCACCTCCGTCGACCCCAAGACCGGCGCCATCGTCGCCATGTACGGCGGCACGGGCATGTCCGACCACTGGGCGAGCAACGCGCTGCGCACCGACTACCAGCCGGGCTCGACGTTCAAGCCCGTCGTGCTGGCCTCCGCCCTGGAGACCAAGGCGGTCACCCAGGACAAGAAGCCGATCACCCCGAACGCCCTGTACGACGGCACCAGCAAGCGCCCGGTCGTCGGCAGCAGGATCCCGTTCAACCCGCAGAACCAGGACAACAAGAACTACGGCGACCCGATGATGACGGTGCAGGAGGCCACCAACTACTCGGTGAACTCCGTCTACGCCCAGATGATCGTCGACGTGAAGCCGCAGAACGCGAAGAAGACCGCGCTCCAGCTCGGCATGAAGGACCGCGAGGGCTGGCCCGAGGACAAGCCGGCCATGTCGCTCGGCACGATGAGCGCCAACACCGTCGAGATGGCCGCCGTCTACGCCACCCTCGACAACCACGGCAAGAGGGTCACCCCCTCGATCATCAAGAGCGCCGAGCACAGCATCCGCGAGTTCCAGAAGGTCGAGTCGGTCGGCGGCCAGGCGATCACCCGCGAGACCGCCGACACCGTGACCAAGGTCCTCACCGGCGTCGTCAACGACGGCTCCGGCAAGGCCGTCAAGAGCTCCGCGTACGAGGCCGCCGGCAAGACCGGCACCACCGAGTCCAACGTGTCCGCCTGGTTCACCGCGTACACCCCCGAACTCGTCACCGTCGTCGCGATGTTCGGCGAGGAGCCGGGCACCGGCAAGCAGGTCACCCTGACCGGCACCGCGGGCGGCGGCCGCGCCGGCGGCTCCAGCTTCCCCGCCGACATCTGGAAGGCGTACACGCTGGCCGCCCTCAAGGGCGTGAACACCGCGAAGTTCGACCTCTCCGAGGCGGAGATGGGCGCCGTCCAGACCCCGTCGCGCAGCACCTCCCCGTCGAACTCGCCCAGCTCGAGCAGCCCGTCGCCGAGCGGCAGCCAGCTCTCGCCCAGCCCGGACCCGAGCAAGCTCTCGCCGAGCCCGGACCCGAGCAAGAGCTCCGGCAAGCCGGACCCGACCAAGAGCGGCTCCATCAAGCCGGACCCGACGAAGAGCTCGGCCAGCCCGCCCGTCCTGCCGCCGTTCCAACAGCAGGACCAGCCGTGAAAGACCGCCGCCCCGCAGCACTGATGCTGCGGGGCGGCGGTCTTTCCGGCGGCGGGCGGCGGCCCGGCCGTCAGCGCCGGTCGCGCCCGGCGGGCAGCGGCAGCTCGAACCAGACCACCTTGCCGCTGCTCAGCCGGGTCGCACCCCAGCGGCGGGCCATCCGGTTCACCAGGAACAGCCCGCGGCCGCCCTCGTCGGTCTCGCGGGCGCGGCGCTGGCGCGGCAGCTGCGGGGAGTCGTCGCCGACCTCGCAGCGCAGCACGTCCGTCCGCAGCAGGCGCAGTGTGACGGGCCGCTCCGCGTAGCGGACCGCGTTGGTGACGACCTCGCTGACGAGGAGCTCCACCGAGTCCTCCAGCTCCTCCAGCCCCCAGCGGGTCAGCGCGCGCCGCGCGAAGCGGCGGGCCCGGCCCGGCGCGGTCTCCTCCGGGTCGAGGAACCAGTACGCGACGTCGCTGGGCGCGATCCCGTCGAAGCGGGCGGCGAGCAGCGCGATGTCGTCGTCCCGGTCGCCGGGGCCGAGCATGTCGAGGACGTCGTCGCAGAGGGCCTCCAGCGGCGGCGGGTGGTCCAGGCCCGTCAGCTGGGCGGTGGTGGCCAGGCGCTCGCGGAGCTGGTCGATGCCGGTCCACACGTCCCGCAGCCGGGACTCCACCAGCCCGTCGGTGTACAGCAGCAGGGTCGCCCCGGCGGGCGCGTCCAGCTCGACGGCCTCGAAGTCGACGCCGCCGACGCCGATGGGCGCGCCCGGCGGCACCCGCAGCACCTCGGCGCGGCCGCCCAGGTGGAGCAGGACCGGCGGCGGATGGCCCGCGTTGGCGATGGTGATGCGGTGCGACACCGGGTCGTAGACGGCGTACAGGCAGGTGGCCATGCGGTCCGAGCCGAGCCGCTGCGCCTGCTCGTCGAGGTGGTGCAGCACCTCGGCCGGCGGCAGGTCGAGCTGGGCCAGCGTCTGCGCGGTGGTCCGCAGCTGCCCCATGATGGCCGCGGACGTCATGGAGTGCCCCATGACGTCGCCGACGACGAGCGCGACGCGGCTGCCGGGCAGGGGTATGGCGTCGTACCAGTCGCCGCCGACCCGGGCCGTCTCCGCGGCGGGCAGGTAGCGGGAGGCGAGCCTGACGCCCGTCGGCTGGGGCAGGCTGTCCGGGAGCATGGTGCGCTGGAGCTCGTCGGCGATGTACGCCTCGCGGCCGTACAGGACGGCCTTGTCGATGCCGAGGGCGGTGTGCGTGGCGAGCTGGGCGGCGACCAGCAGGTCGTTCTGCTCGAACGCGGGCCGCTCCGGGCTGCGCAGGAACACGGCCGCGCCGATCACCCGGCGGCGGCCGCGCAGCGGGGCCAGGATGGCCCGCCGGCCGCGCGGGCGGGGGTGCCCGGCGCCCAGCAGCTCCGGCAGGGCGTCCTGGGCGCCCGCGGAGGAGCCGAAGACCGGGCGGACGCCGCGCAGCACCTCGGCGAGCGCCCCGCCGGGCATGATCTCGCAGAGTTCGGCGGCGGGCAGGTCGCCCTGCGGGCCGAGCAGCGGCAGCTGGCTGAAGTCGAGTTCGCCGGCGCCCCCCGCGGCCCCGGCGCCCTCGGCTCCGGTCAGGTCGTCGATCGGCCGGAGCCGGTCGGTGCGGCGCAGCCTTAAAACGACCGGGCCGACGGGCCGCTCGTCGCCGACCGGGAGCGGGTCGCGCAGGTAGACGAGGATGGCGTCGGAGAACGTCGGGACCGTGGCCCGGCACAGGCCGAGCACGATCTCGTCCAGGTCGATGCCGCGGGCGATCCGGCGCGTCGCGGCGCCCACGAACCGCAGCCGGTCGCCCTCGCGGCGGGCCGGCGACGCCCCGTCGGCGGCGGCCGGGTCGGCAGCCGGGTCTGCGGCGGCGTCGGCGGCGGCGTCCGGCAGGATGTCGCGGGCGTCCTCGGGACCGGCCGGCGGGGCCTGAGGCGCGGCGGGGGCCGCTTCCGGGGCCGGTCCGGCGGCGCCCCCGGGCGCGGTGTCCGGGAGGGCGGGGGAGGGGGCGGCCGGCGCGGAGGCGTTGCGGGCGGCGGCGCCGTCGCGGGTGCGGCGCTGGCGCGGCACGTCGGGGCCGACGCCCCCGTCGGCGTGGGCGCGGACCGGGCCGGCGCCCGGGGCCCCCGTGTCGCGTACGCCCTCGGCGGCCGGGGCCGGAGCCTTCCCGTGGCCGAGTTCGTCCGCGGCGCACGCCCCGCCGGACGCGCCGCGGCCCCGCCCGTCCGCGGCTCCGCCGGCCCCGGCGGGCAGGCCCGGGCCGCCCTGGGCCGGTGTCGCGGCGGCCGCGGCAGGCTGCGGGCCCTCCTGCGAGGTGGGGTACTCCGTCACGCGTGGCATTCCGTCCGTTTGCGCTCGATGTGCGCTGCACTCAACTCGGTCAGTCGCGGTATACCCGCTCAGCGGCGGGGGCACCACCGCCCCGCGGTTCCGCGTCCCGCTCGTTACCTCTCTCCGCGTTGACCTCCCGTCAAGTGCCGCGTACTGCGCGTGGTTTGCGCGCCGGCGGCAGGCGTGCGGTGTGCAGGGGACCTTGCGGAGGGAGATATTACGGTTCAACCCCGGGGGCGCATCAAGGGTCTCATGAGGTCATATGCGCCGGGGTGCGGTCCCAGTCCCCGGGCAGGGCCGGAACCGTCCATGCCGGATCGGGGCGCCAGTCCTCCCACCCGTCCGAGAACGGGGAGCCCCACGCCTTGACGGCCTCCAGCGCGGCCCGGCCGGCCTCCTGCACCCGGCGCGCCCGCTCCGGGCCCATCAGGCCGGCCCGCTGCGCCTGCGCGAACTCGTCCTCGTCGCGCCACGTCCAGGTGCGGTCGGGGTGGACGGAGATGTCGAGGAAGTGGTCGACGGAGTCGACGCCGCCCGACCAGCGCGTCCGGGGCTCCTCCAGGTTCACGTACCAGCTCTTGAACCGCCAGCCCGGCTCCCAGAAGAGCCACACCGACCACGGGTCCGCCGGCCGGGCCAGCTTCAGCACGCCGGTGCCGAACCAGCGTGAGCGCACCGTCGTCCGCGGCGCCGTGTACCGCGTCGCGAGCGGCTCCTCGTGGACGGGCGTGCCGTCGGCCAGGACGGGCTTGACGCATTCGGTGCCGGGCGCCATCCACACCGCCAGCAGGTCGGCGGTGTCCTCGACGACGGTGACCGGGCGGCAGATGTGGACCGCGCCCGGCAGGCCGCCCGGCGCGTGGTCGCGGTAGCGCCAGAGGACCTGCTCGCCCCGCCGCCACCGGACGCCCTGACCCTCGCCGCCCCCGCGGCCTGCGGTACCTGTCATGCGCAGATAGTAGGGGCGGGGCGGACGGGCCCGCTGCGGTGCAGGTCACGGAGGGGTTCGGGGGAGGGAAACGACCGGATCCGGCCCCTGGGAGGGGCGGTGTCAGGGCCGGGTCATGCGCAGGACGTCGAGGGCCTCGTCGAGCTGCTCCAGGGTCAGCTCGCCGCGGTCGACGTAGCCGGACTCCAGGACCACCTCCCTGATCGTCTTCCGCTCCGCGAGCGCCCGCTTGGCGACCCGGGCGGCCTCCTCGTAGCCGATGTGGCGGTTGAGGGGGGTGACCACGGAGGGGGAGGACTCGGCGTACTCCCTGGCCCGTGCCGTGTTGGCGGTGATGCCGTCCACGGTGCGGTCGGCGAGGAGGCGGCTGCCGGAGCCGAGGAGCCGGATCGACTCCAGCAGGTTCCGGGCCATCACCGGGAGCATCACGTTGAGTTCGAAGTTGCCCGCCGCGCCGGCGACGGCGACCGCGGTGTCGTTCCCCGTCACCTGCGCCGCGATCATCAGGACGGCCTCCGGGACTACCGGATTGACCTTCCCCGGCATGATCGAGGAGCCCGGCTGCAGATCCGGGAGGTTGATTTCGGCCAATCCCGTGCGGGGGCCGGAGGCCATCCAGCGCAGGTCGTTGCAGATCTTGGTCAGGGAGACCGCGATCGTGCGGAGCACGCCGGAGGTCTCCACCAGCGCGTCCCGCGCCCCCTGGGCCTCGAAGTGGTTGCGGGCCTCCGTCAGGGGCAGCCCGGTCGCCGCGGCGACCTCGGCGATCACGGCCTCCGAGAAGCCGGCCGGGGTGTTGATTCCGGTCCCCACCGCCGTTCCGCCGAGAGGCAGTTCGGCCAGCCGGGGCAGGGCCGACTCCAGCCGCTCGATGCCGAGGCGCACCTGGGCGGCGTACCCGCCGAACTCCTGGCCCAGGGTGACCGGGGTGGCGTCCATCAGGTGGGTGCGGCCGGCCTTGACGACCGCGGCGAACTCGGCCGCCTTGCGCTCCAGCGCCAGTTCGAGGTGGCGCAGCGCCGGGACGAGCTCGCGGGTGACGGCGGCCGTCGCGGCGATGTGGATGGACGAGGGGAACACGTCGTTCGAGCTCTGCGAGGCGTTGACGTGGTCGTTGGGGTGCACGTCCCGGCCGAGGCGCTCGGTCGCCAGGGTGGCGATGACCTCGTTGGCGTTCATGTTGGACGAGGTCCCCGATCCGGTCTGGAAGACGTCCACGGGGAAGTGGTCGTCCCAGCGGCCCTCGGCGACCTCGGCGGCGGCCTCGGCGATCGCCCCGGCGACGTCGTCCGCGATGACGCCGAGATCCGCGTTGACCTTCGCGGCGGCCGCCTTGATGCGGGCGAGGGCCTCGATGTGGGCGCGCTCCAGGCGCTGCCCGGAGAGGGGGAAGTTCTCCACCGCGCGCTGTGTCTGGGCCCGCCACTTGGCGTGCGCGGGGACCCTGACCTCGCCCATGGAGTCGTGCTCGGTGCGGTGGCCGCCGGCGGGGGACGTGCCGGCGTCCTGGTGCTGGTCGTTCGTCATGTGTGCTGCCTCCTTGAAAAGTTGAGCGATCGTCGTGTCCGACGTGTTCCCTTCTCCCCTGCCGCTCGGTAAGTACCGGCGGTAACAGCGACCTCGGGGAGGCGTACATGACACGTGTAGGTGCGAAACCCAGGCTCAGATGTACCTTCGCCGCCCTCGCGGCGGCCGCGGCCGCCCTCGGGGGCGCCACCGCCGTCACCCCCCTGGCCCACGCGGCCCCGGCGGCCACCGCCGCCGCGGACGCCAAGCCGCTGCCGCCCGCCCTGGAGGCCGTACGCGCCGCCGAGGCGACCCGCATCTACGGCGACCCGGCCGTCCGCCCCATGGCCGAACGCAAGACCGGCCTCATATCGCTCGGCGACAGCGAGATCTCCGGCGAGGGCACCGGCACCTACGACCCCGCCACCAACACCCCGTCCAACCAGTGCCACCGCTCACCCGAAGCGGCCGTCCACCGCACCGGCATCCCCGCCGACCTCACCTTCAACGCCGCCTGCTCCGGCGCGTACACCGGCAACATCCGCATCGGCGGCACCCCCCAGTACGCCGACGAACTCGTCCAGAGCGACACCCTCGCCATCAAGGCCCGCAACACCCGCATCACCATGGTCCTGCTCGTCGCCGGAGCCAACGACGACCTGCAGTTCGGCCCCGTCATGACCGACTGCGTCACCCGCTGGATCCTCTCCCAAGGCGCCTGCGAGCCCGCGTACGCCCCCGGCTGGCAGGCCCGCGTCGACGCCCTGCGGCCCAAGGTGGAGGCCACCGTCGCCGACCTCCGGACCGTCATGCGCGACGCGGGCTACGCCGACGCCGACTACCGGCTCGTCGTCATGGGCTACCCCAGCCCCATCGGCCCCGACTTCCGCGACAACCCCGCCTTCCCCGGCAAGCTCCCCGGCGGCTGCGCCGGATACGACTCCGACGCCGCCTGGGGCCGCAACCACGCCGTACCCGCCTTCCAGGAGGGCATCCGCGCCGCCGCCCGCGCCTCCGGCGCCGTCTACCTCGACAACTCCCGGCTCTTCCACGGCCACGAGGTCTGCATGGAGGACACCTGGGCCCGCGGGCTCTACCTCGACCTCGCCGACCACTTCCCGTGGGACGAGGACACCGCCCGCCAGTCCTTCCACCCGAACACCCGCGGCCACGCCGCCTTCGCGTCCTGCCTCACCCAGCTGTACGCCTCCGGGCTGCGCGAGGCCTCCTGCGCCGACCCCGCCTCCACCGGCACCCCGGTCCTCACCGCCGGCGCCTGGGACGACCTCTTCGGCCCGCTGCGCCACACGGCCACCGGCAACTGCCTCGACGCGGACGGCGCCGCCACCGCCAACGGCACCCGCGTCCTCGCCTGGGACTGCCACGGCGGCCGCAACCAGGGCTGGTGGTACGACACCCCCCGCCGGTCCCTCCGCAGCGAGCTCACCCACGACCGCTGCCTCGACGTCCCCGGCGGCGACTACCGCGCGGGTACCGGCGCCATCCTGTGGAACTGCCACGGCGGTACCAACCAGCAGTGGCTCCGCGACGGCGCCACCCTGCGCCCCGCCGCCGCCCCCGGCCTCTGCCTGGCCGTCTCCGCCCCGCGGCAGCCGGCCCGCCTCCAACCCTGCGACGGCACCCCGGCCCAGCGCTTCACGTAGGGCCGCCGCCGGGCGCGGCCGCGGACTCACCGCCGGCCGAGGTACTCCCGTACCTCACGCGGCCGGTTGGTGATCAGCGTGTCCACGCCGAGCCGCAGGCACAGCTCGACGTCCTCGACCTCGTCCACCGTCCACACCCGCACCCCGAGCCCCTTGGCCTTCAGCCGCCCCACCAGCCCCGGGTCCTTGCGGACGAGGTCGATGCCCGGCCCGGCGTGGCCCGCGAACGGCGGCCGCGGCGCGCGCACCGCCCGCTCGACCAGGTACACCGCGGGCAGCCCCGGCGCCAGCCGGTGCAGCCGCATCAGCGCGGTACGGGAGAAGCTCATCACCTCCACCAGCCCCTCCGCCCCGCCGGCCAGCCCGTGGTCCTTCAGGACCCGCACCAGCTCGGCCTCCAACCGGCCCCCGGCCCGCGTCGGGTGCTTCGTCTCCACGGCGAGCCCGACGGGCCGGCCCGCGGCCAGGGCCTCCTTCAACAGGTCCTCGAACAGCAGCACCTGCGCGCCGCGGTGCTCGTCGCCCTTCCAGGAGCCGAAGTCGAGCGCGGCGAGCTGCTCGTACGTCATGGCGGAGACGATCCCCGACCCGTCGGAGGTGCGGTCCACGCGCCGGTCGTGCACGCACACCAGCCGCCCGTCGGCACTGAGCCGCACATCGCACTCCAACGCGTCGGCCCCGTCGGCGATGGCCTGCCGGTAGGCGGCGAGCGTGTGCTCGGGATACTCGTGCGAAGCCCCGCGATGGGCGACGACCCGCACACCACGGGCCCCGGAAAACGCCTGGTACGTCATACGCCCCACGCTATAGCCCCACCCCCCGGGCCCCCGGCAGGGCACCGCCGGCACACGCCGCACCACCCGGCTCCTCCGCACCCGGCCCACCGCCGCGGAGGCCCGGGCCGCCTTGCGGCGAGCGACCCGACCAGCGCTCCCTCTGGCCGCGGCCTCTTCGGCGCAGATCGTGGAGGCTGCTGGCGCCCAGGCCGGCCGCGAAGCCGAGTACCCCCATACCCGAAGGGGCGGTTTTCGGAGGTCACACCTGGTAGAGCGTCGGGCGCTCTGCCACCTGGTCAGGGGTGAGGCCTTCGACGGTCAGGTTCCCTGTCCACAGGTGGTCACGGTTGGCGTAGGTCGCATCGAACCGGACGCGCTTGCCGCCGGGCTCCAGCTTCCACCCCCGTTCCCGGAACTGCCCGATGCGGTCGCTGCCGCAGACGAAGGCGCGGGTGGCCTGCGTGAGCACCCACTGCGCCTGCTCCGTCTCGCCGGCCGTGGGCCGTCCGCAGGTGCGGGCCATCTGCCACAGGCGTCCCCACTCGACTCCGGGAGTCAGAGGGCCGACGACTGCGACGTCTCCGATTCGCCGTTCGTCCAGGTGGTGCGTGGCGTAGCCGAAGACCACGCCGAACATGGCGAACACGGTGACCCGGCTGCTGCCGGTCGGACCCTCGTCGGATGCCATGGGCGGTACCTTCGCTCAGGGGAGGACCCGGGTACCTGTGACGTGCCCGGGCCCTCCTTCGTACGAGCGGATCACGACCTGACCCGCGTGTCCTGGGAGCGAGTCAGCACCCGTCGCCGTCGCCGCAGCAGGCGGGCTGGTTGCAGCCCTTCGCGGCGCCCCACATCCCCCCGTCGACGTAGAAGCCGGCCGCCTCGATCCGCTCCACCACGGAACCGATCAGGGGGCGGGTTCGAACGGCAGCCTTCGGTTCGTGGTGCAGGAAGTAGCCGAACTGTTCCTGACACCACGCGGCGTAGGCGGTGGTGTGGAGCGCGAACGAGTGCCACCCGGGGTCTACGGTGTTCGACGGGGTCATGTCGAACGCGCGGGCGTCGCCCATGACCTTGAGGAAGGCCAGGGCCTGGTCCACGATGTTGCGGGCCGTGGAGAGTTCGTGTCCGTACTCCTCGGCGCAGAACTCGGAGACCTTCTCGAACAGCTCGGGACTGACGAGGTCCCGACCCCGCCGCAAGGCGGCGGGCCCTTCGACCATGGTCGTCACAGGGAGACTCCTTCTGTTGTCGGTGGAGTTCAGGCGGCGGGCGGGGGCGGGAACTGGCTCCCACCCGTACCGCCGGACTTGTCGCCCGGATCGTTGACGCGCATTTCACATCACCCCCCCCTACCGGCTGTGGCTTGCGCTGCTTCCCGCCCTGCCGGGGGCGGGGGTTCGTGTCAGGTCCTGTCGACCCGATGAACAAGGGCGATGTCCTCGAATCCTCGGAGAAAGCGGCCGTGACCGGCGTTCAGGCCCGTGTGCGTCATGCACTGCCGATCCACCTCGGCTACGTCGGGGCCGGGAACAGCACCCCATCCGCAACCCTCGTGGAGGCAGCTCGCAACCACGGTGGGCGTGGATTCGGGGTCTCTGATGATTCGGTGCTCGGCGTACCGGAGGACTGAGCGCGTCATCGGCGCGACCCGTCCGCGTTGACGCACCGGGTGTGCCAGTAGGCGGCTTTCGGCGGGCCGTCCTTCTGCCCGAGCATTCCCCGTCGGGCAAGCTGCTGAACGGGGATGGGCATGCTGCACGACGGACACGTCTCCCGCTTTGCGGTGTACGTCACGTACTCGAAGCTGTCCGTACTGGCTGCCATCACGCACCCCTC
The DNA here is from genome assembly GCF_055570615.1 of Streptomyces sp. NPDC031121. Lineage (NCBI taxonomy): Bacteria > Bacillati > Actinomycetota > Actinomycetes > Kitasatosporales > Streptomycetaceae > Streptomyces > Streptomyces sp. NPDC031121. The sequence goes on from NZ_JBVIGV010000001.1 coordinate 261,111, forward strand.
CCGATGACTTCCCGGTCGATGTCATGACCCTAGTAAGGGGGCTAAGACGGCCTCTGCGAACTTGCACGACCTTGCAGGGAATCACCCGAGTGCGGCGATGGCTTCCGCGATCAACGCGCGTGCGGGCCGCCCATGGCAGGCAAGTTTGGCCAGCTCAGCGAACATGTGGGCGTACGTCTTGATCTCGCTGGGCTGCTTCACGGTCACCTGTGCCGTGGCTAGCTCGATGATCACTTGGTTGTCGTCGTAGATCCAGAAGCCTTCAACGGGCCACATGGCCCGTTCGGCGCTCATGGGGACGACGCCGAGGCTGACGTTAGGCAGCACGGCGATTCGGAGGAGGTGTCCGAGCTGGGCAGCCATGACATCCGGGCCACCGAAACGGGAGCGCAACGCCGACTCCTCCAGCACGATCCCAAAGTGCCGATGGGCGTCGTGTAGGTAGCGCTGTCGCAGCATGCGCACCTTGACCGCTGCTTCAACATCGTCCGGGATGTGCCTGAAGGCCACGATCCGCTTCATGATGGCGGTCGCATAGTCGGCCGTCTGGAGCAGGCCCGGGATCACCCCGGGCTCGTAGATGCGGAAACGGCTCGTCCGGGCGTACAGGGGAACGTGGGCCTCTTGGGCGTGCTTGAGGCCGGCGCGCTGCAATCGCTTCCACTCCACGTACATCTCGTCGATGCCGTGGGCCGTGGCGCGTAGGTCTTCGTAGTCTTCCGGGACGCCGCAGATGGTGACGTAGGAAAGGAGATCTTGGTCTGAGGGCGGAGTCTTGCCGTTCTCAATGCGAGAAGCCTTGGACTCGCTCCAACCCGCACGTGCGGCCAGCGCCCGCGCTGTCAGGCCGGTCGGCTTGCGAATATCTCGCAGCCGCCTGCCGAGGGCAGCACGGGCGTCTTGGACTGCTGATGAAGGTGACGTGTTCACGGGCGGGCAGGGGTCAGGTGGGCTGGTAATCCGAGTGCGGCGTGGCCCGTTCCCAGACGGCTTCGAACGCGCCCACGCACAGCTTCAGGATCGTCGGGTCCTGGGTGATCTCCAACCAGTCACCCGGGGCGCTCTCGCCGTTCCCGTCGAAGTGCAGGACGAGAACGGTCTTGTTGTCGAAAACCCAGAAGTCGTTCCCCGGGAAGGCGATGTCAGTAGCGTTGCGGCGCGGAAGCCACCGGATCTCCTCCCCAGCCTTCACGTTGGCGTCCGAGACGTGGTGCTCGAACCGGAGGTAGTCCGATTCCGGGACGGAGAACACCCGGGCTCGGCGGATGGACACGCCCCTGTCCGTGGCCTTGCGGACCCACTTCAGCCAGTGGCGGATTGCAGGGTCGTTGTCCTCGGGGAGGTCGCGGAGGCCCTGCTTCCAGGCCATGAAGCTGGGGTCGGACTCCATGTAGCCGTCCCGCATCTCCAGATGGATCGCGCTGTGCTCGGTCGAAGCGAGAAGCTCCTCAAACGACGGGACCGTCGGCACCCTTAACCTCCAAGAAGAACTGCACCATGCGTCGCGGCAGCTCGATGACATCCTCATGGGCGGGGATGTCCATCAGTTGCCTGCGTTCCGCGTCCGTCACCTTGAACCCCTGGACCAGGTACGTGTCACTGGCGTCGTCCAGGTAGATCGTGGGCGAGCCGCCGTCTTTGCTCTCAGGGTCCTTGCCAAGCTTGTGCAGAGCCATGGTGTCCTCCTCGCTCGGGGCTGACGATCTCTGTGTGCGAGCTTGCGTCGCAGGCACTCTCGGGCGCACCCAACTTGCACGAACTTGCGTGACAGATGCCCCTCTCTGGCCAGAAGCTGCCCGGGACAGACCTCTTGCGCGCCCCTGGGCGGCTTCTTCCCGCGGGTTGGGGGCACGGCAAGAGCCCCCGGCGGTCGGCGCCAGGGGCTCTCTGGGGGCGGGGGAGCGCTGGCTACGCCAGGCCGGGGCCGCGGACCGGGATGTGGGTGAACGTCGGCTCCGGGGCGGGGTTCTGGAAGAAGTCGTTGCCCTTGTCGTCCACCACGATGAACGCCGGGAAGTCCTCCACCTCGATCTTCCAGACCGCCTCCATGCCGAGCTCCTCGTACTCCAGGACCTCGACCTTCTTGATGCAGTCCTGCGCCAGGCGCGCCGCCGGGCCGCCGATGGAGCCCAGGTAGAAGCCGCCGTGCGTGCCGCACGCGTCCGTGACCTGCTGGGAGCGGTTGCCCTTGGCCAGCATGACCTTCGAGCCGCCCGCCGCCTGGAACTGCTCGACGTACGAGTCCATGCGCCCCGCGGTGGTCGGGCCGAAGGAGCCCGAGGCGTAGCCCTCGGGGGTCTTCGCCGGGCCGGCGTAGTAGACCGGGTGGTCCTTGAGGTACTGCGGCATGTCCTCGCCCGCGTCCAGCCGCTCCTTGATCTTGGCGTGCGCGATGTCGCGGGCCACGACCAGCGGGCCGGTCAGCGACAGCCGGGTCTTGACCGGGTGCTTCGTCAGCGTCGCGAGGATCTCCTCCATCGGCTGGTTCAGGTCGATGGAGACGACGTCCGACGCGGCGTCGAGGTGCTCGTCGGTGGTGTCCGGCAGGAAGCGCGCCGGGTCCCGCTCCAGCTGCTCCAGGAAGACGCCTTCGGCGGTGATCTTCGCGACGGCCTGGCGGTCCGCGGAGCAGGACACGGCGATGGCGACGGGGCAGGACGCGCCGTGCCGGGGCAGGCGCACCACGCGGACGTCGTGGCAGAAGTACTTGCCGCCGAACTGGGCGCCGATGCCGAGCTTCTGCGTCAGCTCGAAGACCTTCTCCTCCAGCTCCGTGTCGCGGAAGCCGTGGCCGAGGGGGGAGCCCTCGGTGGGCAGCTCGTCCAGGTAGTGCGCGGACGCGTACTTGGCGGTCTTCAGGGCGTGCTCGGCGGACGTGCCGCCGACGACGATCGCCAGGTGGTACGGCGGGCAGGCCGCCGTGCCCAGCGAGCGGATCTTCTCCTCCAGGAACTTCATCATGGAGGCCTCGTTCAGGACCGCCTTGGTCTCCTGGTAGAGGAAGGACTTGTTCGCCGAGCCGCCGCCCTTGGCCATGAAGAGGAACTTGTACGCGCCGCCGTCCGTCGCGTACAGCTCGATCTGCGCCGGCAGGTTCGAGCCGGTGTTCTTCTCTTCCCACATCGTCAGCGGGGCCATCTGCGAGTAGCGCAGGTTCAGCCGCGTGTACGCGTCGTAGATGCCGCGGGAGAGGGCCTCCTCGTCGCCGCCGGCGGTCAGGACGTTCTGGCCGCGCTTGCCCATGACGATCGCCGTGCCGGTGTCCTGGCACATCGGCAGCACTCCGGCGGCCGCGATGTTGGCGTTCTTCAACAGGTCGAGGGCGACGAACTTGTCGTTCGCGGAGGCCTCGGGGTCGTCGATGATGCGGCGCAGCTGCGCGAGGTGGGCGGGGCGCAGGAAGTGCTGGATGTCGTGGATGGCCTCTTCGGCGAGCTTGCGCAGCGCCTCGGGCTCGACCTTGAGGAACGTACGGCCGTCGGCCTCGAAGGTCGAGACGCCTTCGGAGGTCACCAGCCTGTACGGAGTGGTGTCCTCGCCCAGGGGCAGCAGGTCGGTGTACGCAAACTCTGGCATGACGGCAGTCATCCTCACTCGGCGGGAGCGCTGGCGACCGGATTGGCAGCGCGCAACCAGCGTAGGACCTCGCCGCGGGCGCTTGTCTGTGAGGTAAGGCTCACTCGGAACTATCGCGATCTATCGTGTCTCACTACACTGCTGTCATGGACCTGGAAAAGCACCCCGTCGCGCCTGCTGCCCCCGTCGCGCCTGCTGCCCCCGCCGCGCCGACGGCCCCCGTCGCGCCGGAGGCACCCCTCGCGCCGGCGGCACCCGCCGCGCCTCTTGCCCCCGTCGCGCCCGCTGCCCCCGTCGCGCCTGCTGCCCCCGCCGCGCCGACGGCCCCCGTCGCGCCCGCTGCCCCTGTCGCGCCTGCTGCCCCGGCCCCGGGCGGCCTGCGCGCCTCCGACGCCGACCGGGACCGGATCGCGCGGATCCTGGCCGACGCCGTCGCCGAGGGCCGGCTCACGCCGGACGAGCACTCCGAGCGCCTCGACGCGCTGTACGGCCGCAAGACCGTCGCCGAGCTGGACGCCCTGGTCCAGGACCTGCCCGCTCCGGGGGCCGCACCCGCCGGGTCCGCGTCAGCCGCGGCCGCGCACGCCCCCGCCTACGCCGGCACAGGCTCCGGCGCGCGCCCCGGCCCCTCCGAGACGGTCGTCGCCGTGTGCAGCAGCAGCGCCCGCAAAGGCCGCTGGCGGCCGCCGGCGCACACCCGGGCCGTCTCCGTCATGGGCGACATCAGCATCGACCTCACCCAGGCCGTCTTCGAGCAGCAGGTCACCGAGATCGAGGTGGCGTGCGTCCTCGGCAACGTGGAGGTCCTGGTCCCGGAGAACGTCACCCTCCGCGGGCACGGCAGCGGCGTCCTCGGCAACTTCGAAGTCAGCGGCAGCGGCACCGACAGCGTCGACCCGAACGCCCCCGTGGTCATCATCCGCGGCTTCGCCCTGCTCGGGAACATCGAAGCCCGCCCGAAGCTCGGCTCCCGCCTGGTCGACCTCGCCCGCAAGCTCCGCGACAACCTCCGCTAGTGCTGTGGCCGGACGCATGGACAACGGCCGGTCCCGCGGTCGTATTTCGGTCTTCTTCCGCCGGAGCCCCGGCAGCGCCGCACGCAGTGCATAGGGGCGCGTACAGCGGGTAGGGACAGGTGCATCGTCTCTCGCTTGCGTATCCGTCGTCAGGAGTAGACCGTGCAGCATCCGCCGCATCAGTCCCTGCAGGTAGCCGCCGTACCGAGCCTCACGGCCCGTCCGACAGCCGTGCCGAGGCCGCGGGTGCCGGCGAGGCAGGAGGAGGACGGCCCCTGGCACGCGGAGGCGGTGTGCCGCCGGGACGAGGCGGGACTGTTCTTTGCCCCCTCCAAGGAGCCCACGGCCGCCCGGCTCTCCCGCGAGGAGGCCGCCAAGCGGGTGTGCGCGCGCTGCCCTGTGATGGTCGCCTGCCGCGAGCACGCCCTGCTGCAACCCGAGCCGTACGGAGTCTGGGGCGGGCTCACCGCCGCCGAGCGGCGCGTCGTGCTGGCCCGCAGGCGCCGCCGCGCGGCCGAACTCCGTCAGACCCCGGGCGCGGGGACGATAGCCGCCGCGGGCTGAGCCCGTACGAGGCCACGCGAGAGGGGCGGTCCCGCCGCACACGGGAACCGCCCCTCTCGCTGTGCCGGCGCAGCCGCCGGCCCGGGTGCGCTCGTACGGGCGCTCCAGCCCCTACTGGGCCCGGTCGAAGTCGATGGCGCTGTACGCGCGCAGCTTCGACAGGCGGTGGGTGGAGTCGATCTTGCGGATCGTGCCCGACTTCGAGCGCATGACCAGGGAGGACGTCGTCGCGGTCTCCGAGCGGTAGTGCACACCGCGCAGCAGCTCGCCGTCCGTGATGCCGGTGGCGACGAAGAAGACGTTCTCGCCGGACACCAGGTCGTTCGTGGTCAGGACGCGGTCCAGGTCGTGGCCCGCGTCGACGGCCTTCTGCCGCTCCGCCTCGTCCTTGGGCCACAGCTTGCCCTGGATGACGCCGCCCAGGCACTTGATGGCGCAGGCCGAGATGATGCCCTCGGGGGTGCCGCCGATGCCCATCAGGAGGTCCACGCCGGTACCCTCGCGCACCGCCATGACCGAGCCGGCGACGTCGCCGTCGGAGATGAACTTGATGCGGGCGCCCGTCTCGCGGATCTCCCGGACGATGCCCTCGTGGCGGGGGCGGTCCAGGATGACGACGGTGACGTCCTCGACGGCCATGTTCTTGGCCTTCGCGACCCGGCGGATGTTCACCGACACCGGGGCGTTGATGTCGACGAAGTCGGCCGCCTCCGGGCCCGTGACCAGCTTCTCCATGTAGAACACCGCGGACGGGTCGAACATGGTGCCGCGGTCCGCGGCCGCCAGCACGGCGATCGCGTTCGGCATGCCCTTCGCGTTCAGGGTGGTGCCGTCGATCGGGTCGACGGCGATGTCCACCTCGGCGCCGGAGCCGTCGCCGACCCGCTCACCGTTGTAGAGCATCGGGGCTTCGTCCTTCTCGCCCTCGCCGATGACGACGACGCCGTTCATCGAGACGGTGGAGATCAGGGTCCGCATCGCGTTGACCGCCGCGCCGTCGGCGCCGATCTTGTCGCCGCGCCCGACCCACCGGCCCGCGGCCATGGCGGCGGCCTCGGTCACCCGGACGAGTTCCAGGGCGAGGTTGCGGTCGGGGGCTTCGGGGGCGACTTCGAGCTGGGGCGGCAGGTTGTGCTCGGTCATCGGAGCGCACCTTTCTGTACGACGACGGCCGGGAAGGTGAGGGTGTGGGAACTCTATCGCCACGCCGACAAACTGAGCAGACCGGGTCACGTATGAGCGGATTATCGGTCAGCCGTTTGTCCTGAGCGGCCGCCTTGCGGGCGCCCCGCGGGCGCCGTGCGCACGCCGCCCCCGGCGCGCCGCGCGGCCGGCGCCCCCACCCCGGCGGAGATCGCCGCCGGCCATGGGGGACGATGGGTGCGTGGCAGGTATGAAGGGCAAGCAGACGGTCTGGGACATGGTCCGGTCGCTGGCGGTCATCGGCGTGGTCGTGGCGGGGATCTACATGTTCGTCCCGCACGACGACGAGGCCGATCCGACACACGTCGTCGACTACCGGGTGGAGACGCTCACCGCCCGGCGGGCGGCGCCGTACCCGCTCGCGGCGCCGGTGGGCCTGCCGGAGGAGTGGCGGGCGACCTCGGTGAAGTTCGACCGGCGGGAGGCCCACCGCTGGCACCTCGGCTTCCTCGACCCGCGGAACCAGTACGTCGCCGTCGAGCAGTCCAGCGACCCCTCGGCCGCGTACCTGTCGAACGTCACCCAGAAGGCGAAGGCCACCGGGCAGACGCAGCAGGTGGCCGGCGTGGAGTGGGAGCGCTGGGAGGGCGAGAAGTACGACGCCCTGGTCCGGCAGGAGCAGGGCCACGTCACGGTGGTGACCGGGACCGCGCCGTTCGAGGACCTCGGCCGGATGGCGGCGGCCCTGGAGTTCAAGAAGGCCGAGTAGGCGCGGAAGGCGCCCGGCGCCCTGAGCGTGCGGAAGGCCCCGCCCCCGGGAACCGGCCGGGGTGCGGGGCCTTCGTGTGCCTGCGGGCGGCCGTCAGACGGTGGTGATGACCTCGTCGATGCCCAGGCGCGGGCCGCGCGGGTGCCAGGCGTCCGGGCCGGGCTTGCCGATGTTGACCACCATCAGCGGGGTGTGGTCGTCGTCCAGGAACTCCTTCTGGACGCCCGCGTAGTCCAGGCCGCCCATCGGGCCCGCGGCCAGGCCGGCGGCGCGGACGCCGACGATGAAGTACGCGGCCTGCATGGCGGCGTTCATCACCGCGGACTGCTCGCGGGCCGGGCGCTCGCTGAAGAAGACGTCCTTGGCCTGCGGGAAGTGCGGCAGCAGGGTCGGCAGCTCCTCGTGGAACTCGTTGTCCGCGGAGAGGATCGCGACGAGCGGCGCGGCGGCGGTCTTCGCCTGGTTGCCCTCGGCCATCAGGTTCACGAGGCGCTCGCGGGCCTCGGGGGAGCGCACGAGCGTGATGCGCAGCGGCGTGGAGTTGAAGGCGGTGGGGCCGTACTTGACCAGGTCGTAGATCGCCTGGACCTGCTCCTCGGTCACCGGCTCGTCGGAGAAGGTGTTGGCGGTGCGGGCCTCGCGGAACAGGAGGTCCTGGGCGGCGGGGTCAAGAACGAGGGACACGGGAAAGCCTTCTTCCATGCGGAGAGGTGCATCGATGCACCGACTGTACGCCCAAATTAGTCGAACTTTCAACTAAATCGGGCCGCCAGTGGCTCGAATCACCCTCCGGCCGCCCCGGGGGCCGCCGCCCGCCTCAGGCGTCCCGGCCCTCCTGCCCCTCCCCGGCCTCCTCGCGCGCGGCGAGCGCCGAGTCCAGCCGGGCGCGGGCGCCCTCCAGCCAGCGCCGGCACACCGCCGCCAGTTCCTCGCCCCGCTCCCAGAGCGCGAGCGACTCCTCCAGCGAGGTGCCCCCGGCCTCCAGCCTGCGGACGACCTCGATCAGCTCGTCACGGGCCTGCTCGTAGCCCAACGCAGTGTTCTCTGCTGCCATTCCCATTCCGCCTCGCATCTCGTCCACCCAGGTGCAACACGCACATGATTCGTCAAGTCGGGCCGGCAGGCCGCGCCGGCCGACCGCCGCCCGGCCCGTTCCGTTCCGTTCAGCCGCCCGACGGCCCGCTTTCGGCCACGCGGACGCAGAACTCGCCCTCCGCGACCCGCGCCCGCAGCTCCTCGCCCGCCACGGCCTCCTCCGGCGAGCGCACCACGTGCCCGTCGGCCCGCTGGAGCACCGCGTACCCCCGCTCCAGCGTCGCCGCCGGCGACAGCGCCACCACCCGCGCCAACGTGTGCGCCAGCTCCGAGTCGGCCCGGTCCAGCAGGTGCCGCAGCGTCCGCCGGCTGCGCCCCAGCAGGGCCTCCAACTCGTCCTCGCGCGCCTCCACCATCCGCTGCGGGTGCACGAACACCGGCCGCGCCAGCGCGTGCGCCAGCCCCCGCTCCTCCCGGTCGAGCAGCGCCCGTACGGCGCGCAGGCCCCGCCCCCGCAGCTGCTGCACCCGCTCCAGCTCCTCGCCCACGTCCGGTACGACCTTCTTCGCCGCGTCCGTCGGCGTCGAGGCCCGCAGGTCGGCGACCAGGTCCAGCAGCGGCGAGTCCGGCTCGTGCCCGATCGCCGACACGACCGGCGTACGGGCCGCGGCGACGGCCCGCACGACCTCCTCGTCGGAGAACGGCAGCAGGTCCTCCACGCTGCCGCCGCCGCGCGCCACGATGATCACGTCGACGTCGGGCAGGTCGTCGAGCTCCTTGACCGCCTGGACCACCTGCGGCACCGCGTGCACCCCCTGCACCGCGACGTTGCGCACCTCGAAGCGGACCGCCGGCCACCGCCGGCGCGCGTTCTCCAGCACGTCCCGCTCGGCCGCCGACGCCCGCCCCACCACCAGCCCGATCAGCTGCGGCAGGAACGGCAGCGGCTTCTTGCGGTCCAGCGCGAACAGCCCCTCCGAGGCCAGCGAGCGCTTGAGCCGCTCCAGCCGGGCCAGCAGCTCCCCGATCCCGACCGGCCTGATCTCCGCCGCGCGCAGCGACAGCTGCCCCCGCGGCGCGTACCACTCCGGCTTGGCCAGGACCACCACCCGCGAGCCCTCGGTCACCGCGTCCGCGACGTCGTCGAAGACCTGCCGGAAGCAGGTCACGGCGATCGAGACGTCGTGCGAGGGGTCGCGCAGCGTCAGGAACACCACCCCCGCCCCCGGCCGCCGCGACAGCTGGGTGATCTGCCCCTCCACCCACACCTGGCCGAGCCGGTCGATCCAGCCCCCGATGAGCCGGGACACCTGGCCGACGGGCAGCGGCGCCTCGGCCGACGTATTCAGACCCATGCACGCAGGCTAGCCGCCCGCGCCGACACCGTCTGCCGCGCCCGTGCCGCGGCCCGCCCCGCCGCCGCGCCCGGGCGGCGTACCGGCCGGCCGGCACCCCCGTACGATGGACCGCATGAGTGCTGCCGCCGCCCCTGCTCCCGCTTCCCGCCGCGTCCTGCTCGCCGCCCCGCGCGGCTACTGCGCCGGCGTGGACCGAGCCGTGATCGCCGTCGAGAAGGCCCTGGAGCAGTACGGGGCGCCGGTGTACGTCCGCCACGAGATCGTGCACAACAAGTACGTCGTCGAGACGCTCCGCAAGAAGGGCGCGATCTTCGTCGAGAAGACGGAGGAAGTGCCCCCGGGCAACATCGTGATGTTCTCGGCGCACGGCGTGGCCCCCGTGGTGCACGAGGAGGCGGCCCGCGGCAGGCTCGCCACGATCGACGCGACCTGCCCGCTCGTCACGAAGGTCCACAAGGAGGCCGTCCGCTACGCCAAGGACGACTTCGACATCCTCCTGATCGGCCACGAGGGCCACGAGGAGGTCATCGGCACCTCCGGCGAGGCCCCCGACCACATCACGATCGTCGACGGCCCCGACGACGTCGACAAGGTCGTCGTCCGCGACGAGTCCAAGGTCGTCTGGCTGTCGCAGACCACCCTGTCGGTCGACGAGACGATGGAGACGGTCGACGCGCTCAAGACCAAGTTCCCGCTGCTGGTCTCCCCGCCGAGCGACGACATCTGCTACGCCACCTCCAACCGGCAGGCCGCCGTCAAGGCGATGGGCGCCGACGCCGACCTGGTGATCGTCGTCGGCTCGAAGAACTCCTCCAACTCCATCCGCCTCGTCGAGGTCGCCCTCGACGCCGGCGCACGCGCCGCCCACCTCGTCGACTACGCGAGCGAGATCGACGAGGCCTGGCTGGACGGCGTCACCACCGTCGGCCTGACCTCCGGCGCGTCCGTCCCCGAGGTCCTCGTCGAGCAGGTGCTCGAATGGCTGGCCGAGCGGGGCTTCGCGGACGTCGAGATCGTCAAGACCGCCGAGGAGTCGATCACCTTCTCCCTGCCGAAGGAGCTCCGCCGGGACCTGCGCGCCGAAGCCGCGGGCCTGGTCGCAGACCGGTAGCGGTTTCCGTACCGTGTCTCCATGCAGCTCTTCGGTGTGGACATCGGCGGTACGGGGATCAAGGGCGCGCCCGTGGACCTCGACCGCGGCGACCTGGCGCAGGAGCGCCACAAAGTTCTGACACCGCAGCCGGCGACCCCCGACGGGGTGGCCGGCTGCGTCGTCGAGGTGGTCCGCCACTTCGACTGGGACGGCCCCGTCGGGGTCACCTTCCCCGGCGTCGTCACGGGCGGCACGATCCGTACCGCCGCCAACATGGACCCGGGGTGGATCGGCGTCGAGGCGGCTGACCTGCTCTCGCAGCGGCTCGGCGGCCGGGCCGTCACCGTCCTCAACGACGCCGACGCCGCCGGGGTGGCCGAGATGGCGTACGGCGCGGGCAAGGGCCGCGGCGGCACCGTCATGATGCTCACGCTGGGCACGGGCATCGGCAGCGCCCTCTTCACGGACGGCAGGCTCGTCCCCAACACCGAGCTCGGGCACCTGGAGCTCAAGGGGCACGACGCGGAGAAGCGCGCCTCGGTCAAGGCCAAGGAGGACCAGGACCTCAGCTGGGAGCGGTGGGCGCGCCGGCTGGAGAAGTACCTGGCGCACGTCGAGATGCTGTTCTCCCCGGACCTCTTCATCCTCGGCGGCGGCGTCAGCCGCAAGCCGGAGAAGTTCCTGCCGCTGATCGAGGGGATCCGGGCGGAGATCGTCCCGGCGGTGCTGCAGAACAACGCGGGCATCGTCGGCGCGGCGATGGCGGCGCGGGCGACGGCGCGGTAACGGCGGTCGCGGGGGCGGCGGCTTCGCCGGCCGGGCGGCGGGTCAGCCGGCCCGGCGGGGGACCCGCCGCTGCCCCATCAGCACCGCCTTGCGGACGACCGCGATCAGGGCGGCGGCGAGCGTCCCCGCGTACAGCCAGCCGGCGTGCAGCGACAGGGCCGACACGACGCCCATCACGTGCGCCCCGAAGCCGCCCGAGCCGCCGGAGATCGGCCAGACCCCGGCGGCGAACGCGATCGGCGCGGAGATCGGCGCGGTCACCAGGTCGGCGGGCCGCACCCACAGGGCCGTCGCGGACGCCACCGGCACGAACAGCAGCCCGTACACGAACAGCGAGCCGCCGAACAGCAGCCAGGCGATCCCGGCGACGAGCAGCATCGACGCGCACGCGAAGAGCCCGCCGCCCAGCCCCGTCAGCCGCGGCCGCGGCAGCCGGCCGCGCCGCGCCGGCACGGGCCGGGGCCGCCCGCCGCCCTGCGCGGGCACACCGGGCGCGGCGGGCCCGCCGCGGGCAGGCCGCCGCGGCTGCTGTCGCTGCGGGTGATCCGCCGGACGCGTCCTGTATGGCTCCACCCCACCAAACTAGGCGCGGCGGCCCTCCGATGCGTGCGGGGACACGCGTACATCGACCGCCGCTCATCGGAAAGTAAACTGTCCGGTGGCCCGCGCCCGGGCCGTCGCCCCCTCCAGCTACGGGAAGTCGCCAACGTGTCGCTCACGATCGGAATCGTCGGCCTGCCGAATGTCGGCAAGTCGACCCTGTTCAACGCCCTGACCAAGAACGACGTGCTGGCGGCCAACTACCCGTTCGCCACCATCGAGCCGAACGTCGGCGTCGTCGGCGTGCCCGACGCCCGCCTGGGCAAGCTGGCCGAGGTCTTCGGTTCGCAGCGGATCCTGCCCGCCACGGTCGACTTCGTCGACATCGCCGGCATCGTGCGCGGCGCGAGCGAGGGCGAGGGCCTGGGCAACAAGTTCCTGGCGAACATCCGCGAGTCGGACGCGATCTGCCAGGTCATCCGCGCGTTCAAGGACGAGAACGTCGTCCACGTCGACGGCAAGGTCTCGCCGAAGGACGACATCGAGACGATCAACACCGAGCTGATCCTCGCCGACCTGCAGACCATCGAGAAGGTCCTGCCGCGCCTGGCCAAGGAAGCCCGCATCAAGAAGGACATCGGCCCGAAGGTCGCGGCGGTCGAGGCCGCGAAGGAGATCCTGGAGAAGGGCGACACCCTCTTCTCGCAGGGCATCGTCCAGGGCTCCGACAAGGCCGAGCTGCTGCACGACCTGCACCTCCTGACGACCAAGCCCTTCCTCTACGTCTTCAACGTGGACGAGGACGAGCTGACGGACGACGCCTTCAAGGAGGAGCAGCGCGCGCTGGTCGCCCCGGCCGAGGCGATCTTCCTGAACGCCAAGCTGGAGGCGGACCTCGCCGAGCTCGACGAGGAGGACGCCATGGAGCTCCTCCAGTCCGTCGGCGCCGAGGAGCCCGGCCTGGCCACCCTGGCCCGCGTCGGCTTCGACACCCTGGGCCTCCAGACGTACCTGACGGCCGGCCCGAAGGAAGCCCGCGCCTGGACGATCAAGAAGGGCGCCACGGCCCCCGAGGCGGCCGGTGTGATCCACACCGACTTCCAGAAGGGCTTCATCAAGGCGGAGGTCATCTCCTTCCAGGACCTGGTCGACTGCGGCTCGGTGGCCGAGGCCCGCGCCAAGGGCAAGGCCCGCATGGAGGGCAAGGACTACGTCATGCAGGACGGCGACGTGGTGGAGTTCCGCTTCAACGTGTGAGCGGATGGGATAACACCACGTCGCTGACGTGGCAAACAGGCAGGTCGGAAGGGGTCGGACTCGATCGAGTCCGACCCCTTCGTCGTTACCGTGCCGGATGGGTGCCGGATACTCTGACGGCGGGTCAGCGGCAATCAGGTCTCATAAACGGTGGACCGGTGTCCCACATGAACAACCCAGACCACCAGCTCCCCGTTGTCGATCGTGTAGACCACGCGGTAGTCGCCGATGCGCAGACGGCGTCGTTCGGGCTGGGACACGAGTGCAGTGGTGTTGAAGCCGAGAGGGTCGGTCTCCAACTCCGTCAGCTTGGCCAGGATGCGCAGCGCCATGTCGCGGGGGATCTTCCGAAGCTCGGCCTGCGCCTCGGGGCGGAAGACGGTTCGGTACTCACTCACCGCGCGCCAGCGTCTCCCTCATGACGTCCTCGATCGGGATGCCGGGTGCCGGGTTGGCCATGCGCTCGTCGATGATCCGGTTGATCTCGCGCTCTTCCCATTCTTGGTACTTGCGCAGCACCTCGATGGAGACGACGGCGGCGACTTCCTTGCCTCGGCGGGTGATCACCGTGGGCACGTCGTCGCGGTCTGCGCGCTCCACGACCTCCGCCAAGTGTGCGCGCACGTCGCGGATGGACTCTATGGGCAGTGGCTGCGTCATGGACTCAAGCGTACCGAGTGTCCCATGTGTACACAACGGATGTCCTGGCGGTGGGCAGGCCCGCCTCGCCGCGGTCGCGCGTGCTGGATGTGCTGGATGAATGGGCACCGTGCTGGATCGGCGCTGGATGCTCGTGCTGGATGGTGGCGGGCCAGCTGACCGCCCATCAGGCGTCTCCCCTCCCGAAAGACGTCGAGAGTGGTACGTTATCAGGTGCCACTTGAGGGAAGAGGTCGGGATATGTCCATAACCGCGAGCCAAGCCCGCAAGGAACTCTTTCCGCTGATCAAGAAGGTCAACGAGAACCACGAGGCCATCGAGATCGTCTCCAAGCACGGCAACGCCGTGCTCGTCTCGGCCGAGGATTACGCTGCGCTGCGCGAGGGCTCGTACCTGCTGCGGTCCCCGGCGAACGCTCGTCGGCTGCTCAAGGCGTACGAGAACGCCCTGGCCGACATCAACGTGTCGGAGCGCGAGCTGATCGATCCGGAGTCGGCGGACGCCGGTGCGGGTGCCGAGTGAGGCTTGTCTTCGAGGATCAGGGCTGGGAGGACTACACGTCCTGGCTCAAGAACGACCGCAAGATGCTCGCCCGGATCAACAAGCTCATCGAGGACGTCAGGCGTGACCCGTTCTCGGGGATCGGCAAGCCCGAACCTTTGAAGTACCACCTGCCCGGGGCGTGGTCGCGGCGGATCGACGACGAGCACCGCCTCGTCTACCTGGTGACGGACAAGGAGATCGTCATCCTCGCTGCCCGATATCACTACTGACCGCCCGTGCCGGGATGGTGCTCAGCTGCTTCGGGGCGGTGTGAGCTTGTCGAGGTCCAGGCTGATCGCGAAAGGCGCAGGGCGCTGGAGGGTTCCCCGGAAGATGCCGGCGGGCGCGTACGCGCCAGTCGGTTCGTCGAGCTCGTAGACGTGGACCACGGGCGCCCCGTCCTCTTCTTCGATGCACCAGTAGTGCGGGATGCCGGCCTCTGCGTACTTGCGGAGCTTCACCGTGCGATCGCGATGGGCGGACTCGGGTGACACGGCCTCCACGACGAGCTTCACGTGCTCAGGGGCGTACCAGGTGCGGTCGGGGTCGTAGGGCAGGTCCGTCAGCAGGAGGTCCGGCTCGGGACGATTGCGGGCATCGAGGCGGATCGTCATCTCCCGCTCGACCTCGAGGCCGACCGGTGCCTGTGCCATCAGCGTGGTGGTCAGGGCGGTGACGAGGCGGCCGTGCCAGGCCCGCTGGGGCGACATCGCGAAGACAAGCGCTCCGTCGATGAGTTCGGTGTGGCGGGGTGCCTCGGGGAGGCGGTCCAAGTCCTCCGCGAACCAGCCTTCCGCGCGTGGCGGGCGCATCCAGTCGGGCAGTGCGGTCATGGCTTCACGGTAGCGGCCCGGAGGACCGGAGGTCCCGCCTCGGGAGAGGCGGGACCTTCCGGTTCGGTCGGATCCCGTCCTCCTCGTCTTGTGCGACGGGTGCGGTGGGCCGGTTGCGGCTGTGCGAGGAGCCCCGGTGGTGCGGAGGCGGCATGTCCGGCGACTGAGTTGTGACGCGATTCAGCGTCGGCGGGACCGGCTGTCGGCGAAGTCGCACTGGAGGTTGGTCCAGTGGTGTAGGTCAGCCGGGGTGTCGGGGGAGCGGCCCAGGTGGTGGCGCATGGCCTGCGTCCAGTGGTCCCAGAGGCCGCCGGGTTCGGTGAAGTGGTCGGCGTGGTGGGTGCCCAGGCGGGCGTCGAGGCGGAGGAGGGCGCCGAGGGCGGCCGGCTGGTCGTAGTCCAGGTCGGTGCGGGGGAGGTAGCGGGCGAGGTAGGCCGAGAGGAGCTCGGCGTCCGCGGGTTCGTCGAGGCGGGCCAGGGTGAAGCAGTAGGCGCTGCCGGCATACGGGGCCTCGCTCGCCAGGAGCAGGTCGCCGATGCGGGTGCGGAACCGGGCGCGGCGGTCGATGCCGATCAGCCAGGCGGCGGTGAGGCGTGAGCGCCATCCCTGCGCGAGGAGGGCTTGCAGTTCGGCGTCGGTGATCGCGGCGGCGTCGCGCAGGAGGTGGCGGGTGAAGCGGGTGGCGGGCCGCCGGCGGGGGCTCAGGTGGCGGCCGCTGTTCAGGATGAGGTAGCGCGGTACGCCCCCGTAAGCCTTTGACACGTAGGTGGTGCGTACGTCGGCCATCGTTGCAGTGTGGCGGTAGGAGGCCTCGGCGGGCCAGGGGTCTCGGGCCGCCCGGCGGCGCGGCCGGGCGGCCCGGCGGCGGTCAGAGGCCGCGGACCTCCGCGATCGTGAAGGGCGTGGGGTCGCCGTTGTTTCCCGCAGGGCCGCCCTTGTCGAACTGGGAGCGGACCACCAGGGTGCGGCCGCGGGTGTGGGTCAGGGTCGTCGGGATCTGGAGGGACGGGTCCGTGAGCGTGCGGGTCAGGCGGGCGCGGGTGCCGTCCCCGTTCGTGCGCCAGCGGGTCAGGGTGTTCGTCGTGTTGTGGACGACGCGGAGGGTGCCGTCCGGGGCGAGGTCGATGCCGTCGCCGTTGAGGAGGTTGCCGCCCTCCAGGGCGACGCGGGTGATCGCGCCGGTGCGCAGGTCGATGCGGAACAGCTCGCCCGCGATCATGTCGACCGTCAGCAGGTGACGGCCCCGCGGGTCGGCCGTGATGCCGTTGAGGCTGAACTGGCGGCCCGGGATGGGCGTCAGTGCGCTGGTCAGGTCGTATGCCGGGTGGAGGGTGCCGCCGCCCGTCGCGAGCTGTGCGCGGGTGACCCGGTAGACCACGGCCCGGACGCTGTCCGTGAGGTACGCCGTCCCGTCCGGGGTGATGGTCAGGTCGTTGACGAAGTGCGGGATGGTGCTCGGGACGTCGAAGCGCGCCAGGCGGGTCCCGGAGCGGGTGTCGTAGACCGTGACGCCGGCGGTGGAGTCGGTCACCCACAGGCGGCCGCGGTCGTCGACGCGCAGGCCGTTCGCCGTGCGGCGGCCGTCCGTGCCCGCCGGCAGGAACACCTCGGCGCGGGACCGCCCGGGCAGGGCCCGGTACACGGTGCCGTCGGCGTACGAGCCGACGTACACGGCGCCGGTGCGCGGGTCGGTGGCTATGCCCTCGGGGTAGACCCGCTCGCCGGGGAGCGTGAAGGCAGTCGAGATGCGGGCGTGCGGCGCCGCCGTGTGTGCGGACGGCTCGACCGGTGCGGCCGACGCCGCCTGGCCCGTGCCGGCCGACGCAGAGGCGGCCAGGGCGATCAGCGCCACAGCCAGTTTCTTCTTGTGCGACATCATTGTGTGACCTCTATTTGTTGGGTGAGGGCGAATGTATGTTAGAGGTCTAATGAGTGGCAAGGGGCTTAGGGTGGCTCCTATGACCTCCATGCCCCCCGAGGAGCGGATCGGCTCGCACGTCAAGCGGGCCGAGCAGGCGCTGCTCGCGGCGAAGAACGCCGCGCTCAGGCCCGCCGGGGTGACGGTCCCGCAGTACGCGGCCCTGCTCTGGCTGGCCGAGAAGCCCGGGATCTCCGCCGCCGCGCTGGCGCGCCTGTGCGGGGTGACGCCGCCGACCATGACGACCGTGCTGAAGAACCTCCAGGAGCGCGGGTTCGTCGAGCGCAGCCCCCACGAGTGGCACCGCAACGTCCTGGAGACGCGTCTCACCGCCGAGGGCCGGGCCGTGATGGAGCTGGCCGACGCGGGCGCGGTGCGGGTGGAGCGGGCGCTGGCCGCCGCCTTCACCGACGAGGAGCGGGAGCTGCTGGTCCGGCTGCTGGGGCGGTGCGCCGAGGTGCTCGACGCCCAGAGGTGAAACGGGCGCCGGAGGTTCCCCCCGGCGCCGGCCGGACCAGGTTTTTGCCGCGTTTTGGAACTGACTCCGCCGTTCGCACATCAGAACCAGGGGGAAGTCCAGCCGTTTGTCCCGCGCCCCGGGGGCATCCATGACCGTTCGGAGCCAAGTCCGTGCACCAGTACCCGCAGCGCCCGCGGCCTGACGACCAGCCGCACCCGCAGCACAGGCCCGCCGGGCCGTACGAGGCCCAGCACCCGCAGCAGCCGTACGGGGCCCCGCAGGGCGCGCCGTACGGGGCCCCGTACGGCGAGTACGCGCAGCCGCAGCAGTACGAGCAGTCCGGGCGCGGGCAGTACCAGGCCGGCCCCCCGGTCCCGCCGCCGCCCGGCCCGCGCCCCCACCCGGACGGTGGCGACCGGTACGACGACGCATACGAGGACGCGTACGACGACGAGCCGCGCCCCCGGCGCTCGCGCCGCGCGATATGGATCAGCGCCGTCGTGGTGCTCGCCCTGCTGCTCGGCGGCGGCGGCTTCGCCGCCTGGAAGCTGGAGTGGTTCTCCGGCAACGGCGAAACCGTGAGCTTCGGCAAGAACCCGGCCTCCGGCTCCGGGGGCGACGCGGGCAAGGCGGGCGGCGCGCCGACCCAGGCCGCCCCCAGCGGCGACCCGGACGTGCAGATGCCGACCGGCCCGAAGGCCCAGTTCAAGCAGACCGCCAAGCTCGACGACGGCACGATCGTCGCCAAGACGACGCTGGTCGGCGCCAAGTCCGGCTTCACCGGCGACGTGTGGGTGTGGGCCCCCAAGCAGTACGACGACCCGAAGTACGCCAAGAGCGGGTTCCCGGTGCTCATCGCGCTGCCCGGCGGCGAGGGCTACCCGACCAACTACTGGGCCGACCGCAGCCTCGGCCTGCACAAGGCGATCAGCGACGGCGTCGCGGCCGGCACCAGCCTGCCGTACGTCGTGATCATGCCGGTGCTCAACCCGGACAACAAGTACTACTACGACGGCTCCGACATCCCCGGCCAGCCCAAGATGGGCACCTGGATGGCCGAGGACGTCCCGGACTTCGCCAAGGCCAACTTCCGCACGTACAAGTCGCGTGACGGCTGGGCCTTCATGGGCTCCTCGTCCGGCGCCTTCGTCGGCATGAAGACCGTCCTCCAGCACCCGGACAAGTTCAAGGCCGTGATCGCCAGCGGCGGCGAGATCGTCCCGGACTCCCCGCTGTGGAAGGGCCACCAGGCGGAGATGGACGCGAACAACCCGGAGAAGCTCGCCAAGAAGCTGATCGACCGCAAGGGTCCGGAGGTCTACATCAACTTCCAGATCGGCACCAAGGAGGGCGGCAAGGACCGGATGGTCAAGTTCCAGCAGGAGTACGGCAAGGGACCGGTCAAGACCACCATCCGCGACATCCAGAACGGCGAGCACAACGGCTGGCACTACGTCCGGGGCATGAAGGAGGGCTCCCTGGAGTGGATCAGCAAGGTGCTGAAGGCCCCCAAGCCCGAAGCCGGCTGATCCGGCCCCGGCCCCCGGGACCCGCAGGACGCCCCGGCCCCGTCGCCCCCAGCGGGCGGCGGGGCCGCGCCGTTCCCGCGCCCCGTCACACCCGCCGCACGTCACCTCCGTCCCACGTCACACCCGTCCCAGGCAACCCTCCCCGTCGTTGGTCCCTCTGTAAGGGGTGTAAGGGGGACCGATCGGTCCGACCCCGCGCCCCCAGCGGGCGCCGGAGAGGGAACGGGACAATTCCGTGCAGCATGACCAGCTTCAGGGCGAGCGCCGCGACGCGGCCGGGGAGGGCCCCGTGACCGCGGGCCGCCCCCGCCCCGGGCGCCTGCGCAGGCGCCTGATCGGCGGAGGGCTCGCCTTCGTGCTCATCGGCGGCGGCGGTGCGGCCGCCTACGCGTTCGGCCTCTTCTCGGACATAGGGGATCCCATGTCCTTCGAGAAGACCAGGAAGCCCGCGGCGGCCACCGCCGAGGCCGTCCCGCCCGGGGTCAGCCTGCCGACCGGCCCGAAGGCCGAGTTCATCCGCACCAGCCGCCTGCCGGACGGCACGCAGATCGCCAAGACGACCCTGAAGGGTCCGAAGTCCGGGTTCACCGGCGACGTGTGGGTGTGGGTCCCCAAGGAGTACGACGACCCCCGGTACGCCAAGAGCGCGTTCCCCGTCCTGATCTCCCTGCCGGGCGGCCGCGGCTACCCGAAGAACTACTGGGGCACCGGCCCCGGCCTCGGCCTCCAGCAGGCCGTGTCCGACGGGGTGAAGGCGGGGACGAGCCTGCCCTTCATCCTCGTCATGCCGGTGATCAACGCCGACACCAAGAACCACTTCGACGGCTCGGACATCCCCGGACAGCCCAAGATGGGCACCTGGATGGCGGATGACGTCCCCGACTTCACCCGGGCCAACTTCCGCACCTTCGCCTCCCGCGACGGATGGGGCTTCATGGGCTCCTCCTCGGGCGGCTTCGGTGCCTTCAAGCACGTCCTCAAGCACCCCGACCGCTTCAAGGCCGTCATCGCGAGCGGCGTCGACATCGTCCCCGACTCCCCGCTGTGGAAGGGGAACACGAAGGCGATGGACGAGAACAACCCGGAGAAGCTCGCCGCCCGGCTGATCGCCGCCGGCGGCCCGGACGTCTACATCAACTTCCAGATCGGCACCGCCGAGTCCGGCCGCGACAAGGCGGAGAAGTTCATGAAGCAGTACGGCAGGGGCCCCGTGCACACCCGGCTGCAGGTGATCCAGGATGGTGAGCACAACGGAAAGTCGTACGTGCGCGGCATGAGGGAGGGCTCCCTGGAGTGGATCAGCAAGGTGATGTCTGCACCGACCCCCGACCCCGGCGCGCGCTGAGAGCCGTCCGGCGGGGGGCGACCGCGGCGGCCGCCGCGGGGGCGGCGGCCGCCCTCGTCGTCGCCTTCGCCCAGGCGGTGGACGAGGACGCCGGCGCCGTCCACCCCTTCCCCGGGGTCGGCGTGCTCATGGCGAACGGGGAGCACTGGTGCACGGCGAGCGTCGTCGACAGCCCCAAGGGGACGGTCGTCGCGACCGCCGCGCACTGCGTGGCCCCGGCCGGCGAGGACGGCGAGCCCGGCGAGGTCGCGCACGACGGCCGCGAGATCGGCGACCTGTCCTTCGCCCCCGCCTTCACCGGCGAGGGCGCGGGCCGGCAGCCCCTCGGGGTGTGGAAGGTACGGGCCGTCCACGTCGACGAGCGGTGGACGCGGTGGGGCGAGGACACCGCCGACTACGCCTTCCTCAGCATCGAGCCGGACGAGGACGGCCGGACCGTGCAGCAGGCCGTCCAGGAGGCGGTCGGCGGCGTCCGGGAGGCGCCCGTCCCGGAGTGGACCTCGGGCTACGAGCGCGAGGTCACCGTCGTCGGATACCCGGAGTCGGCCCGCAACCCGAAGAACCGGCCCGTCTCCTGCTCCACCCGGACCGCCCACGACGAGGACGACCCGGCGATGCTGTACATCGGCTGCGCCGGCTTCTGGACGGGCACCAGCGGCAGCCCCTTCATCGCGGACCGCGGCGGCCCGGGCAGCCCCGGCCGGCTGATCGGCGTCCTGAGCGGCGGCGACACGGACGTGGACTCCACCGCGGCGCTCTTCGACGAGCGGGCCCGCGCGCTGTACGAGCGGGCCGCGCAGGACTGACGGCCGGGGCCCGGGGAAGCAGCGCCCCGGCCGCCCCCGACCCCGCTCAGCCCTTGAGCAGGCCGTTCACCGCGCCGTACGGCAGGGCGTCGGCGACCGCGGTGTACGTGCCGTGCGCGAGGAGCTCCTCCGCGGCGCGCCGTACGACGCCGTACGCGGCCTCAGCCACCCGGGAGCCGAGGCTGACCCGGGCCGCGCCGAGGGCGCCGAACGCGGCGACGGACGGGTCGCCGGGGCCGGCCAGCACGTTGAGGGGGGCGCCGATCCCCTTGGCGAGCTCGGCCACCACGGCCGGGTCGGTGGTGCCCGGAACGAAGACGCCGGAGGCGCCCGCGCGCAGGTAGGCGGCGGCGCGGGCCAGGGTCTCGTCGAGCCGGCCCGCGGGGTCGCCGAGGCCGAAGAGGTAGGTGTCGATGCGCGCGTTGACGTACAGCGGGATCCCGGCCGCGTCGGCGGCGGCGCGGGCGGCGGCGACACGCTCGGCGTGCTCGGCCGGGGCGCGGGTGCCGTCCTCGATGTTGATGCCGACGGCGCCCGCGGAGAGGACCGCGGCGACGGTCTCCCCGACCCCCGCCGGGTCGGCGGCGAAGCCGCCCTCGATGTCGGCGGTGACGGGCACGGAGACGGCGGAGGCCACCCGGGCGACCAGGTCGACGGCCCGGTCGCGGGCCAGCGCGTCCCCGTCGGGCGCGCCGAGGGACCAGGCGACGCCGGCGCTGGTCGTGGCGACCGCGGGGGCGCCGGCGGCCTCGACGAGGCGGGCGCTGACGACGTCCCAGGCGTTGGCCAGGGCCAGCGGGGAGGCGGGGTCGTGGAGGGCCGCGAAGCGGCGGGCGAGGTCAACGGCAGTGGTCATGGCACCAGTTGACCAGCCGTCGGGCCGCCGCGTCCGGCGGTTTTCCGACACGTACGCCGCCACCCGCGGCCTGACCGGCCCGCCAAAGGCCGACCCGCGCGACCACGGCACCGGGCCGCCCGGCGCGCCCCGCCGCCCCCGCCCGCCCGTCCCTCAGGCCGCCGGCGACGCCTTCAGGCCCGCCCCGCACAGCGGCAGCACCGCCGTCCGCCCCTGCAGGGGGTCCGAGGGGGCCGCCGGGCCGACCGCGGCCCAGCAGGCGGCGGCCGTCGGCTCGACGAAGAGCCCGCGCCCGGCCAGGTCCCGGTGGGCGGCGCGCAGGGCCTCCTCCGAGACGGTCAGGAAGGTGCCGCCGGACTTCCGGACGGCGGCCAGGATCCGGCGGGCCCGCGGCGGCGCCGGGATCGCGATCCCCTCGGCGAGCGTGGGCCGCTGCTCCGCCGGGCCGGCGTCCTCGGCGCCGGCGGCGAACGCCGCGGCCAGCGGGGACACCGCCTCCGCCTGCACCGCGAACAGGGCCGGCGGGCGCACCCCGCGCCGGGCCAGCTCCTCCGCGGCCAGCGCGGCGCCCAGCAGCAGGGTGCCGTTGCCGACGGGGAGCACGAGGACCTCCGGAAGCCGGCCGCCGAGCTCCTCCCACACCTCGTAGGCGTACGTCTTGGTGCCGTGCAGGAAGTACGGGTTGTACACGTGGCTGGCGTAGAAGACGCCCGGCAGGTCCGCCTCCGCGCGCGCCGCGGCCGCGGCGGCCTCGCGACCGCCCGGAACGACCCGTACCGCCGCGCCGTGGGCGCGCATCTGGCCGGTCTTCTTCGCGGAGGTGCCCTCGGGCACGAAAACTTCACAACTCAGCCCGGCCCGTGCGCAGTACGCCGCCACGGCCGTTCCGGCGTTGCCGCTGCTGTCCGCGACCACCCGCTCGGGGCCCAGCCGCCGGGCCACTTCCGCGAGCATCACCGCGCCCCGGTCCTTGAACGACAGGGTGGGCATCAGGAAGTCGAGCTTGGCGTGAATCCGCTCCCCGAGCGGGATCAGCGGGGTGTTCCCCTCCGACATGGTCACGGAGAACGCCCCGGGCAGGGGCAGCGCGGAGCCGAACCGCCAGAGCGAGTTGGGCCCGGACCCGGGGGTGAGCGGACTGGCCGGATCGGGTGCGAAGTCGAGGTCCCACGGGCCGCCGCAGACGGGGCAGCACCAGGGCGCGGTCCGCACGTCGGCCCGCGTGCCGTCGTCGGGGCAGAGGTAGCCGGGGATTGCGTGCGTCATGTGCGGAGCGCCTTTGCTCTTTCATAACCGTTGTATGGCACGGATGTTACGCGTCCGCCGTCCCCTTGTGGGATGCGGACAGGCTGGGCCAACCTTTCGACAGGCGGTGCCGGGCCGGGCGTCCCCAAGTTTTGTCATGTCCATGGCTTACCGTCCGCCGTGCCGCCGCCATCCCCAGAGCTCCACCGACGAGGAGGACCCCCCACATGTCCATGCGTCGCACCCGCCGGAAGGCCGCCGCCGCCGGCGTGACCGCCGTCGCGGCCCTCGCGCTCGCCGCCGCCGCCGCACTCCCCGCGTCCGCGGCCGACCGCGCCCCCCAGGGCGTCATCGAGAACGCCGGCGCCCCCGGCGCCGTGGCGGGCAGCTACATCGTGACCCTGAAGGACTCCGCCGCCCGCTCCACCGCCGAAAGCGGCAAGGCCGTCGCCCGGAAGTACGGGGCGACCATCGACCGCACCTACAGCGCCGCGCTCAACGGCTACTCCGTCGAGGTCTCCGAGGCGCAGGCCCGCAAGCTCGCCGCCGACCCCGCCGTCAAGTCGGTCGTGCAGAACCGGGTCTTCACCGTCGACGGCGCCCAGGGCACCCAGCCCAGCCCGCCGTCCTGGGGCCTGGACCGCATCGACCAGCGGGCGCTCCCGCTGAACAGCAGCTACACGTACCCGGACAAGGCGGGCGAGGGCGTCACCGCCTACATCATCGACACCGGCGTGCGCATCACCCACTCGGACTTCGGGGGCCGCGCCTCCTACGGCTACGACGCCGTCGACAACGACAACACCGCCCAGGACGGCCACGGCCACGGCACGCACGTCGCCGGCACCGTCGCCGGCGGCGCGTACGGCGTCGCCAAGAAGGCCAAGATCGTCGGCGTCCGCGTGCTGAACAACCAGGGCTCCGGCACGACCGCCCAGGTCGTCGCGGGCATCGACTGGGTCACCCGCAACGCCGTCAAGCCGGCCGTCGCCAACATGTCCCTCGGCGGAGGCGCCGACTCCGCGCTCGACACCGCCGTGCGCAACTCCATCGCCTCCGGCGTCACGTACGCGGTCGCCGCGGGCAACGAGAGCACCGACGCCAGCACCAAGTCGCCGGCCCGCGTCGCCGAGGCCATCACGGTCGGCGCCACCACCAGCACGGACGCCAAGTCCAGCTTCTCCAACTACGGCAGCATCCTCGACATATTCGCCCCCGGCTCCTCCATCACCTCCGCCTGGGCCACCGGCGACACCGCCACCAACACCATCTCCGGCACCTCGATGGCCGCGCCGCACGTCGCGGGTGCGGCCGCCCTGCACCTGGCGGACAACCCGGCGAGCACGCCCGCCCAGGTCGCCCAGGCCCTCACCGCCGCGGCCACCCCGAACGTCGTGACCGGCCCCGGCACCGGCTCCCCGAACCGCCTGCTGTACGTCGGCGGCGGCACCACCACGCCGCCCGGCCCGCGCTTCGAGAACTCCGCCGACTACGCCATCAACGACAACGCGACCACCGAGTCCCCGGTCACCGTCAGCGGCGTGCCCGGCAGCGCCCCGGCGGCCCTGGCCGTGTCGGTCGACATCAAGCACACCTACATCGGCGACCTCAAGGTCGACCTGATCGCCCCCGACGGCACCGCGTACACCCTGCACAACCGCTCGGGCGGCAGCGCGGACAACATCATCCGCACCTTCACCGTGAACGCCTCCTCGGAGACCGCGAACGGCACCTGGAAGCTGCGCGTGAACGACAACGCGAACCTCGACACCGGCAAGATCGACTCGTGGGCGCTGCAGTTCTGACCCGGCACGGGGCCGCCTGCGGCCCGACCCGCACCCTCTGAGCCCGCACCGCCCGCAGGGGCGCCGGGCGAGCGGCGGGGGCGACCGACACCGCGGTCGCCCCCGCTGCGTACTATTTCGCGCATTCGCCTCCGCACCCCCCGGGATGGAGTCCCGCGCCCGTGAGCACCCCGCCGCCGCACGCCTGGCCGCCGCCGCACCACCGGCCGGCGGCGTCGCCGCAGGCGGACGGGGAGGCGGAGCTGAACGGGTTCGCGCCGGCCTCGCTGCTCGTCGGGCTGCTGTGCCTGCCGCCGCTCGGGATCGTCCTCGCGGTCGTGGCGCTCGTGCAGATCTCCCGCAAGGGCGAGCGCGGCCGGCCGCTGGCCCTCGCGGGCCTCGCCGTGTCGCTGGTGACGACCGCGGCCGCCCTCTTCGCCGCCGCCCAGGCCGCGGGGCCGCTGTTCGAGCGGCTGGACGCCATCGAGCAGTACGAGAGCACGGCGGGCGAGCTGACCGTCCCCGAGGAGCTCCAGGCGGGCGACTGCTTCAACGTCCCCGGCGGCGACCTCCTCGACGAGGACCCGCTCTTCTACCGGATCGACTGCGCGGAGGTCCACCACGGCGAGGTGACCTCCTCGACGCTGCTGGGCCAGCCCGCGTTCCCCGGCGGCCGGAAGGTCAAGCGGAGCGCTGCGCAGGCCTGTTGGCGGGCGCAGGACGCGTACGCGATGGACACCTGGGCCCTGCCCCCGTACGCGGACATGTTCTACTTCGCCCCCTCCCGCGACTCGTGGGGCGACGGCGACCGGCACCTGCTGTGCGTCATCGGCACCGCGGAGGCGGAGCACCGCGGCAGCCTCCGCAAGGACGCCGGCATGCTGCGGCCCGACCAGGCGGCCTACCTCGGCGCGGCGAACGAGGCGGAGCTGGCCCGGGGCGGCGCCCCCGACGACGACCTCGACGAGGCGCTCCCGGCATACCGGGAATGGGCCCGGTCGGTGGAGCGGGCGCTGGCCCGCGAGGCGGCGGTGCTCCGGGAGGCGCTGGCCCGGCCGGAGCTCGCGGAGCCCGCCGGGGTCCGGCTGAAGGAGGTCGAGGCCGCCCGGGCGGAGTGGCAGCGGGCCGGGGAGGCCGTGCGCCCGGACGGCTTCCGGGAGGCGTGGGAGCGGGCCGCGCGGGCGCTGACGGTGGGCGCGGAGCGGAACCTGCGGGGGGCGTACGGGCTCGCGACGACGGTGCCGGACTGGCTGGAGGCGAGGCCGGGGCCGAGCGGGCCGGAGGACCCGGAGGCGGACCCGGAGGAGGACCGGGAGGCGGACCCGGGGGCGGGCCCCGAGGCGGACCCGGACGCCGGTCCGCGGCCCGAGCCGGCGCGGCACCGGACGGGCGGGGACACCGCACGGCAGCGGGTTTGACTGACCTGCCTTCATCACTTCGGGTGAAACGCTGGCCTTCGCTTGCGGCGTACATCCGACCGTTGCCAGGGTGTGGCTGTCTGTCAACCTGATGGGAGTGCCCAGTGGCTTTCGGTGAGCAGCCGGCCTATCTCCGCGTCGCCGGGGATCTCCGACGGAAGATCGTCGACGGCTCCCTGCCCCCGCACGCCCGCCTCCCCTCCCAGGCCCGGATCCGCGAGGAGTACGGGGTCTCCGACACCGTGGCGCTGGAGGCCCGCAAGGTCCTGATGGCGGAGGGCCTCGTCGAGGGCCGCTCCGGATCGGGCACGTACGTGCGGGAGCAGCGGGTGCCCCGGCGGGTGTCCCGCTCGGGGTACCGCTCGGGCGGGTCCTCCACCCCGTTCCGGCAGGAGCAGGCCGAGGCGGGCGCGCGCGGCACCTGGGACTCCCGCAGCGAGCAGACGGCGGCGCCCGCGCCGATCGCCGAGCGCCTCGGCATCGAACCGGGGGAGCGGGTCATGCGGACCCGGTACGTCTTCCGCGACGCCGGCGAGGCGATGATGCTGTCCACCTCCTGGGAGCCGCTGTCGCTCACCGGCCGGACCCCGGTCATGCTGCCGGAGGAGGGGCCGCTGGGCGGCTCGGGCGTCGTGGACCGCATGGCCGCCATCGACGTGGTCGTCGACAACGTGGTCGAGGAGGTCGGCGCCCGGCCGGGCCTCGCGGAGGAGCTGGTGGTGCTCGGCGGCGTCCCCGGGCACGTCGTCCTGGTGATCGGCCGCACCTTCTACGCCTCCGGCCGCCCCGTGGAGACCGCCGACGTGGTCGTGCCGGCCGACCGCTACCGGCTCGCCTACCACCTGCCCGTGCGCTGAGAGGCCGCCGGGGCGCCGCCCGAAGGCGGCCGCGGGCGGCGGGTTTCGGTGCGATCGTGATCGCCCGGTCCTGTGCCGATGCCCCGGCGCACCGTCCCGTACGCGCCTCCCGGCTCCGCCCGCGGCCGCCCCGCGGGGCCGCGGAAGCGGCCGGTCCGGGCCGCTGCCCGCCGTGCTCCGGCGCCGCCGGGCCGCGCCCGGCCAGCGGGGATGCGGGTCCGGCCGCCCCGGAGGGGGCGCGCGGGGGTCCCCCCGCCGGGACCGCGTGCGCCGGTCCGCAGCCGGCGCGCACGGCTCACTCGTACGCGTGGCCGGATGCGTACGCCCGCAAGGTATCTCTTCGTAAAAACCTGTATCCGCTCAGTAAAGGTCGGGCGTAAGCTCGGGCATATGCGCAATGCGGTTTCCCGGGCCGGCGGACCGGCTGCCCGGGCACGTGGATCGGCGGAGGGTGAAGCGCGATGAACGACAGCGGTGCCCTGCTTCCGTGGCTGGTCATACGTCAGGACGACAACGGCAACCGCTACCGGGTGGGCCGGTACCCCACCCGGGCCGAGGCCCAGAAGGTGGTCGAGAGCCTCGAGCACCGAGGACACGAGCAGCTCTACTGGGTCGAGCGGATCGGCCGGACCGCCACGACGAACTGAGCGCCACGGCAGTGGCATAGGCTCCGCCCATGACGGATCGAGTGGTCGTGGGCGGGGCCCTGTGCCGTGCGGGCCGCCTGCTGGCCGCCCGCCGCAGCGCGCCCCCCGAACTGGCGGGCCGCTGGGAGCTGCCCGGGGGCAAGGCCGAACCGGGCGAGGCCGTCCCCGAGGCGCTGGTCCGCGAACTGCGCGAGGAACTCGGCGTGCGGACCGAGCCCGTCGAGCGCATCCCGGGTGAGTGGCCGCTGCGGCCGGGCCTCGTCCTGCACGTGTGGACCGCCCGCCTGCTGGACGGGGAGCCCGCGCCGCTGGAGGACCACGACGAACTGCGCTGGCTCGCCCCCGACGAGCTGGACTCGGTCGACTGGCTCGACCAGGACCGCCCCGCCGTCGCCGAGATCGGCCGCCGGCTGCGCGCCGCCCGCGCCGCGGAGCGGTCCGGCGGCGCCTGACCCGGAGCACGTCGGGTCGCACGGGGGCGCATACCGCTTGTGCGCTGGGCCGTCCGCGCCACAGTGCGCCGGGACATGCAAGACGGGTGGTACGGCGCCGCGATTATCGGGTATGTCGCTATTGGTCCTATTTGCGCAGTAAACCTCAAGGTGCCGTCCCCGCCGGACCGGACGGGCGGCCGCCCCCGGCCCGGGAAGTGATCGGCGTGATCGACACAGACGGCGAATGCGCCGAATGGGCCTTCCCCGCCGAGCCCGGCGCGGTCCGCACCGCCCGCCACGCCGTGCGCGGCACGCTCCACTCCTGGGGCCTGGAGTCCGTCGGCGAGGTGACCGTCCTGCTGGTCAGCGAGCTGGTCACCAACTCCCTGCGGTACGCCTCCGGCCCCATCGGCGTCCGCCTGGAGCACCGCAAGCAGATCGACGCAGACCCCTCCCTCGGACCCGCCCTCCTCGTGGAAGTCTCCGATCCGCTTCCGGATCCGCCCCGCGAACGCGTCGCCGGAGCCGACGACGAAGGGGGCCGGGGCCTGCACCTCGTGGCCGTCTCCGCGCGCCGCTGGGGCACCCGGCACGGAAAGTCGGGCAAGACCGTGTGGTTCGAGTTGGCTCTTCCTGGTGAGTAACAAGGTGGAGGGTGGCCGACGATCACCGGGCATGGCTCGAAACAGTCGGGACCTTTTCGTGATCGGGAACGCCGTGCCGTCCGGGGCCGTGGTGCTGAATACTTCGGTCATGGCCGGTCCGGTTGCGGTGAGCTGGAGGGGACGGTCGCGTGAGCGAGATACCTGCGCAGGCACATCAGGCCCGTGTGCCGGGGGAGGCATGGCACGACTCCCTGTGGCACAGCAGCCCGCCCGGCTCGCTGTACGACTACGTCAAGGCCGCCTCCTTCTCGATCGGACCCGACGGCCTCATCGACCAGTGGAGCCTGCGCGCCGAGGAACTCTTCGGCCTGACCGCCGCGGAGGCCGTCGGCCGCGACCCCGTCGACGCCTTCATGCCGGCCGGCCTCCGCGCAGGCGGCCACCGCCGCGTCGCCGAGATCCTCGACGGCAAGGAGTGGACGGGCCACGTCCCCTTCCGCATCCCCGGCGGGGGCGGCGCCCACGGCATCGCCGAGATCTACGTCATGCCGACCCTGACCGAAGCCGCCGAGCGGGCCGCGCTGTGCATCGTCGTCGACGTACGCGCCCTGCGCAGCATCGAATCCGACCTCGCCGCCTCACAGGCCATATTCGGCCAATCTCCCTTCGGCTTCCTGCTGTTCGGCACGGACCTGACCGTGCAGCGCGCCAACCGCCGCTTCGCCACCGTCTTCGGCGGCAGCGCCGAGGAGCACCGCGGCCGCACCGTCCACGACTACCTCCCCCCGGAGGAGGCCGACCGCATGGCCGAGGCCCTGCGCCGCGTCCTGGAGACCGGGGAGTCCGTCACCGACCTCCAGATCAGCGGCGCCGCCCCCGGCAGCCGCGAGAACCGCCACTGGTCCATCAACCTCTACCGGCTCCACGGCGGCAGCGGCCGCCCCATCGGCGTAGCCGGCCTCGGCACCGACGTCACCCGGCGCCACCTCGCCGCCCGCGAAGCCGCCGGCGTCCGCCGCAACCTCGCCCTCCTCAACGAGGCCGGGCACCGCATCGGCAACTCCCTCGACCTGGAGACCACCGCCCGCGAACTGCTCGACGTCACCGTCCCCGGCTTCTGCGACCTCGCCGCCGTCGACCTCTACCAGGGCCTCCTCCTCGGAGACGACGACCGGCCCGCCCGCCCCCAGGGCCCCGGCGTGCCCTCCCTGCCGCCCGGACTCGGCGCCGGCCGCGCCCCGTCCGCACCGCTGCGGCGCGTCGCCTTCTCCTCCGCCGTGTCCGACGCCCCCCTCTCCGGGCCCGGCGCCCCCGTCGCCGTCGGCGACATCCACCGCTACCCGGCCGCCTCGCCCGGCGCGCTCGCCCTGCGCACCGCACGGACCCGGCTCATCGAGGGCGGCGGACCGGACGACCTCGTCCAGTCCACCCTCGTCGTGCCGCTGGTGGCCCACGACACCGTCGTCGGCCTCGCCCAGTTCTCCCGCACCAAGGGCAGCGAGCCCTTCGGGGAACGCGACCGCGCCGTCGCCGTCGAACTCGCCGCCCGCGCCGCCGTCTGCATCGACAACGCCCGCCTCTACCGGCGCGAACACGAGCGCGCCCTGATCCTCCAGCGCAGCCTCCTGCCCCCCGGCGACCCGGAGGCCGCCGGCCTCGACATCGCCTGCCGCTACCTCCCCGGCAACGCCGCCACCGAGGTCGGCGGCGACTGGTTCGACGTCATCGAGCTGCCCGGCCACCGCACCGCCCTCGTCGTCGGCGACGTCATGGGCCGCGGACTGCGCGCCGCCGTCGCCATGGGCGAACTCCGCACCGCCGTGCGCACCCTCGCCCTGCTCGACCTGGAGCCCGCCGAAGTCCTCGCCGCGCTCGACGAGATCGCCCGCGGCCTCGGCGCCCCCGGCGGCTCCCAGCAGGCCTCCCGGGCCGCCCTCCACTCCCGCGACGCCGACCGCTCCGAGGTCTACCTCGCCACCTGCGTGTACGCCGTCTACGACCCGGTGACCCGGCGCTGCACCATCGCCAACGCCGGCCACATGCCGCCCGTCCTCGTCGAACCCGCCGAGCCCGGCGCCGCGCCGCGCGCGGGACTGCTGCTGGAGGTGCCGCCCGGAATGCCGCTCGGCGTCGGCGGCGAACCCTTCGAGGAGGTCGAGATCGACCTCCCCGAAGGCGCCCTCCTCGCCCTCTACACCGACGGCCTCGTCGAGTCCCGCGACCACCCCCTCGAAGAGGGGCTGCGCGGACTGCGCCACGCCCTCACCGACCCGGCGCGGCCGCTGGAGGACATCTGCGACCACGTCCTGAACACCCTCGACACCCGGCACGGCGAGGACGACATCGCCCTCCTCATGGCCCGCGTCCAGGGGCTCCCCGTCGACGCGGTCGGCGACTGGCACCTCCCGCGCGACGCCCGCTCGGTCGGCCGCGCCCGGGAACTCGCCCGCGCCAAACTGCCCGCCTGGGGCCTCGAAGGGCTGCTGGACACCACCGAACTGCTCGTCAGCGAACTCGTCACCAACGCCCTGCGGTACGGCGAGGGCGACATCCGGCTGCGGCTGCTGCTGGACCGCACCCTCGTCTGCGAGGTGTGGGACGCCAACCTCGTCCAGCCGCGCCGGCGCCGCGCCCGCGACACCGACGAAGGCGGGCGCGGCCTGCAGCTGGTCGGCCTGCTGTCGGCGGGCTGGGGCACCCGGCGCACCCACCGCGGCAAGACGGTCTGGTTCGAACTCCCGCTGCCCGGGGCCTCCGCCGAACCGGAGGGCGGGCTGTCGGCCGAGCAACTCCTCGGCCTGTACGGCTGACCGGGCGCCGGCGGCACGCGCCGCGGCGCCGTCGGGCCGGGCCGCTGCTCAGCCCCGGCCCGCGGACTTCAGCGCCGCCAGCCGGGCCTCGACCTCCTCGGCCCGCGCCAGGCCGTCCAGCGCCTCGAACTGCGCGTCCAGGGAGGAGGCCGCCAGCTCCTCGCGGCCCAGCGCCCGCGCCTCCTCCCGCCGCACCTTGTCCTCGAAGCGGCCCAGCTCGCTCGCCGGGTCCGCCACGTCGATACTGCGCACCGCGTCCAGCATCCGGTTCTGCGCCTCCGCGGTCCGCGCGCGGGCCACCAGCTCGTCCCGCTTCGCCGTCAGCTCGGCCAGCTTGCCCCGCATGGCGTCCAGCCCCTTCCGCAGCCGGCCCGCCACCTCCGTCTGCGCGGCGATCACCGGCTCGGCGTCGGCCGCCTCCTGCTCCGCCCGCAGCTGCCGCTCCAGCGCCACCCGGGCCAGCCCGTCGAAGCGGTCCGCCTCCGCCGCCGACCCGGCCGCCCGCAGCCCGTCCGCCCTGCGGCTCGCCGCGAGCGCCTTGCCGCCCCACTCCTCGGCCGCCGCCAGGTCCTCCGCGTGGTCCGCCTCCAGCAGCCGCAGGCCGCCGAGGACCGTCGCGACGGCCTGATCGGCCTCCGAGATGCTGTCGGTGTAGTCCCGGATCAGCTGGTCCAGCATCGTCTGCGGGTCCTCCGCCTGGTCCAGCAGGGCGTGGATGTTGGCGCGCGCCAGCAGGGCGACGCGGCCGAGGACGGTCTGCTTGCTCATCGGTCCAACGCTCCTCGGATCGGGAGGGGAGAACAGGAGGGGAAGGGGGCGCCGTGCCGCAGGAGTGTCAGAAGCGGCCACCTCCGCCCATCCGGCCGCGGGTGCCGCCCCCGCCGAACGAGCCCGGCCCGCCGCCGCCCCCGCCGAACACCCCGCCCCCGCCGAAGCCGCCCGGGAAGCCGCCGCCGTACCCGCCGCCGGCCCCGCCGCGCAGGATCCCGCCGAGGATGATCCCGCCCAGCACCGCCCCGCCCATGCCGCCGCGCCCGCCCGGGCCGCCGTACGGGTCCCCGTACTCCCGTACGTCCCGCTCGGCCAGCTCCTGCGCCTGCCGGGCCAGCGCGTCCGCCCGCTGCGCCTCCGCCAGCGCGCCCGGCGGGTCCGGCTCCGCCAGCGCCTGCGCCCGCTCCAGGTGCCGCCGCGCCTCCGCCAGCCGCGTCCGGGCCTCGCTGCCCACCGCGCCCCGGGCCGTCGTCACGTAGTCCGCCGCCGCGCCGATCGCGCTGCGCGCCGACAGCAGCGCCCGGTCCAGCAGCGCGGCCGCCCGCCGCCGGCCCGACTCCTCCTCCCGGGCCCCGGCCAGGGCCTCGTCCAGGGCCGCGTCCGCCTCCTCGACCCGGCGCAGCGCATCGAGAGGGTCGTACCGGCCGGCCGCCACCTCCTGCCGTACGGCGGCCGCCACGGCCTCGGCCCGGGCGATCCGCCCGGCGAGGTCCCCGGCGGGCGTTCCCGCGGCGGCCGCCGCCAGCAGTCCGCGCGCGTCGGCGAGGTCCGCGTCGGTCTCCGCGAGAGCCCCGGGCAGCTTCCCCGCGGCCTCCGCGAGCTCCTGAGCCCGCCGCTCCACCGCGTCCACCAGGATCGCCGCCTGGTCCACGGCGCCCTCGGCGGCCCGTACGTGCACGGCGGCCCGGCCGGTGTCCCCGGCGTCGACGGCGGCCCGCGCCCCGTCGAGCTGCTCCCCGGCGAACGCCAGCCGGTCCCCGGCCCGTTCGGCGTGGCCGCCGACCGGCGCGGACGCGGAGTCGGCGTACCGGCCGCGCAGCGCCGCCAGCGTCGCCGCCGCCGTCGCCGTGCGCCCCGCCAGGTCCCGCGCCCGCCCCTGTGCGGCGGCCAGCGCCTGCGGGGCGTTGCGCCCCAGGTCGCGCAGCCGGTCGAAGTCCGCCGCCTCCGCGTCCAGGCGCCGGTTCGCCTCGCTGCACCGGGCCACGATCTCGTCGAGCATCCGCCGCCGCGCCGCGTCGTCCTCCGGGTAGGCGTCGTCGAGCTGCTGGCGCAGCCGGAACGCGGCCGTCAACTCGCCCTCCGCGAACTCCACCGCCCGGGTGAAGGGCGCCACCGCCTCGTCGCCGAACTGGGCGGCCGCGAAGCCGAGCTCCTCGGTGGACGTGCGGACCGCGTCGTCGGTCTCCACCAGCAGCTCCCGCGCCCGCGCGTCGAGCCGGAGCAGCGGCACCGCCGTCGCCGTCCCGGGCTGCCCGCCCCAGCCGGTCGTCGTCCGACCGCCGCCCCGCCCGGCCCCGCGGCGGCGCCGGGAGTACGCGTACGCGGCGAGCGCCCCGGCCGCGCCGACGGCGACGACGGGGAGCACCAGGTCCCCCGCCCAGCCGGGGCCCGACCCGCCGCCGCCCGGGTCCGCCGGGCCGGGGGTGATCGGCGGCGGGGTGACGGGCCGGCCGGCGAGCACGGCGTCGTAGCCGTCGGCCGCGCCGATCGCGGCACCCGCCCAGTCGTTCGCGCGCAGCGCGGGCTCGACGGCCTCGCGGGCGACCTCCGCGAGCTGGTCCTCGGTGAAACCGGAGCCGGTGTCGGCCGAATAGCCGTACTGTCGGCCCCCCGTGGCCACCGCCAGGAGCAGGTCGTCCCGGCCGAGGCCGTTCTTCTGCGCGGTGGCGTCGGCCCAGCCCTGCGGGGAGCGCCCGGAGAAGTCCCGTACGTACGCCACGAACAGCTGGATCCGGCGGCGGTCGTACAGCCGGTCCAGCGCGTCGGCGACGGCGGCCTCCCGGCCGCGCAGCGCCCCCACCCGGTCGGTGACCTGGCCCTGCTCCGACAGGGTGACGGGGTCCTCGGCCCGGGCGGCGGGCGCCCCGGCCACGGCGCAGCCGCCGAGGGCCAGCAGCGCGGCACCCAGCGCGAGCCCGGCCCGGAGGCCGGGCCGCCCGGCGGGGGTGCGTCTCGACGGGGTCACGCAGGGAGCGTATGACCGCCCCCGGGCCCCCGCGACCGCAGCGCCGCCGCCCCCTCCCGCCGAGGGGGCGGCGGGAGGGCCAGGGGGTGTTGCGAAAGTCCCGCACGGCGCCCACGGCGCCCGGCACGCACTCTCGCCACACCGGCCGAAGTCCCGAGTGCGCCCATCGCAACACCCCCTACGGCGTGCCGGGGCGGCGCCGGAGGATCCTGTTCCCCAGCCACACCAGCGGGTCGTACTTGCGGTCGGCGACCCGCTCCTTCAGCGGGATCAGCGCGTTGTCGGTGATCCGGATGCCCTCGGGGCAGACCTCCGTGCAGCACTTGGTGATGTTGCAGTAGCCCAGCCCGTGCTCCTCCTGCGCCGCCCGCCGGCGGTCCAGGCCCGCCGCGGAGGCCGCGTCCAGCGGGTGCATGTCCAGCTCGGCGACCCGCATCAGGAAGCGCGGTCCGGCGAAGGCCTCCTTGTTCTCCTCGTGGTCGCGCACCACATGGCAGGTGTCCTGGCACAGGAAGCACTCGATGCACTTGCGGAACTCCTGCGAGCGGTCGACGTCGACCTGCTGCATCCGGTACTCGCCCGGCCCGACCCCCTCCGGCGGCACGAAGGCGGGCACCTCGCGCGCCTTGCGGTAGTTGAAGGACACGTCCGTCACCAGGTCGCGGACCACCGGGAAGGCCCGCAGCGGCGTGACCGTGACCGTCTCCGCCCGGTCGAAGACCGACATGCGGGTCATGCACATCAGCCGCGGCCGCCCGTTGACCTCCGCGCTGCACGAGCCGCACTTGCCGGCCTTGCAGTTCCAGCGCACCGCCAGGTCCGGGGCCTGGGTGGCCTGGAGCCGGTGGACGATGTCCAGGACGACCTCGCCGTCGTGCACCTCGACCGTGAAGTCCCGCAGCTCCCCGCCGCCGGCGTCGCCCCGCCAGATCCGGAACCGGGCGTCGTATGTCGTCACTCGGGCAGCTCCTCTTCGGCCAGGTACTTGACGAGTTCTTCCTTCTCGAAGAGCGCGAGCAGGTCCGGGCGGACGGGCTCGGTGCGGACCCGCTCCAGCCGGATCCGGCCCGCGGCCGGGTCCGCCGGGGGCGGCTCCACCGGGCGGCACAGCAGGTTCACCGGCCGCCAGGCGCGCTCCATCGCAGGGCAGTCCTCGCGGGTGTGCCCGCCGCGGCTCTCGGTGCGCTCCAGGGCCGCGCGCGCCACGCACTCGCTGACCAGCAGCATGTTCCGCAGGTCCAGCGCGAGGTGCCAGCCGGGGTTGAACTGCCGGTGCCCCTCCACACCCGCCCGGGCGGCCCGCTCCCGCAGGGAGGCCAGCCGGCGCAGCGCCTCCGCCATCTCGGCCTCGCGGCGGATGATGCCGACGAGGTCGTTCATCGCGCTCTGGAGCTCCTGGTGCAGGGTGTACGGGTTCTCCGCGCCCTCCCGCGCGTGGAACGGTGCCAGGGCCTCCGCAGCGGCCGCGTCCACCTGCTCCCGGGAGACCCGCGGCCGCGGGCCCGGAGCCGCCGCGAGGGCCGCGGCGTGCAGTCCGGCCCGCCGCCCGAACACCAGCAGGTCGGAGAGCGAGTTGCCGCCCAGCCGGTTCGAGCCGTGCATGCCGCCGGCGACCTCGCCCGCCGCGAACAGCCCGGGGACGCCCTCGGCCGCGGCCGTCTCGGAGCCCACCGCGACCCCGCCCATCACGTAGTGGCAGGTCGGCCCGACCTCCATCGGCTCGGCGGTGATGTCCACGTCCGCCAGCTCCTTGAACTGGTGGTACATGGACGGCAGCCGCCGCTTGACCCTCTCCGGGGACATCCGCGTCGACACGTCGAGGAAGACCCCGCCGTGCGGGGAGCCGCGGCCCGCCTTCACCTCGGCGTTGATGGCGCGGGCCACCTCGTCGCGGGGGAGCAGCTCGGGCGGGCGCCGGTTGCCGTCCGGGTCCTCGTACCAGCGGTCGGCCTCGTCCTCCGTCTGCGCGTACTTGTCCTTGAAGACGTCGGGGACGTAGTCGAACATGAACCGCCTGCCGTCGCTGTTGCGCAGCACCCCGCCGTCGCCGCGCACCGACTCGGTGACGAGGATCCCCTTCACCGACGGCGGCCAGACCATCCCCGTCGGGTGGAACTGCACGAACTCCATGTTCAGCAGCGGCGCACCGGCGAGCAGCGCCAGCGCGTGCCCGTCGCCCGTGTACTCCCAGGAGTTCGAGGTGGTCTTGAACGACTTGCCGATGCCGCCGGTCGCGAGGACGACCGCCGGGGCCTCCAGGACGAAGAAGCGGCCGCTCTCCCGTTCGTAGCAGAAGGCGCCCGAGACGCGGGCGCCGTCCTTGAGGACGCGCGTGACCGTGCACTCCTGGAAGACCTTCAGGCGCGCCTCGTGGTCGCCGTACGCGGCGAAGTCCTCCTGCTGCAGGGCGGTCGCCTTCTGCTGGAGGGTGCGGATCAGCTCCAGGCCCGTCCGGTCGCCGACGTGTGCGAGGCGCGGGTACTCGTGCCCGCCGAAGTTGCGCTGCGAGATCCTGCCGTCGGGGGTGCGGTCGAAGAGGGCGCCCCAGGTCTCCAGCTCCCACACCCGGTCGGGGGCCTCCCGGGCGTGCAGCTCCGCCATGCGCCACTGGTTGAGGAACTTGCCGCCGCGCATCGTGTCGCGGAAGTGCACCTGCCAGTTGTCGTGCCCGTTGACGTTGCCCATGGAGGCGGCGATCCCGCCCTCCGCCATCACGGTGTGAGCCTTGCCGAACAGGGACTTGCAGACCACGGCCGTACGGGCGCCCCGCTCGCGGGCCTCGATGGCGGCCCGCAGTCCGGCGCCGCCGGCCCCGATCACGACGACGTCCCACTGCTGCCGGTCGACTTGGGCCATGTCAGAAGATCCTCGGGTCGGTGAAGGCGCCGGTGGCGAGCAGGTACACGTACAGGTCGCAGGCGGCCACGCTGACCAGCGAGGCCCAGGCGAGCTGCATGTGGCGGGCGTTGAGGCGGCTGGCCCAGCCCCACATCCGGTAGCGCACGGGGTGCCGGGAGAAGTGCCTGAGGCGGCCGCCCATGATGTGCCGGCAGGAGTGGCAGGACAGCGTGTACGCCCAGATGAGGACCGCGTTCAGGAGGAACAGCAGCGTCCCCGCCCCCATGTGGCCCCACGCGTAGTCGGCGTCGCGGAAGGTGAGGACCGTGTCGTAGGTGAGGACCGCGGCGACCGGCACGGCCGCGTAGAAGAAGTAGCGGTGCAGGTTCTGCAGGACCAGCGGGAAGCGGGTCTCGCCGGTGTACCGGGCGTGCGGCTCGGCGACGGCGCAGGCTGGCGGTGACGCCCAGAAGCTGCGGTAGTAGGCCTTCCGGTAGTAGTAGCAGGTCAGCCGGAAGCCGAGCGGGAAGACGAGGATCAGCAGGGCGGGGGACAGGCCCCACCAGCTGCCGACGAGGTCGAGGTTGGGGCCGCCGCGCATCTCCTCGCAGTTCTCCGCCAGGCAGGGGGAGTAGAAGGGGGAGACGTAGGGGGCCGCGTAGTAGTCGGCGTTCGCGAAGGCCCGCCACGTCGAGTAGGCGACGAAGGCGAGCAGCCCGGCCGCGGTGCCGGCGGGGGCCGGCCACCACCGGTCGGTGCGCAGGTGGCGGGCGCGGATCGCGGCGCGGGAGGCGCCGTGGACGCCGGACGGCGGACGGGGAGGTCGGGTGCCTGTGGCCAAGGGGGACTCCGGGTGGAGTGGTCGGGGGTGGCCCGGGACGCCCGGCCCGCGGGGGCCGGGCCTGGGGTGGTGCGGGTGGCGGACCGCGGGCGGCGGGGGCCGGCGCGCGGTGCGCCCGCGGGCGGTCAGGGGGCCCGGCGGCCGCGGGCGCCGAGGCCCTCGTCGTCGCTGTCCGTCCACAGTGCGCTGTCGTACGGGGCGTCCGGGATGGTCACCATCGGCGGGGCGGCCGCCGGCCGGGCGGGCTCCGGCGGCTGCGGCGCGGTCCGCCGCTCCAGCTGCTCCACCTTGCGCGCCAGCTCGTCGAGGCTGCGCCGGACGTCGTCCAGTTCGTTCTGCTGGGACATGACTTGCCCTCACTTCCGCAGGGTGCGGCGGCAACGTTCATGTGCGCCTGCGAGTGTCGCGCCTTCCGTCCCCCGTTGTGAAGGGGACGTGCACCGGTTGCGGGCGCGCGGGCGCGATCCGTGCGCCCCTCGCCGATCCCTCTCCCATCCCCCTCCCGGGGGAACGCCGGCCCCGTCCGGCAGCGGGATTGGTCCGCACGGGTGGGCTTCGCGGCGTGGCGGGGGGCGGCTGCCCGGGGCGCGCCGGGCGGTCGATTTCAGTGTGTGTCGGCACCCGGTGTGATCAGCCGCAAATACCGCCGAACGTGGTCAGGCCGCCGGCCCGCCGTCTCACGTCGTCCACGCCCCGCCCGGAGGTGGCCCCCATGTCCCGTAGAAGGCGCAGGCCCTTGGCGCTCCTGACCTCGGGAGTCCTCGCACTGCCGCTGCTCGCGGGCTGCGGATCGGGCGACGACGCCGGTCCCGCCGCCGCGGGGCCGGACATCGCGCCCACCGCGCGCGAGAAGGTCGCCGACGGCGGTGTGCTGCGGTGGGCCGTCGACAGCCTCCCGGACACCCTGAACACCTTCCAGGCCGACGCCGACGCCACCACCGCCCGCATCGCCGGGGCCGTGCTGCCCCAGCTGTTCACGATGGACGCCAAGGGCCGGCCGGTGGCGAACCCGGACTACCTGGAGAAGGCGGAGATCGTCGAGCGGGAGCCCAAGCAGGTCGTCCTGTACAAGCTGAACCAGCAGGCCGTCTGGAGCGACGGCCGGGAGATCGGCGCGGCCGACTTCGTCTCCCAGTGGCGGGCCCTGAGCGGCAAGGACTCCGCGTACTGGACCGCCCGCAACGCCGGCTACGAGCGGATCGAGAAGATCGAGAAGGGGAAGACCGACCTGGAGGTGCGGGTCACCTTCCTCAAGCCGTACACCGACTGGCGCTCGCTGTTCTCGCCGCTCTACCCGAAGCAGGTCACCGGCACCCCGGACGCCTTCAACGAGGGCGCCCGGGGCGCGCTCAAGGCGACCGCCGGCCCCTTCGACCTGGGCGCCGTCGACAAGAAGACCGGCACCGCCTCGCTCACCCGCAACCCGCGCTGGTGGGGCCGGCCCGCCAAGCTGGACACCCTCGTCCTGACCGCGGTGCCCCGGGCCGAGCGCCCGGCGGCGCTCGCCGCCGGGAAGGTCGACATGGCCGAGGTCGACCGGGCCGGCGCCGACCGGATCGAGCGGGCCCGCAAGGAGGCGGGCACCCCGGCGGGTGCGGCCGGCGCGCCCGCGCCCGAGGCGGACCCGGCGGCCGCCGCGGCTGCGGCGACGCTGTCCTGGGCGGCCGCCCACGGCACCGACGAGGCGAAGGCCGCCGCGGAGGAGGAGCTGCGGGCGAAGGCCCAGGAGGCCGCGGCCCGCTACCCGGCCGAGCAGGCCGCCCTGCGGAACTTCACCGTGCGGAAGTCGCTGGAGCCCGCGTACACGCAGCTCGCCCTGAACGGGGCCTCCGGCCCGCTCGCCGACGAGCGGGTGCGCCGGGCCGTGGCCCGCACCCTGGACCGCAAGGAGCTCGCCGAGCTCGTCCTCAAGCCGCTGGGCCTGCCCGCCCGGCCGGTCGGCAGCCACGTGGCGCTGGCCGGGCAGCGGGCGTACGCGGACAACAGCGGCGCACTCGGCGGCCAGGACACCAAGGCGGCCCAGGCGCTCCTCGCGGACGCCGGCTGGCGCCGGGGCGGCAGGATCACCGAGCCGGCCGGCGCCAAGGCCGGCCCGGAGGCGGAGCCGCAGGACGACGGGAAGACGCCCTCCGCGGCGTCCGGCCCCGGCACCGGGAACGACGGGCTGTACATCGTGGGCCAGGACGACGGCCGCAACGGCGAGGCCCGCGGCGCGGCGGCCGACCAGCCCTCCCCGGTCCTCGCACCCGCCCCCTTCGCGGCGCAGCAGAAGGCCGTGCTGCTGGCCCAGGCGGCCGCTCTGTCCGCCGCGGCCGGGACGCCGGCCGACGCCAAGGGCGCCCCGCAGCGCGCCGACGGCGACGATGCCGACGGCGACGCCTCGCCCGCCCCGGCCCCGGCGCAGCAGACCCGCACCTCCGGATCCATGCTCGCCAAGGACGGCAGGATGCTGACCCTGCGATTCGTGGTGCCCTCCGGCCCCGGCTCGGAGGCGCTGCGCACGGTCGGCGAGCGGATCTCCCAGATGCTCCGCAGGATCGGCGTCAACACCGAGACGACGAAGGTCTCGGACGAGAGCTTCTTCAAGGACCACATCGCCTCGGGCCAGTACGACCTCGCCCTGTACTCCTGGCCCGCGACCGCCTACCCGGCCACCGACGCCCGCCCGATCTTCGCCAAGCCGGAGCCGGCCGCCGACGGCTCGCTGCTGGTGGAGCAGAACTACACGCGGGTCGGCACCGACCACATCGACCAGCTGTTCGACCAGGCGGTCGGCGAGCTGGACGAGGAGGCCTCCCGGGAGCTGGTCCGCAAGGCCGACGCCCGGATCTGGGCGGCCGCCGGCTCCATCCCCCTCTTCCAGCGGCCGCAGCTCGTGGCC
This sequence comes from Streptomyces sp. NPDC031121, assembly GCF_055570615.1. Classification (NCBI taxonomy): domain Bacteria; kingdom Bacillati; phylum Actinomycetota; class Actinomycetes; order Kitasatosporales; family Streptomycetaceae; genus Streptomyces; species Streptomyces sp. NPDC031121. Next base: position 302,514 of record NZ_JBVIGV010000001.1, read on the forward strand.
GTCAAGCCGGACGTGGCCAACGCGGGCGCCTTCGGCATGGCCGCCCCCCGCTACCAGGACATCGGGTGGAAGAAGCCCGCGAAGGCGGCCGGGAAGGGCAGCGGGGCAGCAATGGAGAAGAACCGGTGACAATCAGGTGGCCCCGGGGGTGACCCGCGGGTCACAAGCTCAGAAGTGACTCAATTCCCTTGCCCGCCGGACCCCCGGCGGGCAAGGTCGTGGATACCCGTTGACCCGCGGCAGTACCCGTTCCACCACGGCCGGAGCTCCCCACCCCACATCCCGGCCGCGCTCAGCCGTACGGCCTCTTGACAGACCCCCTGGCGGGCGGTTCCCGCCATCCGACGTAGGATGGGGTAAGGCCGTGGCAGGTTTTCCGCCCGGCCAGGGCGCGCGTGCCGGACCGTACGCGACGCCATCCACGATCCCGGGAGAAGCGCCGCAGTGCCCACGCGCCACGACATCCGCAACGTCGCCATCGTCGCCCACGTCGACCACGGCAAGACGACCATCGTCGACGCCATGCTCAAGCAGGCCGGCGCCTTCGCCGCCCACCAGCAGCTCGACGACCGCATGATGGACTCGAACGACCTGGAGCGTGAGAAGGGCATCACGATCCTCGCCAAGAACACGGCGGTGAAGTACCACCCCAAGGACGGCGGGGCCCCGATCACGATCAACATCATCGACACCCCCGGCCACGCCGACTTCGGCGGCGAGGTCGAGCGCGGCCTGTCGATGGTCGACGCCGTCGTCCTGCTGGTGGACGCCTCCGAGGGTCCGCTGCCGCAGACCCGCTTCGTGCTCCGCAAGGCCCTCCAGGCCCGGATGCCCGTCATCCTCTGCATCAACAAGACGGACCGCCCGGACTCCCGGATCGACGAGGTCGTCAACGAGACGTACGACCTGTTCCTGGACCTGGACGCGGACGAGGACCAGATCGAGTTCCCGATCGTCTACGCCTGCGGCCGCGACGGCATCGCCTCGCTGACCAAGCCGGAGGACGGCACCGTCCCCGCGGACAGCGACAACCTGGAGCCGTTCTTCTCCACCATCCTGGAGCACGTCCCGGCCCCGACGTACGAGGAGGACGCGCCGCTCCAGGCCCACGTCACCAACCTCGACGCCGACAACTTCCTCGGCCGCATCGCGCTGCTCCGCGTCGAGCAGGGCGAGCTGCGCAAGGGCCAGACGGTGGCGTGGATCAAGCGCGACGGCTCGATCTCCAACGTGCGCATCACCGAGCTGATGATGACCGAGGCGCTCACCCGCAAGCCGGCCGAGGTGGCAGGCCCCGGTGACATCTGCGCCGTGGCCGGCATCCCCGACATCATGATCGGCGAGACGCTGGCCGACCCGGAGAACCCGGTCGCCCTCCCGCTGATCACGGTCGACGAGCCCGCGATCTCCATGGTCATCGGCACCAACACCTCCCCGCTGGTCGGCCGCGGCGGCTCCGGCAAGGGTGCCGACGCCAAGGCCGCGGTCAAGGACCGCAAGGTCACCGCCCGCCAGGTCAAGGACCGCCTGGACCGCGAGCTCATCGGCAACGTCTCGCTCCGCGTCCTCGACACCGAGCGCCCGGACGCCTGGGAGGTCCAGGGCCGCGGTGAGCTCGCGCTCGCCATCCTGGTCGAGCAGATGCGCCGCGAGGGCTTCGAGCTGACCATCGGCAAGCCGCAGGTCGTCACCAAGGAGGTCGACGGCAAGGTCCACGAGCCGGTCGAGCGCATGACGATCGACGTGCCCGAGGAGCACATGGGCGCCGTCACCCAGCTCATGGGCGTCCGCAAGGGCCGCATGGACAACATGTCCAACCACGGTTCCGGCTGGGTCCGCATGGAGTTCGTCGTCCCGTCCCGCGGCCTGATCGGCTTCCGTACGGAGTTCCTGACGCAGACCCGCGGCACGGGCATCGCGCACTCCATCCACGAGGGCCACGAGCCGTGGTTCGGCCCGCTGCAGACCCGCAACAACGGTTCGCTGGTCGCCGACCGCGCCGGTGCGGTCACCGCCTTCGCGATGACCAACCTGCAGGAGCGCGGCGTGCTGTTCACCGACCCCGGCACCGAGGTGTACGAGGGCATGATCGTCGGCGAGAACTCGCGCTCCGACGACATGGACGTGAACATCACCAAGGAGAAGAAGCTCACGAACATGCGGTCCTCGTCGGCCGACTCGTTCGAGGCGATCGTTCCGCCGCGCAAGCTCTCCCTGGAGCAGTCCCTGGAGTTCTGCCGCGACGACGAGTGCGTCGAGGTGACCCCGGAGGCCGTCCGCATCCGCAAGGTCGTCCTGGACCAGAAGGAGCGCTCGCGCACCGCCTCGCGCGCCAAGGCCGCCAAGTAGCCGGGTAGTTGGCGGACCCTCAGGGTCGGCCGCACTGCAGGGCAGCCCCCCTCGCCACGGAAACCCGTGGTAAGGGGGGCTGTTCGCGTTGTCAAGCGGATTATTGCGTTCAGGTGTCCGCATTCCGACCGTGACGCTCCGGATGGTGAGCCAACCGTCCGTTTCGCGCGTGTCTGTCTCTGTTCCCTTTGTCCGGATTTCGGGTTTCTGGCGCGGATCGATGTTGTGAAAACGAGACCACTGAAGTGTGGTTTACGGTCGGGCGGTCCCTGAGGATGGCTCCATTGAGCTCGGGTCAATGGGTCACACGCTGTGGGGAGCGTCGACTCACGAGCACACACGATGGGGCCGGTTTTCGCTGTCAGGGGTGTCAGCGGGCCGGGTTCCGTCACGTATCGACAGTGACTCCTGAGGAGGCAATAACCCATGCGCGGAGCAACGAGCGCCAAGTGGGTCGCCGGTGCCGTCATCGTGGCGATGGCTGCAACGGCTTGCAGCACCAGCAAGGAAGGCGACGGCAAGGCCAAGTCCGGTGGCAACATCACCGTGGTGCTCGGCGAGCCGCAGCACGGCCTGATCGGTCAGAACACCGCCGAGTCCGAGGGCGCCGAGGTTCTCAACGCCCTCTTCACCGGCCTGGTCGACTACGACAACAAGACCAACGAGCCGAAGCTCGCGGTGGCCGAGTCCATCGAGACCCAGGACTCGCAGACCTGGACCATCAAGCTGAAGGACGGCTACACCTTCCACAACGGTGAGAAGGTCGACGCCCAGTCGTTCGTCCGCGCCTGGAACTGGGGCGCCAACCAGGACAACGCCGCCGAGGGCCTGCCCTTCTTCTCGAAGATCGAGGGCTCCGACGAGCTGGCGCCGGGCAAGGACAAGAAGCCCACCGCCACCGAGCTCAAGGGCCTCAAGGTCGTCGACGAGAAGACCTTCACCGTCACGCTGAAGCAGCCCTTCTCGCAGTTCAAGACCATGCTGGGCTACAACGCCTTCTACCCGCTGCCGAAGGCGTTCGAGGCCGACCCGAAGAAGTTCGGCGAGGCCCCGATCGGCAACGGCCCGTTCCAGATGGACGGCGCCTGGGAGCACAACAAGCAGATCAAGGTCAAGCGCTTCGACAACTACGCCGGCAGCAAGGCGAAGCTCGACGGCGTCACCTTCAAGATCTACGACAACCTGGACACGGCGTACAACGACCTGCGCGCCGACACCATCCAGATCGTCGACAAGCTCCCCACCTCGGCGATGGCCACCGTCTCCCAGGAGTTCGGCGACCGCTACATCTACAAGCCGGAGTCGGGCGTCGGCTACGTCGGCCTGCCGATCTCCACCAACCCGGAGGCCTTCGGCAAGGTCGAGATCCGCAAGGCGATCTCCATGGCCATCGACCGGGAGGCGCTGACGAAGACCATCTTCAACGGCACCCGCAAGCCGGCCGACGACTTCATCAACCCCATCATCCCCGGCTACCGCAAGGGCGCCCTGGGCGAGGTCGGCACCTACAACCCGGGCAAGGCCAAGGAGCTGTGGACCCAGGCGGGCGGCGTTCCGGGCAACAAGATCGAGCTCGGCTACAACGCCGACGGCGGCCACAAGGAGTGGATCGAGGCCGTCGCCAACCAGCTGAAGGCGAACCTCGGCGTGGAGGTCACCGCCAAGCCGTTCGCCAAGTTCGGTGACATGCTCACCGACCTGGGCGACAAGAAGTACAAGGGCGCCTTCCGCATGGCGTGGTCCATGGACTACCCGGCCGCGGAGAACTACCTGCGTCCGATCTTCTCGAAGGTCGCCATCGACCACGGCTCGAACTACGGCGGCTACGTCAACGAAGAGTTCGAGAAGCTGATGGACGAGGCCGACAAGACCGTCGACCCGGCCGCCTCCATCAAGCTGTACCAGCAGGCCGATGACATCATCATCCGCGACCTGCCGTACATCCCGGTCTTCACCTACATGTCCTCCTCGGCCTACTCCAAGTCCGTGAAGAACGTCGAGATCGACGCCCAGGGCCGCATGGACCTGGCCAACGTCGAACTCAACTAACACGCTTCTTCACCAAGGGGAACTGACTCGGGGGCAAGCGGACGGAACAAGGGTTCCGTCCGCCTGCCCCCTGCCCCTGTTCAACTGCTGGAGGTCTGATGGGCCGCTACCTCATCCGCCGACTCATACAGGCGATCCCTGTTCTGCTCGGTGCCACTTTCCTGATCTACTTCCTCACCTTCGCGCTGGGCGGCGACCCCGTGCAGGCCCTCGCCGGCGAAAAGAAGGCCGACCCCCTCGTCGCCGCGATGCTGCGCGAGAAGTACCACCTCGACGACCCCTTCCTGGTCCAGTACTGGAACTACCTGACCGGTGTGCTGCAGGGGAACCTCGGAGAGACCCTGAACGGCCGCCAGGTCCTGGACCTCATCACCGAGGCCTTCCCGTACACGGTCAACCTCGCCATCGTCGCCTTCGCCATCGAGGCGCTCGTCGGCGTCACCGCCGGCATCATGGCGGCGCTGCGCCGCGGCAAGTTCCTCGACCAGCTGGTCCTGATCTCCACCCTGCTGGTCATCTCCATCCCGGTGTTCGTCACCGGCTTCGTCCTCCAGCTCCTCCTCGGAGTCGAGCTGAAGGAACTCGGGTTCGACTTCTTCCCCGTCTCCTTCAACGAGTCGGACGGGTTCAAGGCCTACCTGCTGCCCGGCTTCATCCTGGCCTCCACCTCCCTGGCGTACGTCACGCGCCTGACGCGGACCAGCCTGATGGAGACCATGCGCGCCGACTACGTGCGCACCGCCGTCGCCAAGGGCCTGCCCCGGCGCCGGGTGGTCGTGAACCACGCCCTGCGCAACGCGCTGATCCCGATCGTCACCTTCCTCGGCGCGGACCTCGGCTCCCTGATGGGCGGCGCGGTCATCACCGAGAACATCTTCAACATCAACGGCATCGGTGGCCTGATCGCCCAGGCCATCCGCCTCGACCAGGGCACCGTGCTCGTGGGCGTCGTGACGCTGCTCGTCCTCGTCTACCTGCTCGCCAACCTGATCGTGGACCTGCTCTACGCCGTGCTCGACCCGAGGATCCGCTATGCGTGACACGACTTCGGTGGAGGACTCGATGACCGACACCCAGACCGCCGGCGCCCCCTCCACGGGTACCGCCGCCAGTGGCCCCGCGGGCGGGAAGAAGGACGAGAAGCCGGAGCGGATCGCCAGCCTCTGGTCCGACGCCTGGCGCGACCTGCGCAGCAACCCGATCTTCCTGATCGGCGCCTTCCTCGTCTTCTGCATGCTCGTGCTGTCCGTCGTGCCCGGCTGGTTCACCTCCGGCACCCCGTTCGCGGCGAACGCCTGCACCCTGCAGAACTCCCTGAAGCCGCCGACCGGCGAGAACTGGTTCGGCTTCGACGTCCAGGGCTGCGACATCTACACCCGCACCATCTGGGCCGCCCGCAACTCCGTCATCGTCGGTGTCGTGACCACCACCCTGGTGCTCACCGTCGGCGGCGCGCTCGGCCTGCTCGCCGGCTGGCTCGGCGGAATCGTGGACAGCATCCTGTCCCGCATCACCGAGATCTTCTTCGCGATCCCGCTCCTCCTCGGCGGCATGCTCATCATGTCCGGCCGCGAGGGCAACGCCTGGACGGTCTCGGCGGTCCTCGCCACCCTGGGCTGGCCGCAGATCTTCCGGATCATGCGGTCGTCGGTGCTGCAGCACAAGAACAACGACTACGTCGTGGCGGCCCGCGCCCTCGGCGCGAGCACCATGCGCATCACCCTGCGGCACATCCTGCCGAACGCGGTGGCCCCGGTCATCGTGATCGGCGCGATCAGCCTCGGCGTGTACATCGGTGCGGAGGCGGCCCTGTCCTACCTCGGCATCGGCGTCCAGCCCCCGGAGATCTCCTGGGGTCTGATGATCAGCGACGCCAAGGACCGCTTCCTGCAGGCCCCGCACGTCCTGCTGTTCCCGGCCGCCGCCCTGAGCATCACCGTGCTCGCTTTCATCATGGTCGGCGACGCGGTCCGCGACGCCCTCGACCCGAAGCTGCGCTGAGGAAGGGCGTACGTTGACCAGCATCGACAAGACCACGAACGTCCCGGCGCCGCGCGCCGCGAGCGAGGGCACCCCCCTCCTCGAAGTGCGCGACCTGCACGTCGAGTTCCACACCCGCGACGGCGTCGCCAAGGCCGTCAACGGAGTCTCGTACTCCGTGGACGCCGGCGAGACCCTCGCCGTCCTCGGCGAGTCCGGCTCGGGCAAGTCCGTGACGGCGCAGGCCATCATGGGCATCCTCGACATGCCGCCCGGCAAGATCCCCTCCGGCGAGATCCTCTTCCAGGGCCAGGACCTGCTGAAGCTCCCGGCGGACGAGTACCGCAAGATCCGCGGCTCGAAGATCGCGATGATCTTCCAGGACGCGCTCTCCTCGCTGAACCCGGTGCACACCGTCGGCGCCCAGCTCGGCGAGATGTTCCGCGTCCACCGCGGGATGTCCAAGAAGGACTCCCTCGCCAAGGCCGTCGAGCTGATGGACCGGGTGAAGATCCCCGCCGCCAAGGCGCGCGTGGGCGACTACCCGCACCAGTTCTCCGGCGGCATGCGCCAGCGCATCATGATCGCCATGGCGATGGCCCTGGAACCGGACCTGATCATCGCCGACGAGCCGACCACGGCCCTCGACGTGACGGTCCAGGCCCAGGTCATGGACCTCCTCGCGGAACTCCAGCGCGAGATGAACATGGGCCTGATCCTGATCACCCACGACCTCGGCGTCGTCGCCGACGTCGCGGACAAGATCGCCGTCATGTACGGCGGCCGGATCGTCGAGACCGCCCCGGTCCACGAGATCTACAAGCGCCCCGCGCACCCGTACACCCGCGGCCTGCTCGACTCGATCCCGCGCCTGGACCTCAAGGGCCAGGAGCTGTACGCGATCAAGGGCCTGCCGCCCAACCTGCTGAACATCCCCTCGGGCTGCGCCTTCAACCCGCGCTGCCCGAAGGCGCAGGACGTCTGCCGCACCGACGTTCCGGTCCTGCACCGGGTGACCGAGCAGGACGGCACCGAGCTGCCGGGCCGCGGCAGCGCGTGCCACTTCTGGAAGGAGCAGATCCATGGCTGACCTCACCAAGGGCGAGCGCGAGCCGATCCTCCAGGTGCGCAACCTGGTCAAGCACTTCCCGCTGACCCAGGGCATCCTCTTCAAGAAGCAGGTCGGCGCGGTCAAGGCCGTCGACGGCGTCTCCTTCGACCTCTACCGGGGCGAGACCCTCGGCATCGTCGGCGAGTCCGGCTGCGGCAAGTCCACCGTCGCCAAGCTGCTGATGAGCCTGGAGCGCGCCACCTCCGGCGAGGTGTTCTACAAGGGCCAGGACATCACCAAGCTGTCCGGCCGCGCCCTGAAGGCCGTCCGCCGCAACATCCAGATGGTCTTCCAGGACCCGTACACCTCGCTGAACCCGCGCATGACGGTCGGCGACATCATCGGGGAGCCCTTCGAGATCCACCCCGAGGTGGCCCCGAAGGGCGACCGGCGCCGCAAGGTCCAGGAACTCCTGGACGTCGTGGGCCTGAACCCCGAGTACATCAACCGCTACCCGCACCAGTTCTCCGGCGGCCAGCGCCAGCGCATCGGCATCGCCCGCGGCCTCGCGCTCAACCCGGAGATCATCATCTGCGACGAGCCGGTCTCCGCGCTCGACGTGTCGGTGCAGGCGCAGGTCGTCAACCTGATGGAGAAGCTCCAGGACGAGTTCGACCTGTCGTACGTGTTCATCGCGCACGACCTGTCGATCGTCCGGCACATCTCCGACCGCGTCGGCGTGATGTACCTCGGCAAGATGGCCGAGATCGGCACCGACAACGAGATCTACGACCACCCGACGCACCCCTACACCCAGGCGCTGCTGTCGGCGGTCCCGGTCCCGGACCCGGAGGCCCGCGAGGGCCGCGACCGGATCATCCTGACCGGCGACGTCCCGTCCCCGGCCAACCCGCCGTCGGGCTGCCGCTTCCGCACCCGCTGCTGGAAGGCGCAGGACATCTGCTCCACCGAGCAGCCGCTGCTCGCCGTCCCCGAGCGCTACCAGGGCCAGAACACCCTCGCGGCGCACGAGTCGGCCTGCCACTTCGCGGAGGAGCGCGCGGTCCTCGCCGTCTGATCCTCCGCCGCACCAGCGGACGCACCTGCGGGGCGCCCGGCACCGGACACCTCCGGGGCCGGGCGCTCCGGCCTTTCCCCGCCCGGCGAAAACGCGTTGCGGGGCCGCGGGCGCCTCGCGGACAGTGGCCCGATGACCGACGTGATGACCGTGCGCCCCACCGGACCGGGGGACGCGGCCGACATATGCGCCCTGCTCAACGCCGTGGACGAGATCGAGATCGGCCGGGCCGAGACGGACCTCGCCTCCGTCGAAGCCGACCTGAACCACCCCGGAGTGGACCTCTCCACCGACTCCTGGCTCGTCTTCGAGGACGGCCGCCTCACCGGCTACGGCATGGTGTGGGCGGACTCCGAGCCGGGGCGCGTCGACTGCGACCACTACGTCCTGCCCGGCCGGGACGCCGCGGCCACCGCCCTCTTCGAGCGGATCGAGGCCCGCGCCCGCGAGATGGCCGCCGGGGCCCCGGAGGGCCGGCTGCGGCTCCAGCTCAACACCGCCCCCACCCTCGACCTCGGCCTGCTGGCCGGGCGCGGCTACCGCACCATCCGCCACTACCAGGTGATGACCCGCGCCCTCGACCCGGCCGCCGACCTGCCGCCCGCCCCGCCCGAGGGCCTCGTCCTGCGGCACTGCGGCAGCGACCCGGCCGACCCGCCCCGCGCCCACGCCCTCGTCGAGGAGTCCTTCGCCGCCCACTTCGGGCACGTGGACCGCCCGTACGAGAACTGGCTCGACCACATCGACGGCCGCCGCCTCGACTGGTCGCTGGTGTGGATCGCGAGCCTGCCCGGCCACGGCGACGCCGCCGTCCTCCTCACCCGCGACGACCGCGCCGGCATGGCCTGGATCAGCCACCTCGGCGTCCGCAAGGAGCTGCGCGGCCGCGGCATCGGCGGGCACCTGCTGCGCCACGCCTTCGCCGCCTACGCGGCCCGCGGCCGGGACACCCTCGGCCTCGGCGTCGACACCCGCAACGAGACCGGGGCGCTCGGCCTGTACGAGGCCCACGGGATGCGGCTCCACTATGCGGTGGACACCTGGGAGCTGCCTTTGCACCCGGTCGGGTGACAGCGGATCTCCCCACGGGTGCAATCGGTCGCACCAGGCGTGCGCCGGCACCCACATGGGGGGACATTGGCCCCGAAGCGAGTCCCGGGAGCCAGTAGGAGGCACTCCATGCGCGGAGCCACGCACGCCAGGCGGGCCGCATGCGCGGTGGCCGTCGCCCTCGCGGCGACGGCCTGCGGCGGCGGCAGCGACGGCGGCGGGGGCGGCGAGTCGGGCATCGTCAGCTCCTCGTGGGGTGATCCGCAGAACCCGCTGGAGCCGGCCAACACCAACGAGGTGCAGGGCGGCAAGGTCCTCGACATGCTCTTCCGCGGGCTCGTGCGCTACGACCCGGAGACCGGCGAGGCGCAGAACATGCTGGCCGAGCGGATCGAGACGCAGGACAGCCAGAACTTCACCATCACCCTGAAGGACGGCTGGACCTTCAGCAACGGCGAGCCGGTCACCGCCCAGTCCTTCGTGGACGCCTGGAACTACGGAGCGGACGTCCGCAACAAGCAGAACAACGCGCCGTTCTTCTCGGACATCGCCGGCTACGACGACGTGCACCCCGCCTCCGGCGACCCCACCGCCAAGACGATGAAGGGGCTCGTCGTCAAGGACGCCACGACCTTCACCGTCGCGCTGGACAAGAAGTTCTCCACCTGGCCCGACACCCTCGGCTACCAGGCGTTCTCCCCGCTGCCGAAGGCGTTCTTCACCGACCACGCCGCCTGGCTGGACAAGCCCGTCGGCAACGGCCCGTACACCGTGGACTCCTACACCAAGGGCACCGGGATGAAGCTGCGCCGCTGGGACGGCTACCCGGGGCCGGACAAGGCCGTCAACGGCGGCGTCGACCTCAAGGTCTACACCGACAACAACACCGCCTACACGGACCTGATCTCGGGCAACCTCGACCTGGTCGACGACATCCCCGCCCAGCAGCTGAAGAACGTCAAGAACGACCTCGGCGACCGGTACATCAACCAGCCCGCCCTGATCATCCAGACGCTCACCTTCCCGCTGTACGACCCGAAGTGGAGCAAGCCCGGCACGGAGAAGGTCCGCCGCGGCATCTCCATGGCCATCAACCGCGACGAGATCACCCGGCAGATCTTCCGCGAGACCCGCACCCCCGCCAAGGACTGGACCTCCCCGGCCCTCGGCGAGAAGGGCGGCTTCAACCCCGCCCTGTGCGGCGACGCCTGCACCTACGACCCGGCCGCGGCCAAGCAGCTCATCCGGGAGGGCGGCGGCCTGCCCGGCGGCAGGGTCACCCTCACCTCGAACGTGGACACCGGATCGCACCGCGACTGGATGGACGCCGTCTGCAACAGCATCAACAACGCCCTCGGCGAGGGCCCCGTGTGCACGGTCAACCCGGTCGGCACCTTCGCCGACTTCCGCAACCAGCAGAGCTCCTACAAGCTGACCGGCCCCTTCCGCTCCGGCTGGCAGGCGGACTACCCGCTGATCCAGAACTTCCTCCAGCCGCTCTACTACACGGGCGCCTCCTCCAACTACGGCAAGTTCAGCGACCCGCAGTTCGACAAGCTCGTCGACGAGGCCAACCAGGAGGCCGACCCGGCGCAGGCCGTCACCAAGTTCCAGGACGCGGAGAAGATCCTCGCCGAGCAGATGCCGGCCATCCCGCTCTGGTACCAGAACGGCAGCGCCGGATACGCCGAGCGCCTCTCGGACGTCGAGCTCAACCAGTTCAGCGTCCCCGTCTACGACCGGATCAAGGTCAGCTGACGCGCCCGGCGGACACACCGGCCCACCCACCCCCCGGAGCAGTCCATGGGACGTTACGTGATCCGGCGGCTGCTCCAGATGATCCCGGTGTTCATCGGCAGCACGTTCCTGATCTTCATCATGGTGTACGCGCTCGGCGACCCGGTCGCGGCCCTGTTCGGCGACAAGGCGCCCGACCCGGCGACCGCCGCGCGCATCCGCAAGGACCTCTACCTCGACCGGCCGCTGTGGGAGCAGTACCTCCACTACATGGGCCAGATCTTCCAGGGCGACTTCGGCACCGCCTTCAACGGCCAGCCGGTCACCGAGCTGATGGCCTCGGCGTTCCCCGTCACCCTGCGCCTGACGCTCGTCGCCATCACGATCGAGATCGTCGTCGGCATCACCCTCGGCGTGGTCAGCGGACTGCGGCGGGGCCGGACCGTCGACACCACCCTGCTGGTCCTGACCCTCATCGTCATCTCCGTGCCGACCTTCGTCACCGGCTACCTCCTGCAGTACCTGCTGGGCGTGAAGTGGGGCTGGGTCCGGCCCACCGTCTCCCCGGACGCCCCCCTCAACGAGCTGATCCTGCCCGGCATCGTCCTCGCGCTGGTCTCCCTCGCCTACGTCACCCGCCTCTCGCGGACCTCCATCGCGGAGAACACGAAGGCCGACTACGTCCGCACCGCGGTGGCCAAGGGCCTGCCCCGCCACCGGGTCATCACCCGCCACCTGCTGCGCAACTCGCTCATCCCGGTCGTCACCTTCATCGGCACGGACATCGGCGCCCTCATGGGCGGCGCGATCGTCACCGAGCGGATCTTCAACATCCACGGCGTCGGCTACCAGCTCTACCAGGGCATCCTGCGCAACAACTCCCCGACCGTCGTCGGCTTCGTCACCATCCTCGTCATCGTCTTCCTGCTGGCGAACCTGCTCGTCGACCTGCTCTACGCGGTCCTGGACCCGAGGATCCGCTATGCCTGAGCCGTACGACCCGCTGCAGCCCGGCGACAAGGAAGCCATCGCACCCACCGGAGCGGGCGGCCCCATGGACCTGGCCATCGAAGAAGCGGAAAGCCTGGAGAAGCCCCTCGGCGACGCCCCCGGCCCTTCCGGACCGGGCGGGAAGCCCCGCTCCCTGTGGTCCGACGCCTGGCACCAGCTGCGCCGCAACCCCGTCTTCGTCGTCTCCGCCCTGCTGATCGCCTTCCTCGTCGTCATCGCGATCTGGCCCCAGCTCATCGCGAGCGGCGACCCCCTGAAGTGCGACCTGTCCAAATCGCAGGAGGGCTCGGCCCCCGGCCACCCCTTCGGCTACGACACGCAGGGCTGCGACGTGTACACCCGGACCGTGTACGGAGCCCGCGCCTCCATCACCGTCGGCGTCTGCGCCACCCTCGGCGCCGCCCTGCTCGGCTCGCTGCTCGGCGGCCTCGCCGGCTTCTTCGGCGGCTGGGGGGACGCGACGCTCTCCCGCGTCGCCGACATCTTCTTCGGCATCCCCGTCATCCTCGGCGGCCTGGTCTTCCTGTCCGTGGTCACCAGCACCACCGTCTGGCCGGTCGTCGGCTTCATCGTGCTGCTCGGCTGGCCGCAGATCGCCCGCATCGCCCGCGGCTCCGTCATCACCGCCAAGCAGAACGACTACGTCCAGGCCGCCCGGGCGCTCGGCGCTGGCAGCACCCGGCTGCTGCTGCGGCACGTCGCCCCCAACGCGGTGGCGCCGGTCATCGTCGTCGCCACCATCGCGCTCGGCACGTACATCGCCCTGGAGGCCACCCTGTCCTTCCTCGGCGTCGGCCTGCGCCCGCCGACGGTCTCCTGGGGCATCGACATCTCCAATGCGGCCCCGCAGATCCGCAACGCCCCGCACATGCTGCTCTGGCCGGCCGGCGCGCTCAGCATCACGGTGCTCGCGTTCATCATGCTCGGCGACGCGGTCCGCGACGCCCTCGACCCCAAGCTGCGCTGAGGAGTGCCGGCCCCATGCTGCTCGAAGTCCGCGACCTCCACGTGGAGTTCCGCACCCGCGACGGCGTCGCCAAGGCCGTCAACGGAGTGAACTACTCGGTCGACGAAGGCGAGACGCTCGCCGTGCTCGGCGAGTCCGGCTCCGGGAAGTCGGTGACCGCCCAGGCGGTCATGGGCATCCTCGACGTGCCGCCCGGCCGCATCGCGGGCGGCGAGATCCTCTTCAAGGGCCGCGACCTGCTGCGGATGAAGGAGGACGAGCGGCGCCGGGTCCGCGGCGCGCAGATGGCGATGATCTTCCAGGACGCGCTGTCCGCGCTGAACCCGGTGCTGACCGTGGGCGCGCAGCTCGGCGAGATGTTCGAGGTCCACCGCGGGATGTCCCGCAAGGACTCCCGGGCGCGGGCCGTGGAGCTGATGGACCGGGTGCGGATCCCGGCTGCCCGGCAGCGCGTGGGCGACTACCCGCACCAGTTCTCCGGCGGCATGCGCCAGCGCATCATGATCGCGATGGCGCTCGCCCTGGAGCCCTCCCTGATCATCGCGGACGAGCCGACGACCGCGCTCGACGTGACCGTCCAGGCCCAGGTCATGGACCTCCTCGCGGAGCTGCGGCGCGAGCTGAACATGGGCCTGATCCTGATCACGCACGACCTCGGCGTCGTCGCCGACGTCGCGGACAAGATCGCCGTCATGTACGCGGGCCGGATCGTCGAGGCGGCCCCCGTCCACGAGCTGTACCGGGCGCCCGCGCACCCGTACACGCGCGGCCTGCTCGACTCCATCCCGCGCCTGGACCAGATGGGCCAGGAGCTGTACGCCATCAAGGGCCTGCCGCCCAACCTGGTGGACATCCCGCCCGGCTGCGCCTTCAACCCCCGCTGCCCCATGGCCCAGGCGATCTGCCGCACCGACGTCCCCCCGCTGTACTCGGTCACCGGTACGCCCGCGCGCCGGACGAGCGCCTGCCACTTCTGGAAGGAGTGCCTCGGTGGCTGAGCCGATCCTGGAGGTCCGCGACCTCGTCAAGCACTACCCGCTGACCCGCGGCATCCTCTTCAGGAAGCAGATCGGCGCGGTCAGGGCGGTCGACGGGGTCTCCTTCGGCCTGGCCCGCGGCGAGACCCTCGGCATCGTCGGCGAGTCCGGCTGCGGCAAGTCCACCGTCGCGCGGATGCTGGTCAACCTGGAGCGCCCGACGGCCGGCGCGATCTCGTACAAGGGCGAGGACATCACGAAGCTGTCCGGCCGCGCCTTGAAGGCCGTCCGCCGCAACATCCAGATGGTCTTCCAGGACCCGTACACCTCGCTGAACCCGCGCATGACGGTCGGCGACATCATCGGGGAGCCCTTCGAGATCCACCCCGAGGCGGCCCCCAAGGGCGACCGGCGCCGCAGGGTCCGGGAGCTGCTGGACGTGGTCGGGCTCAACCCCGAGTACGTCAACCGCTATCCGCACCAGTTCTCCGGCGGCCAGCGCCAGCGCATCGGCATCGCCCGCGGCCTCGCCCTGCGGCCGGAGGTCATCGTGGCCGACGAGCCGGTCTCCGCGCTCGACGTGTCCGTGCAGGCGCAGGTGGTCAACCTGCTGGAGCGGCTCCAGGACGAGTTCGACCTGAGCTACGTCTTCATCGCGCACGACCTGTCGATCGTCCGCCACATCTCCGACCGCGTCGGCGTCATGTACCTGGGGCGGGTGGTGGAGACCGGGACGGACGCGGAGATCTACGACCACCCGACGCACCCCTACACGCAGGCGCTGCTGTCGGCCGTCCCGGTCCCGGACCCGCAGGCCCGCGCGCACCGGGAGCGGATCGTCCTGGCCGGTGACGTGCCCTCCCCGGCCAACCCGCCGTCGGGCTGCCGCTTCCGCACCCGCTGCTGGAAGGCGCGGCAGCGGTGCGCCGACGAGGTGCCGCTGCTGGCGGTGCCGGAGGCCTTCCCGGAGGGGCCGGCGGCGCATCCGTCGGCCTGTCACTTCGCCGCCGAGAAGCACGTGGTGCCCGCGGCGGGGGAGCTGCCGCCGCCCCCGCCGCCGCCGGGGCCGCTGCACGGCGGCTAGCGCGTGCGCCTGCGGCGCATTCCCGTACCGATCATTTCCGGCCACCGCGATGGTTTCGCCGCGTGGTGGCGGCGCCCCCTCCGGTGCCCTCGCGCCCCTGCTCCCGCCGCCCCAATTCGCCTGCCAACAGGGCGAATTGGTCGCCTCTGTCAGGAGATGCGGGCTTCTCCGCACGGATGCGGGGCGGCCGTGTGGGCGCCGGCGACCGGCCGAGCCGGCGTACGCGCCCGGCGCCCGCGCATTCCCGTGACCCTGCGCATGCGCGGGGTGCGCCCCTCGTGCTGCCGGAATTCGATCGATGCGCTGGTACGGATAGTTATGATCCGTAGCGCACGGTGGGTATGACTCCGCCGAGCAGTGAGTACGAGTACGCGTACCGATGTCCGCTCGACGTGGAGGTGAAACGCCGTGGCACTCTCGATCTCGGCCGTGGTGCTGCTGGCGATCGTCGTCTTCCTGCTGGTCCGGCGATCGGGCCTGAAGGCGGGACACGCCGCCGTCTGTGTGCTCCTCGGCTTCTACCTGGCGAGCTCGACCATCGCGCCGACGCTCACCCAGCTCACCTCGAACGTGGCCAGCATGATCAGCGGTCTCAAGCTCTGAAGCCCCAGCCGCCGATCACCGCACTACGCTTGGCCCCATGAACGGTCTTCCCGCCCGTCGTCTGCTCCTCGTGCACGCACACCCGGACGACGAGTCGATCAACAACGGCCTCACCATGGCCAAGTACGCGGCCGAGGGTGCGCACGTCGCTCTGGTGACCTGCACCCTCGGAGAGGAGGGGGAGGTCATCCCGCCCTCCCTCGCCCACCTGGCGGCCGACCGCGACGACACCCTGGGCGCCCACCGCGTCGGCGAACTCGCCGCCGCGATGGCGGAACTGGGCGTCACCGACCACCGGTTCCTCGGCGGCCAGGGCCGCTTCCGCGACTCCGGGATGATGGGCCTGCCCCAGAACGACCGGCCCGGCTCCTTCTGGTCCGCCGACGTGGACGAGGCCGCCGCGCACCTCGTCGAGGTCATCCGGGAGCTGCGCCCGCAGGTCCTCGTCACCTACGACCCGGACGGCGGGTACGGCCACCCGGACCACATCCAGGCCCATCGCGTCGCCATGCGCGCCGCCGAACTCGCCGCCGAGGGCGCGTACCGGCGCGACCTGGGCGAGCCGCACCGGATCGGGAAGGTCTACTGGAACCGGGTGCCGCGCTCCGTGGTCGAGGAGGGCTTCGCGCGGCTGCGGGAGGCGGGCGAGAAGGTGCCGTTCCCCGGAGTCGCCTCGCCGGAGGACGTCCCCGGCGTCGTGCCCGACGAGCGCATCACCGCCGAAATCACCGCGGACGAGCGCTTCGTCGCCGCCAAGGCGGCCGCGATGCGCGCGCACGCCACCCAGATCGCCGTGGACGGGCCCTTCTTCGCCCTCTCCAACGACCTGGCGCAGCCGCTGTTCGCGCGGGAGTTCTACGAGCTGGTGCAGGGCGCTCCGGGAGCCCCGGCGGGCCGGCGCGAGGACGACCTCTTCGCGGGGGTGCAGGCATGACCCGGCCCTGGACCTCCGGCCGCATCGCCCTGCTCTTCGGGCTGTTGGTGCTCGGCGCGGTGGTCGGCCTGGCCGGCTGGCTCGTCGTGGACCTGTGGTTCCCGGGCGGGCTGGTGCTCGCCGTGCTGGCCGCCTTCGGGCTGTTCCTCGGCGGCAGGATCGCCGACGGCAGCGGCATCGGGGTGGGTGCCGGCGTGGTCGGCTGGTTCCTGGCGTACGTGGTGGTCGGCACCCCGCGCCCCGAAGGGGACTTCCTGCTCGGTTCGTCCGGAATCGCCACGTACGCCTACCTTTTGGGCGGGACGGTGGCCGCTGTGATCTGCGCCACGCTGCCCGGTCCGTTCCACCGCCCCGTTCAGGCCGCCCCGTCCGCGGAGTGACGTGCCGTTGAACTCGGTCGCGGTGTCAGTTCCGGGCCGTTGGGCGCCCCGCGGGGCGGCGTACGCCGGGGGCTTGGGGAGACCGAAGGGGAACCTCTGATTCCACTCGCTCAGTTGCTTCCGTGCCGCGGACAGTATGGTGGTCGGGCCGCCGAGCTGCCCGAGCACGCAACGACGGGCGGCGGAGCCAACCGGGAGAACCTGCCTTGAGTCGTGAAACCGACAGTCCGTCCGCCGGGCCCCAGGGGGGCGGTGGAGCCGCCTACCCCTCGGGCACGCAGCCGTACGGATCCGGCCAGCACCCGTCCACGGACCCAGCGGCGACTGCCTCGGAGGAGAACTCTGTGACCTCGAACCCGTCCACGCCCGACACCGACGGGCCGAAGACCGAGACCACCCTGACGACCCGGATCCGGATCAACATCCCGGGTTCGCGGCCGATCCCGCCGGTGGTCATGCGCAAGCCCGTCGCCGAAGCGGAGGCGGAGGCCGATGCCGCCGCGGCCCCGGCCGGCCGGCCCGGCGCCGAGCCCGAGCCGCCGCGGGCGCTCGGGCCCGCGCCCGCCCCCGCCCCCGCCCCCGCGCCCGAGCCGGCGGCCGAACCGGAGGGGTCGGCGAACAACTGGTTCGCCCCGCGCAAGCCGCCCCAGGCGGCCGCGGCCTCCTCCGCCGCCCCGGCGGCCCCCGCGCTGCCGAAGCGCACCCCGGCCGCGGAGGGCCCCGCCCCGGAACCGCTGCCGGTCCGCACCCCCGCCCCGCCCGTGCGCGGCGGCGCCCCCGGCGCCGGCTTCGCCCCGCCCGCGGCCCCCGCGGCCGGCGGCGCCCCCCAGGGCTTCGCCCCCGCCGCTCCGGCCGCCCCGCAGCCGCCCGCCCCGGCGGGCCCCGGCTTCACCGGCCCGCCGGTCCCGCCCCCGGCAGGGCCCGGCGCCGGCGTCGGCGCCACGCAGGGCTTCCCCGCCTTCCCCGGCGACGGCGGCCAGGCCGGTACACCCGCAGCCGAGGCGTTCCCCGGCGACGGCGGCCCCGCGACGGAGCCGTTCCCCGCGTTCGACGCCCCCGAGCGCCCCGGCCGCCCCGCCGGCCCGGCCGGCCCCACCGGCGGCCCCGCGCTCGGCTCCTTCCCCGTCGACGGCCCGCGCCCCGAGGCCGCCCCGCGCTGGCCCGGCCCCGACGCCGCCGCCGCGCGCACCCCCGTCCCGCCGCCCGGCCCCGCCGCCCCGGCGGCCCCCGCCGCGCCGGCCGGCCCCGCGGCCCCCCGCGCGCCCAAGCCGTCCGCCGACCGGCCGGCGGCGCCGCGGCCCGCCAAGGCGGCCGCGCCGAAGCCGACGAAGGTCGCCAAGGCGCGCTCGAAGCTGGTCCTGGTCGGCGGCGGCGTCGTCTCCCTGCTCGCGGTCGCGTACGGAGCCGGCCTGCTGCTGAACCACTCGGACGTCCCCAAGGGCACCACCGTCCTCGGCGTCGACATCAGCGGCAGCCGCGACGAGGCCGTCGCCAAGCTCCAGACGGCCTTCGGCAACCGCGCCGCCGCGCCGCTCCAGCTCACCGTGGGCGGCAAGCCGGTCGAGTTGAAGCCGGACAAGGCCGGCCTGAGCCTGGACGCCCAGACCACAGTCCGCAACGCCGCGGGCAGCGACTACAACCCCGTCACCGTCATCGGCTCCCTCCTCGGCAACGAGCGCGTCGCCGACCCGGTCATGCCGGTCGACGAGGAGAAGCTCCAGGTCGCCCTGCAGGAGCTGGCGGGCACCGCCGGCACCGTCACCGAGGGCACCATCAAGTTCGACACGGGCAAGGCCGTCGCCGTCCCCGGCAAGGCCGGCACCACCCTCGACACGGGCGCCTCCGCAGAACTCGTCACCAAGGCGTTCCGCGACATGGTCGCCACCGGCTCCGCCGCCCCCGTCGAACTCCCGGTCACCACCAAGGAGCCGGCCGTAGACCAGGCCGAACTCGACCGGGCCATGAAGGAGTTCGCCGAGCCCGCCATGTCCGGCATCGCCACCGTCAAGGCCGGCCCCAAGTCCATCCCGTTCGGCCCCAAGTCGCTGCCGAAGATCCTCAGCATGCAGGCCGTGGACGGCAAGCTCGTCGAGAAGTACGACCTGGAGGCCCTCAAGGCCATCTACGGCAACAGCTTCGACGGGGTGCTGATCACCCGCGGCACCGGCGAGAAGACCCCGGTCTCCCCGCAGGACGTCGCCGGGGCCCTCGGCAAGGCCCTGCGCGGCAAGACCACCGCCGAGCGCACCGTCACCATCGACACCAACCCCAGCTGACGGCGCGGCCAGCCGGGCACGCACACGGCCCCCGCCCCCCCGACACCGGAAGGGGCGGGGGCCGCCGTCCGTACGCCGGGCGCGCCCGGCGGGCGGTCAGTTCAGCAGGGCGCGCGCCGAGCGGGCCTCCGACCGGATCCGCGCCGCGGCCGCGGCGTCCACCGCCTCCACCACCTGCGCGTACGCCTCCAGCTCGGCCGCTCCGGCGGCGAACCGGCCGCGCTCCACCAGCAGCTTCGCCCGCTCGTAGCGCAGGGACGCCGGGTGCGAGGGAAGCAGCAGCGACAGCTCCAGCGCCCACAGCGCGACCCCCGACTGCTCGGGCCGCGTGGCCGCCCACGCCCGGATGTTGTTCAGGATCCGCAGCACGATGTCCAGCGTCCGCGCGGGAGTGCGCGGGCCCGACGCCTGCTCCGCCGGCCCCGCCCCCAGCGAGGCGCCGCCCGCGAACGGGTCCACCACCACGCCCTCCTCCGGGTCGCCGAAGCCCACGACGAAATGCCCCGGCAGCCCGAGCCCGTACACCGGCGCGCCCGCCCGCCGCGCGACCTCCAGCCACACCACCGACAGCAGGATCGGCAGGCCGCGCCGGCGCCGCAGCACCTCGTGCAGCAGCGAGGACGACAGCCGCTCGTAGTCCGCGGGCGTGCCGTGGAAGCCCATCCGGCCGCCGAGCAGCTCCGTCACCGCCGACGCCCAGGCCCGCGCCCCGCGCAGCCCGTACGGCAGCATGCCGGCCAGCCGGTCCAGCTCGATCTGCGCCTCGTCGAACGCCCGCTCGTCCAGCGCCGGGTCGGCCTCGGCCGCCAGCAGCAGGCACAGCACCGACAGGTCGGGGCGCTCCGCGCGGGCCTCCTCGGCGAACTGCTCCCGGAGCCGCGGGATCACGGCCGGGCCGCCCGGTAGTGGTGGTAGGCGTGGTGCGGGGCGAAGCCCAGGCCGTCGTAGAGCGCGCGGGCGGCGTCGTTGCCGGCCTCCACCTGGAGCCACGCCGCGGAGGCGCCCTCCTCCAGGGCCCGGGCGGCCAGCGCGGCCATCACCGCCGTCGCCAGTTTCTCGCGCCGCCGCTCCGGGGCGACCTCGACGGCCGCGAAGCCGGCCCACCGGCCGTCCACGACGAGGCGGCCGATCGCGGCGCCGGGCACGGTCGCGAACCACACCGACGGTCCGGCCTCCAGCACCCGGCGCGCCGTGTCCGGGTCGCCGACCCGGCCGTAGCGGGAGAGCCACTCCTCGTCCGGCGCCCGGGACAGCCGTACGGCCGCGGTGTCCGCGGCGGTGTCGGCCAGCGGCGCCAGGGCGGCGGTGCGGACCTCCGCCGACACCTCGCGCCGCCAGCCGCGCCGCTCCAGCTCCGCGAGGAGCACCTCCTGGGTGCCCGCGGCTCCCGTCGCCCCCTGCACATAGGGCGGAAGTCCTCGTTCCGCGTACCAGTCCGTCACCCGGGCGAGTGCTTCACCGAGCGGTATCCCGGGGTCGCCGAGCGCCAGGACGGAGTTGGCGCGCCGCGTGAACCCGGCGGCCGCCCGCAGCGTCCACCCGCCGAGCCGCTCGCTCTCCAGGGGCTGCCAGGCCCGCGCGCCGACGCGCGCCAGCTCCTCGAAGGAGGCCGCCGGGCCCCGGCGCCGGGCCGGCGCCGCGGGCACGACCTTGCCCGCCACCAGCGAGGATTCCGCGATGCGGACGGATTCCCCGTCCTTGCGTGTGATCGTCAGCACACCCCGGTCCCAGGATGTGAGAACCCCTACCGTGTCCGTGAACGCGGGCCTGCCGTCCGGACCCCCGTCCGACCGTCGTACGGAGACTCGTTTACCCACGTCAGCGGGGGTGATACGGATCTCCAGCAGCCCACCGGCAGTGATTTCCACAGCTCTGTCCGCCCCTCCTGTTCGGATCGTGCCCGGGAACGGAGATACTAGGCGTGGGCATCGACGACGCCGCGCTCCCGCGCGATATGGACAGCCCTACCGAGGAGGAACGAGAGCGTGACCTACGTCATCGCGGAGCCTTGTGTCGACGTCAAGGACAAGGCATGCATCGAAGAGTGCCCCGTCGACTGCATCTACGAGGGCCAGCGGTCCTTGTACATCCACCCGGACGAATGCGTCGACTGCGGCGCCTGTGAGCCGGTCTGCCCGGTCGAGGCCATCTTCTACGAGGACGACACTCCGGAGGAGTGGAAGGAGTACTACAAGGCGAACGTCGAGTTCTTCGACGAGCTCGGTTCGCCCGGTGGTGCCTCGAAGCTGGGTCTGATCGAGCGCGACCACCCCTTCGTCGCCGCGCTGCCGCCCATGGGCGAAGGCCACTGACGGCTGCCCCCACGCGGGCGGAACGCACCTCGGTCCCGTACGGCCCCGCGCCGCGCGGGACCGAGCCGTTCACCCGCCGCACCGGACCGCACGAGAGAGCAGAGAGCACCGTGGCCGCAGTATCCGCACGCCTTCCCGTCTTCCCGTGGGACAAGCTGGAGCCGTACAAGGCGACGGCCGCGGCGCACCCCGACGGCATCGTCGACCTCTCCGTCGGCACGCCCGTGGACCCGGTGCCGCAGCTGATCCGGAGCGCGCTCGTCGCCGCCGCGGACTCCCCGGGCTACCCCACCGTGTGGGGGACGCCCGCACTGCGCGACGCGATCACCGGCTGGCTGCGCGGCCGCCTCGGCGCGAGCGCCGCCGGCCACCGCAACGTCCTGCCCGTCGTCGGCTCCAAGGAACTCGTCGCCTGGCTGCCCACCCAGCTCGGCCTCGGACCCGGCGACAAGGTCGCCTACCCGCGGCTCGCCTACCCCACGTACGAGGTCGGCGCGCGGCTGTGCGGTGCCGAGGCCGTCGTCTACGACGACCCGACCGAACTCGACCCGGCCGGCCTGAAGCTGCTGTGGCTCAACTCGCCGTCGAACCCGACCGGCGCGGTCATCCCCAAGGACGAACTGGTCCGCATCGTGGCCTGGGCGCGGGAGCACTCGGTCCTCGTCTTCAGCGACGAGTGCTACCTGGAGCTGGGCTGGGAGGCCGAGCCCGTCTCCGTCCTGCACGACGACGTCTGCGGCGGCTCCTACGAGGGCCTCGTCGCCGTCCACTCCCTGTCCAAGCGGTCCAACCTGGCGGGCTACCGGGCCGCGTTCGCCGCCGGCGACGCGGACGTCCTCGGGGAACTCCTGGAGATCCGCAAGCACGGCGGCATGATGACGCCGGCCCCGGTGCAGGCCGCCACGGTCGCGGCCCTCGGCGACGACGCGCACGTCGCGGAGCAGCGCGGCCGCTACGCCGCCCGGCGGGCGGCGCTCCGCGCGGCCCTGGAGGCGCACGGCTTCCGCGTCGAGCACAGCGAGGCCAGCCTCTACCTGTGGGTGACCCGCGACGAGCCCTGCTGGGACACCGTCGCCCGCCTCGCGGACCTCGGCATCCTCGTCGCCCCCGGCGACTTCTACGGCGAGGCGGGCGCCCGGCACGTCCGCGTCGCGTTCACCGCGACGGACGAGCGCGTCGGCGCGGCGGTCAAGCGGCTCGCCTGAGGCGGCGCGCGCGGACCGGCGCGGACAGGCCGAGGGGCCGGGAGTGCGCACTCCCGGCCCCTCGGCGTCCTGCGGGTCCGTCAGCCGGCGGTGCCGTTCAGCGGCAGGGAGCCCAGGGGCAGCGCGTCCGTCGGCAGGGAGCCGGTCGGCAGCGCGTCCGTCGGCAGGCCCTGCGCCGGGACCGCGCCCGCGAGGTCGCCGGCCGGGACGGCGTCGGTCGGCAGGCTCCCGGCCGGCAGCCCGCCCAGCAGGGCGCCCGCGGTGTCGGCGACCTGCCCCGGCGCGGCCGGGACGGCCTGCGAGGCGGCGTCCGCGGCCTGCGGCCCGGTGAGGGCGCCCAGCTGCGGCAGGGACGAGTCCAGGCCCGCGGCGCTGGCCGCGCCGGCCGCACCGACCACGGGAGCGGCCCCGGCTGCGAGCAGCAGCGCGGTACGGGCGATCCGGCGGGTCAGGGGGAGGGACATGTTGCTCCTAAGCGGTAGCGGCTGAGTACGCCCGCTACAACCGCTCACGGGGCGGGGCGGGTTGCGGCGCCCTTCGGTAAAGGATCGGTAACGCATCGTTTAATCGGCTTCCGGGAAAAGCGCATTGGATGCCGACGACCAGCACTTCCTCGCCCCGGAGCCGCCGGAGGCCCGCCCCCCGGTTCACCCCCTGCGGGTGACCTCCCGTACGCGCGACCGGGCGGCCGGGAGCCCCCGGCTCAGCCCTTCACGAAGATGCGGACCTGTCCGCGCTGCGCCCCGCGCGCGTCCGCGCCGCCCTTGGCGTCGCCGCCCGCTGCCTGCCAGCGGCCCTTCTTCTCGCCGGCCACCCAGCTGCGGTCCGCGTACGAGACCCGCGCGACGCCCAGCGACGGCGCGTTCGCGACCGCCCAGCCGGCGATCGCCCGGCTGCCGCGCGCCGCCTGCTCCCCGCCGTCCGGCTTCTCCGCCAGCGCGACCTCGGCGTCCGCCGCCTGCGCGCCGCCGGCCGGCCCGGCCTGCTGCTTCGCGAAGGCGTGCAGCCCGCTCCCGCCGAAGATCCGCTCCAGCTCGCCGCGCACCCGCTGCGGATCGCCCGGCGCCGCCGGCGCCGGACCGCCGCAGGTCAGCTCGCCGGTCCCGGCGAACGCCGCCGTCAGCACCGCCGCGTCCGGCTCGTGCTTGGCGTACGCCTGCGGGTAGCCGCTCAGCTGCACCTTCTGCGCCGCCTCCGTCAGCGGCAGCCGCGAGTACCCCTTCACCTTGACGAGCCGGTCGTAGAAGATCCCCGCCGAGTAGACGGGGTCCCTGATCTGCTCCGGCGTCCCCCAGCCCTGCGAGGGCCGCTGTTGGAACAGCCCGAGCGAATCCCGGTCGCCGTGGTCGAGGTTGCGCAGCGCCGACTCCTGCATGGCCGTCGCCAGCGCGATGGTCACCGCCCGGTCGGGCAGCCCCTTGGCCACCCCGACCGCGGCTATCGTCGCCGCGTTCGCCGCCTGCTCGGGCGTCATGTCGTACGTACGGCGGCTGCCCCCGGGGGAGCCGTCCCCGGCCGAATCCGCGGCCGTGCAGTGCGGTGCGCCGCCCCCTCCCATCGACTCGAACCGGACGACGAGGTAGCCGGCCAGCGCGAGCAGGACGCACAGGCCGGCGGCCGTGCGGAGCCTACGGCGGCGGCGGGGGCGGGAGTGATCGCTTCGTGACACGCGGCCCACCGTACTTGAGCCACGTCGCACGTCCACCGGTCGGACGTGAGACGTTCGCCGCAGCACGGCGCGTTAGGGTCGGGGCATGTCCGAAACCGAGCTCGACCTCACCCTCGACGCCGCCCGGCTGACCGCGAGGCTCGTCGACATCCCGTCCGTGAGCGGCGACGAGAAGGCCCTCGCCGACCTCGTCGAACACGCCCTGCGGGGCCTGCCCCACCTCACGGTCGACCGGTACGGCAACAACGTCGTGGCCCGCACCCGCCTCGTCCGCCCCGAGCGCGTCGTCCTCGCGGGGCACCTCGACACCGTGCCCGTCGCCGGGAACGTCCCCTCCCGCCTCGACGGCGACGGCGTCCTGTGGGGATGCGGCACCACCGACATGAAGTCCGGCGTCGCCGTCCAGCTGCGCATCGCCGCGACCGTGCCCGAGCCCAACCGCGACCTCACCTTCGTCTTCTACGACCAGGAGGAGGTGGCCTCCCACCTCAACGGCCTGGGCCGGATCGCCGAGGCCCACCCCGACTGGCTCGCCGGGGACTTCGCGGTCCTGCTGGAGCCCTCGGACGCCGAGGTCGAGGGCGGCTGCCAGGGCACCCTGCGCGTCCTGCTGCACACCTCCGGCGAGCGCGCCCATTCCGCCCGCAGCTGGATGGGCTCCAACGCCATCCACGCCGCGGCCCCCATCCTGGCCAGGCTGGCCGCGTACGAGCCGCGCCGCCCCGTCATCGACGGCCTGGAGTACCGCGAGGGCCTCAACGCGGTCCGCATCGAGGGCGGCGTCGCCAACAACGTCATCCCCGACGCCTGCACCGTGACCGTCAACTTCCGCTACGCGCCCGACCGCAGCGAGGCCGACGCCCTCGCCCACGTCGAGGAGGTCTTCGCGGACTGCGGCGTCACCGCCCTCACCGTCGACGACTCCTCCGGCGGCGCCCTCCCCGGGCTCTCGCACCCCGCCGCGAAGGCCTTCATGGAGGCCGTCGGCGGCCGCGCCATGCCCAAGTTCGGCTGGACCGACGTCTCCCGCTTCAGCGCGCTCGGCGTCCCCGCCGTCAACTACGGCCCGGGCAACGCCCTGCTGGCCCACAAGGTCGACGAACGGGTCGACACCAAGGCGATCCTGCACTGCGAGGAACGACTCCGCGCCTGGCTGACCTCCTGAATTCCCCCTCCCGTCACCTCCGTGCGCCTACCCTGATCCAACGATCAGCAGGAGGGAGCACATCATGGGCAACCACCGCGATGCCGAGGGGGACGCCCCGCACCGCCCCGAGGAGCAGCAGCTCGGACCGGTGCTGCGCCGCCGCGGCCAGGTGCAGGCGGGCAGCACGACCGACCAGCGGCTGCTGGACTCGGCCGGGCCCTCCGAGTGGGTGCACACCGATCCCTGGCGGGTCCTGCGCATCCAGTCGGAGTTCATCGAGGGCTTCGGCACGCTGGCGGAGCTGCCGCCCGCGATCAGCGTGTTCGGCTCGGCGCGCACCCCGGCGGGCTCGCCGGAGTACGAGGCCGGCGTCCGCATCGGCAGCGCGCTCGTCGAGGCCGGCTTCGCCGTGATCACCGGCGGCGGCCCCGGCGCGATGGAGGCCGCCAACAAGGGTGCGCGGGAGGCGAACGGGGTCTCCGTCGGCCTCGGCATCGAGCTGCCCTTCGAGCAGGGGCTGAACGAGCACGTCGACCTCGGGCTGAACTTCCGGTACTTCTTCGTCCGCAAGACGATGTTCGTGAAGTACAGCCAGGGCTTCGTCGTCCTCCCGGGCGGACTCGGCACGCTCGACGAGCTGTTCGAGGCCCTGACCCTGGTCCAGACCCAGAAGATCACCCGCTTCCCGATCGTGCTCTTCGGCACGGACTACTGGAACGGGCTGGTCGAGTGGCTGCGGAACACGGTCATCGCCCAGGGCAAGGCCTCCGAGCGCGACCTGTACCTCTTCCACGTCACCGACGACGTGGAAGAGGCCATCGCGCTCGTCACGAAGGAGGTCGGCAAGTAGCCGCCCCCGCCGGGGCCCGGCTCAGGCCAGGCCCCGGCGGGCCACCGCCGGCTCCCGGTGCCCCTGGATCGCCCGGACCATCTCCAGGACCTGCCGGGTCTCGGCGACCTCGTGCACCCGGTAGACCTGCGCGCCCAGCCAGGCCGAGACCGCGGTCGTGGCGAGCGTGCCGAGCAGGCGCTCCTTGACGGGCCGGTCCAGGGTCTCGCCGACGAAGTCCTTGTTCGACAGCGACACCAGCACGGGCCAGCCGGTCTCCGCCATCTCCGCCAGGCGCCGCGTCGCCTCCAGGGAGTGCCGGGTGTTCTTCCCGAAGTCGTGCCCCGGATCGATCATGATCGCGTCGCGCCGGACGCCGAGGGCCGCGGCCCGCTCGGCCAACCCCACCGTCACCCGCAGGATGTCCGCCATCACGTCGTCGTACGCGGTCCGGTGCGGCCGGGTGCGCGGCTCGACCCCGCCCGCGTGGGTGCACACCAGGCCCGCCCCGTACCGGGCGGCGACCTCGGCGAGCTTCGGGTCGACCCCGCCCCAGGCGTCGTTCAGCAGGTCGGCCCCGGCCTCGCAGACCGCCTCGCCGACCTCGTGCCGCCAGGTGTCGACGCTGATCACCACGTCCGGGTGGCGGCGCCGGACCTCGGCGACGAAGCCGACCGTGCGCCGGGCCTCCTCGGCCGCGTCCACGTGCTCGCCCGGCCCCGCCTTGACCCCGCCGATGTCGATGATCGCCGCGCCCTCGGACACCGCCTGCTCCACCCGCTCCAGGGCGGGCTCGTCGCGGAACGTCGCGCCCTGGTCGTAGAAGGAGTCGGGCGTCCGGTTCACGATCGCCATGATCACCGGCTCGTGGGTGTCGAACTCGCGCGTGCCCAGTCGCAGCATCCCGTTCTTTCCTCCTCAGGGGGCCCTCGCGCCCCGTCCGCGACCTTAACCTGGTCACCTGGTGGTCCACCGGCCGCCGCCGGGAGGTGCCCCGCAAGTCTCTCAGGGAGTTGATCGTGTTCTGGTTCCTGCTGATCGCGCTGGTCGTGGTCGTCACCGCGGTCACCCTGGCCGTGATCGGGGGCGGTTCGGAGGCCGTCCTGCCCGAGGCGGAGCCCGACCGGGTCGCGGACGCCCTGCCCGAGACCCGTCCCGTCGCCCCGGCCGACATCGAGGCGCTGCGGCTGCCGGTCGCCGCGCGCGGCTACCGGATGGCCGAGGTGGACGAGGTCCTGGAGCGGCTCGCGGCCGAGATCGCCGAGCGGGACTCCCGGATCGCCGAGCTGGCGGCAGCGGTGGCGACCGCCGGGCGGCCCGCTGCCGCGGCCGGGGACGCGCCCCGGGGGGAGGCGGAGGCCGCCGCGAAGGAGCCGGAGCAGCAGCCCGCCGCCGTCGACCTCGGCAAGGACGCCCGGTGACCGCCCTCGCGGGCGCCGACGGCGCGCTGCGCTGCCCGTGGGCCCTGGCCACCGAGGACTACACCGCCTACCACGACACCGAATGGGGCCGCGCCGTCCACGGCGACGACGCCCTGTACGAGCGGCTGTGCCTGGAGGCCTTCCAGTCCGGGCTGTCCTGGCTGACGATCCTGCGGCGCCGCGAGGGCTTCCGCGAGGCCTTCGCGGACTTCCGGATCGAGGCCGTCGCCGCCTTCGACCACCGGGACGCCGAGCGGCTGCTCGCCGACGGGCGGATCATCCGCAACCGCGCCAAGATCGACGCGACGCTCGCCAACGCGCGGGTCCTCGCCGGCTGGAAGCCCGGCGAGCTCGACACCCTGATCTGGTCGCACGCCCCCGAGCCGGGCCGCCCCGCCCCCGCCTCGATCACGGACGTCCCGGCCGTGACACCGGAGTCCACGGCGCTCGCCAAGGCGCTGAAGAAGGCCGGCATCCGCTTCGTCGGGCCCACGACCGCCTACGCGCTGATGCAGGCCTGCGGCCTCGTCAACGACCACCTGGCCGACTGCACGGCCCGCACCCCGGCCGCCCCGGGGGCCGGGGCGGCCGGGGCGGCGCCGGGTCCGGCGGCCGGTCAGCGGCCGAGGTAGACCGGCGGCTGCTTGGCCAGGAAGGCCTGGACGGCGATCCCGTGGTCCTCGGAGGCGCCCGCCCGGGTCTGCAGGACGTCCTCGCGCTCCAGGGCGTCGGCGAGGGAGTGCGAGGCCCCGTACGCGAGGGACTCCTTCAGCGCGGCGTAGGCGACCGTCGGGCCGGCGGCCAGCGTGCGCGCCACGGCCTCGGCCTGCGCGTGCAGCTCCTGCGCCGGGACCAGCCGGTTCGCGATGCCCAGCTCGAACGCCTCCTGCGCCTTCACCGAGCGGGGAAAGAGCATCAGGTCGGCGGCGCGCGAGGCGCCGATCAGGCGGGGCAGCGTCCAGGAGACGCCCGAGTCGGCGGTCAGCGCCACCCCGGCGAAGGACGTGTTGAAGGACGCGGCCTCGGAGACGACCCGGAAGTCCGCGGCCAGGGCGAAGCCGAAGCCCGCACCGGCCGCGACGCCGTTCACGCCCGCCACGACCGGCTTCGGCATCTCCGCCAGCGCCCGCACGATCGGGTTGTAGTGCTCGGAGACCGTGGTCATGGTCAGCGACGAGCCGGTCTCCCGGTCGGCCTGCAGGTTCTGCACGTGCTCCCTGAGGTCCTGGCCGACGCAGAAGGCGCGGTCGCCCGCGGCGGTCAGCAGCACGGCCCGCACCGCCGGGTCGTCGGCAGCCGCCCGGACGGCGTCGCGCAGCGCGACCTTCGCCTCGGTGTTCATGGCGTTCATGGCGTCGGGACGGTTGATCGTGATGGTGGCGAGTCCGTCGGTGACGTCGTAGAGCACGCTGTCGGCCATGTCGGGGGTCCCCCTTCGTCGCGGGCTGGGCTACCGGCCGGTACCGGGCGGTGCAAGGGCCAGCATGGCGGACCGCGCCGCCCGAGGGCATGTGATGTGCGTCAAAGAAAGCGGGCGCGGCGCCCGCGCGGAGCGCGCGCAGTATCGCAGGCAGGTCCCCGAAATGAGTGGTTTTGGCAGAGGGCGTTGCCCAAGCGTTCCCTTCCGATGTTGGTCATCGGGTCCTGACATGCGGGATAATGGCCGGGAAGCAATGTGTTCGATGCCGGGTTCCAGGCGCCTGAATGGGGCCGTCGGCTGACGATGAGCTGGTTTCAGGAAGGGGAACGAGCATGGCGGCCATGAAGCCGCGGACGGGCGACGGCCCGCTCGAGGTCACCAAGGAGGGGCGGGGCATCGTCATGCGCGTACCGCTCGAGGGCGGCGGTCGGCTGGTCGTCGAGCTGACGCCGGACGAGGCGGACGCCCTGGGTGACGCCCTGAAGAAGGTCGTCGGCTGACCCGTCGGCAAGACCGTCTGCATACTCTGCGCTGCCCCGGCCCGCGATCCGCGTCCGGGGCAGCGTTGTGCGGTGCGCACGCCGGAGCATGAGCACCGGCCCGCCGGGCCCGTGTCCGCCGCGGCCGCGCCCGCCCGGCCCGCGTGCCCGCCGTGCGCCGCACCCCCGTCCGACCGCGCCGCGCCCGCCCCGCCCGATCCGCCCGGGTTCCCTTCCCCCGGCGGTCCGGGCCGCCTCCGCGCGCAGGGGCGGCGTACGCCGTTCCTTGAAAGCCGAGCCGTGACCGCCGCCCCTCCCGCCCCTCCCGCCCCGCCCGCCTTCGCCGACTGCACGCCCCGCCAGAAGGCCGCCCGGGTCCTGTCCGACGTCCTCGCGCCGGCCCACCTGGTCGTCCTGCTGCTGCTGGTGATCGGCCTGCACAGCACCGGGACGGCGGCCGGGCTCGGCTGGGGCCTGCTCGCCGCCCTGTTCTGCGGTGCGGTGCCGATCGGCATCGTCCGGCTCGGGGTGCGCCGGGGCGCCCTCACCGACCAGCACATCCGGGTCCGGCGCCAGCGCCTCGCGCCCATGGCGCTGAGCCTGGGCTCGGTGGCCGCGGCGGTGGGCCTGGGGCACGCCCTCGGCGCGCCCCGCGAGGTGCTCGCGCTGGTCGCCGCGATGCTCGTCGGGCTCGCGACGACCCTGCTGGTCACGGTGGGCTGGCAGATATCCGTGCACATGTCGGTGGCGGGCGGCACCGTCATGGTCCTCTGCCTGGCGTTCGGGCCGGCCGCGCTCCTCGCGGCGCCGCTCGCCGCGGCCGTCGGCTGGTCCCGGCTCGTCCTGCGGGCGCACACGCCCGCCCAGGTCGCCGCGGGCACCGCCCTCGGGGCGGTCACCGGGCTCACCTTCGCGCTGCTGCGCTGACCGGCCGCGCGCCCGTCCGCGTACGCCCGCGGTCAGCGCCGTACGGCGCACAGCAGGCCGTCGCCGACCGGGAGCAGGGCCCCTTCCAGCGCCGGGCTCTCCCGGACGCTGCGCAGCAGCTCGCGGACGCGCAGGACGTCCGCCTCCTGGGCCGCGGAGTCGACCGTGCGGCCGTCGCAGAAGACCCCCTCGAAGCACACCAGCCCGCCGGGCCGCAGCAGGCGCAGCGATTCGGCGAGGTAGTCGAGGGACTCGGTGGGGTCGCCGTCGCAGAAGACGAGGTCGTACCCGCCGTCGGCGAGGCGGGGCAGCACGTCGAGGGCGCGGCCGGGGATGAAGCGGGCCCGGTTGCCCGCGAACCCCGCGGCGCGGAACGCCTGGCGGGCGAAGGCCTGCCGGTCGGCCTCGGGATCCACGGTGGTCAGCACCCCGTCCGGGCGCATGCCGTGCAGGAGGTGGATGCCGGAGACGCCGGTCCCCGTGCCGATCTCGGCGACCGCCTTGGCGTCGGCACTGGCGGCGAGCAGGCGCAGCGCGGCGCCGGTGCCCGGCGAGACAGAGCGCAGGCCCGCCTCGCTGGCCCGGTCGCGGGCCCACCGCAGAGCGTCGTCCTCGGCGACAAACGCGTCGGCGAACGCCCAGCTCGTCTGCCGGTTGCCGGTAATGACCCTCTCCTGTCCCCATAGTTGGCGCAACGGTGACTGTATCCGCTGGCGTCGGGAACCCGCAGATGGGACCGGGCGTTGGAAAGGGCAGCGGACCTATGCCGGAAGGCGGGAAGGGCCCCGGGCGGGGCACAGAGGGGATGGATGGGGCGGCACCGGTAGGAACGGTGCGGCGACCCCCGACACCCCAGGCAAAGTTAGGGCAAAAAAGCTTATCCGGAGCTGACGGGAGGGGTGGCTATGGTAGGGGCTCCACTGGACACCACCAGAGCCGATAGGGGAGGTGCGGCTGCGCCTGTGGATCGTGGGGGCGTCTGGAGACGCCTCTTCTGGTCGGCGGGTGAGCCGAAATCCGTGACTGACACCGCTGACCGTTTCCACTCCGCCGTGACCGCAACCACCGCGACCTTCGCCGCCGATGCGGGCCCGCAGGCGTGGACCCCTCCCACGTGGGAGGAGATCGTCAGCACGCACAGCGCCCGGGTGTACCGCCTCGCCTACCGCCTGACGGGCAACCAGCACGATGCCGAGGACCTCACGCAGGAGGTCTTCGTCCGGGTCTTCCGCTCGCTGTCCACCTACACCCCCGGCACGTTCGAGGGCTGGCTGCACCGCATCACCACGAACCTGTTCCTCGACATGGTCCGCCGCAAGCAGCGGATCCGCTTCGACGCGCTCGGGGAGGACGCCGCGGAGCGGCTGGCGAGCCGCGAGCCGTCCCCGCAGCAGGTGCTCCACGACACGCACTTCGACGCCGACGTGCAGCAGGCGCTGGACACCCTCGCGCCCGAGTTCCGCGCGGCGGTCGTGCTCTGCGACATCGAGGGCCTCTCGTACGAGGAGATCGCCGCGACGCTCGACGTGAAGCTGGGCACCGTGCGCAGCCGCATCCACCGGGGCCGCTCGCACCTGCGCAAGGCGCTGAAGCACCGCTCGCCCGAGGCCAGGGCCGAGCAGCGGGCGCTGGCCGGGGTGGCCGTGGGCGTCCCGGGCAGCGGGGGAGAGGGCGGAGCCCAGTGACCGGAGTCAAACCCTCCCCTGCCGAGCATCACCTGGGCGACCGCCTTGCCGCCCTGGTCGACGGCGAGTTGGGCCACGACGCGCGGGAGCGGGTCCTGGCGCACCTCGCGACCTGCCCCAAGTGCAAGGCCGAGGCGGACGCGCAGCGCCGCCTCAAGGCCATGTTCGTCGAGAGCGCACCGCCGCCGCTGTCCGCCGGGCTGCTGGCCCGGCTCCAGGGGCTCCCCGGCGACGGGCCCGACGGGCCCGCCGGACCGCCCGGCGGCGACCTGTTCGGGTACCGGGCGCCCGAACCGCCGCAGCAGGGCTTCCGCATCGCCGAGGTCGGGCGGCCCCGGCGGCGCCTCGCCTTCGTCGCCGCCGGCGCGGTGTCCCTGGCGGCGATCGCCCTGGGCGGGACGTTTCCGCTGAACACGGTCGAGCCGAACGTGCGGGGCGAGTCGCCCGCGACCCGGCCCGGCCCCGCCCTGCCCGCTGCCCCCGCCTCCGGGGCCGGCCCGGGCCCCGGCAGCGGGCCCGGCGCCGTGTCCGTGGCCGACGCGGTCCTCCGCGACCGCGCGCGGCGGCCCGGCCCCGCCGCCGACCCGCAGGAGGAAGGCCCGCTGCCTCCGCTCCACCCCTCCGCCCCCACACCCTCCCGCCCGGTCTCGCTCCTCCGCTGACCCGGGCGGCCTGCCCCGCCCTGTCCCGGCCCGGCCGGGACAGGCCGCGGCTGCCGCCTCCGGGGAGCGCGCGGGCCCTGTTCGCCGGGGGCGCGGGGCCTGCGGGGTCCGGCAGGGCACCCGCCGCGCTGTCGGGCGGTCCGTGCTGTCGGGCCGTCCGCGCGGCCCACCGCCCTGCGGCGCCGGGCGCCTGCACCGCGGGCAGGACCGGCGCCCCTGAGACGAGCGGGCCTCGGGCCGCCATCCTCCGCCGCGCGCCGACCTGGTTGAATCTCCGGCAGGTGCGCCGCCCTGCGGCGGCAGGCAATCCGGGGAGCGCCCATGGCCGACGAGCAACAGTCCCAGCCGACTCCGCCGCGGCGGACCGGCCCCGCCGAAGCCCCGGCGGCGGCACCGGCAGCCGCCGCATGCCCGAACCCCGCCCCACCCGCCGAGCCCGGCCCGGTCCCGGCCCCCGAGCCCGCTGCCGCGGACGGACGGCCCGCCGGGCCCGATCCCGTACCGCTCGCGAAGGCCAACCCCCTGCCCGCCGGTTCGGACGGGCATCCCGCCGACGCCCGGCCGGTTCCGCCGGCTGCCTCGGAGGAGCCGTCCGTCGAACCCGGGCCGGTGGTGCTCCCCGCTCAGGACGTGGCCCCCGCCGAGGGCTGGTCCGGCTCGGGGGCCGGGCAGCGCGCGTACGACCCGTGGCAGGCGGGGACGTTCAGCATGCCCGATCAGGGCGCGGCGGCTCGGGGGACGGTCGTACGGCTGCGGCATGCCGTCGCCCTCGGGCTCGGGATCGCCCTGCTCGCCGGCGGCACCGGCGGCTGGCTCGGGGTGCTCGCCGAGCGGCAGGCCGGTACCCGCCTCGAACTCCCGCAGGCCGCGGCCGACAACAAGGACCGGGCCCCCGGCAGCGTCGCCGGCATCGCCGCGACCGCGCTCCCCGGCGTCGTCACCCTCCACGTCCGCGGCGGCGGGGGCGGCGGCACCGGCACCGGGTTCGTCCTCGACGGCCAGGGGCACATCCTCACCAACCACCACGTCGTGGCCGGAGCCAAGGACGTCACCGTCACCTTCAGCACCGGCGAGAGCACCACCGCCTCCGTCGTCGGCAGCGACAGCGGCTACGACCTCGCCGTCGTCCGCGTCACCGGCGTCCGCGGGCTGAAGCCGCTGGCCCTCGGCAACTCCGACGGCGTCCGGGTCGGCGACCCCGTCGTCGCCATCGGCGCCCCCTTCGACCTGTCCAACACCGTCACCGCCGGCATCATCAGCGCCACCGGCCGGCCCATCACCGCCGGCGGCGACAAGGACGGCAGCGACATCAGCTACGTCGACGCCCTCCAGACGGACGCGCCCATCAACCCCGGCAACTCCGGCGGCCCGCTCCTCGACGCCCAGGCCCGCGTCATCGGCATCAACAGCGCCATACGCGGAGCCGAGAAGACCGGCTCCGACCGGCAGAGCGGCAGCATCGGCCTCGGCTTCGCCATCCCCGTCAACCAGGGCAAGCGCGTCGCCGAGGAGCTCATCCGCACCGGCCGCGCCACCCACCCCGTCATCGGCGTCACCCTCGACATGCAGTACACCGGCGCCGGCGCCCGCGTCGGCGCGCAGGGCGAGGGCGGCAGGCCCGCCGTCACCCCCGGCGGCCCCGCCGCCCGGGCCGGCGTCCGACCCGGCGACGTGATCACCAAGGTCGACGGCGTGCGCGTCCACGGCGGGGACGAGCTCATCGTCAAGGTCCGCGCCCGCCGCCCCGGCGACCCGCTGCGCCTCACCC
Source organism: Streptomyces sp. NPDC031121 (assembly GCF_055570615.1). Classification (NCBI taxonomy): domain Bacteria; kingdom Bacillati; phylum Actinomycetota; class Actinomycetes; order Kitasatosporales; family Streptomycetaceae; genus Streptomyces; species Streptomyces sp. NPDC031121. The sequence goes on from NZ_JBVIGV010000001.1 coordinate 337,564, forward strand.
TGCTGCGGGACGGCCGCGAGCAGACCGTCCGGCTGGTCCTCGGTTCCGCGGAAGGGTCGTGACCCGCTGCCGAACCGGGGATGATGGAGGACCGATGTAGGGCCCCGGGCGCCCGGCCGGGTACCGTTGTCGTGGCCCGACGAGGAGAGAGCCGAGGAGCGGCAAGGTGTTCAACGACATAGGCGCACTCGAGCTGGTCACCATCGTGGTTCTCGCCATCCTCGTCTTCGGACCGGACAAGCTGCCGAAGGTCGTCCAGGACGTCGCCGGCTTCGTCCGCAAGATCCGCGCCTTCTCCGACAGCGCCAAGCAGGACATCCGCTCCGAGCTGGGACCGGACTTCAAGGACTTCGAGTTCGAGGACCTGAACCCCAAGACGTTCATCCGCAAGCAGCTCTCCACCAACGAGGACCTCCGCGACATCCGCAGCAGCTTCGACCTCCGCCAGGAGCTGAACGACGTCACCGACGCCGTCAACGGCCGCGACGGGGAGCCCGCGCCGGCCTCCGCCGCCTCCGGCCCGGACCTGGTGAAGAAGCCCGCCGCGCCGTCCTCCGAGCAGCGGACCCCGTTCGACGCCGACGCCACCTGAGCCCCGTCCTGCCCGGCGATCCGGGGTCCGGTGGCTATCCTCCATGAGTCCGGACCCAGGACGCCCGAGGGGGGCGGGCCGTTCCGGACCCCACGGAACGAGAGGCCCCATCGATGGAGACGACGAGCAGTAGCCGGGTCGGCGCCCAGCCCGCCGAAGCGCCCGAAGCACCCGCCGCCGAACCCGCCGCGACCGCCCCGCCGGCCACACCCGCCGCCCCGGCCGCGGCGGTCCCGCACACCGCCGCACCGCCCCACGAGGAGACCGCGGCCGCCCCCGTCCCGGCCGCCCGCCGCACCGCCGACGGCTTCCGCCGCGCCGGATTCCCCTGGTACGGGCTGGACAGCGCCTTCACCGGACACCGCTGGCTGATGCAGGTCGGCACCGGCGCCGACGGCACCGTCGAGCACGGCTCCACCGGCCACGGCGACGAGCCGTCCGTGCGCGGCGAAGTCGCCACCGGCGAGAAGGAGCGCTTCGCGGTCGTCGTGACCGTCGCCGCCAACCCGCACCGCCGCAGCAGCGACGGCACCGGCATCCTGGAGGCCACCTCCGTCTCCTCCGCCGCCTGGCTGGCCGGCTCCGGCCTGCTGGCCTACAGCTGGCCCGGCCAGATGGACCACACCCTGCGCGACGACTGGCTGGAGCAGCAGACCGAGGCGGCCTGGGAGCTCGCCGACCACCTCGACGGCCCGGACTGGTCCGCGCTGTCGCTGCCCGTCGACGGCGAGCCGACCCCCTTCCACTACCGCGAGTCCGAGTTCGGCTGGGTCCTCGCCGGCACCACCCCGGCGGGCGTCCACCTGGGCGCGTACGGCCGCGGCATGAGCGCCTACGGGATCGGCTTCGCCGTCATCGGCGACCTCGCCGCCTACGAGTAGCCGCGCCCGGACACGCCGGAGGGGCACCGCCGCAGCGGTGCCCCTCCGGTCGAGGCGGTTCAGAACTTGTTGCGCGGGGTGATCCCCAGCGACATGCCGGCCAGGCCGCGCGCCCGGCCGCCCAGCTTGCCCGCGATCGTGCGCAGCGCCGCACCCGCCGGGGAGTCCGGGTCGGACAGGACGACGGGCCGGCCCTCGTCGCCGCCCTCCCGCAGCCGGACGTCGATCGGGATGGAGCCCAGGACCGGCACCGTCGCGCCGACCGTCTTCGTCAGGCCGTCGGCGACCTTCTGGCCGCCGCCGGTGCCGAACACGTCGACCATCTCGTCGCAGTGCGGGCACGGCAGCCCGGACATGTTCTCCACCACGCCGACGATCTTCTGGTGGGTCTGGACGGCGATCGAGCCGGCGCGCTCGGCGACCTCCGCCGCGGCCTGCTGCGGGGTCGTCACGACGAGGATCTCCGCGTTCGGCACGAGCTGTGCCACGGAGATCGCGATGTCGCCGGTGCCCGGCGGCAGGTCCAGCAGCAGCACGTCCAGGTCGCCCCAGAAGACGTCCGCGAGGAACTGCTGGAGCGCACGGTGCAGCATCGGGCCGCGCCAGACGACCGGCGCGTTGCCCGGGGTGAACATGCCGATCGAGATGACCTTCACGCCGTTCGCCGACGGCGGCATGATCATGTTCTCGACCTGGGTGGGCCTGCCCTCCACGCCGAGCATGCGGGGCACGCTGTGGCCGTAGATGTCGGCGTCGACGACACCGACCTTCAGGCCGTCCGCCGCCATCGCCGCGGCCAGGTTCACCGTCACCGACGACTTGCCGACGCCGCCCTTGCCGGACGCGACCGCGTACACGCGGGTCAGCGAGCCCGGCTTGGCGAACGGCACCTCGCGCTCGGCGGTGCCGCCGCGCAGGGTGGCCGCCAGCTCCTTGCGCTGCTCGTCGCTCATCACGTCCAGCGTCACCTCCACGGAGGTGACCCCGGGGACCTTCGCGACGGCGTCCGAGACGTTCTTGGTGATGGTCTCGCGCATGGGGCAGCCCGACACCGTCAGGTAGACCGTGACCGCGACCGCGCCGCCGTCGCCGACCTCCACCGATTTGACCATGCCGAGCTCGGTGATCGGCCGGTGGATCTCGGGGTCGTTCACCGTCGCCAGCGCGTCCAGGATCGCGTCCTGCTCGGGCACGGCGGCGGAGCTTGTGTCGGTAGCCATGCGTCGATGGTACGGCTCGGTAGCGTGCCTCCGGAAAGGCCGCTAGCGGTCGCCTTCGTCACTCTCCTGCGGGAACATCCGCCGGTCGTCCATCTCCTTGATCAGGTCCTGGAACTCCGAGCGGATCCAGTCGCGCGTCGCGACCTCGCCCAGGCCCATCCGCAGCGCCGCGATCTCCCGGGTCAGGTACTCGGTGTCGGCGATGGACCGCTCGTTCTGCTTGCGGTCCTGCTCCAGGTTGACGCGGTCGCGGTCGTCCTGCCGGTTCTGCGCGAGGAGGATCAGCGGGGCCGCGTACGAGGCCTGGAGCGACAGCATCAGCGTCAGGAAGATGAACGGGTACTCGTCCCAGCGCAGGTGCCGCGGAGCGAACACGTTCCACAGCACCCACACCACGATGACCAGCGTCATCCAGACGATGAACCGGCCGGTGCCGAGGAAGCGCGCCACCCGCTCCGACAGCCGGCCGAACGCCTCCGGGTCGTACACCGGCAGCAGCCGCCGCCGGTCCGCCCGCGGCTGGTCCAGCCGTCCGCGCGCCGACCGGGTCAGCGCGCTCGACCCCGTCGCCGCGGCCCGCGCCCGCAGCCGCTCCGAGGCCTCCTCCTCCCGGCCGCTCTGGCCGTGCTCCCGCGCGTCCTCGCGCGCGTGCTCCCGCGCCAGCTCGCGGCGCACCCGCAGCTGCTCGCGGCGCCGCTCGCGCGCCGGGTCGCCCCGCCGCTCACCGGCCACCGGGGACCTCCTCGGAGTGGAGGTCCGTCTCCCGCCAGTCGTCCGGCAGCAGGTGGTCCAGGACGTCGTCCACGGTCACCGCGCCCAGCAGCGCGCCGCCCTCGTCGACGACGGGCACGGCGACCATGTTGTACGCGGCCAGGTAGCTCGTCACGGCCGGCAGCGAGGCGTCCGGCCGCAGCGGCGGCAGGTCCGTGTCGACGATCGAGCTGACCAGCGTGAACGGCGGGTCGCGCAGCAGCCGCTGGAAGTGCACCGTGCCCAGGTACTTGCCCGTCGGCGTCTCGTCCGGCGGCCGGCACACGTACACCTGCGCGGCCAGCGCCGGCGACAGGTCCGCCTGCCGGACGCGGGCCAGGGCGTCCGCGACGGTCGCGTCCGGCCGCAGCACGATCGGCTCCGTGGTCATCAGGCCGCCCGCGGTGTTCTCCTCGTACGACAGCAGCCGGCGCATGTCCGCGGCGTCGTCCGGCCGCATCAGCGTCAGCAGCCGCTCCTTGTCGTCCTCGGGCAGCTCGGACAGCAGGTCGGCGGCGTCGTCCGGGTCCATCGCCTCCAGGACGTCCGCGGCGCGCTCCTCCTTCAGCTTGCCGAGGATCTCGACCTGCTCGTCCTCGGGCAGCTCCTCCAGGACGTCCGCGAGCCGGTCGTCGTCGAGGGCGCTCGCCACCTCGGCGCGCCGCTTCGGCGTCAGGTGGTGCAGGACGTTCGCCACGTCCGCCGGGCGCATCTGCTCGAAGGTGGCGACCAGGTTCTCGGCGCCCTGGCCCTCCTCCTCCAGCGAGAACCCGGTCACCGCCGACCACTCCACGGTCAGCGTCTCGCCGCGGCGGCGCAGCGCGCCCCCCTTGCCCTTGCGTACGAAGATCTTGTCGATCTCCCAGTCGCGGCGGGCCGGCAGCTGCTGGATGGCCACGTCCAGGACGGTCGCCTCCTCGCCGGTCGCGGTCAGCCGCACCCGCCGGTCCAGGAGCTCGCCGAGGACCAGCCGCTCCGTGGGCCGCTGCTCGAAGCGCCGCATGTTCACCACGCCGGTGGTGATGACCTGGCCGGACTCCACCCCCGTCACCCTCGTCATCGGCAGGAAGATCCGGCGCCGGCTGACGACCTCGACCACCAGCCCCAGCAGCCGCGGCGGACGCCCGCCGACGCGCAGCATCGCCACGAGGTCGCGGACACGGCCCACCTGGTCGCCGTTGGGATCGAAGACGGGCACACCCGACAGATGCGAGACGAAGATCCGCGGGGCGCCTCCGGCCATTCCAGCGCCTCCCAGAGCGTCGATCACGGTCCTGCCTGCCGCCCCTCAGGCTAGCCCGTGGGGTGCGCGGCCGTCCTGGTGGGGCCGTCCGCCCGGGGTGCGCCGCCGCCCGCCTGCCCGCCGGACCGGGCACCCGCCGACCGCCGGCATACGGGCGGGTACGCTGCCTGCTGCCCAGGAAGCACGACGAGAGGCACCTGCACGTGACCGCCCTTTCCTCCGCCGCACGGCTGCGCCGCGCCGCCGTCGCCGGTGTCGTCTTCGCGGGCCTGGCCGTCGCCGGGACGGGCTGCGGCGCGGACCCCGACGAAGGCACCAACGGCGTCGGCAAGCTCTCCGCGGGCCAGATCGAGGGCAAGGCGAAGGCCGCCGCCGGCGCCGCGTCCTCCGTGCACCTGTCGGGGACCCTCGTCAGCAGCGGAAAAACCTTCACCCTCGACATGCGCCTCGGCAAGGAGGGCGGCTCCGGCGAGGTGAAGTCCAAGGAGGACACCTTCCAGCTGCTCCGCGTCGGCGACCAGCTCTACCTCAAGGCGAGCGCCGCCTTCTGGGGCACCTCCGAGGCGGCCGGCAAGCTCGGCGACAAGTACGTGAAGGTCCCTGAGAGCGACCCCACCTACAAGCAGTTCCGCGGCTTCACCGACATGCACGTGCTGCTCGACGGACTCCTCGGCCTCGACGGCAAGCTCGCCAAGGGCGACTACACCAAGGTCGGCCCGACCCGCGCCGTCCAGGTCACCGCCGACCAGGGCAAGGGCGGGAAGCTGGCGGTCTCCCTGGAGGGCACCCCGTACCCGCTGCGGATGGAGCGCGCCGGGGGAGCGGGCACCGTGGACCTGAGCGACTGGGGGCAGCCCGTGCAGCTGGACCCGCCGCCGGCGGACCAGACCCTCGACTACGGCTCCCAGCTGCCGACGACGAAGGAGCCCGGCGGCGGCCCGGCGCCCGCGCCGACCGGCCAGGGCTCGGGCCAGGGCTCGAACCCGGCCGGTTAGGGGGTGTTGCGAGAGTCCTGTGCGGCGCCGTGGGCGCCGTGCGGGACTCACGCAACACCCCCCTGGCCCGCCGGGTCCGCCTACGCCCCGCGGGCGGCCTTCTTCCGCTTCAGCAGCAGCTTCGGCAGGCCCGCCGGGACCGGCCGCCGCGTCACCGCCGGCGAGCCGACCGGCACCGCGGCCAGCGATCCGTCCGGCAGGTCGGTGCTCGCCGCGACCGGCTCCAGGCGCAGCAGCCGGCACTCGCGCGCCCAGCGTGCCGTCATCCCATCGGAGTCGGGGGCGTTCAGCCGCTTGCCCTTCAGCTCCGCGGCCGCCGCCTCCCACGCGTCGCCGCCGGGGGGCAGCTCGCGTACGGCCGCGGTCCAGGCGACCAGCCGGCCGCCCTTGTCCTTGCTGCGGACGGTGACCTCGGCCGTCGCCCCGTCGGCGAGGCCCGGCAGCGGCTGCTCGCCGGGGCCGTCGCCCAGCACGTGCGCCGCGCCGTCCACCCAGGCGTGCCACAGGGCGCGGTCGGCGCCGCCGCCGCGGACCCAGATCAGGCCGGACTTCTTGGTGGCCTCCTCGACGAGGGCCAGGTCGAGCGTGCTGAGAGTCATGCGCACCAGGGTAGGGGAGGGCCCGCACGGTCCGGAGGGCCGGCGGGGCGGGCCCGGGGGGCTGCTACAGCCAGCCGTGGCGGCGCAGCGCCCGGTGGATGGTGAAGCAGATGCCGACGATGGTGGCCATCACCATCGGGTAGCCGTACTCCCACTGGAGTTCGGGCATGTGCGTGAAGTTCATCCCGTACACGCCGCAGATCATGGTCGGCACGGCGATGATGGCCGCCCAGGAGGTGATCTTGCGCATGTCCTCGTTCTGCGCGACGGTCGCCTGGGCCAGGTTGGCCTGGAGGATCGAGTTCAGCAGCTCGTCGAAGCCGACGACCTGCTCGTGGACGCGCGCCAGGTGGTCGGCTACGTCGCGGAAGTACTTCTGGATGTCCGGGTCGACCAGCCGCATCGGGCGCTCGCTGAGCAGCTCCATCGGCCGCAGCAGCGGGGCCACGGCCCGCTTGAACTCCAGCACCTCCCGCTTGAGCTGGTAGATGCGGCCGGCCTCGCCGCCGCGCGCGACGCCCTTGGCGGGCGCGGCGAACACCGCGCTCTCGACCTCGTCGATGTCGTCCTGCACCGCCGCCGCGACCGCGATGTAGCCGTCGACGACGTGGTCGGCGATGGAGTGGAGGACCGCCGAGGGGCCCTTGGCCAGCAGCTCGGGGTCGTCCTGGAGGCGGTGGCGCAGGCCGCGCAGCGAGCCCTGCCCGCCGTGCCGGACGGTGATCACGAAGTCGGGGCCGGTGAAGCACATCACCTCGCCGGTCTCCACGACCTCGCTGGTCGCCGTGAGTTCCGCGTGCTCCACGTAGTGGATCGTCTTGAACACCGTGAAGAGGGTGTCGTCGTAGCGCTCCAGCTTCGGCCGCTGGTGGGCGTGGACGGCGTCCTCCACGGCCAGCGGGTGCAGGCCGAAGACGGCGGCGATCCCCGCGAACTCCTCCTCGGTCGGCTCGTGCAGCCCGATCCAGGCGAAGCCGCCGTCCTCGCGGACCCGCCGGATCGCCTCACGGGGCGTCAGGCAGGCCGAGCCGACGGCGCGCCGGCCGTCGCGGTACACCGCGCAGTCGACCACGGCACTGCTGGCCGAGGGGTCGCGGGTGGCGTCGTAGCCGGGCTGGACGGGGTTGGACCTGCGCAGCGCCGGTCGGACGGCGGCTCGGAGGTAGGGCAGCATCGACATGGCAGGCTCCTTCGCGCGCACGGCCGCGGTGGGCGTGCGGGGTGGGAGATCCCTCCGGCAGGGGCGGCCTGCCGGAGGCGGGCGCGCCGGCAGGGCGGAGGGAAAGGGACGGGAGGACAGACGTTCCGCCGTCGCTCTTCTGCTGATCGGATGATCAAACGGGGCAGGGTGCGCCCGTACCAGGGGCGGAAGAGCGATTGGTACTGCACGATCGACTTCGGTCCACGGCAGTCCCCACCTCCTCCGGCCGGTCCCCCGTGGGGGACGTCCTGTCGCCGGGGCCCCGAGGCACCGCTTCTGCGGTGCGGCCCCGACCAGCGGTCAACACTATCAGCCGACGGATGGTCAAGACCCGCCCTTTACCCGCCTGATACGAGTTCTATGCTCGGCGCATGGCAGAAATTCTGGCTCTCGTCGAAGCCCGGCTGCGCAGCGCCCTCGGCGAGCCCGACGCCCGCGCCGCCGTCACCTTCCTCGGCACCGACCGCATCGAGGTGCTCCGCTTCACCGGGGACGGCCTCGTGCGGTATGCGACGCTCGGCATGTCCGCGTCCCCGATGGCCGACCCGACCGCGGTGGTCGCCGACCCGCTGCGCGGCCCGCGGGCCGAGCTGGTGCTGACGGTGCGGGCGGGCCTGGCGCCCACCGACCGGGTGCTGCGGCCGCTCGCCGTGCTCGCCGCCTCCCCGCAGGTCGAGGGGCTGGTCGTGGCGCCCGGCGCGTCGCTCGACGTGGGCGAGCCGCTCTGGGAGGGCGCGCCGTTCACCTCGGTGCTCGTCGCGGAGCCCGGCGGGCTCGTCGAGGACCTCGAACTGGACGAGCCGATGGAGCCCGTGCGGTTCCTGCCGCTCCTGCCGATGACGGCGAACGAGGCCGCCTGGAAGCGGGTGCATGGCGCGGCGGCGCTCCAGGAGAGGTGGCTGGCGCGGGGGACGGACCTGCGCGACCCGCTGCGTACGTCCGTGGCGCTGGACTGAGGCATCCGGACGGGTGATCGCGTCTTGACGGGGCGCCGGGCGGGGAGGAGCGTGGCTCTCTATGAGGGGCGAACCGAGTTGCCCGAAGTGCGGTGGCCGGGTCAGGGCGCCCGGACTCTTCTCCGACTCCTGGCAGTGCGCGGTGCACGGCGCGGTGCACCCCCTGCAGCCCGTCATCCCGCCCAGCGTCGAGGCGCTGGAGGTCGTCGTGCGCCGGGCCAAGGTGCCGGTGTGGATGCCGTGGCCGCTGCCGGTGGGGTGGCTCTTCACGGGGGTGGCGGCGGCCGGTGACGACCGCAGCGGGGGCAGGGCGACCGCCGTGGCCTGCTCCGGGCCCGGACCGCTGGGCGGCCCCGGTGAGTTGGTGCTGATCGCCGAGGAGCTGGGCGTCGGGCTCGGCTCCCGCTACGCCGGCATCGACGGCCCCGACCCCGGCTCCGCCATCGACGTCTCCTCCCCGCCGCACGCCAAGGTCGTCGCCGGGGGCCGGCCGACACCGCTGTGGCACGTGAACGGGACCCCCGGCGACCGGGCCGTCTTCGCCGGCGAGGCGCGGGGCCTGTGGCTGTGGGCCATCGCCTGGCCCGAGCAGTCTGGCCTGCTGATGTACGACGAACTGGTCCTGACGGACCTGCGCGAGGCGGGCGCCGAGGTGGACATGCTGCCCTGCGGGGCCCTCAGCCCGCGGATCCTCGGCCTGTAGTGCCGCAACCGGGGGACGGGAGGGGCGCGGGCGGGCGTTATCCTGGGGTGTCCCCGCAACCCCGACCCCTGGAGCCATGGCCGTGCGCATCGACCTGCACGCCCACTCCACGGCGTCCGATGGGACCGACACCCCCGCCGAGCTGGTCCGCGCCGCGGCCGCCGCCGGGCTGGACGTCGTCGCACTCACCGACCACGACACCGTCGCGGGGCACGCCGAGGCTGTCGCGGCCGCCCCGGCCGGGCTGACCGTCGTCCCCGGTATGGAGCTGTCCTGCCGCCTCGACGGCATCGGCATGCACATGCTCGCGTACCTCTTCGACCCGGAGGAGCCCGAGCTGGCCCGCGAGCGGGAGCTCGTCCGTGACGACCGCACGCCGCGCGCCCACGCGATGATCGCCAAGCTGCGCGGCCTCGGCGTGGACGTCACCTGGGAGCAGGTCTCCCGGATCGCCGCCGGCGGCTCCGTCGGCCGGCCCCACATCGCCACCGCGCTCGTCGAACTCGGCGTCGTGCCCACCGTCTCGGACGCCTTCACCGCGGAATGGCTCGCGGACGGCGGGCGCGCCTACGCCGAGAAGCACGAGCTCGACCCCTTCGAGGCCGTACGCCTGGTCAAGGCGGCCGGCGGCGTCACGGTCTTCGCGCACCCCGCCGCCGTCAAGCGCGGCCGCTGCGTGCCCGAGTCGGCGATAGCCGAACTCGCCGCCGCCGGACTGGACGGCATCGAGGTCGACCACATGGACCACGACGACGCCGCGCGCGCCCGGCTGCGCGGCCTGGCCGGCGACCTCGGCCTGCTGGTGACCGGCTCCAGCGACTACCACGGCAGCCGCAAGACCTGCCGCCTCGGTGAGTACACCACCGACCCGGAGGTCTACGGCGAGATCACGCGCCGCGCGGCGGGGGCCTTCCCCGTCCCGGGCGCCGGCGGAGACACGCGCGCGTAAGGCCGCCCCGCCCGGCAGCCGCCGGGCCCGCGCCCGCACGCCCCGCCCCCAGCACCCTCCTCGGAAACACCCCTCTCTCTGCAAGGCATCACTGTGTTCGACTTCGCCGTCTTCGGATCCCTATTTCTCACCCTTTTTGTGATTATGGACCCTCCGGGGATCACGCCGATCTTCCTCGCCCTGACCTCCGGCCGCCCCGTCAAGGTGCAGCGGAGGATGGCCTGGCAGGCCGTGTGCGTGGCCTTCGGCGTCATCGCCGTCTTCGGCATCTGCGGCCAGCAGATTCTGGACTACCTGCACGTCTCCGTCCCGGCGCTGATGATCGCCGGCGGTCTGCTGCTGCTGCTCATCGCCCTCGATCTGCTGACCGGCAAGACGGACGAGCCCAAGCAGACCAAGGACGTCAACGTCGCGCTGGTCCCGCTCGGCATGCCGCTGCTCGCCGGGCCCGGCGCGATCGTCTCCGTCATCCTGGCCGTGCAGAAGGCCGACGGCGTCGCCGGGCAGGTCTCGGTCTGGGCCGCGATCGTCGCGATGCACGCGGTCCTGTGGCTCACGATGCGCTACTCGCTGGTGATCATCCGGATCATCAAGGACGGCGGTGTCGTCCTCGTGACGCGGCTCGCGGGCATGATGCTCTCCGCCATCGCCGTCCAGCAGATCATCAACGGCGTGCTCCAGGTCGTCCGCGGCGCCTGACGCCCGGCGCGCTCGCGCAGGCGAACGCCCCCGCACCGGACCGGTGCGGGGGCGTTCGGCGTGGGGGGGCGAAGCGTCAGGAGGACGCGCTCTCGGCCGGTCGGATCAGGATGCGCTGGCCGATCGAGGCCGCCTGCTGCACGATCCGGTTGACGGAGGCCGCGTCCACGACGGTGCTGTCCACGGCCGATCCGTCGACGTCGTCCAGGCGCAGAATCTCGAAGCGCACGGCTTCTCCCTTCGTCAGTGTTTCCCTTGCACTGTTCCAACGAGGTGGAGGATACAAACATTCCCTACGCTAAATAAATTTTTTCCCAGGCTAACTACCTGGCCGCGGACGCCTGCGCCTGGCGGGTGCGTGGCGCCGCCGGAGCGGTCCAGGCCACCACCGACCGGGCGCTGAACGTGGGAGGCGAGCTGCGTGGCGATTGGGTGATGCGAGTTCCCAGGGCCGTGATCAATCCGGATGCGGCGCGTTCCTGAGTGTGCAGGCGTCCCGTGAGCGTGCTGCCCGCCCTCCGCGAGACGGGTCCGCGCCTCCTGGGACCCCACACCCACTACTGCACTGCCGTGTCGCTCCGGCCGCTGGTGACGGGCTTCGGTGTCGGTGGCCGACGTGCGGCAGTAGAAGGAGGTCCGCAAGTGTCCACCTCAGTACGAGCTGTCGTCCCACGTCGTGACGCCGGGTCGCAGATCCGCTCCCTGGCGGCTGCGATGCTCGCCACGGGCGTGTCCCTGGCTCTTGTGCCGGCCCTGGCGAGCCCTGCCCGCGCGCAGGGCTCCTGTCTGCAAACGGGCAGCCAGGTGGCGTGCACGTTCGACTACACCGGGGCGGCCCAGACGTTCACGGTGCCCGCAGGTGTGACGCAGATGACCGTGGACGCCCTGGGCGCTTCCGGCGGTGCGGGAGGCAGCGATCCCGGCGGCAGCGGCGCCTTCGGAGGTGCCGGTGCCGAGACCGTCGCCACCCTGGCCGTCACACCGGGACAGACTCTGCAGGTCAACGTCGGCGGTGAGGGCGGTTGGGCCGCGGAAGGCGGTCCGGGCGCCGGCGGGTTCAACGGCGGGGCCGCCGGCGGGTCGTCGGACCTCTACCACGGCGGTGGCGGCGGGGGCGCCTCGGACGTCCGTTCCGGAGCCTTCGACCTGCTCTCCCGGCTGGTGACGGCCGCCGGCGGAGGAGGCGGCGGCGGAGGCGCCGAACTGGCCGGCGGCGCCGGTGGCGCCGGTGGCCAGACGGGAGTGGACGGCGCCAGCGGCGCCTCGGGCACCGCCACCACCGGCGGCGGTGGCGGCGAGGGTGCGACGCCCACCGCGCCGGGCGCGGGCGGAGCCGGTGGGGTCGGCGCCGATGGCACGGGCGGGGCCGGTGCCGCCGGCACCCTCGGCACCGGCGGCACCGGCGGCCCCGGCGAAGCCGGAGACCCGGGCAGCGGGATCACTGCCGGCGGTGGCGGGGGCGGCGGAGTCTTCGGCGGAGGCGGCGGAGGCGGCGGAGGCATCACCAACACGGAGTTCTCCGGCGCCGGCGGTGGCGGCGGCGGATCCAGCGCCGGACCGGTGGGCAGCGCCTTCACCACGGGCGCGAACTTCGGAAACGGGCGCGTCATCCTCACCTACACCCTGCCCGCGCCTCCTGACGGCAATGGCGGCACGTCCATCCTGCCCATCAATCTCAGCGGGCTGTTCTCGGTCTACAACAACACCAACACCAACACCAACACCAACATCAACAGCCCCAAGGCCAGCAACACCAACACCCAGACCTTCGGAGTCACCAGGCCCTGACAGCCGGCACCTCGAAGAGCCCCTCTCCCAGCACGGCCGCCCGGCGAGGGCCCAGTCACCGGGGCAGACCACACTCCTGGCCTGCCCCGGTGACCGCACCAGATCCCATCGACGCTGTCGGCGTAGCCACATGGCAGTAGTACTGACGGCGCAGGGAAGGCGTCATCCGCTCAGCTGGGCGGATGCCCCCCCCAGCTGTCCGGCCGCATGTCCCTGATGGGCGCCCGGCCGGGCAGCCAGCCCGCCGAGAAGGGACCACTCGGGCGAAACGGAGCAGACGTCGACACCCGGCGCCACATGTCCGTTCTGCGTGGCCTCAAGAGAGCAGGGCCCAGAACGATGCCAGCGCCTCGGCCGTGGCCTGCGGGTTCTCCGCGTTGGGGGAGTGCTCCGCCCCCGGTACGACCACCCGCCGCGCCCCGAGCCGGTCCGCCATGTCGTCCAGCAGCGGCACCGGCCACGCGTAGTCCACCTCGCCCGAGACGACCAGCTTGGGCAGGTCCACGGCGGCGAGCTCGTCGACCAGGTCCGGCTCGGAGACCAGCACCCGCCCCGTGGCGATCAGCTGCTCGGGGACGGTCGCCAGCCAGCGGTCGCGCAGGAACCGCTCCAGGTCCGGTGCGTCGGCCACCGCGTCCTCCGGATCGTAGGAGCGCATCGCGGTCCACACGCCCGCCATGTCCTCGCGCATCGCCTCCAGCGCCGCCACCAGCAGCTTCGTCCGCGCCTGCTGCTCCTCGGAGATCGCGCCCGGCCCGCTGCTCATCAGCGTCAGCGAGGCGAACGGCGAGGCGTCCCGCAGGACCGCGGCCCGCGCGACCAGGCCGCCCAGCGAGTGCCCGAGGAGGTGGAGCGGCCCCCCGCCGCCGAGCGCGGCGGCCTGCGCGAGGACATCGCGCGCCAGCTCCTCCAGGGCGTACGCGGACTCCGCACGCGGCCCCGGCGTCTCGTGCTGCCCGCGCCCGTCGACCGCGACGACCCGGTACCCGGCTGCCGCCAGCGGCTCCAGCAGCCCGAGGAAGTCCTCCTTGCTCCCGGTGAAGCCGGGAACCAGCAGGGCGGTGCCGCGCACCGGGGCACCCGCCTCGTGCACGGCGAAGTCGCCGCGGGCGGTGGTGAGGCGGTACGCGCGGGCGTCGGACGGGAGGGTCAGGCGGGGCGGCTTGCTCATGGCCCGAGGTTACCGGCCCGTAGGAGGCTGTCCACTCCTGGTCCGCCCGCCCCCGGGAACGCCGGAGGCCCGGCCCCCCGGGTGCGGGGGAGCCGGGCCCGTGTCCCTGCGCCGCGGCGGCTCTACGCCTCCGCGGCCGGCGCGACGGCCTTGCGCGTACGCGTGCGCTTCGGCTTGGCCGGGGCGTCCTCGGCGGCAGCGGCGGCCTCGGCCACCGGAGCCTCCGCGGTCGCGGCCGCCTTGCGGGTACGGGTGCGCTTCGGCTTGGCCGGGGCTTCCTCGGCGGCGGCGGCCACCTCGGCCACCGGGGCCTCCGCGGCGGGCGTGACGGCCTTGCGGGTGCGGGTGCGCTTCGGCTTGGCCGGGGCGTCCTCGGCCGCAGGGGCCTCGGCGACCGGTGCGGGCGCCGCGGCCGGAGCGGCAGCGGCGGCCTTGCGCGGCGGCCGGGTGGTGCGGCGGGCCGTCCGGACGGGCTCGGCCGCCGGCGCGATCTGGAAGTCCGGCTCCGGCCCGGCCGGCAGCGCCGGCGCCGCGACGGGCGCGGCCGCGGCCGCCGCCAGGATCGACGTCTGGGTGGGCTTGCGGGTCCGGGCCGCGCGGCGCGGCGCGGCCGCGGCCTTGGCCGGCGCAGCCTTCGCCGGCGCCTCGACGGCGCGGGCCTCGACCACGGCCGCCTCGGCAACCGGCGCCTCGGCAACCGGGGCCGCCGCGACGGCGGCAGCGGCGGCGTCCGCCGCCGACACCCGGGTCCGCCGGCGGCGCGGCCTGCGCGGCTCGTCCGCGGCGGGGGCCTCGGCGGCGGGCGCCTCGGCCACCGCGGCGGGGGCCGCAGCGGTCTCGGCAGCCTCGGCCACCTCGGCACCGCCGCGCGTACGGCGGCGCTGCCGCGGGGTGCGCGTCCGGGCCGGGCGCTCCGCCTCGGCGGAGGCCGCCGGGCGGCGCTCGCCGCGGCCGCCCCGGCCGCCCCGGCCGCCGGTCTCGCCCAGGTCCTCGATCTCCTCGGCGTCCAGGCCGGCCCGCACGCGCTCGGCGCGCGGCAGGACACCCTTGGTGCCGGCCGGGATGCCCAGCTCCTCGTAGAGGTGCGGGGAGGTGGAGTACGTCTCGACCGGGTTGTGGAAGTCGAGCTCCAGCGCCTTGTTGATCAGCTGCCAGCGCGGGATGTCGTCCCAGTCGACCAGCGTGATCGCGGTGCCCTTGTTGCCCGCGCGGCCGGTGCGGCCGACCCGGTGCAGGAAGGTCTTCTCGTCCTCGGGCGTCTGGTAGTTGATGACGTGGGTCACGCCCTCGACGTCGATGCCGCGCGCGGCGACGTCGGTGCACACCAGGACGTCGACCTTGCCGTTGCGGAACGCGCGCAGCGCCTGCTCGCGCGCCCCCTGGCCCAGGTCGCCGTGGACGGCGCCGGCCGCGAAGCCGCGCCGCTCCAGCTGCTCGGCGATGTCCGCCGCGGTGCGCTTGGTCCGGCAGAAGATCATGGCGAGTCCGCGGCCCTCGGCCTGCAGGACGCGCGCCACGAGCTCCGGCTTGTCCATGTTGTGCGCGCGGTAGACGCGCTGCGTGATGTTGGCGACGGTCGCGCCCTCGTCGTCCGGCGAGGTGGCGCGGATGTGCGTCGGCTGCGTCATGTACCGGCGGGCCAGGCCGATGACGGCGCCCGGCATGGTCGCCGAGAACAGCATCGTCTGCCGCTTGGCCGGCAGGTGGTTGATGATCTTCTCGACGTCGGGCAGGAAGCCGAGGTCGAGCATCTCGTCGGCCTCGTCCAGCACCAGCGCCTTGACGTGCGACAGGTCGAGCTTGCGCTGGCCGGCCAGGTCGAGCAGGCGGCCGGGCGTGCCGACGATGACGTCGACGCCCTTCCGGAGCGCCTCGACCTGCGGTTCGTACGCGCGTCCGCCGTATATGGCGAGGACGCGGACGTTGCGGACCTTTCCGGCGGTCAGCAGGTCGTTCGTCACCTGGGTGCACAGCTCGCGCGTCGGGACGACGACGAGGGCCTGGGGGGAGTCGGTGAGCTGGTCGGGCGTGGCCCGGCCGGCCTCGACGTCCGCGGGGACGACGACGCGCTCCAGCAGCGGAAGGCCGAAACCGAGCGTCTTGCCGGTTCCGGTCTTGGCCTGTCCGATGACGTCCGTGCCGGAGAGGGCGACGGGAAGGGTCATCTCCTGGATCGGGAAGGGGGTCGTGATGCCGACGGCTTCGAGGGCCTCGGCGGTCTCGGGAAAGATCCCGAGTTCTCGGAACGTAGTCAGGGTGCTGCCTCTTCTGTGAGACGCGGCACGAGGCGGCGAGGGGGTCCTACCGTGCCGGGCTTGCCGTACTGGGACGTGCGAAGCTGCGCGGGACCACTGCCTTCGCTCAAGCGCTTGCGCCGCTGAGGGGGCCCCTCTCGGACGCGGTACGCATGGACGTACGCATCACCGAGGGCGGTCGGGTTGGAGCCGATCGGGCCACCGACCGGGCATCCTCATTCGGATGGCCCGCCGAGTATTCGGCAGGCGCAATACCACTGTACCCCGGATTCCCGCAGGCGTGTCGGGTGAATTCACCTGGTCGTCGTGTCCGGGTCGACGGGACCTCCTGCGACGCGGTTGCCTCAGGGCCGTCGGGGGCGGGCTATTGTGCGGACCATGTCGACCGTAGAAAACGCAACGCCCGCCGACGACGGCGCCTCCGCCGGGTCCGGCGGCATCGCCGCCCAGGACTGGGCGACCGCCTCGGCCTCGCCGCAGTACCGGGCCGCCGTCGTGGACCTCCTGGGCGCGCTCGCGTACGGCGAGCTGGCCGCATTCGAGCGCCTCGCGGAGGACGCGAAGCTCGCGCCCACCCTCGACGACAAGGCCGAACTCGCCAAGATGGCCGCCGCCGAGTTCCACCACTTCGAGCGGCTGCGCGACCGGCTCGCCGCGATCGACGCCGAGCCGACCGCCGCGATGGAGCCCTTCGCCAAGGGCGTCGACGACTTCCACCGCCAGACCGCCCCGTCGGACTGGCTGGAGGGCCTGGTCAAGGCGTACGTGGGCGACTCGATCGCCAGCGACTTCTACCGCGAGGTCGCCAGCCACCTGGACGCGGACACCCGCGCCCTGGTGCTGGGCGTCCTCGACGACACCGGGCACGGCGGCTTCGCCGTGGAGAAGGTCCGCGCCGCCATCGAGGCCGACCCGCGCTGCGGCGGCCGCCTCGCCCTGTGGGCGCGCCGCCTGATGGGCGAGGCCCTCTCACAGGCGCAGCGGGTGGTCGCCGAGCGCGACGCCCTGTCCACCATGCTGGTCGGCGGAGTCGACGGGATGGCGGCCGGCTTCGACCTGGCGGCCGTCGGCGAGATGTTCGCCCGGATCACCAAGGCGCACACCAAGCGGATGGCGGCCCTGGGCCTCGCCGCCTGACAGCGGCGGATCCGGTCGTACGGCGGCCCCGGCGCGCGTACCGCGCACCGGGGCCGCGGTGTCACGTGCTGCCGGAGGGGCCGCCGGGCGGGCGCCCTCCGGTGCCGGAGCGGGGCGGGCGGGGACGGTCAGCCCCGCGACGGAAGCGAAAACGGAGCCCTGGGCGAGCCGCCGGCGGCTCCGCCCGGCCGCAGCAGCAGCGACAGCACCACGGCGGACACCAGCACCGCGCCGGCCAGCGTCGCCATCGGGCTGGCGTGCCCCGGGCCGAGCGCGTATCCCGTCAGCCAGGCCCCGAACAGGGCGCCGAGGACCCCGCTGACGAGCACCACCCGCGCGGCGGGCAGGCGCCGGGCGAGCAGCCGCACCGCCCCCGCCGCCAGGGCCAGGCCCAACAGGGCGGAGCCGAGCGCTTCCAGCAGCAGCATGAGGGCCTCCCGCAGGCCGGGGCCGAACCAGGTCAGAGCCGTCCTACCCGAAGCGGAAGACGCGGAAACGGCCCGGCGGAAGCTGCCGCCGGGCCGTTTCGGCCAGTTCCCGAGGCGCCCTGCAAGCGCCTCCGACACGGGTCAGAGCGCGCCGAAGCCGACCTTGCGGACGTTCGGCTCGCCCAGGTCCACGTACGACAGGCGGTCGGACGGCACCAGGATCCGGCGGCCCTTGTTGTCGGTGAGGCTGAGCAGCGGCTCCGAGCCCGTCAGCGCGGCCGAGACGATGCGCTCCAGCTCCTCGGCGCTCAGGTCGCTCTCCAGCACGATCTCCCGGGGTGCGTGCTGCACGCCGATCTTGACCTCCACGGCTTCGTCCCTCCGACGGTCGTTGTGCGCGATCAGCCGCGCCGTACCGGTCCACATTAGCCCGCAGAGGGGACGGGCGAGCCGTGCTCCGGGCACGCTCGCAGCGAACAGCGCGGGGGGGGGGGGGGGGGGGGACCCCCCCCCCCCCCCCCCCCCCCCCCCCCCCCCCCCCCCCCCCCCCCCCCCCCCCCCCCCCCCCCCCCCCCCCCCCCCCCCCGCCGCCGGTCAGGAGGCCGGACCCGCCGCGCCGCCGTCCGCGCCGTGCAGCGGGAAGCCGGCGATGCCGCGCCAGGCCAGCGACGTCAGCAGGCCCACCGCCTTGTCGCGGGCGACCGGGCTCTCGCTGGAGAGCCAGTACCGGGCCACGACCTGCGAGACGCCGCCCAGGCCCACCGCCAGCAGCATCGACTCGTCCTGGGACAGCCCCGTGTCCTCCGCGATCACGTCGGAGATCGCCTCCGCGCACTGGAGGGACACCCGGTCGACGCGCTCGCGCACCGCGGGCTCGTTGGTCAGGTCGGACTCGAACACCAGGCGGAACGCGCCGCCCTCCTCCTCCACGTACGCGAAGTAGGCGTCCATGGTCGCGGCGACGCGCAGCTTGTTGTCCGTCGTCGACTCCAGCGCACCGCGCACCGCCTGGAGCAGGTTCTCGCAGTGCTGGTCCAGCAGCGCCAGGTACAGGTCCAGCTTGCCGGGGAAGTGCTGGTAGAGCACCGGCTTGCTGACCCCGGCCCGCTCGGCGATGTCGTCCATCGCCGCCGCGTGGTACCCCTGCGCGACGAAGACCTCCTGGGCCGCGCCCAGGAGCTGGTTGCGTCGGGCTCGGCGCGGCAGGCGCGTGCCCCGAGGACGCGCTGCCTCCGTCTGCTCGATGGCTGTCACGCCGCCTCCCACTTTCTCTCATGCACAGTGCGCTCTGCGCCGCGCCCGCCATCGTACTTTTCGGTAACCGCGAGCGGGGGGTTCCGGTCGAGTTTTCTCGCTCTGCGGACCGCCCGGAGGCGCTGGTCAGGGCGCCCTGGCGGGTTACCGGGCGGTAGAAGGCAGCGGCGGACGGCTCAGCGGTAGTCCTCCTCGTCGAGGGGCACCACGCGCGCCTGCTCGACGGCGTCGCCGTCGGCCGCCTCGCCGCGCTCCACCCCCGTGACGCGGTCGTCGTCGTCATCCGGCCGGAGCTCCGCCAGCTGCTCCGCCGCATCGGCCTCCGGCGCCTCCGCGTCCAGCGACTCCCGGAACTTCCTCCGGAAGGTGTCCGGCTCTGCCGGGTCGACACTCATCTGGCTCTCCCCTTCCCTCACCCCTGGTCCTGCCTACCCAAAGCCTAGGAGGATCGCCGGTGCACCGCTACGCGGCCGGTCTCGGCCTGTGACGCCGAACACAAGAGTCCGGACGTGATCGTCTCGTAACATTGCCCCCATGTCTTCGACCGAGCCGCCGGGTGTGCGCTCCGCCGCCGAGCCGTCCCCCCGGGCCGGCGCCGCCCGGGTGGCCGAGGGGGAGCAGCTGCGCACCGACCGGCTGCCGGGCCTGGAACTCGCCGTGCGGTTCCGCCCCGCCGCCGCCCGCACCGGACTGCCGCCCGCCCTGTTCGTGCACGGCCTCGGCGGCTCCTCCACCAACTGGTCCGGCCTCATGGCGCACCTCGCGGACCGCGTCGAAGGCGAGGCCCTCGACCTCCCCGGGTTCGGCTGGTCTCCGCCGCCCGCCGACCGGAACTACTCGGTCACCGCGATGGCCCGCGCCGTGATCCGGCACCTCGACGCCTCCGGCCGCGGACCCGTCCACCTCGTCGGCAACTCCCTCGGCGGCGCCGTCACCACCCGCGTCGCGGCCGTCCGCCCCGACCTGGTGCGCACCCTGACCCTGGTCTCGCCCGCCCTCCCCGAGCTGCGCGTGCAGCGCTCCGCCGTGCCGACCGGCCTCCTCGCCCTGCCCGGGACGGCCGCGCTGGTCGACCGGCTCACCCGCGGCCTCACCGCCGAGCAGCGCACCCGCGGCGTGACCGAGCTCTGCTACGGCGACCCCTCGCTGGTGCCGCCGGAGGCCTTCGCGCAAGCCGTCGAGGAGATGGAGCGGCGCATGGCGCTCCCCTGGTTCTGGGAGGCGATGAGCCGCACCGCCCGCGGCATCGTCGACGCCTACACCCTCGGCGGACAGCACGGGCTGTGGCAGCAGGCCCGGCGCGTACTGGCCCCGACGCTCCTCGTCTACGGCGGCCGCGACCAGCTCGTCTCCTACCGCATGGCCCGCAAGGCCGCCTCCGCGTTCCGCGGCTCGCGCCTGCTGTGCCTGCCCGCGGTGGGGCACGTGGCGATGATGGAGTGCCCCGACGTCGTGGCGAAGGCCTTCCGGGAGCTCCTCGACGACACCGGGAAACATGTCCGATATACCGACGACGGCAGAGGCTGAGCACCTTGGGACGACACAGCCGCAAGGGCCCCGCTCCGGCAGGCCGGCCCCCCGAGGCCGCCCCCGCCGCGCCGCCGGCCCCGTACGGGCAGGGCGCAGGCCACGAGCCGTACGCGTACGGACACGAGGCCTACGGGCAGGCAGGCCACGGGCCGGACGCGTACGGGCAGTACCGGCCCTACGGGCAGTCCGGCCAGCAGCAGTACGAGCAGCAGTACGAGCAGCAGGACGAGCAGTACGAGCAGTACGCGTACGAGGAGCACGCCCCCGGCGGCAGGCACGCTCCGTACGGGGGGCGGCACAGACCGTACGAGCGGCCCGCCGGCCACCCCGAGCAGCGCGAGCCCGGCGGAGCCTGGGGCCCCGGCCCCGGCACCGCCTACGGCGACTGGCGCGGCCTCCCGGACGGCGGCGCGGACCCCGCCCGCACTCACCGGCCCGCAGCCGAAACCGTTCTCCCCGGCGCCGGCCCCGCCGCCCGCCGGCCCGGAACCCCGGCGGACCCCTCCGACGACCGCACCTCCACCGGCCCGCAGCGCCGGGTGCCCGCCCCCCGCGCGGACGGCGCCGAGGAGCCGCAGGCCGGCGGGCCCGGCGCGGGACGCAGCCGCAAGGCCCTCACCTACACCGGCATGGCCGCCGCGGCCGTCACCACCGTCCTCGCCGTCGTCGTCGCCGGCCACATGTCGGCCGACGCCGACGGCAAGTCCGCCTCCCCGCGCGCCGCGGGCACGGCCGGCGACCGGGCCCTGCCCGGCCAGTCCGCGGCATCCCGCTCCGACGGCCGGGCCGTCCCGCAGGCGCCCGAGGCCCCGGCGCCCGCGCCGGAGCTCACGTACGAGCAGAAGATGGCCCAGCAGCTCCCCATCGACGAGAAGCTCAAGGGGCCGGGGACCTTCGAGACGGTCCCCGGTGTCGCCGCAGCCCCCGGCAAGGGGCAGGTGGTCCGCTACCGGGTCGACGTCGAGACGGGGCTCGGGCTGGACGCGCAGCTGTTCGCCGAGGCCGTCCACCGCACCCTGAACGACGACCGCAGCTGGGCGCACGGAGGCCGCAAGACCTTCGAGCGGGTCCCGGGCGGCAGCGCCGACTTCGTCATCACCCTCGCCAGCCCCGGCACCACCGGCGTGTGGTGCGCGAAATCCGGGCTGGACACCACCATCGAGAACGTCTCCTGCGACTCCGCCAACACCGAGCGCGTGATGATCAACGCGTACCGGTGGGCGCAGGGCTCGCCGACGTACGGGGTGGACCAGATGTTGGCCTACCGGCAGATGCTCATCAACCACGAGGTCGGCCACCGGCTCGGCCACGGGCACGTGAACTGCCAGACCCCGGGCGCCCCCGCGCCGATCATGCAGCAGCAGACCAAGTCGCTGGAGATCAACGGGATCCGCTGCAAGCCCAACCCGTGGGTGTTCCCCGGAAACTGACGGGCGGCCTGGCGGCCGGACAGCCGGACAGCCGGAAAGCGCTTCGCTCCGCGGCTTGCCCGCCCCTTCGGGCCCCCTCCGGGTAGCGCGCTCGAACGCGAACCGTACGGGAAAGTTACGACTCTTCACCCCTTCCGGTGGCGCGACGGACAACCGTCCGCCGCGCCACCGGCGCATCCGCTTGAGTTCTCCCGCGGCCGGTCGCCGGACCGGCGGCCGCCGCCACAACGGGAGATTCGGGGGTGCCACTCGTGCGGATCGGACTGCTCACCGAAGGCGGCTATCCGTATGCCGCGGGCGAAGGCCGGCTGTGGTGCGAGCGCCTCGTGCGCGGACTGCCCCAGCACGAGTTCGAGCTCTACGCCCTGAGCCGCAGCGCCGAACAGGAGGAGCGCGGCCGGGTCGTGCTCCCCGAGCACGTCACCCGCGTCTGGACCGCCCCGCTGTGGGCGCCCGCCGACGACGGCCGCACCCACTCCCGGCGCGAGCGCCGCAGGTTCGCCGACGCGTTCGGGGAGCTGGTGGACGGCATCTGCACGGGCGCCGCCGAGCCCTTCGCCGCCGGACTGTACGGGCTCGCCGAACTCGCCCGCGAGCAGGGCGGCATGTACGCCGCCCTCCGCTCGGAGACCGCGGTGCGGACGCTGGAGTCCGCCTGCCGGGCGCCCGGCGCGCGCCGCTCCCTCCGCGAGGCCCAGGTGGCCGACTTGCTGGAGTCCGCCGACGCCCTGGAGCGGCTGCTGCGGCCGCTGTCCCTCGACTGGTACGAGGACCTCCGGGAGGTCGACGTCTGCCACGCCGCCGCGGGCGGGGTCGCGGCCCTCCCCGGACTGCTGGCCAAACGCTTCTTCGGGGTGCCGCTGCTGGTCACCGAGTACGGGGTGCGGCTGCGCGCGCACTACCTGGACCGCCCCGAGGGCGGCCGGCCCGCCGTGCGCGCCCTCCTCGCCGCCTTCCACGTCCGGCTCGCCAGCGAGATCTACGCCCGCGCCGACCTCCTCACCCCCGGCAACGCGCACGCGCGCCGCTGGCAGGAGCGGTGCGGCGCCACCCGCGACCGGATGCAGACCGTGTACCCGGGGATGGAGGCGGACCGATTCGCCGCCGTCGGCGAGGACCCGGCCTGCGGCGACCCCGGCACGCTCGTGTGGGTCGGCCGGATCGAGCCCGGCAAGGACCTCTTCGGACTGCTCCACGCCTTCGCCGAGGTCCGCAGGGCCGCACCCGGCACCCGGCTGCGGATCTTCGGCACCGCCGCCGCGGTCCCCGGCTACCTCGCCGACTGCCGCTCCCTCGCCGCCCAGCTCTTCCCCGACGAGGCCGCGGACGCCGTCACCGCCGGGGAGAACCCCGTCTCCTTCGAGGAGATCGGCGGGCCCGAGGCGGCCACCGCCGCCGAGGCCTACGGCAGCGGCCGCGTCGCCGTCCTGTCCTCCGTCGTCGAGGGCTTCCCCGCCGGCCTCGCCGAGGCGATGTTCTGCGGCCGGGCCACCGTCTCCACCGACGTCGGCGCGGTGTGCGAGGTCATCGGCGGCACCGGCCTCGTCGTCCCGCCCCGCAACCCGCGCGCCCTCGCCGACGCCTGCCTCGCCCTGCTGCGCGACCCCGAGCGCGCCCAGCGGCTCGGGGCGGCGGCCCGGGCCCGCGCCCTGGAGCTGTTCACCGTCGAGCAGAACGTGGCCGCCTTCCGGGAGGCCTACCTGCGGCTCCTCGCCCGCGGACCCGCCCGGCCCGGCGCCGGCGTCCTCTTCGGGCAGCCCCCCGAGGCCCGCGTCCCCGGCCACTGGACCAGCCCCGGCTGGGCCGACCCCGAGCCGGACCCCGAGCCGGAGCCCGACCCCGACGCGGCCGCCGCGGCCGGAGACCCCGCCGGCGCGCCCGCCCCGGCCCCCACCACGGAGGCGACCGTATGACCCCCGACGAAGCCGGGGCCGCGGCGCCCGTCGCCCCCACCCCCCGCCGCCGGGCGGCCGGGGACCCCGTCAAGACCCTGCTGCACCGGCACCGGGCGCTGTGCGAGCGGGCCGTGGACCCGCTGGAGATCGCGGCCGGGCTGGAGGCCGGCGGGATCACCGACCGCACCGCCGCCCGCTTCCGCCACCGCGACGTCTTCTCCCTCGCCGAGGAGCTGTACGCCCGCACCCCCCGCGCCCACGAGACCGCCGAGCCCGCCGCGGCCGGCCACCGCGACGCCCGCGCCCTGCGCGCCTTCGGGCTGGCGCTGCTGCCCGGCGCCGCCGCCCTCGCCGCGGCCGCCGCCGCGCTGCCGTACGCGGGCGCCCTCGCCGTCGCCGCCACCGTCGCCGCGCTCGCCCGGCCCGCCGCCTCCGGGCGGACCGCCCGCGGCCGCGGCGCCCTCGCGGTCCACCTCGCCGCCGCGGCCGCCGCCGGCTGGGCCGTCCACCGCCACGGCACCCCGCTCGGCGTCGCCCTCGCCCTCGCCGCCGCACCCGGCCACCTCGCCGCCACGGCGTTCGCCGCCCGCGCCCGCAGCCGGCTCGCCGCCAGCCGCGCCCTCGAGGACTTCGCCGCCTCCGCCCGGCCCCTGCTCCTCGCGGCCACCGCCGCCCAGACCGCCGCCGCAGCGGGGGCCGCCGCAATGGCCGGGGCGCCGCTCACCGAGGCCGTGCCGCTCGCCGTCCTGCTGTTCCTCGCCCGGCTGCTCCTCGGCCACGGCGCCCCCCGCCCGCCCGTCGCCGCAGCGCTCGCCCTCGCCCTGGTCCCCGCCGCGCCCGCGGCGACCGCCGCCGCGGCCGGCCTCCTCGCCCTCGCCCTGACCGTCCTGGCACGCGCCTCCGCGCACGCCCGGACCTGAGGGCCGCCCGCTCCCGGAGCCGACACGGAAGCGGCCAAGGCCCGCCCCACCCCTCCCGCCCGACCGAAGAAGAAGGAGACACCGCATGACCGGCCAGCCAACCAACCGAGGGGCCGCGCGATGAGGGTGCTGCTGATCGGAGCCAACGGATACCTCGGCCGCTACGTCGCCGACCGGCTGCTCGCCGACCCCGCCGTCCAGCTGACCGCGCTCGGCCGAGGCGACGACGCAGACGTCCGCTTCGACCTCGCCACCGGCAGCCCCGGCGCGCTCACCCGGTTCCTCGACGCCGTCCACCCGGGCGTCGTCATCAACTGCGCGGGCGCCACCCGCGGCGGCGCCCGCGAGCTGACCCGGCACAACACCGTCGCCGTCGCCACCATCTGCGAGTCCCTGCGCCGCAGCGGCTGCGGCGCCCGCCTCGTCCAACTCGGCTGCGCCGCCGAGTACGGGCCCAGCCAGCCCGGATCGTCGACCGCCGAGGACGCCGTCCCCAGACCCGGCGGGCCGTACGGGGTCAGCAAGCTCGCCGCCACCGAGCTGGTGCTCGGCTCCGGCCTCGACGCGGTCGTCCTGCGCGTCTTCTCGCCCGTCGGACCCGGCACCCCCGCCGGCTCCCCGCTCGGCCGGCTCGCCGAGGCCATGCGGCGCGCCATGCAGTCCGGGGACGGTGAGCTGAAGCTCAGCGGACTCGGGGTCCAGCGGGACTTCGTCGACGTCCGCGACGTGGCGCGCGCCGTGCACGCCGCCTCCCTGTCCGCCGCGCAGGGCGTCGTCAACATCGGGACCGGGCGCGCCGTCCGGCTCCGCGAGGCCGCCGCGGTCCTCGCCCGGGTCGCCGGGTACGGGGGCGCCCTCCATGAGATCGACGTCCCGCAGGGCGGACACGGCGGGCATCTGCAGGGCCACGGGCCGCACCACGGCGGCCACGGCCGGGCCCCCTCCCTCGCGGCGATCGGCGCCCCCCGCTCCGAGGCCACCGCCGAGCAGCTGGCCGCCGCCCCGCCCGCAGCCGCGTACCCCTACCCCGACGGCTGCGGCGCCTGGCAGCAGGCCGACGTCCGCACCGCCCGGGACCGGCTCGGCTGGCGGCCCCGGATCAACCTGGAGGAGTCCCTCGCGGACATCTGGATGGAGGCGGCGTGCCGCATCTGACCACAGAGGCACCGGCCGCCGCCGCCACCGGCTCCGGACGCCTCGGCCTCGGCATCCCCGGCTACGCGCACCCGCTGCTCGCTCCCGTCGAATGGGCCGAGCTGACCCGCCCCGGGACGCCCCTGCACTGGGCCGTGCTGAACGTCACCGACGGCCCCGGCTCCCGGCCCGACCCGCACTGCACGGAGGCGGTCGGCCGGCTCCGCGAGGCCGGCGGGACCGTCCTCGGGCATCTCGCGATGCGGGACGGCGAGCGGACGTTCGGCGAGCTGGTCTCCGACGCCCACCGCTTCGCCGACTGGTACCGGGTCGACGGCTTCTACCTGGACGGGGCCCCGGCCGACCGGTACGGGCTCGCCGAGGTGCGCCGCGTCGCCGACACCCTGCGCGGCCTCGGCCGGGACCTGCGGATCGTGCTCGGGCACGGCACCCACCCCCACGAGGGCTACGCGGACGTCGCCGACCAGCTGGTCACCTTCTGCGGGGCCTGGGCGGACTACCGCTGGTCGCAGGTGGCGGAGTGGACCGCCGACCACCCGCCGGAGCGGTTCTGCCACCTCGTCCACGGCGTGCCGCGCACGCACCTGGAGGAGGCGCTGCGGATCGCCCGCTGGCAGGGCGCCGGGACGATCTGGTTCACCGACCGGCGCGGTGCCCCGGGCCGGGACCCCTGGGCGTCGATGCCCGCGTACTGGGACGAAATCGTCTCACGTATCGGACCAGGTGTCTCGGAATGAAGAGGGGCGTGGCAGTGTTACGGAGAGAACCACCGTTCACGCATACCGATCTACGGAGTCCCCGTGTCGCTGCCACCCCTGGTCGAGCCGGCTGCCGAGCTCACCGTCGACGAGGTCCGTCGGTACTCCCGCCACCTGATCATCCCGGACGTCGGGATGGACGGCCAGAAGCGCCTGAAGAACGCGAAGGTGCTGGCCGTGGGCGCAGGGGGCCTCGGCTCGCCCGCCCTCATGTACCTGGCCGCGGCCGGCGTCGGAACGCTGGGCATCGTGGAGTTCGACGAGGTCGACGAGTCGAACCTCCAGCGCCAGATCATCCACAGCCAGTCGGACATCGGCCGCTCCAAGGCGGAGTCCGCCCGCGACACCGTCCTCGGCATCAACCCGTACGTGAACGTGGTCCTCCACGAAGAGCGGCTCGAAGCCGACAACGTGATGGACATCTTCGCCCAGTACGACCTGATCGTCGACGGCACCGACAACTTCGCCACGCGCTACCTCGTCAACGACGCCTGCGTGCTGCTCGGCAAGCCGTACGTGTGGGGCTCCATCTACCGCTTCGACGGCCAGGCCTCCGTCTTCTGGTCCGAGTACGGCCCCTGCTACCGCTGCCTCTACCCGGAGCCCCCGCCGCCGGGCATGGTCCCGAGCTGCGCCGAGGGAGGCGTCCTCGGCGTGCTCTGCGCGTCCATCGGCTCCATCCAGGTCACCGAGGCCATCAAGGTCCTCGCGGGCGTCGGCGAGCCGCTGGTCGGCCGCCTGATGATCTACGACGCCCTGGAGATGCAGTACCGCCAGGTCAAGGTCCGCAAGGATCCCGACTGCGCGGTGTGCGGCCCGAACGCGACCGTCAAGGAGCTCATCGACTACGAGGCCTTCTGCGGCGTCGTGTCCGAGGAGGCCCAGGAGGCGGCCGCCGGCTCGACGATCACTCCGAAGCAGCTCAAGGAGTGGATCGACGAGGGCGAGAACATCGAGATCATCGACGTCCGCGAGAAGAACGAGTACGAGATCGTCTCCATCCCGGGCGCGCGGCTGATCCCGAAGGGCGAGTTCCTGATGGGCACCGCCCTTCAGGACCTCCCGCAGGACAAGCGGATCGTCCTGCACTGCAAGACGGGTGTCCGCAGTGCGGAAGTCCTGGCGGTCCTGAAGTCCGCCGGCTTCGCGGACGCGGTCCACGTGGGCGGCGGCGTCATCGGCTGGGTCCACCAGGTCGAGCCCGGAAAGCCCGTCTACTAGGAGAGCGAACGGGCGGAAGGCGGCGCACTCCGCGCCGCGGCCCGCCCGGGGGTCCGCCCGAACCGGCCCCTGTCCCCGTGCGCGACGGCGCGGGGGCAGGGGCCGCCGGGCGTCCGGCGCCCGGTCAGGCGGCGGTGCAGACGGTGCCGCCGGCGGGCACCTTCCCGTCCAGCAGGTAGGCGTCGACCGCCTTCTGCACGCACGGGTCGCCGCTGTTGTACGCGCCGTGCCCCTGGCCTTTGTACGTCAGCTCCACCCCGACCCCCGGGCCGAGGCGCTCCACCATGCGCCGCGCCCCCTCGTACGGGGTCGCCGGGTCGCCGGTGTTGCCGATCACCAGGATCGGCGCCGAGCCGGGGGCCGACACGTCCGGCGTCTCCCACGCGCCCTCGACCGGCCAGCCGGTGCAGCTCACCAGGGCCCAGCCGAGGAAGTCCCCGAAGACGGGGGAGGCCTTGCGGAACTCGGGCAGCCGCTCCTCGGCCTGCTCCAGGGTGAACCGCTGCTTCGAGTCCGCGCAGTTGACCGCCGTGTTCGCGGCCCCGATGTTGCTGTAGCGGCCGTTCTCCTGCCGCCCGTTCAGCGCGTCGGACAGCGCCATCAGCAGCTGGCCCTGCCCGCCCTCCGCCTCGTCGATGCCCTGCTCCAGCAGCGGCCACAGCTCCTGCGAGTACAGGGCCTGCGCGATGCCGTTCGTCGCCGCCGAGTCCGTCAGCATGCGCCCGCCGAGACCCGGGATCGGCTTCTGCGCCAGGCTCTTCTGCAGCCGGAGCACCGTGTCCTCGACCTCCTGCGCGGTGGCGCCCTGGAGGCGGCACGCGTCGCCGCGGTCCACGCAGTCCTGCGCGAAGTTCTCCAGCGCGAGCTGGAAGCCCTTCGCCTGGCCGAGCGCGCTCTGCTCCGACGTCTTCGTCGGATCGACGACCGCGTCGAAGACGGCCCGGCCGACCTTGTCCGGGAACAGGTGGGCGTAGACCCCGCCGAGCTCGGTGCCGTAGGAGATGCCGAAGTAGTTCAGCTTCTTGTCGCCCAGCGCCTGGCGGATCCGGTCCAGGTCCCGGGCGGCGTTCTCGGTGCCCACGTACGGCAGCACCTTCCCGGAACGTGCCTCGCAGGCCTGCTGGTAGCGGCGGATCCCGTCCGCGAACTCCTTCTCCTCCGCCGGGGTGTCCGGCGTGTTGTCCCCGGCGTAGTACGCGTCCAGCTGCTTGTCCGTCTGGCACAGCACCGGCGCGCTCGCTCCGACGCCGCGCGGGTCGAAGCTCACCAGGTCGTAGCGCGAGCGCAGCGCCTGGTACTCCTCGGCCGCGCCCGGCAGCGTGCTGATGCCGGAGCCCCCGGGGCCGCCGAAGTTGAACACGAGCGAGCCCAGGCGCCGCTCCTTGTCCCGCGCGGGGGCCCGGATCAGTGCGATCGGGATCGTCTCCCCGCCGGGGTCGGCGTAGTCGAGCGGCACCTGCAGCGTGGCGCACTGCCAGTCCTTCGGCGGAGCGGGCCCGCCGCCCTGGGCGGCGGTCGGGGCGGCACAGGCGCCCCACTTCAGCGGCGGCGGCGCCGACGCGGTCCCGCCGGTGCGGGACGGGGCGCCGCCTCCCCCGCCGGAGCAGCCGGCGGCCCCGGCCACGGCCAGGGCGACGGCTCCGACGGCGGCCATCCGGAGGACGTGTCTCGACATGCCCCCATCCTCCGCCGCCCCCGCGCCCCCCGCCCCCGCACACGCCCGTTCGGGTGCCGCAGCCCCCGGCGGGACGGCGCGCCGCCCTGCGGCGGGATGCGTCCGGGGTCGGCGCCGGCGATCAGATCAGGGGCGGGTGCGGTTGTCCTCCGTGGCCGTTCAGGTCATGGCTCCCCCACGTGAGAGTGAACAGGGTCAGGGCGTGCAGTGGGGACCGGGACGGCGCCCAGCGGCGCCAAAGGGCCTCGAACGCGCGGTCGGAATTCGGGAACGTGAGTGAGGGGGCCGCCTTGCCGGCCCAGGTGCGCACGGCGAGGTCGCCGTGCGGGTAGACCGAGAAGTCGCCCGTGTAGTCGGCCGCGGCTGCTGCTGCGGTCCACGGACCGATACGGGGTACCTCGACAAGCTCTTTGATCAGGCTTTCGGCGTCGAGGGTTGACCACTTCTCGCCGCAGTCGAGGTAGGCCGCTGCGGCGGCGCGCAGGGCGCCGGTGTTGAACTTGCACCCGACGGCGGCGTAACCCTCGTCGGAGAGTTGCAGCAGGGTCTCGGGGGTCGGGGCGAGGGAGAGTTCGCCGGCGGCCGTGGTGAAGCTGCGTCCGTATGCGGCGTAGAGGCTGTGGTGCCGCTTCCGGGCCTGGCCCGCGGTCACGACCTGCCGCAGCAGCGCGGTCACGATCGCGTCCCACAACGAGGGGTTGTTGAGGCGAGCGACGGTGCCGAGGGACACGAGCTCGTCGAACAGCGGCTCGGCGCCGTCGGGTGCGGCGGGCAGCTCGATCGGCGAGGTGTATGCGACGGGCGGCTGCTCGCCCGCGGCGTCACCCGTAAGCGGCTGCAGGGCCAAGTGCGCGGCCTCGGGGTTCCAGAGGGCGAGCCACACGGCTCCCTGGTGCTCGACGAGGCGGGCACGCTCGCCCGTGCCGGTCGTCAGCCATGCGGGGTGTTCCGTGATGATCGTGGTGCTCATGAGCTCAATTCCGTTGGAGGGCAGCGGTGTTCGTGGGGGCGGCGGCACGGGCCGGAGGTGCGCAGTTCGAGGTACCGCAGTGGGCGCACCGACCACTCGGCGACCGCTCCGCTCCCGAATACCACGCTGAAGCCGGCGTGATGGCCCGAGTTGAGCAGCCCGAGGGCGTAGTGCCATCCGGAGTCCGCCCACTCGACGGCTCTCGCGATCTCCCGCGGAGTCATGCCGAACGCGTGAGCCGTTCGGATGTGAACGCGCATGGCCCGTACGGCGCTTGCGGCCGTGGGGAGGATGCGCGGTGCCTCGACAGGCACGGCGCGGTTTGAGTTCTGGGAGGTGTACCGCACGACCGTGAGCACGAATCCTCGTCTGACGAACCGCTCGGTCGACGTGAGCCGTGCGCCCGCCCTCGACTCGTGATCGGTAGCCAAACCTGCTGCGCGCATTCCCTGGCCCTCCAGGAATGGTGACGGGCTCCCTTTGCCGGCGGTGACTTGCTCCGGCTGAGGGCAGCCTGCGGAACCTCCCAGAAGGCTGCACGGGAGGCGGCGTTACGCACTGTGTGTGAGTCGCAACACTGCGACCGTACCGGCATTGGGACGACAGTCGCAACGCTGTGACGTCCCTACGTTGGACCGGCATATGCCAAGCGCCCCCGGCCGGTTGGACGGGGGCGCTCGGGGTGCGTTGCTCGTGGGCGGTTGTTCAGTCCTGCGAGGGGTCCTCGATCAAGTGGTCAAACTCGCCCGCCTTGACGCCTCGCACGAAGGCGGCGAAGTTCGCGCGGCTCGTAGCGATGACCGCCTCGGGCGTCTCGCTCTCGACGAGTTCGATCGTGCCCGGTTCGGCGCGGCGTACGTGTACGCAGTTCTGGTTGTTGTCCGCTCCCGAGAATGAGGATTTCTGCCAAGCGGTAGGGTTGATCATCTCTCTCACATTTCCTGTGCGACTCGGAGGATAAATTTTCGTGACTCGTGGGCGTCGAGTGAAATTTCCTCGACCGAATCGAGCAGTGCCCGATACTTGATCAGGTGTGGCTCTGCATCCAGAAATCCACCGTCGAATGCACTGTCGATCTGCACCGTGTCCAACTGGGGGATTGTCGCACCTGCGTAGAGCATGGAATGCACGGAGCCTGTAATCTGGGCGCTGAACGGTACAACCCTGATGGTGACACTGGGCCACGAGGACGCCTCAACCAAGAATTCGAGCTGCTCGCGCATTGTCTCAGGCCGGCAGTACCGCATCCGCAGCGCGGCCTCGTGGATCAGTGCTTGAAACTGGGGAGGCTGCGGGCGGTCGAAGATCTCGCGCCGCCGCATTCTGTGCTCGACCCTTATTCCGACCTCTTCCGAGGGCTCGGAAACGCTGCTGAGGATCAACTCTTTCGCGTATGCCTCGGTCTGGAACAGGCCCGGGATGTGCAACATGTCGATCGCTCGCATGTAGCGGGCGTGATGTTCCAGTTCGGCCAGATCAAGGAATCCGGGCGACAGGCGCCCCCGATATTCATCCCACCAGCCCTTACTGCGTTCCTCGGCCATATCGGCGAGTGCGTTGATCAAGTGCTTGTCGGTGGCTGAGCAGTGGGCGGCGAGCCTGCGCACTCGCTCGGCGCTCACGCCGTACCGGCCGGATTCGATGTGGCTCGCGGCCGCACGTTCACCGCCGAGAAAGCGGGCGATGTCGGCGCCGGAAAGGCCGGCGCGCTCCCTCATCTTGCGAAGCTCTGCCCCCAACCGCTTCTGCCGCGCCGTCGGATACGCCCTCGGTGGCATGGGCCCCCTCCCTCCTGTGTGCCTAGAGTGTGCCGCCCTTCCGGCCCGGTGGTCCACTCGCGATGTTGGTACGGCCGTCCCACTGTTGCGCCGTCCCAACGTTGTGCCCTAACGTCAAAACGGCGCCGCACCACCGTGGCGACTCGAAGTGCAGCCATCTGTACGCCGTTTGACGGTTCCTCGGGGGATGGCCAGGGACACGAGTCGTTGCCTTTGACCCGCGCTAGCCCCGTAGTTGGGAGACACAGACCATGACGACGAGTGCCTTACCTCCAGCACGTCCGCCCGACCAGGGCGTTGGCTTCACCATGACGGCGCCCCGTGCCGACACCACGCCGAAGATCGTCCGAGACTGGCTCGCCATGCTGCTGACAGCGTTCGGGCACCGCGAGATCGCCGAGCAGGCGCGTCTCTGCGCGTCCGAGGCGGTGACGAACGCCTGTCTGCACACCAGGATCGACCGGATCACGGTCGAGGTGGCCCTCGGCTCGACCGCCGTCACCGTGTCCGTGGACGACGACCGGCCCGGACGGCTTCCCCCGCCCGGCCCGCCGCAGTCGTGGCGTGAGGAGCGGGGCCGCGGGCTGAGCCTGATCAGAGCTCTCTCCGAGGACCTGTGCGTCGTCTCGAACGGCGAACTCGGAAAACGCGTGCAGTTCACCCTCCCCTACGGCGAGGCGGCGGGGCAGCAGCCCGGCACCGTGCACGTGGCCCTGCGTCGGGCACCGGAAGCGCAACCGCCCCCGACAACGCCACCCTCTCCTGAGGATCGCACCCCCTTCACGGGGTGAGGCGACGGTGAGAGCGCCCCGCTGCCTGCATCGCAGCCGGTAGCGGGAGCGCTTGCTCAGCAGTGGTCCGGCAGCGGCTAGATCGCTTCCTTGCGGGTGAGGTAGTTGAACGAGACCCAGCCCGGGAGGACCGGCAGCCAGAACGTCATCAGGCGGAACAGCAGGACCGCCGAGATCGCGACCTCCTTGTCCAGGCCCGCCGCGATCAGGCCCAGCGTCAGCGTCGTCTCGACGGCGCCGATGCCGCCCGGGGTCGGTGCGGCCGAGCCGAGGGCGTTGCCTGCGAGGAACACCACGGCGATGCTCGCGTAGCTCAGCGTCTCGCCGCCGCCGAAGGCGCGGATCGACGCGTCCAGGCACATCACGAAGCAGCCGGTCAGCAGCAGCATCCCGCCGATGCCCGTCATCAGCTTCTGCGGTCGCTGGAGCACGTCCAGCATGCGCGGCACGACACCCGCGAACAGGGCCCGCACCCGCGTCACGACGAACTTCCGCAGGAACGGCACCGCCGTGACGACGAGGACCAGCACGGCCACCGTCAGCAGGCCGGCGATGACCGTCCGGGACGGCGTCATCTCGGGGGTCTTCTCGGTGCCCGTCAGGTAGCCGAACGACAGCAGCAGCAGGATGTGCGCCGCCAGCCCGAACAGCTGCGAGGCGCCCACACTGGCCACCGCCAGCCCCGGCCGGACCCCCGCCCGCTGGAGGAACCGCGTGTTCAGCGCGACGCCGCCGACGGCCGCCGGGGCGACCAGCTTGACGAAGGAGCCGGCCACCTGGGCCACCACCGTCCGCAGGAACGGCACCCGCTCCGGCACGAACCCGAGCAGGCTCATCGCCGCGGCGAAGTACGTCAGCGCCGAGAACGCCAGCGCCGCCCCCACCCAGCCCCACTCGGCCCCGGCGACGATCGTCGCGAAGTCCACGTGGGCCAGCTGCGTCAGCAGGAAGTACGCGCCGAACGCGCCCGCGATGAACGAGACCAGGGTGCGCGGCCGGATCCGCTCCAGCCGGGCCGGCTCCACCGGCGCCTGCGGCCGGATCAGCAGCACCTGCTTGCGGATCTGGCTCAGCAGGTCCTCCTCGCGGGCCCCCTCCAGCGCGTCGTCCAGCGCCCGCTTCTCCGCCTTCCGCTCGGCCGCCGACGTGGCGGAGCCGGCCTTGGCGCCCGCCTTCGCCCCCGCGGCCTCGCGGGCCGCCTTCGCCGCGCGGGACGACTCCAGCACCGCCTCCCGCTGCCGGTCCGCCCGCTCCCGGGCGAGCCGGCGCAGCGTGGCCCGCGTCGACCGGCTCAGCGCGATCGGCTGGAGCAGCGGCAGGCAGTCCGCGACCGCGTCCGGGCCGAGCACCGACACCGCCGACGCCACCGCGCGCTCCGCGCCGACCCGCAGGCCGAGCGTGGTCAGCAGCTGCGCGATGTCCATCCGCAGCACCAGGTCGCCGGCCGCGATCTCGCCGCCGCGCAGGTCGGTGAGGATGACCCTGCCGGAACGATCCACCAGCAGGGCGTCGCCCGTCAGCCGGCGGTGCGCGATCCGGCGCGACTGCAGGGCGCGTACCTGCTCCCACGCGTGGCGGGCCAGCCCGTCGGTGATCTCCTCGTCCGGGACGGCGTCCAGCGGCCGGCCCTCCAGGTGCTCGTACACCAGCATCACGGCGTCCGGGCCGAGCTCGGAGGTCGCGATCAGCTTGTGCGCGTTCGCCCCGGCCGCGATCGCGGCGTACGCGAGGAGCGCCTCCTGCTCCAGCGCCTGGCGCAGCGACTGCAGGGAGCGGCGCGTCGTGATCCCGCGGAGGGTCATGCGGCGCCACACCCGGTAGAAGAACCCGTGCGCCTGCTGCTCCCGGTCGACGACGGTGACGTCGAGCGGCGGCCCGTCCTCCAGGGTGACGTGGTAGCGGCGCCCGCGGTCGCTGGCCTCGGAGGCGTCGGCGCCCTCCGCGGCCTCGGCGCGCGTCGCGCTGACCGGCTGGAAGCCGACCCGGCGCAGGCCGGCGAGCAGGTTCTGCCCGGTGGGGCGCACGTTCGGGGAGCCGACGGCGTACAGGGTGCCGTAGGCGACGCTCCAGCCGATCAGCACCGTCAGGATGATCGAGAAGGGGGTGGTGTAGCCGCTGACCAGCATCGCGAACGCGTCGAGCAGCAGCACCACCCACAGGGCGACCCGCCAGCGCGGCCGGCGCGTCATCCCGACGGCGGTCATGTACGCGATCACGGGTGCGAGGTAGCCGTGCACGGGGTCGGTGGGCGCGCCGCCGGCGCCCGCGGCGCGGGTCAGCGCGTCCCGGATGGTCTCCGGGGCGGCCTGGGAGACCCACAGGTCGGTGGCGAGGGTGACGCCGTGGGCGAGGACGGCGGCGAGGACGCCGTCGGCGATGCGCAGCCCGTCGCGTTTGATCAGCCGCTCGATCGCGAAGGCGACGGGGACGAGGAGGACGGCGATGCTGGACACCAGTCCCGCGACCTTGATCAGGAGGTCGGGGGCGGCCTGGGTGCCCTGGCTGATGTCGTCCTCCAGGCCGGCGGTGGTGCCGTGCGCGAAGGCGGCGATGCCGAGGACGACGGCGATGCCGAGGAGTCCGACGAGGAAGCGGACGAGGTCGGAGGGGCGGTGCACGCGGGCGGCGAGCAGCGGCTCGTCGACCTCCACCGCGTCGGCGGGGACCGCTGCGGAGGCGTCTGCGGCGGGGGGCGCGTCGGCGGGGCGGACAGCGTCCGGGGTGCGAGCGGCGTCCGCGGGGGAGGGGGCGGCGGCCGGGCCGTCGGCGGGCGCGCCGGGGGCCCCGTCGCGGGGCGCGCCGGGGTGCGGCTCGGGGCGCGCGCCGTCGTCCTCGGTCGCGCCGTCCGGAGGGCTCACACCCTGCTCCTTCGTCGTCACAGCCGTCTCTTCTTGATCACGTATCACCACTCACCGCCCGGAAGATGGTGGCACGGACCGGCGGTCCCGGGGGGCGGCAGGGTGCGCGCCGGTGCGGAAGGAAACGCTCCGCGCAGGGGCCCGCCACGTCCGGCACCATGGGCGGAATGAGCGAGGAGCTGCCTGCGTACGCGGAGCGCGTGCTGGACGCGGCCGAGCGGATTCCGCCCGGCCGGGTGATGACCTACGGGGACGTCGCCGAATGGCTCGGGGAGGGCGGCCCCCGCCAAGTCGGCCGCGTCATGGCCCTGTACGGCGGCGCCGTCCCCTGGTGGCGCGTGGTGCGCGCCGACGGCCGGCCCCTGCCCGGCAGCGAACCCCGCGCCCTGGAGCACTACCGGACCGAGTCCACCCCGCTGCGCCTCACCGCCGGCGGCGAGGCCCGGCTGGACATGCCGCGGGCACGCTGGGACGGCGGCGGGCACGGCACGGCGGGCGACGAGGGTCACATCTGACAGCTTCCGCCACAGGAGGCCCCGCGCGCCGGTCGAGAACCGGGGCCGGGGACCGTCCGGGGGACCGGAGACCGCCCGCCCGGACCCCCGCCCACCCGCCCGCACCGCGCCCCGGCGGAGCCCCGCCGCACGGCCCGCTGCCGCCCCGCCGGCCGGACCCGGGGCCGGACCTCGGGGAACTGCACGGGGCGCGCCGCTTGCCGTAGCGTTGCCTCTTCGGCGGTCGCGGCCGGCCCCCCGGCGGGTGCCCGTGCGGCGACCGCGGACGCCGCACGACCCGTACGCCCCGCAGCACGAACACCAGGACCGGCACCTCACGTGATCACCTCTTCCTCCGACCGCCCCGAGCGGCTGCGTACGCGGACCCCCGACGCGTACCGTCTCGTGCGCAGCGGGCCGGGGCGGGCGGAGCCCCCTGTGCTGGACGCAGCGCAGCAGGCGGTGGTTGACCACACCCGCGGACCGCTGCTCGTCCTCGCCGGGCCCGGCACCGGCAAGACCACCACCCTCGTCGAGGCCGCCGCCGCCCGCGTCGAGGCCGGCACCGACCCCGCCCGGATCCTGATCCTCACCTTCGGCCGCAAGGCCGCTGTGGAACTGCGCGACCGCGCCGCCCTCCGGCTCGGCGGCGCCCGCGCCCCGCAGGCCACCACCTTCCACTCCTTCTGCTACGGGCTGGTCCGCGCCCACCAGGACAGCGACCTGTTCGCCGACCCGCTGCGCCTGCTGTCCGGGCCCGAGCAGGACGTCATGGTCCGCACCCTGCTGGAGGGGCAGCGCGAGATCCGCTCCATCCGCTGGCCCGACGACCTGCGGGCCGCCCTGACCACCCGCGGCTTCGCCGACGAGGTCCGCGCCGTCCTCGCCCGCGCCCGCGAGCTCGGCCTCGGCCCGGCGGCCCTCGACGCGTTCGCCTCCCGGATCGGCCGGCCCGACTGGAAGGCGGCCGCCGCCTTCCTCGCCGAGTACCTCGACGTCCTCGACATGCAGGGCACCCTCGACTACGCCGAGCTGCTGCACCGCGCCGTGCTGCTCGCCGAGCGGACGCCCGGCCTGGCCGCCGCCTACGACGTGATCTACGTGGACGAGTTCCAGGACACCGACGCCTCGCAGCTGCGGCTGCTGCGGGCGCTGGCCGGCCCGGGCGGCACGCTGGTCGCCTTCGGC
This sequence comes from Streptomyces sp. NPDC031121, assembly GCF_055570615.1. Lineage (NCBI taxonomy): Bacteria > Bacillati > Actinomycetota > Actinomycetes > Kitasatosporales > Streptomycetaceae > Streptomyces > Streptomyces sp. NPDC031121. The sequence continues at coordinate 375,048 of NZ_JBVIGV010000001.1, forward strand.
GACCCCGACCAGTCGATCTACGCCTTCCGCGGCGCCGACATCAACAACATCCTCGACTTCGAGGGCGCGTTCCCCGGCGCTGCCGTACGGGCCCTGACGGTCGGCCGCCGCTCCGCCTCCGCCGTGCTCGCCGCGACCCGGCTGCTGACCACCCGCATGCCGGTGCCGCGGCTGCCCGCGGAGGCCGTCCGCGCCCACCGGGGGCTCACGCCGGTGCGGGAGGGCGGCCGCGTCGAGGTGTACACGTACCCGACGGCCGGCGCCGAGGTGGACAACATCGCGGACATCCTGCGCCGCGCCCACCTGGAGGACGGCGTGCCCTGGCAGGACATGGCCGTCCTGGTGCGCGCCGGAGGGCGCACGCTGCCGGCGATGCGGCGGGCCCTGATCGCGGCGGGCGTCCCCGCGGAAACGGACGGCACGGACATCCCCCTGCGCCACGAACCGGCGGTCGCCCCCCTCCTGACGGCCCTCCGCACGGTGGCCCTGGCGACCCCGCCGCCGGCCGGAGCCCCCGCCATCCCGGCGGACGCCGACGCCGACGCCGGCATGCCGGCGGACGAACCCGGTGCTGCGGTCCCCACCGCCGTCCCGGGCGATGCCGAGGCCGGCGGAGCCCGGACGGCGGGACCGGCCGACGGACCCGCGTCCGCCGCCCCGGCGGACCCCGCCGGCGGGCCGGGCGCCGCGACCGCCTCTGCCGTCGGCGTGCCGGGCACGGCGGGCGATACGTCCCCTCGCGGCGACAGGCCCGGCCCGGCCGTCCGGGGCGGCTCCGCCGCCGTTGGCGGCGCAGCCGCCGCCGGGGACTCCGCCGCGGGTGGTCCCGCCGCCGCACACGGGTTCGGCCCGGCCGATCACGCCGCCGGCCCGGACGCCGCGTCCGTCCCCGCCGCCGGGGACGGCTCCGCCGGTGCAGGGAGCGGCGCGGCCGGGCACGGTGCCGCGGGTGCCGCCGCTCGGGGGGATGCCGCCATCCCGGCGGGTGCCGCCGCTCCCGGTTCTGCCGAGGACGCCGCCGGCGCGCAAGGTGCCGCCGCCGAGGATGCCGCTGCCGCGCCGGGTGCCGCCGAGGGCGCCGACGCCGTGCGGCTCGCTGCCGACGGCGCCGATGCGGCCGTGGACGCCGCTGCCGGGCAGGACGTCGGCGGGGCGGTTTCCGCGGGGGATGCGGGGGAGGGGTGGATCGGGGTCGACGCGGCCCTGTCGCTGCTCGCCTCACCGCTCGGCGGGATGGACGCCGCCGACCTGCGGCGCCTCGGGCGGGCCCTGCGCGACGAGGAGCGCGCGGCCGGCACCGCCGTGCCCGCGCCCTCCGACGTGCTGCTCGCCCGCGCGCTCGCCGAGCCGGAGCGCCTCGTCGCGCACGACCCCGCGTACGCGCGCGGCGCCCAGCGCCTCGGCCTGCTCCTGCGCAAGACGCGCGAGCTGCTCCAGGGCGGTGGCACCGCCGAGGAGGCCCTGTGGACCCTGTGGGACGGCACGCCCTGGCCGCAGCGCCTGGAGCGCAGCGCCCGACGCGGCGGCCCGGCCGGCCGCAACGCCGACCGCGACCTCGACGCGGTCTGCGCGCTCTTCGACACCGCCGCCCGCGCCGAGGAGCGCACCGGCGGCCGCGGCGCCCTCAACTTCCTCGAACAGCTCGAAGCCGAGGACATCGCCGCCGACACCCTCACCCGCCGCGCCACCCGCCGCGAGGCGGTCCGGCTGATGACCGCGCACCGCTCCAAGGGCCTCGAATGGGGCCTCGTCGTCGTCGCCGGCGTCCAGGAGGGCCTCTGGCCGGACCTCCGCCGCCGCGGCTCCCTCCTCGAAGCCGACCGGATCGGCCGCGACGGCCTCGCCGAGCCCCTCGGCGCCGGCTCGCTCCTCGCCGAGGAGCGCCGCCTCTTCTACGTCGCCGCCACCCGCGCCCGCGACCGGCTCGTCGTCACCGCCGTCAAGGCCGCCGCCGAGGACGGCGACCAGCCCTCCCGGTTCCTCACCGAACTCGGCGTGCCCCCCAAGGACGTCGCGGGCCGGCCCCGCCGCCCCCTCGCCGTCCCCGCGCTCGTCGCCGAACTCCGCGCCACGACCGTCGACCCCGCCGCCTCGCCCGCGCTGCGCGACGCCGCCGCCCGCCGCCTGGCCCGCCTCGCCGCGCTCACCGACGAGGACGGCCGGCCGCTCGTGCCCGCCGCGCACCCGCAGCGCTGGTGGGGCCTGTACGAGCCCACCCGCAGCCGGGTGCCGCTGCGCGACCGCAGCCGGCCCGTCGCCCTCTCCGGCAGCGCCCTGGACCAGCTCGCCAACACGTGCTCCCTGCAGTGGTTCCTCGGCCGCGAGGTCAAGGCCGACACCCCCGCCACCGCCGCCCAGGGATTCGGCAACGTCGTCCACGTCCTTGCGGACGAGGTCGCCTCCGGCCGCACCCCCGCCGACCTGGCCGTCCTCATGGAGCGCCTCGACTCCGTCTGGGACGCCCTCGCCTTCGACGCCCCCTGGAAGTCCCGCCAGGAGAAGGACAGCGCCCGCGCCGCGCTGGAGCGCTTCCTGCGCTGGCACACCACCGACCGCGGGGGCCGGGCGGCCGTCGCCACCGAGCACGACTTCGACGTCACGCTCGAAGCGGGCGAGTACGCCGTCCGGATCCGGGGCTCCATGGACCGCGTCGAGGCGGACCCGCAGGGGCGGGCGTACGTCGTCGACTTCAAGACCGGCAAGGCCGCGCCGACGAAGGACGAGGTGGCCCGCCACCCCCAGCTCGCCGTCTACCAGCTCGCCGTCCGCGAGGGCGCCGTCGACGAGGTCTTCGACGGGCTGCGCCCCGAGCCCGGCGGCGCCGAACTCGTCCACCTGCGCCAGGGCGCCGCCGCACGCGACGGCGGCGACACCGCTCCCAAGGTGCAGGCGCAGGAGGCGCTGCCGCCCGGGCCGTCCGGCGAGTGGGTCGGGGACCTGCTGGCGACGGCCGCCGGGCGGGTCCTGGACGAGCGCTTCGCGCCCGCCCCCGGCCGGCACTGCGACCACTGCTCCTTCCGCAGCTCGTGCAGCGCGCGCCCCGAGGGCCGCCAGACCGTGGAGTGAGCTGCCGCACAGCCCGAGGCCGCCGCGGGGTGCGTGCGGTGGGCGCCGTCCACCGGGCGCACCCGCCGCCACCCGCCGTACGGCACCGCCCGGCGGGCCCGCCGGGGGCCGGTCCGCGGCGCCCGGCACCCGCCCGCCCGCACCCGGCGGTGTGAGCCGCGTCGCGGGCGGTGTCGGCCCGGACGGCTAGCCTTTCCGGGTGTCCGCGCGCCCGTCCCCCCTCACCGACCCCGAGCAGCTCAAGGAGCTCCTCGGCATCCCGTTCACCCCCGAACAGCTCGACTGCATCACCGCCCCGCCCGCCCCGCAGGTCATCGTGGCCGGCGCGGGCTCCGGCAAGACGACCGTCATGGCCGCCCGCGTGGTCTGGCTGGTCGGCACCGGCACGGTCGCGCCGGGCGAGGTCCTCGGCCTCACCTTCACCAACAAGGCCGCCGGCGAACTCGCCGAACGGGTCCGGACCGCCCTCGCCCGCGCCGGCGTCACCGACCCCGACCCGGCACCGGCCGTCGACCCCGCCGCCGCGGACGCCGCCGCCGGCGAACCCCGCATCTCCACCTACCACGCCTTCGCCGGCCGCCTCCTGAAGGACCACGGCCTGCGCATCGGCCTGGAACCCAGCGCCCGGCTCCTCGCCGACGCCACCCGCTTCCAGCTCGCCGCCCGCGTCCTGCGCGAGGCGCCCGGCCCCTACCCGGCGCTCACCAAATCCCTGCCCGACCTGGTCAGCGACCTGCTCGCCCTCGACGGCGAACTCTCCGAGCACCTCGTCACCCCCGAGCGGCTGCGCGCGTACGACACCGCGCTGCTCGACGAACTGGCCGGGACCCGCCTGACCAACGAGGACCTCCGCAAGGTCCCCGAAGCCGTCCGCGGCCGCCTCGAACTGCTGGAGCTGACCGAGCGCTACCGGGCCGCCAAACGCTCCCGCGACCTCCTCGACTTCAGCGACCAGATAGCCCTGTGCGCGGAGCTGGCCACCACCCGGCCCGAGGTCGGGGCGCTGCTGCGCGACGAGTTCCGCGTCGTCCTCCTCGACGAGTACCAGGACACCTCCGTCGCGCAGCGGCTGCTGCTCTCCGGCCTGTTCGGCGGCGGCACCGGGCACGCCGTCACCGCCGTCGGCGACCCCTGCCAGGCCATCTACGGCTGGCGCGGCGCCTCCGTGGCCAACCTCGACGACTTCCCCGAGCACTTCCCGCACGCCGACGGCACCCCCGCCACCCGCTTCTCCCTCAGCGAGAACCGGCGCAGCGGCGGCCGCCTCCTCGACCTCGCCAACGGGCTCGCCACCCCGCTCCGCGCCATGCACGAGGGCGTCGAGGCGCTGCGCCCCGCACCGGGGGAGGAGCAGGCCGGCTCCGTGCGCTGCGCACTGCACACCACGCACGCCGAGGAGCTCGACTGGCTCGGCGACTCCGTCGCCCACCTGGTCCGCACCGGCACCGAGCCGCGGGACATCGCCGTGCTGTGCCGGTCGTCCGGGGACTTCGCGCAGATCCAGGCCGCGCTCGCGGCCCGCGAGGTGCCCGTCGAGGTCGTCGGCCTGTCCGGGCTGCTGCACCTGCCGGAGGTCGCCGACCTCATCGCCGTGTGCGAGGTGCTCCAGGACCCCGGCGCCAACGCCTCCCTCGTCCGGCTGCTGATCGGCCCGCGCTGGCGCATCGGCGCCCGCGACCTGGCGCTGCTGGGCCGGCGCGCCCGCCTGCTGGTCGGCCGGGCGCGCGGCGAGGCGGACCCGGACGGGCGGCTCGCCGCCGCCGTGGAGGGCGTGGACCCGGCAGAGGTCGTCTCGCTGGCCGACGCCCTCGACACCTTCCTCGAGGGCCACGGCGGCCACGGCGGCTCCGGCGGCCCCGCCGGGGACGACGGCCTGCCGTTCTCCGCGGACGCCCGCGTCCGCTTCGCCCACCTGGCGCAGGAGCTGCGCGACCTGCGGCGCTCCCTAGCCGACCCGCTGATGGACGTCCTGCACCGGGTGCTGGCCGCGACCGGCCTGGACGTGGAGCTGTCGGCCTCCCCGCACGCCCTGGCCGCGCGCCGCCGCGAGACCCTGTCCTCGTTCCTCGACGTCGCGGCCGGCTTCGCCTCCCTCGACGGCGAGGCCTCCCTGCTGGCCTTCCTCGGGTTCCTGCGGACCGCCGTCCAGTACGAGAAGGGCCTCGACCACGCCCTGCCCGGCGGGGAGAACACCGTCAAGGTGCTCACCGCCCACAAGTCCAAGGGGCTGGAGTGGGACGTCGTCGTCGTGCCCGACCTGTGCGCGGGCTCCTTCCCGAAGCAGAAGCCGCCGGAGGCGTGGACCTCGTACGCGAAGGTCCTGCCGTACGCGCTGCGCGGTGACGCGGCCACCCTGCCGGGCGACCCGGAGTGGACCTCCGCGGGCCTGAAGTCGTTCAAGGCGGCGCTGAAGGAGCACAAGGCGGTCGAGGAACTCCGCCTCGGCTACGTCACCTTCACCCGGCCGCGCTCCCTGCTGCTCGCGTCGGGGCACTGGTGGGGGCCGTCGCAGAAGAAGCCGCGCGGGCCGTCGCCGTTCCTGGAGGCGCTGTACGCGCACTGCGCGGCGGGGCACGGCGAGATCGAGGCCTGGGCCCCCGAACCGGAACCGGAGGAGGAGAACCCGTCGCTGACGGCGGCCCAGGAGGCCGAGCACGCCTGGCCGCTGCCGCTGGACCGGCAGTCGCTGGAGATGCGGCGCAGGGCCGCGGCCCTGGTGGAATCCCACCTGTCGGCCGCCGCCCGGACCCCCGCCCCCGAACCGGCGGACGAGCCGGCCGACGCGCTGTGGCCCGAGGACTGGGCCGCACCGGCCGACGGCCGGCACCCGGAGCACGACTCCGGCCCGCCCGCGCCTGCGGCGCCGTCCGCCGTCCCGGCTGGGTCGGCGGCGGCCGTCGTGCATCCGGCCGCGCCGGGGGACGACCTGTGGCCCGAGGAGTGGGCCGCTGCGTCCGGTGCGGCCTCCGGTCCGGCAGAGGCCGCCGCCCCGGCCGACGACCTGTGGGACGGGGAGTGGGCGGCTCCGCCCGACGACCTGCGGCCGGAGCACGACTCCGGCCCGCCCGCGCCTGCGGCGCCGTCCGCCGTCCCGGCTGGGTCGGCGGCGGCCGTCGTGCATCCGGCCGCGCCGGCGGACGACCTGTGGCCCGAGGAGCGGGCCGCCCCGGCGGCTGCCGTCCTGCCCGGCGCAGTCGGCGGCACGGTCGAGCACGCCGAGCCCGCCGACGACCCGTGGGGCGGGCGCCCGGCAGCCGCGGACCGGCGGGGCTTCGGCGTGTCCGCGCCCGCCGTGCCGGCTGCCCGCCGCGGCGGCTCCGTGGACGCGGGGGCCGGGCTCAGCCCCGAGGAGGCGCGGGCCGTCGCCTCGTGGGACCGCGACCTCGACGCCCTGGAGGGCGAGCTGCGCCGTTCGCGGGCCGCCGTCCGCGACGTCGAGCTGCCCGCCTCGCTCTCCGCGAGCCAGCTGCTCCGCCTCGCCGCCGACGAGCAGGGCTTCGCCCGCGACCTGGCCCGCCCCATGCCGCGGCCGCCGCAGCCCGCCGCCCGCCAGGGCACCCGCTTCCACGCCTGGGTGGAGTCCCGCTTCACCGAGCTCCCGCTGCCGTTCCTCGACGTCCTCGACCCGGCGGCCGACCTCCCCGGCTCCGACCAGGAAGTCGCCGACGAGGCCGACCTCGCCGCCCTCAAGGAGGCCTTCGAGCGGAGCCCGTACGCCGAGCGCGTCCCGCACCGCCTGGAGGTGCCCGTCCAGGTCACCCTCGCCGGGCGGGTCGTCCGCGGCCGGATCGACGCCGTGTACCGCGCGCCCGCCGGCTCCCCGTACGCGTACGAGATCGTCGACTGGAAGACCGGCCGCTCCACCGACGCGGACCCCCTCCAGCTCGCCGTATACCGCCTCGCCTGGGCCGAAACCACCGGCACCCCGCTGCGCCGGGTGTCCGCCGCCTTCCTGCACGTCCGCAGCGGACGCCTCATCCGGCCCCGCAACCTCCCCGGCCGGGCCCGCCTTGAGCGGATCCTCCAAGGCAAAACGGGCGCGGACAGCGGCCGCCGGACGGGCGGATAGGCTCGTGGACATGAGCGAAACCCCGGCGGACAACGTCGTCCGCACGTACATCGACACCCACCGCGAGGCCTTCCTGGAGGACCTCGCCGAGTGGCTGCGCATCCCGTCGGTCTCCGCCCAGCCGGAGCACGCGGACGACGTACGGCGCAGCGCCGAGTGGCTCGCCGCCCACCTGGCCAAGACCGGCTTCCCCGTCGCCGAGGTGTGGGAGACCCCCGGGGCCCCCGCCGTGTTCGCCGAATGGCCCAGCGACGACCCGGGGGCGCCCACCGTGCTGGTGTACGGCCACCACGACGTGCAGCCCGCCGCGCTCGCCGACGGCTGGCACACCGAGCCGTTCGAGCCCGTCGTCAAGGACGGCCGGATGTACGCCCGGGGCGCCGCCGACGACAAGGGGCAGGTGTTCTTCCACACGCTCGGCGTCCGCGCGCACCTCGCCGCGACCGGGGCCGCCGCCCCCGCCGTCCACCTGAAGCTGCTGGTCGAGGGCGAGGAGGAGTCCGGCTCCGCGCACTTCCGCGCCCTCGTCGAGAGGGAGGCCGACCGGCTCGCCGCGGACGCCGTCATCGTCTCCGACACCGGCATGTGGTCCGAGACCACCCCGACCGTCTGCACCGGAATGCGCGGCGTCGCCGACTGCGAGATCGACCTCCACGGCCCCGACCAGGACATCCACTCCGGGGCCTTCGGCGGGGCCGTGCCCAATCCGGCCACCGTCGCCGCCCGCCTCGTCGCCGCGCTGCACGACGCCGACGAGAGGGTCGCCATCCCCGGCTTCTACGACGGTGTCGCCGAGCTGACGGACGAGGAGCGGCAGCTGATCGCCGAGCTGCCGTTCGACGAGGACGAGTGGCTGCGCACCGCCAAGTCGCACGCCGCGGCCGGCGAGAAGGGCTACTCGACGCTGGAGCGCGTCTGGGCCCGCCCCACCGCCGAGGTCAACGGCATCGGCGGCGGCTACCAGGGCCCCGGCGGCAAGACCATCGTCCCCGCCTCCGCCCACCTGAAGCTGTCGTTCCGCCTGGTGTCCGGGCAGGACCCGTACGAGATCGAGGCGGCCGTGCGGGACTGGGTCGCGGCCCGCGTCCCCGACGGCATCCGCCACTCCATCGTCTTCGGCGCCCCGACCCGGCCCTGTCTGACCCCGCTCGACCACCCGGCGCTGCGGTCCGTCGTCCGCGCCATGGAGCGCGCCTTCGGCGAGAAGGTCCGCTTCACCCGCGAGGGCGGCTCCGGGCCCGCCGCCGACCTCCGGGACGTCCTCGGCGCGCCCGTGCTGTTCCTCGGCATCTCCGTGCCGTCGGACGGCTGGCACGCACCCAACGAGAAGGTCGAACTCGGCCTGCTCCTCAAGGGCGCCGAGACCGCCGCCCACCTGTGGACCGACCTCGCCGCCCACTGGAGGCCCACCGCCTAGACCGGCGCGCCCGCCCGCCCCGCGCGGCGCACCCAAGAGCACGAGTCACGCGTCACCGAGCCTGCCCGACCACGCCCCGGGGGAATTGGAAGCACCTGTGAGCACCCACACCGAGCACCCGATCACGCTCGCCGAGCCCGGCGGCATCGACCGCGCGGCGCACCACCGCCTCGACGAGGCCTGGCTCGCCGCCGCCTGGAGCCACCCGACGACGCGCGTCTTCGTGGTCTCCGGCGGCCAGGTCCTGATCGACGACACCCCCGACGGGGGCACCGGCATCGTCATGACCCCGGCCTTCGAGGCGCCGCTCACCGAGACGCACCGCTACTTCCTGGGCACCGACGAGGACGGCGTACGGTACTTCGCGCTCCAGAAGGACGCCCTGCCCGGCCGCATGGACCAGTCGGCCCGCCCGGCCGGCCTGCGCGAGGCCGGGATGCTGCTGTCGCCGCGCGACGCCGGGCTGATGGTCCACGCCGTCGCCCTGGAGAACTGGCAGCGGATGCACCGCTTCTGCTCCCGCTGCGGCGAGCGCACCGTCGTGGCGGCCGCCGGGCACATCCGCCGCTGCCCCGGCTGCGGCGCCGAGCACTACCCCCGCACCGACCCGGCGGTGATCATGCTGGTCACCGACGGGCAGGACCGGGCCCTGCTCGGCCGGCAGGTGCACTGGCCGGAGGGCCGCTTCTCGACGCTGGCCGGGTTCGTGGAGCCCGGCGAGTCGATAGAGCAGTCGGTGGTCCGGGAGGTCTGGGAGGAGGCGGGCGTCCGGGTCGGCGGGGTCGAGTACGTCGCCAGCCAGCCGTGGCCGTTCCCGTACAGCCTCATGCTCGGGTTCACCGCCCGCGCCGTCTCCTCCGAGATAGCCGTCGACGGCGAGGAGATCGAGGAGGCCCGCTGGTTCTCCCGGGAGGACCTGCGGGAGGCCATCGAGTCGGGCGAGGTGCTGCCCCCGTCGGGGATCTCCATCGCGGCCCGGCTGGTCGAGCGCTGGTACGGGCAGCCGCTGCCGCGGCCCCTGGGGCTGTGACCCCCGCCCCCTGACCGCGGACGCGCGAAGGCCCCCGCCGACGGCGGGGGCCTTCCGCACACCCCCCCCGTCCGCGGACGGGGGACCGGTCAGACGGCGAGCGCCTGCTGCACCTGGGCCAGGCTCGGGTTCGTCATGACCGACTCGGTGCCGGCCGGCGAGACGACGAGCACGGTCGGGACGGTCTGGTTCCCGCCGTTCGCCTTCTCGACGAACGCCGCGGACTCCGGGTCCAGCTCGATGTTGATCTCGTTGTACGCGATGCCTTCCCGGTCCAGCTGGCTCTTCAGCCGGCGGCAGTAGCCGCACCAGGTCGTGCTGTACATCGTCACGGAACCCGTGTCCTGCATGCTGCGCTCCTTCGTGGGGTGGGGGCCTGGGGTGGTCCGAGTACTCGAACGTACGGGACCGCGGAGCCATTCCCGCACCCGTGGGGCGCCCGGTACGTCAAGTACGACCGCGGCGGCCCCCTGTGGACGCCGGATCCCGCCGCCCCGGCGGACCTGGCAGCATGGCGGGGTGACAGCAGCAACGCCCTTCCCGTCCTTCCCTTCCGGCACCGAGGGGCCCGACGGCCCGGCCGACGCGGTGCTCCTGGGGCTGGACCCGGAGCAGCGCGAGGTCGCCACGACCCTGCGCGGACCGGTGTGCGTGCTGGCCGGAGCCGGTACCGGCAAGACCCGGGCGATCACCCACCGCATCGCCTACGGCGTCCGGTCCGGGCAGCTCGCCCCGGCCAGTGTGCTGGCCGTCACCTTCACCAACCGGGCGGCCGGCGAGATGCGCGGCCGGCTCCGCGCGCTCGGCGCGGGCGGGGTCCAGGCGCGGACCTTCCACTCGGCCGCGCTGCGCCAGCTCCAGTACTTCTGGCCGCGGGCGATCGGCGGGGAGCTGCCCCGCCTCGTCGAGCGGAAGGTGCAACTCGTCGCCGAGGCGGGCGCCCGCTGCGGCATCCGCCTCGACCGCAGCGAGCTGCGCGACGCCACCGGCGAGATCGAGTGGGCGAAGGTCACCCAGACCGTGCCCGCCGACTACCCGGCGGCCGCCCGGAAGGCGGGCCGCGAGGCCCCCCGCGACCCGGCCGAGATCGCCCAGCTGTACGGGATGTACGAGCAGCTCAAACGCGACCGCGTACTGATCGACTTCGAGGACGTCCTGCTGCTGACCGTGGGCATCCTCCAGGACCGCCACGACATCGCCGAGCAGGTCCGCAGCCAGTACCAGCACTTCGTCGTCGACGAGTACCAGGACGTCAGCCCGCTCCAGCAGCGGCTGCTGGAGCTGTGGCTCGGCGACCGCGACAGCCTGTGCGTCGTGGGCGACGCCAGCCAGACGATCTACTCCTTCACCGGCGCCACCCCCGACCACCTGCTGGACTTCCGCCGCCGCTACCCGCACGCCACCGTCGTCAAGCTGGTCCGCGACTACCGCTCCACCCCGCAGGTCGTCCACCTCGCGAACGGGCTGCTGGCCCAGGCGAGCGGCCGGGCCGCCGACCACCGGCTCGAACTGGTCTCCCAGCGCGAGCCCGGCCCCGAACCCGTCTACGCCGAGTACGCCGACGAGCCCGCCGAGGCCGAGGGCACCGCCGCCCGGATCCGCGACCTCATCGCTGCCGGCGTGCCCGCCGGCGAGATCGCCGTGCTCTTCCGCATCAACGCCCAGTCCGAGGTCTACGAGCAGGCCCTCGCCGACGCCGGGGTCCCCTACCAGCTCCGCGGCGCCGAGCGGTTCTTCGAGCGGGCCGAGGTGCAGAGGGCGCTGCTCGCGCTGCGCGGCGCCGCCCGCTCCGCGGGCAACGACCCCCTCCTCGACGACGTCGTCGAGCTCGGCGCCCAGGTCCGCGCCGTCCTCGGCTCCGCCGGCTGGAGCCCCGAGCCGCCCGCCGGGTCGGGGGCCGTCCGCGAGCGGTGGGAGTCGCTGGCCGCGCTGGTCCGCCTCGCCGAGGACTTCGCCCGCGCCCGGCCCGGCGCCACCCTGGCGGACCTCGCGGTGGAGCTGGAGGAGCGCCGGGCCGCCCAGCACGCCCCGACCGTCCAGGGCGTCACCCTGGCCTCGCTGCACGCGGCGAAGGGCCTGGAGTGGGACGCCGTCTTCCTCGCCGGCCTCACCGACGGCATGGTGCCGATCACCTACGCCAAGACCGACGAGCAGGTCGAGGAGGAGCGCCGCCTCCTCTACGTCGGGGTCACCCGGGCGCGCCACCACCTGACCCTCTCCTGGGCGCTCTCCCGCTCCCCGGGCGGCCGGCCCTCCCGCGTCCCCAGCCGCTTCCTGAACGGCCTGCGCCCGGGCTCCGGCGCCCGCGCCTCCCGCCCCGGCGGCGGGGGAGCGGGCGTCGAGCGCGGCCCGGCGCGCCGGCGGGCGCACCGCGGGCCCGTCCGGTGCCGGGTCTGCGGCCGGACGCTGACCGAGGCGGGCGAGCTGAAGCTGATGCGCTGCGAGGACTGCCCCTCCGACATGGACGAGGGGCTGTACGAGCGGCTGCGCGCCTGGCGCGGCATCCAGGCCGGCCGGCAGGGGCTGCCCGCGTACTGCGTCTTCACCGACAAGACGCTGATGGCGATCGCGGAGGCGGCGCCCGGCGAGGCCGGCGAGCTGGCGGTGATCCCCGGAGTGGGCGGCCGCAAGCTCGACCGGTACGGGGCCGAGGTCCTCGCCATCTGCGCAGGCAGGGAGCCCGACGCCGGGCACGGCGCCGACGCGTGAAAACTCGTCGGAAAAATAGTTTGCACATGCCCGCCGGATCCCCATAGGTTCTTAGCAACGGAAACGGTGGCTTCTCCGAAGCTCCGACTCTGTGCTGTACTTATCCGAATACGCATGGGACAGGCCCCCGGGCCCCCGTCCCCGAGACGCCGAGAGGAGGCGAGACCAGTGACCAGCTTCATCACCACCACCGCAAGGACCGATCGCTCGGTCGCCGCTTCCTGCACGCTCGGCTCCTCCTCGCTCCTCCCGCTCACGGGTACCGGTCTGTCCGCGATTTGCGCCGACAGCCGCGCCCTGCTGGCCGCGCCCGCCGCGCTGCTCGCGAGCGAGCGGAATGAGCGACCGACCCAGGCACCGGTGGCAGTAAAGGCAGAAGCCCAGGCGCACGCCTATGGCTTTGCCGCGGCCGGTGCCGGATCCAAGACGAAGCAGACGAAGCAGCAGCACCACCTGATGTGGGCCTTCCGTGGGCTCGAACCCTGGAGTGATCCAGCCTGATCCAGCGATCAGGCCGGCGCCTTCAGGGCCGCGGAACCCCACCCGGGATCCGCGGCCCTTCTGTTTGTCCCCGAACGGGGACGGCGGACCGAAGGAGCCTCGGGACTGGCAAGACCAGGTACCAGCCGCCCCCGGCCGAACCGGGCCGGAACGACTAGACGAACAAGACGAGGAAGAAAACACCGTGCAACTCGAAGCGCACGCCCCGTCCGTACCGCAGACCCAGACGATCTCCCCGCCCGCAGTCCCGGAGGACTCCGCCTTGACTCCCCTCACCGCGCTGACCGCGCTCGACGACGCCATCGAGAACCTCGGCGTGCCCGTCGCCTGCCGCACCTACGACCCGGAGGTCTTCTTCGCCGAGTCCCCGGCCGACGTCGAGTACGCGAAGTCCCTCTGCCGCACCTGCCCGCTCGTCGAGGCCTGCCTCGCCGGCGCGCTCGAGCGCCGCGAGCCCTGGGGCGTCTGGGGTGGCGAACTCTTCGTCCAGGGTGTGGTCGTGGCCCGCAAGCGGCCCCGCGGCCGCCCGCGCAAGAACCCGGTTGCCTCGGCATGAAAGCCACCGGAACCATCGACCGCCCCCTGACGCACGACCCCCTGAAGCAGGCCCCCATGACCGACCACACGACGAGCGAGAAGCCGCACGGCTCCGCCCCCGCAGACTTCACCACCACCGGCGCGATCACCTCGCGTCAGAACAGGACCCGCGAAATGCAACTCATCCCAGAAGCCCTGGCCCGTGCCCATATGGACGACCGGATGCGTGAGGCCGACGCCGAGCGTCACGCCCTGCGCCTGGTCGCCGCCCGCCGCATGCAGCGGCGAGCCGAGCGCGTCTCGCTGCGCGCCCGCAGGGCCCTCGCCATGGCCGTCATGCACTGACAGCAGCCGCCGCGCCGCCGCCACCCGGGCGGCGCACCGGCCGCCCGGGGGGACCGGTCCGCACGGACCGGTCCCCCCGGTGCGTTGCGGTGCCGCGCGGCCCCGGCGGGGATATCGTCTGGAGGTGGACCAGCACACTCCCCCTCCCGACCCGTCGGGAACCGAGCCCGAGCCCGCCGTCTGCGCGCGCTGCGGCACACGGTCCCCCGGCGGAGCCCCTCCCACCTGGACCTGCTCCGTGGAGAACGGGACCAGACAGTTCTTCTGCGTGGACTGCGCCCGCGCCAACCTCCGTGCGATCGAGGGCCGCCTCGACTCGTCCTGGTGGTGACCGCCGCCCGCAGTCCCCGCCCGCTCACTCCTCCGGCACGAACCCCGGCAGCCACGACTCCAGTTCGCCGCGCAGCCGCACCGTCGCCCCGAGCTGGCACAGCACCCCGATGGTGCTCAACGTCACCCGGTGGATCAGCAGGTACGACGGCGGCAGGCTGATCTGCCGGCCCAACTGGTGGGCGGGAGAGCGGGGATCGGCTATCCGGGCCGCCTGCCCGCGCAGCCACGACCGCGTGAAGGTGAACTCCTCGGCCTCGATGGGCTCGACGATCGGCCTGAGGTACTCCAGCACCGCCTGCGGATCCAGCTCGATGGACTCCCGCACGAAGCCCTCGCCGCACAGGTGCCCGTAGATCCCCTCCGCATCGTCCTCCAGCGTCATCCGCAGCGAGGTGCCGATCGGCTCCGGCCAGCCGCCCGGCAGCCGGTCGACCGTGCCGAAGTCCAGCACGCCCAGCCGCAGCCGGCCGTCCTCCCCTTCCAGGAGCCGGAAGTTGCCCGGGTGCGGATCCGCGTGCAGCAGCCCCGTCCGCGCCGGCCCGGTGAAGAGGAACCGGGCCAGCAGCTGACCCGCGCGGTCCCGCTCCTCCCGGCTGCCGCCGGATATCACCTCCGACAGCGGGGTCCCCTGCAGCCACTCCGTCACCAGCACTTGCTCGCCCTGGTGCACCACCTGCGGCACGACCACGTCCGGATCGCCCTCGAACGCCTCCGCGTGCGTCCGCTGCGCCTCCGCCTCCAGCGCGTAGTCGAGCTCCTCCGCGACCCGCTCCTGCATCTCCTGGATCAGCGGCTTGAGGTCCATCCCCGGCACCAGCGGACCCAGCAGGCCTGCGAAACGGCCCAGTTGGCGCAGGTCCGACAGCAGCGCCTCCCCGGCCCCCGGGTACTGCACCTTGACGGCGACCTCCCGGCCGTCGTGCCACACCGCCCGGTGCACCTGCCCGATCGACGCCGCCGCGGCCGGCTCGTCCGCGAACTCCCGGAACAGATCCCGCCACTGCGGCCCCAGGCGCTCGGCCAGCACCTGGTGGACCGTCTGCGCGGGCAGCGGCGGAGCCGCCTCCTGGAGCTTGGTCAGCGCAGCCCGGTACGGGCCGGCGAAGTCCTCCGGCAGGGCCGACTCGAAGACGGAGAGCGCCTGCCCCAGCTTCATGGCACCGCCCTTCAGCTCGCCGAGGGTGCGGAACAGCTGGTCGGCGGTGCGCTGTTGGATCTCGCGCGCCACGATCTCCGCCGACTTGCCCCCGATCCGCTTGCCCAGCCCCCAGGTGGCCCGGCCTGCGATGCCGAGAGGCAGAGCGGCCAGCTTGACGGTACGGGTGACCGCCTTCCGGGGAAGATCAGACATGCGCCCCTCCAATTCCCAGAGTGCCGTGAGCAGGCCGCGGTTCGGGGGTGTCCGCCCCGCACCTGCGTCACAGCGCATCCTGTCATGACGCCTCCCGCGCCCTCCGGGCCGCATCCGGAGGCCGCCCGCGCAGGCGGCGCCCGCCGCCCTCACGCCCCCGCCTCCTGCTCCGCCGGCACCACCGCCGCCGCGCACGGGCAGTCCGGATGCGGCCGTACGGCCGTCCGCTCCCAGTGCAGTCCCGGGAGCGCCGCCTCCCAGCGGGCGGCCGTGGAGGCCGGCAGCTCCCCGTCGAGGAACGACAGCGCATGGGCCGCGGCCAGCCCCGCGACAGCCGTGGCCAGCCCCAGATCGCAGGCGGCGGCGGTCCGGCGCCGGTGGACGGAGCGCCACTGCACCAGCATCCGCGGCCAGGCCGGATCCCGGTCGACGCGCTCCCGCTCCATGCACCCCGCGCACGCCGTGACCCCCGGCAGCACCAGCGGCCCCACCACGCCCGTCCCCTCCAGCACCCCCGCGTAGAGATGCGGCACCCCGGTGGCGATCCAGTCCGACGACACCCCCGGATCCGGCGACCACACCTGGAGCCCGTCCCGGGGCGCGACCACCACCAGCGCCGGGCACGCCTCGTACCCGCCTCTCCCGGCGGACCGCGGGGCCCGCCCCGGCGCGGCCTCCCGGACCAGCGCCGCGGCGGCCTCCGCCCTGAGCCGGCCGACGCTGCCGGGCCCCAGCCCGCCCGGAGCGACATCGGCCGGCTCCACCCGGCCCCCGTCGAGCACCTCCACCCGGCCCACGCCCGCAGCGGCCAGCACCGCGGCGACGACGCCGCCCACCCGGCCGCTGCCGCGCACCACGACCCGTATCGCCCGCCGCGCCGCCACCCCGCGCAAGTCGCCGCCGGGCTCCCGGTGCACCAGCGACAGCGACCCCAGGTCGGGCCCGAGCCGCTCCAGCGTCTCCGGCCGGCTGCGCACCGCCTGGGCCGGCGGCCCGCCCGCCGTGGCGTCGTCGAGCAGCCCGGCCGCCGCCAGCCGCCGCACCAGCCCGTCCGCCTGCCCCTGCGGCAGGCCCATCGCCGACGCCTCCTCGCGGAGCCGGTCCATGCCCCGCGTCCCGTCGATCCGGTCGATCAGCGACCCCGTCGCCGTATCCACCGGGCCCAGCACCACCGCGTGCGCCGGCGTCACCCCGAACTGGACCGTCTGCAGATCCCGCCACGCCCTCGCCAGGGCCGGCTTCACCTTCGGATACACGGCTCCCCCTTCTCCGGTACGTCCGCCCATCGCCCCGTACCGCCTCGGCCTCCCGTCCCCGCAACAGTGCCCGCCCCGCGCCCCGGCCGCCCGTGTTTGTCCACAGGCGTGACCTATAAGGCATATGAGATGCCGAACAATGGGGCGTTCCGCGCTGTTTGCACCGATTCCTGACGACCCCGTCACCGCCCCCGTCCGAACCGCGGAGCGCCGGTCCCCCGCCCGCCGCGAACCGGTACGGTCGAAGGCGTGTCCGCCGACCCACCGCAGCGCTCCGTGGAAGTCCGCCGCAGCGCCCGCCGCCGCAAGACCGTGTCCGCCTACCGCGAGGGCGACCGCACCATCGTCCTCATCCCCGCCCGGATGTCCGAGGCGGAGGAGCGGCGCTGGGTCGGCGCCATGCTCGACAAGCTCGCCGCCAGGGAGAGCCGGAACACCGTGGGCGACGGGGAACTGATCGGGCGCGCCGAGCGTCTGTCCGGGCAGTACCTCGGCGGCCGCGCCCGCCCGAGCTCGGTGCGCTGGGTCGCCAACCAGAACACCCGCTGGGGCTCATGCACCCCCGCCGAGGGCAGCATCCGGCTCTCGCACCGCCTCCAGGGGATGCCCGAGTACGTGGTCGACTACGTGCTGCTGCACGAGCTCGCCCACCTCCTCGTGGCCGGCCACGGTCCGCGCTTCTGGGAACTCCTGGAGGCGTATCCCCGCACCGAGCGGGCCCGCGGCTACCTGGAAGGGGTGGCCGCGGCGGAACGGCACCCCAACGTGCCGCCCGCGCGCGGAGAATGAGCCGGAAGGGCGGCGCGCACCCGCACGCCGCCGCGGCCTGGCCGCCGCTGCCGCCGGATACCGGGTTGATACCGACTTGGCCGGATGTCGTCGGATGCGGCTAGCCTGTGCGCCACGCAATTCACTGTCGGGATGGGGGACGGTCGTTACGTATGGCCAGGGAATTCCAACGCGGTCACAAGGCCAGGATCAGCGATCTCACTGCGGGCACCGATCTGTACGTGGGCGTGCAGATCGCCGGCCCCGGGCTCGCCTTCGACATCAGCTGCTTCGGACTCGACGCCGACGAGCGGCTCTCTGACGACCGCTACTTCGTCTTCTACAACCAGCCGAAGTCGCCGGAGGAGTCCATCCAGCAGCTCGGGGCGCAGGCCGGCGACACCGAGTCGTTCCGCGTGACGCTGGACCGCATCCCGGCGAACATCCACAAGCTGTCCTTCACCGCCACCATCGACGGCGACGGACAGATGTCGCAGATCGGGCCGGGCTACATCCGGATCGTGGCCGGCGGCGAGGAGGTCGTCCGGTATTCCTTCTCCGGTGCGGAGTTCAGCACCGAGCGGGCCGTGATGCTCGGCGACTTCTACCTCAAGGACGTCTGGCGCTTCGCGGCCGTCGGCCAGGGCTTCGACGGCGGGCTCGCCGCCCTGCTGCAGAACTTCGGCGGCGAGGTCGCCGAGGAGCCGGAGCAGCAGGCCCCGGCGGCCGCCGCCCCCGCGGCCGCGCCCGGATTCGCCCCGCCGCAGGCCGCCGCACCGGCCTTCGCCGCCCCCGCAGCCCCGGCGCCCGCCCCTGCCCCCGCGCCGTCGTTCGCCGCCCCGGCGGCCCCGTCGCCCCAGGCTCCGCCGCCGCAGCAGCCCCAGGCCCCCGCACCGCAGTACCAGCAGCCCGCCCCCGCCGCGCCGGTGCACTCGGCCCCCACCATGGCCGCGCCGATCGCCCCGCCGGCCCCGCAGGCCCCGGCCCCGTACGGCCAGCAGCCCGGCACCCCCTCCTACGGCCAGGTCCCGCAGCCGTACGGCCAGCCGCCCCAGCCCTCGTACGGCCAGGTCCCCGGCCAGCAGCCGGGCCCGTACGGCCAGGCGGCCCCGGGCCCCTACCCGCAGCCCGTCCCCGGCCAGGCCCCCGGCCCGCAGGGCCCGCGGGCCGCCGGACCCGGCCTCGGCGCGGCCCTCCAGCCGTACAAGGAGGTTCCCACCGGCGCCCGCTGGACCGCGCAGAACCAGCAGCTCGTCCGGGTCGACCTGGCCATGGGCGGCCAGCCCGTCCTCGCCCGCCAGGGCAGCATGGTCCTCTACCAGGGCAAGGTCGACTTCAGCTACAAGGGAGCCGGCTTCGCCGGCCGCGTCGTCGGCAACGCCACCGGCCAGGAGATGCAGCTGATGCGCTGTACCGGCCGAGGCCAGGTCTTCCTCGCCGAGAACGGCGCCCACCTGCACACCGTCGAACTCCAGGGCGACGGCATCTGCGTCTCCGCCGAGAACGTCCTCGCCTTCGACGAGTCCCTCCACCACGAGGTCCGCCGCATCGAGGGCCACGGCATCCCCGGCGGCGCGCTCTTCACCATGCTCTTCCAGGGCACCGGCACCGTGGTCGTCAAGACGCACGGCACGCCCGTCGTGCTCCCCGTCACCCCGACCACCTTCGCCGACAGCAACGCGATCGTGGCGTGGTCGGCCGCCTCCCAGGTGATCGTTTCCAGCCAGGTCCGGCTGCGGCGCAACGCCTACCCCGGCCACAGCGGGGAGACCGTGAACCTCCAGTTCCGCGGCGCACCCGGCAACTTCATCGTCGTCCAGCCGTACGAGGTCTGAGGGAGCCCGTCATGAACGCAACGAACCAGCAGCTCGCGGGCTACGCCCCCACCCCCGTCACGGCCCGCATGGAGAACCACGGCCCGTCCATGCTCAAGGTCGCCATGCAGACCGGCCAGGACCTCTTCGCCCGCACCGGGTCGATGGTCGCCTACGAGGGCTTCATCCAGTACGAGCCCAACCCGCCGGCCCTGCGCCAGAGGGCCTCGCAGTGGCTGACCGGCGAGGGCGCGCCCGTCATGAAGTGCAGCGGCGACGGCCTGCTGTACCTCGCCGACTACGGCGCGGACGTCGTCGTCGTCAACCTCGACAACGACGCCCTCTCGGTCAACGGCACCAACCTCCTCGCCTTCGACGCCCACCTCCAGTGGGGCGTCGAGCGCGTCAAGGGCATGGCCAAGTTCGCCGGCCAGGGCCTGTTCAACGTGCAGGTCGCGGGCACCGGCTGGGTCGCGATCACCTCCCGCGGCACCCCGATCGTCGTCGACTGCGGCCGCGGCGAGGACGAGACGTACGTCGACCCGGACGCGCTCGTCGCCTGGTCCCCGAACCTCAAGGTGAAGGGCAAGCGCAGCTTCAAGGCCTCGTCGATGATCGGCCGGGGCAGCGGGGAGGCCTACCAGATGGCCTTCTCCGGCCAGGGCATCGTCGTCGTACAGCCCAGCGAGGACAGCACCGACCGGCTCCGGACCCGGGGCTGAGGGGGAGCGGACACCATCATGCAGAGCTCACTTTTCGCACACGCCGAGCAGCAGTCCCAGGACCGCTACGCCGTCCAGAACCCGCAGCTGCTGCGGGTCTCCCTGACCGGCAGCGACGACGTTCTGGCCCGCAAGGGCGCCATGGTCGCCTACCAGGGCCTGATCGACTTCGACGGCGAGTACCAGACCGGCAACCAGCGCAGCGCCCGCCGCAACACCGGCGAGGGCCTCGACCTGATGCGCTGCTCCGGCCAGGGCACCGTCTACCTGGCCAACCTGGCCCAGTACGTCCACGTCGTCGACGTCGACCACGAGGGCCTCACCGTCGACAGCAGCTACGTCCTCGCCCTGGACTCCGCCCTGCACACCGAGGTCATCGCGGTGGACAGCCAGTACGGCATCTCCGGCTCGGGCAAGTACCAGCTGAACATCTCGGGCCGCGGCAAGGTCGCCCTGATGACCTCCGGGCAGCCGCTGATGCTCCAGGTCACGCCCGACAAGTACGTCAACGCCGACGCCGACGCCGTCGTCGCCTGGTCCACCTCGCTGCGCGTGCAGATGCAGGCCCAGACCCACTCCAGCGGGGTGTGGCGCCGCCGCGGCAACACCGGCGAGGGCTGGGAGCTCAGCTTCCTCGGCACCGGCTTCGCCCTGGTGCAGCCCAGCGAGGTGCTGCCCCCGCAGAACGCCCAGCTCGGGCAGGGCGTCGCCGCCCAGTTCGGCATGGGCCAGCACGGGGCGCGCGGACAGAACCAGAACAACGCCTGGAACTGACCGCGCCGGCCGCCCGCTGCCGTACGGCCCGGGGGGGGGGGGGGGGGGGGGGGGGGGGGGGGCGGCGGGGGGGGGGGGGGGGGAGGGGGGGGGGGGGGGGGAGGGGGGGGGGGGGGGGGCGGAGGGGAGGGGGGGGGGGGGGGGGGGAATCAACAACACAACGAGAGGGAAGGGGGGGGGGGGAAGAGGGACCATT
>NZ_JBVIGV010000001.1:395945-749057 GCF_055570615.1 Streptomyces sp. NPDC031121
GGGTCCAAACGGGGTCAACAGAAAAAACCCAAAACCCCCCCCGAACCCCCCCCCCCCCCCCCCCCCCCCCCCCCCCCCCGGGGGCCCCCCCCCCCCCCCCCCCCCCCCCCCCCCCGGCGCCGTTCACAGCCGGCCGGTCAGAGCCGCGCCAGCGCCGCCTCCACCAGCCGCACGACCGAGGCGTCGGCCACGGCGCCCACCTCCGCGTACGGGAACCAGCGCAGGTCGAGCGACTCGTCGCTGATGGCCTCCTCGACACCGGCCGGCGCGAGCGCCGCGTACTGCACGTCCAGGTGCCAGTTGCACGGCGCCGGGATCGGATGCCGGTCGAGCCGCACCGGCCCGCCCGGCAGCAGCGCCAGACCGGAGCCGATGCCGGACTCCTCGACGGCCTCGCGCAGCGCGGCCGCCTCCAGCGTCGCGTCACCCGGCTCGCAGTGGCCGCCCATCTGCAGCCACATGCCGAGCTTGCGGTGCAGGGTCAGCAGCACCCGGCCGCGCGACGGGTCGACCACCAGCGCGCTGCCGGTGACGTGCCCCGCCTGGCACGGCTTGTACACGCCGTCCGGGTGCGCGGCGAGGTGCTCCAGGTAGACGTCGCGCAGGGCGCGCTGGTCCGCATCGCCGCCCTCGTACCCCTTGAGGGTCAGGACCGCGTCCTCGTGGAGGCTCACTTCGCTCCTTCGCCCTCGCCGCCGCCCCGGGCGCCGTCCTCGCCGTCCCGGCCGCCGCTCTGGCCGCCGTCCTTGCCCTCCTTGCGGTCCCCGCCCTCCTGGCCGCGCCGCTCGGCGGCCTCGCCGAGCATCTTGTCGATCTCCGAGAAGTCCAGGTGCTCGCGGTGCACGAAGCCGTCCGGGTCGTCGAGGTCGGTGGCGGTGGGCAGCATGTCCGGGTGCTCCCACAGGCCGTCCCGGCCGTCGACGCCGCGGGCGTCGGTCAGCGAGGCCCAGAGCCGGGAGGCGTCCCGCAGCCGGCGCGGCCGCAGCTCCAGCCCGATCAGCGTCGCAAAGGTCTGCTCCGCGGGGCCGCCCGAGGCGCGGCGGCGGCGCATGGTCTCGCGCATGGCGTCCGCCGAGGAGAGGCGGGGCTTGGCCGCCGCGTGGACCACGGCGTCCACCCAGCCCTCGACCAGCGCGAGCGCCGTCTCCAGGCGGGCCAGCGCCGCCTTCTGCTCGGGAGTGTCCTGGGGCTGGAACATGCCTCCCTGGAGCGCCTCCTGGAGCTGCTCCGGGTTGGTCGGGTCGATCTGCCCGACGACGTCCTCCAGCTTGGAGGTGTCGACCTTGATCCCGCGGGCGTAGCCCTCGACCGCGCCGAACAGGTGCGAGCGCAGCCACGGCACGTGCGCGAAGAGCCGGGCGTGCGCCGCCTCGCGCAGCGCGAGGTACAGCCGCACCTCCTCCGACGGGACGCCGAGGTCCCTGCCGAAGCCCTCGATGTTCAGCGGCAGCAGCGCCGCCTTCCCCGCCGGGCCCAGCGGCAGGCCGATGTCGGTCGAGCCGACGACCTCGCCCGCGAGGACGCCCACGGCCTGGCCGATCTGCTGCCCGAACATGGCCCCGCCCATGGAGCGCATCATGCCGAGCAGCGGGCCCGCCATGGCCTGCATCTCCTCCGGCAGGACGCCGCCCATGGCCGCGCCGACCCGCTCGGCGACCGGGTCGACGAGCTCCTTCCACACCGGCAGGGTCGCCTCGACCCACTCGGCGCGGCTCCACGCCACGGCCGTCGTGGCGCCCGAGGGCAGCGAGGTCACGTCGTCCAGCCAGTGGTCGGCGAGGCGCACGGCCTCCTCCACGGCGGACCGCTCCGCGATGCCGACGCTGCTGTCCTTCACCCCGTCCTGCGTGCCCTGGGCGACGGTCCGGCGGGCGACGTCCTTCGCCATGTCCCAGTTCACGGGACCGCCCTCGTAGCTGAGCATCTGGCCCAGCTGCTGGAAGGCGGCGCCGAGGTCGGCCGGGTTCATCGCGCCGAACATGGCCGCGAACGGGTTGTCCCCGGCGCCCGGGCCGCCGGGACCGCCGGGCAGGCCGAAGCCGCCGAACCCGAACGGATTCGGGCCGCCCTGCCCGCCCTTCTTCTTGCCCTCGTCGCCGTCCTCCGGCTCCTCCGGCGGAAGGCCGAATCCGAATGGGGTGTCGCTCACGGGTTTCCTCGGCTCGTAGGGCCGCCGGCGGGGGCCGGCGGGCAAGTGGTCCGACAACACCAACCAGCGTAGACACCACTCCCGGTTCCGGGCTCGGTGCTCCGCCGACTCCTGGGCTGCGGCAGGATGGACATCACCTGGTGGGTACGCGTCACGGGCGCGTCCCTACTGAAGACAACCGCTGGAGACGCCTGGTGAGTTCCCCAGATCCGCAGGTTCACGAGCCCGACGACGCCGAGAACCGCCCCGAGCACGGTGACAGCGCCCACGGCGTTCGCCAGCCGCGAAACCACGCGGGCCCCCGCCGGAACAGCCCGGTGATCGCCGTGACCGGCGCCGCCTCGGGCGTCGGCGCCGCCCTGGTCCGCCGCCTCGCCGCCTCCGACGAGGTCAGGCAGGTCGTCGCCATCGACGAGCGGCGCGGCGACTGCGACGCCGCCCAGTGGCACGTCCTGGACGTCCGCGACCCCGCCATCGCCGAGAAGCTGCGCGGCAGCGACGTCGTCGTCCACCTCGCCCTCGACCTGGACCTCGAGACCGACCCCGCGGCCCGCACCGCGTACAACGTCCGGGGGACCCAGACCGTCCTGACCGCGGCGGCCGCAGCCGGCGTCCACCGGGTCGTGCTCTGCACCTCCGCCATGGTCTACGGGGCACTGCCCGACAACGACCTCCCCCTCTCCGAGGACTCCGAGCTGCGGGCCACGGCCGAGGCCACCGGTGTCGGCGACCTGCTGGAGATCGAGCGGCTGGGCCGCCGTGCCCCGCGCGCCCACCCGGGCCTCAACGTGACCGTGGTCCGCCCCGCCGTCCTCGTCGGCGGCACCGACACCGCCCTGACCCGCTACTTCGAGTCCCCGCGCCTGCTCGTGGTGGCCGGCTCCCGCCCGACCTGGCAGTTCTGCCACGTCGAGGACCTCGTCAGCGCCCTGGAGTACGCGGCGCTTGAGAAGGTCGAGGGCGAGCTGGCGGTCGGCTGCGAGGGCTGGCTGGAGCAGGACGAGGTCGAGGAGCTGAGCGGCATCCGCCGCATGGAGCTGCCCTCGGCCGTGGCGCTCGGCGCGGCGGCCCGGCTGCACCGGATCGGCCTGACGCCGTCCCCGGCGGGCGACCTCGCGTACACCATGCACCCCTGGGTGGTCAGCGTCAGCCGCCTGCACGCCGCGGGCTGGCGGCCGCGGTGGACCAACGAGGAGGTGCTGGCCGAGCTGCTCCAGGAGGCCGCGGGCCGGCACACGGTCGCCGGCCGGCGGCTCGGCCGCAAGGACGCCACCGCCGCCGGCGCCGCGGGCGCGACGGTCGCGCTGCTCGGCGCGGCCGCGGTCGTCCGCCGGGCGCGGCGCCGCCGCGGGATCTGACGGACGCCCGGCCGCACCCCGCCCGGCCCGCGCCCGCGGGCCGGCCGCGGCCGGCCCTGTAGGAGGCTCCATACGCCGGACCCGCACAGCCGGTCGAAACGGCTATACCGCGCGGCGGGAGCGGTGGTGCACGATGACCTCATGGCACCGCACTTCGACCACCCCGGCGAGCAGGCCGCCCAGGACCCGATCCGGCTGCTCGCGATCCGCGACACCCCCCTCTCCGTCGACGAGGTCTTCCGGGCCGTCGGCGACGACGAGACCGGCGGCACGGCCCTGTTCGCCGGCACGGTGCGCAACCACGACGGGGGCGCGGACGTCGACTCCCTCGGCTACTCCTGCCACCCCTCGGCGGAGGCGGAGATGCGCCGCATCGCCGAGCGCGTCGCGGCCAAGTACCCGGTGCGCGCGCTGGCGGCCGTCCACCGCGTCGGCGACCTGTCCGTCGGCGACCTCGCCGTCGTCGTCGCCGTGTCGTGCCCGCACCGCGGGGAGGCCTTCGAGGCCTGCCGGATGCTGATCGACGACCTCAAGCACGAGGTCCCGATCTGGAAGCACCAGCGCTTCTCCGACGGCACGGAGGAGTGGGTCGGGGCCTGCTGAGCCGGCCGGTCCCGCCGGCGGCACCCCGCCCGCGGCGCCCCCCGAACGGGCGAGTACTCTCCCTCCCGTTCGGCCGCGCAACACGCCCTCGATTTGCGTAACCCCCCCTTGGGCAGGAGCGTTGAAGCCACCAACGACACGCACATTCCCAGGGGCAGGGAGGCACGTCCATGGCGTCACTGGCGTGGTTGCTGATTCCGCTGTTCGCCGCGATCGGCGCGGCGATATGGGGCAGCTGGGCGGCTCGCGACCGCACCCAAGGCGACATATCCGAACTCGCCGGCTACGCCCGGTTCCGCGAGGCGATGGACCGGGCCGACGGCGTCCGGGCCGGGGCGGCGGCGCACTCCGCGACCGACTCCGCCTGAGGCCCCCGCCGGGACAGCCCGCCGCACTCCGCGCACCCGGTCCGGGGCGAACGGCCCGGGCGGCCGCCGCACAGGACCGTCCCGTACTGTCGATTCCATGCCACGCCGCACAGCGACGATGCTCGCCGCCACCCTCATGCTGTTCGCGCTGCTCTGCGCCGGGGTGTTCATCAAGGTGCCGTACTCGGAGATGAGCCCGGGTCCGACCGTGAACACGCTCGGCGACTCGCACGGCGCGCCCGTCATCAGCATCGGCGACCGCACGACGTACCCGGCGACAGGCCACCTCAACATGACGACCGTCCGGGTCACCGGCGCGGACTACGACATGAACCTGCTGGAAGCGGTCCACGGCTGGCTGTCCGGCGACAACATCGTCGTCCCGCACGAGAACCTCTACCCGAACGGGAAGACCGAGGAGCAGTCCACCCAGGAGAACGCCGAGGAGTTCAGCCAGTCGCAGGAGAGCGCGAAGGTCGCCGCGCTGAAGCAGCTCGGCATCTCCGTCCCCACCCGCGTCGTGGTCTCCTCCGTCGTCAAGGGCAGCCCCTCCGAGAGCCGGCTGCACGCCGGGGACGAGGTCAAGGCCGTCGACGGCACCCCCGTCACCGCCCCCGGGGACGTCGCCAAGCTCGTCACCAAGCACAAGGCAGGCGAGCCCGTCGCGTTCACGATCGTGCCGGCGGCCGAGGCCGAGGAGGCCCGGAAGGCGGGCCGCGCGCCCGCGACCCGCGAGGTCGCGATCACGACGGCGAAGGCGCAGGGCGACGGGCACGCCATCGTCGGCATCCGGGCCGGCACCGCGCACACCTTCCCGTTCCCGATCGACATCAAGCTCGCCGACATCGGCGGCCCGAGCGCGGGCCTCATGTTCGCCCTCGGCATCGTCGACAAGCTGACGCCCGGCGACCTCACCGGAGGCCGGTTCGTCGCCGGGACCGGCACCATCGACGACGCCGGCAAGGTGGGCCCCATCGGCGGGATCCAGATGAAGACGATCGGCGCCCGCAAGGCAGGCGCCCGCTACTTCCTGACGCCCGCGGAGAACTGCGCCTCGGCCGCCGCCAACGTCCCCGACGGCCTGACGCTCGTCAAGGTCTCCACCATCGGCGACGCCGTGCAGTCCCTGGAGAGGATCGCCAAGGGGGACACGGCCGGCGTGCCGCGGTGCGGCGACTCCTGACCGGCGCCCCGATACAGGCCCTAGGAGAAGGTCGCCGCGAGCGCTTCGGCCAGCCCCGGCACCAGGCTCGCCCCCGTGAGCACCTCCGTGGAGGAGTCCTTCTCGCGCAGCCGGACCGCCGACTCGCGCGAGCCGTCGCGCAGCACCGCCACGGTCAGGCGGACCTCCTGCCGCTCCGGGTGGTCGGCGACCCACTTCGCGAGCTGCTTGTCGCTCAGCCCCTGCGGTACGGACGCCTCCGCGGACGGGGGCAGCATCAGCCGCTCCACGGTCAGGGCGCAGCCGACGACCGCGTCGGGCCAGGCGATCGTGCCCAGGAACTTGTCCAGGGGCGTACCGGCGGGCAGCTTGTCCTGCTCGACGGGGGTGAGGGAGGTCCGGCCGGCGTCGTCGGCGTCGACGCCGAGCTGGTGGGCGAGGCGCGGCTCCTGCCGGCGCAGCCGGGCGGTGTCGACCAGGGCGAACAACCGGGCGGGCTGGTCCCAGCCCAGTCCCGCCGCGTATTCGTCGATCTCGAGGCAGGCGCGGGTGAGCGGGCTGGCCGCCATCGGCGTGCCGGAGGAGGGGGAAACGTTGGACATGGACAACATCCTGCCTCCTTTCCGGCGCATACCGGGAACTGACGGAAGCCTCCGTAAGTTGCAGGAGTGGGCTTTACCATCAAGGGCCCAGGTAAAGAAACGTCCAGTAACAAGACTCAGCTTTCGAGGTGCCCACCTTGGCTTTCCAGATGCCGGACCGCGGCTCAGGCCCTTCGGGGCCACGGATGAGAGTCGGCCGCCCGTCCAGGCGCGCCCGCACTCTTCTGATGACCTTGGGCGTGCTGGCCGTCCTCGGCATGGCGTTCATCATGTTCGCGGGCTTCTGGACGGACTGGCTCTGGTTCCGCTCCGTGAAGTACTCCAGTGTGTTCACCACCACCCTGTGGACCAGGATCGGCCTGTTCGCCGTCTTCGGCCTGCTGATGGCGGGGGCGGTCGGCTTCAACATCTGGCTGGCCCACCGGCTGCGGCCGCCGCTGAGCGCGATGTCGATGGAGCAGCAGAGCCTCGACCGCTACCGGATGAGCGTCGCGCCGTACAAGAAGTGGCTGCTCCTGGGCGTCTCCGCGCTCGTCGGCATGATCGCCGGCGCGTCCGCGGCGGGCCAGTGGAAGACCTGGCTGATGTACGTGAACGGGGTGCCCTTCGGCAAGAAGGACCCCCAGTTCGGGCTGGACGTCTCCTTCTACACCTTCGACCTGCCCTGGTACCGCTTCCTCCTCGGCTTCGGCTTCGCCGCCGCCGTGCTCTCGGTGATCGCAGCCGTCGTCGTGCACTACCTGTACGGCGGCCTGCGCGTGACCAGCCCGGGCGCCCGCGCCACGGCGGCCGCGACGGGGCACCTGTCGGTGCTGCTGGGCCTCTTCGTCACGCTGAAGGCGGTCGCGTACTGGCTCGACCGCTACGGCCTGGCCGTGAAGTCCAGTGACTTCAAGGCGGCCGACAACTGGACCGGCCTGCGCTACGTCGACGCCAACGCCTACCTGCCGGCGAAGACGATCCTCGTCGCGATCGCCGCGATCTGCGCGGTGCTGTTCTTCGCGACGCTGTGGCGCCGCACCTGGCAGCTGCCCGTGATCGGCTTCGGCCTGATGGTGCTCTCCGCGATCCTGATCGGCGGGCTGTACCCGGCCATCGTGCAGAAGTTCCAGGTCCAGCCGAACGAGCAGGCCAAGGAGTCCCCGTACGTCGAGAAGAACATCAAGGCCACCAGGGACGCCTACGGGATCGCCGCGGCCGACGTCACGGACTACCCGGACGGCGGCAAGACCGAGGACAAGGCCAAGCTGCGCCAGGAGGCCGCCACCACGGCCAGCATCCGCCTGCTCGACCCGAACATCGTCTCCCCGGCCTTCCAGCAGCTCCAGCAGGTGAAGGGCTACTACGCCTTCCCGTCGACGCTGGCCGTCGACCGGTACAACGGCCAGGACACGGTCATCGGCCTGCGCGAGCTGAACATCGGCGGCATCCCGAAGAACAACTGGATCAACGACCACTTCAAGTACACGCACGGGTACGGCGTGGTCGCGGCCAAGGGGACCACCGTCGGCGACCAGGGCGCCCCGGACTTCACCCAGTCCGACCTGCCGTCCCGAGGCCAGTTCGGCACGGACTTCGAGCAGCGGATCTACTACGGCGAGCGGACGACGCAGTACTCGATCGTCGGCGGGCCGCAGAAGGAGCTCGACTACTCCGACGACAAGGGTGAGAAGGAGACGAGCTACGAGGGCAACTCGGGCGTCAACCTGGACAACCCGGTCAACCGCGCCGCGTACGCCCTCGCCTTCAGCGAGCCGCAGATCCTGTACTCCGGCGCCATCGGCGACGGCTCGCGGATCCTCTACAACCGCACCCCGAAGGAGCGCGTCGAGGCCGTCGCCCCGTGGCTGACGATCGACGGCGCCCCCTACCCGGCGGTCATCGACGGCCGGGTCAAGTGGATCGTCGACGCCTACACGACGACCAACGGCTACCCGTACGCCTCGCGTACCACGCTGGGCCAGAGCACCGCGGACTCGCTGACCAACAGCCAGCGCGCGGTGGTGGCGCAGGAGAACCGGGTCAACTACATCCGCAACTCGGTCAAGGCCACGGTCGACGCCTACGACGGCACCGTCAGCCTCTACCAGTGGGACACGCAGGACCCGGTCCTGAAGACCTGGATGAAGGCCTTCCCCGGCACGGTCAAGCCGAAGGCCGAGATCTCCAAGCCGCTCATGGACCACCTGCGCTACCCGCAGGACCTGTTCAAGGTGCAGCGCGAGCTGCTGACCCGCTACCACGTCACCGACCCGCAGACCTTCCTCAGCGGCAGCGAGGCCTGGGCCGTCCCGGACGACCCGACGACCAAGGCCGGCACGGCGGTCCCGCCGTACTACCTGTCGATGAAGACGCCGGGCCAGGCGGAGAAGGACCAGGTCTTCTCGCTCACGACGACGTTCACGCCGAACGAGCGGGACAACCTGAGCGCCTTCATGTCGATCAACGCCGACCCGGGCTCCAAGGACTACGGCAAGATCCGCATCCTGAAGATGCCGACGAGCAAGCCGGTCGACGGCCCGAAGCAGGTGCA
The DNA here is from genome assembly GCF_055570615.1 of Streptomyces sp. NPDC031121. Classification (NCBI taxonomy): domain Bacteria; kingdom Bacillati; phylum Actinomycetota; class Actinomycetes; order Kitasatosporales; family Streptomycetaceae; genus Streptomyces; species Streptomyces sp. NPDC031121. The sequence continues at coordinate 404,721 of NZ_JBVIGV010000001.1, forward strand.
GAGCAAGTTCCAGTCGGAGCCGAAGATCGCGGAGTCGATCCGGCTGCTGCGCGGCGGCGACTCCGAGGTGGAGTACGGCAACCTCCTCGCCGTTCCGATCGAGGGCAAGATGCTGTACGTGGAGCCCGTGTACGTGCGCAGCTCCGGCCTGAAGTACCCGCTGCTGCGCAAGGTGCTGGTGACGTACGGCACGCAGACGGCCTTCGAGGACAACCTGGACAAGGCGCTGAACGTGGTCTTCGGGGCGGAGGCGCCGACGGTGCCGGTGCCGCCGAACGAGCCGGGCGACGGTACGGTGCAGCAGCCTCCGGCGCCGCAGGACCCGACGGTCAAGGCCGCCCTCGCCGACGCCCAGAAGGCGATCGAGGAAGCGGACAAGGCGATGAAGGCCGGCGACTGGGCGGCCTACGGCAAGGCCCAGTCCGACCTCCAGGCGGCGCTGAAGCGGGCGATCGACGCGGAGGCGAAGACAGCGGCCCCCAAGCCGGCCGGCTGAACCCGGTAATGGCTCGACCCCGTGTCGTGATACGCTGGTGTCACCGACGCGGGGTGGAGCAGCTCGGTAGCTCGCTGGGCTCATAACCCAGAGGTCGCAGGTTCAAATCCTGTCCCCGCTACTGAAAACGAAGGCCCGGATCCCATGGGATCCGGGCCTTCGTCATGTCCGGAATGGACGCGTGGGGGCATGAGGTAGCTGGGACGGGTGAGTTGACGTGAGAGCGTGTTTGACTTGTCTCTCTGTGGGCATGTCGACAAAACGCTGTAGTGACCTCACAGGCTGCGACATACCAGGTGTACGCGGGTAGCAGGTGATGCGACGATGGGATATATGGGGGACAGGTCAACTCTGCTGGAGACAGGGCGGTTTGTGAGGTCGGCCGAAACCGGATCGGGTGCAGCAGTCAAAGAGGAGGCTCGGGTCGTCAACGCGCAGACCGCCCCGACCGATGCGGGTTTCGCGGAGGAGGTCTTCGCCGAGGCCGACGGGGCGAGCGACGCCGAACTGGAGGCACGCCACCGCGTGGCGGCCGACCGTGGCGACCCCGGAGCGATGAGCGTCCTCGGAGCCCTGCTGCTGCGCCGCGGTGACCTGGACGGGGCCGAGCCGTACCTGCGCGGCGCCACAGCGGAGGGGGACCGCGCCGCCGCCAACAACCTGGGCGTCCTGCTGCTCCAGCGCGGCTACCCCGAGGAGGCCGCCGGCTGGTGGCGCGTCGCCGCCGTCGCCGGCTCCGCCCCCGCCGCACACGCCCTGGGCCGCCACTTCCGCGAGCGCGGCGACGAGCCCGCCGCCGAGTACTGGCTCCGTCAGGCGGCGGAATCCGGCCACGCCCTCGGCGCGTACGGGCTCGCCGACCTGCTGGAGCACCGCGGCGACAAGGGCGTCGAGCGCTGGCTGCGGCAGGCCGCCGAGCAGGGCCACCGCGAGGCCGCCTACCGCCTGGCCCGCCACCTGCGCAAGGGGGACCCGGCAGAGGCCGAGCAGTGGTACCGGCAGGCCGCCGCCCGCGGGCACCGGCGCGCCGCCCTGCACCTGGGCGCCCTGCTGGAGGCCCGCGGCGAGCTCAAGGAGGCCGGGCGCTGGTACCTGACCTCCGCCAAGCAGGGCGAGGCCCGCGCCGCCTGCGCCCTGGGCTTCCTGCTGCGCGACGCGGGCGATGAGGAGGGCGCCATCGCGTGGTGGAAGCGCGCCGCCCAGGACGGCGACGGCAACGCCGCCAACGCGCTCGGCGCCCTGCACGCCGCCCGCGGGGAGACCGAGACCGCGGAGAAGTGGTACCGCACCGCCATGGACGCGGGCGACCAGAACGGGGCGTACAACCTTGCTTTGCTGTGCGCGGCACAGGACCGCACCGCGCAGGCCGAGCAGTGGTACCGCCGCGCCGCCTACGCAGGGCACCGCGAGGCGGCCAACGCACTCGCGATCATGCTGCTCCAGGTCGGCGACGCCGCGGGAGCTGAGCCGTGGTTCTCCAAGGCCGCCGAGGCGGGAAGCGTGGACGCCGCCTTCAACCTGGGGATCCTCTACGCCGGCCGCGACGACGACCGGACCGCGCTGAAGTGGTACGAGCGGGCGGCCGCGGCCGGCCACACCGACGCCGCGCTCCAGGTCGGCATCGCCCTCGTCCGCGACGGGGAGGAGCGCGCCGCCGAACGGCACCTGCGGTGCGCGGCCGGCGGCGGCAGCGCCGAAGCCGCGTTCCGGCTGGCCGCGCTGCTGGAGTCGCTGGCCCCGCCGCCGGAGCCGCCGGCCCTCGGGGAGCCCGCGGGCGCCGCGCGCACCGAGAGCGAGGAGTGGTACGAGCGGGCCGCCGAGCTCGGCCACCGGCGCGCCCAGGTCCGGGTCGGCATGCTGGCGGCGGCCCGCGGCGACACGGCGGTCGCGGCCCGCTGGTACCGGGAGGCGGCGGAGGCCGGCTCCCGCAACGGCGCGTTCAACCTCGGGCTGCTGCTGGCCCGGGAGGGCGACGAGCCGGAGGCCGCCCTGTGGTGGACCCGCGCCGCCGTCGCCGGACACGGCCGGGCCGCGCTGCGCCTGGCCCTGCTGGCCGCCCGCCACGGCGACCTCGCGGAGGGGCAGAAGTGGTGCCTGCGCGCCATGGAGCTCGGGCCGGCCGAGGTCGCCGAGCGGGCCGCCCGGCTGCGCGACGCGCTCGCCGAGGAGCTCTCCGCCTGACCGCGGCGCCGCCCCGCGGTGCGCCCGCGGCCGGACGGCCGGTGCGGTACCCAACGGATTTGCATCTGCGGGGATCCCTCACGTACGGTGGGGTCTACCGACGCGGGGTGGAGCAGCTCGGTAGCTCGCTGGGCTCATAACCCAGAGGTCGCAGGTTCAAATCCTGTCCCCGCTACTCAGACGAAGGCCCGGATCCCCAGGATCCGGGCCTTCGGCGTTCCTGCAAGCGGTCGTGCAGGCGTTTCCACAGGCGGTCGGGCATGCCGCAGGGCCGGGAGCGCTGCCCGCCTCCCGGCCCTCTTGTGCTTGCAGGCCCCGAAACGACGGCCGGCGCCGCGGCTACGCGCCCGCGCACTCCGGGCAGAGGCCGCGGTAGGTCACCTCGACCGCCGAGACCGTGAAGCCGAAGCGCTCCGCGTCCGGCAGGTCGGCCAGGGGGTTGCCGGAGGGGTGCACGTCCCGGATCGCCCCGCACTGCGCGCACACCAGGTGCTGGTGGGGCCGGTGGGCGTTGGGGTCGTACCGCTTGGCCCGGCGGTCCGTGGACACCTCCAGGACCTCGCCGAGGGTGACGAGCTCGCCGAGGGTGTTGTAGACGGTCGCGCGGGAGATCTCGGGCAGCTTGTCCACGGCGCGGGCGTGCACCTCGTCGGCCGTGAGGTGCACGTGGTCGCCGTCGAGCACCTCCGCCACCACGCGCCGCTGTGCGGTCATGCGCCATCCGCGTGCGCGAAGTCGTTCCAGCAGGTCACTCATGCACACCAGCCTAACAGTGAGGGGACCGGGTGTAAGTCCCGATCCCGTGCGGAGTTGGATCCTTGCTTGACTTGGACAAAGTCCATCGTAGGATCGTGTCGACGAACGCACCAGGGACAGGACATGGCGCGATGACGCAGGAGGCGCACGTGACGCAGGGACCGCTCACCACGGAGGCCGGGGCTCCGGTCGCGGACAACCAGAACAGCGAGACGGCAGGCCTCGGCGGGCCGGTTCTCGTCCAGGACCAGCTCCTGCTGGAGAAGCTCGCCCACTTCAACCGCGAGCGCATACCGGAGCGCGTGGTCCACGCCCGCGGCGCCGGCGCGTACGGCACCTTCACCGTCACCCGCGACGTCACGCAGTGGACCCGGGCGAAGTTCCTCTCCGAGGTCGGCAAGCAGACCGAGACGTTCCTGCGCTTCTCCACCGTCGCCGGCAACCTCGGCGCCGCCGACGCCGTCCGCGACCCGCGCGGCTGGGCGCTGAAGTTCTACACCGAGGAGGGCAACTACGACCTCGTCGGCAACAACACCCCGGTGTTCTTCATCAAGGACGCCATCAAGTTCCCGGACTTCATCCACACCCAGAAGCGCGACCCGTACACCGGCTCCACCGAGGCCGACAACGTCTGGGACTTCTGGAGCCTCTCGCCCGAGTCCACCCACCAGGTCACCTGGCTGTTCGGCGACCGAGGCATCCCCGCCTCCTACCGCCACATGAACGGCTACGGCTCGCACACCTACCAGTGGAACAACGAGGCCGGCGAGGTCTTCTGGGTCAAGTACCACTTCAAGACCGACCAGGGCATCAGGAACCTCACCCAGGCCGAGGCCGACAGGCTCGCCGGCGAGGACCCGGACAGCCACCAGCGCGACCTGCGCCAGGCCATCGAGCGCGGCGACTTCCCGACCTGGACCGTGCAGGTGCAGATCATGCCGGCGGCCGACGCGGCGACCTACCGCTTCAACCCGTTCGACCTCACCAAGGTGTGGCCGCACGAGGACTACCCGCCGATCGAGATCGGCAGGCTGGAGCTCAACCGCAACCCGGAGAACATCTTCGCCGAGGTCGAGCAGGCGATCTTCTCCCCGGCCCACTTCGTGCCCGGCATCGGCCCGTCCCCCGACAAGATGCTCCAGGGCCGCCTCTTCGCCTACGGCGACGCCCACCGCTACCGCGTCGGCATCAACGCCGACCACCTGCCGGTGAACCGCCCGCACGCGACCGCGGCGCGCACCAACTCCCGCGACGGCTTCCTCTACGACGGCCGCCACGGCGGCGCGAAGAACTACGAGCCGAACAGCTTCGGCGGCCCGCACCAGATCGACCGCCCGCTGTGGCAGCCGGTCGCGGTCGCCGGCGCCACCGGCAACCACGCCGCCCCGGTGCACGCCGAGGACAACGACTTCGTCCAGGCCGGCAACCTCTACCGCCTGATGTCCGAGGACGAGAAGGGCCGCCTCGTGGAGAACCTCGCCGGCTTCATCGCCAAGGTCTCCCGCGACGACATCGCCGAGCGGGCGATCGCCAACTTCCGCCAGGCGGACGGCGACTTCGGCAAGCGGCTGGACGCCGCGGTCCAGGCCCTGCGCGGCTGACACGCCGCTGCCGTGGCGTGCGACGGGCCGGCAGCCCCCTCGGGGGCCGCCGGCCCGTCGCCGTACGGGCGCTCCCCGCCGGGCCTCAGGCCGGGACGGCGGCGCCGCGCCGCGCCGGCACCCAGCAGCGGATCACGTCGCGGACGGACACGATGCCCACCGGGCCGCCGTCCTCCAGCACGATCAGGTGCCGGAAGCCGCCGTGGACCATCGCCTCGGCAGCTTCCAGGACGGTCGCCTCCGGGGTGCAGAACACGACGTTGTTCGTGGTGTGGGCGCCCACGGACTCCCGGTCGGGGTCGTGCCCCGCGCCTATGGAGTTGAGGACGTCCCGTTCGGTCAGGATGCCGATGCCGCTGTGCTCGGGGTCGAGGACGACGGCCGCGCCGACCCGGCGGCCGGACATCAGGCAGGCCGCCTGCCGCAGGGTGTGGGCGGGGCCGAGGGTGAGGATCACGGTGCTCATGGCGTCACGGACGAGCATGAAGAGGGCCACCTCCTGGATGAAGTCCTCCGCCCGCACTTCGAGAAGGCGTTCACAAGCGCACAAGGGGAGGAGTTTTCAGACTCCCACGCGCGCGGGGGGCCAACAAGAGGGCGTGCGCCCGGTTCCCGGGGCGCGGGCCGCGCGCGCCGTCAGGCGCGGGGGCGCAGGTAGCCCAGCATCTCGTCGTGCAGCAGCCCGTTGGACGCCGCCGCGTTGCCGCCGTGTACGCCGTCCACCCCGTCCAGGCTGGTGAACCGGCCGCCCGCCTCCTGCACCACGACCGCGATCGCCGCCATGTCCCACAGGCTCAGCTCCGGCTCCGCGCACAGGTCCAGCGACCCCTCCGCGACCATCATGTACGGCCAGAAGTCGCCGTAGCCGCGGGTGCGCCAGCACTGCCGGGTCAGCTCCAGGAACCCTTCCAGCCGGCCCTGCTCCTCCCAGCCGCCCAGCGAGGAGTACGCGAACGACGCGTCCCCCAGGCCCCCGACCCGCGAGACGCCGATCCGCTGCGGCTCGCCGCCCAGCGCCCCGCCGGCGTACGCGCCCGAGCCCTGCGCGGCCCACCAGCGCCGGCCCAGGGCGGGCGCCGAGACGACGCCGACCACGGGGCGGAACTCCCCGTCGGCGCCCTCCTCCATCAGCGAGACGAGCGTCGCCCACACCGGGACGCCGCGCACGTAGTTCTTCGTGCCGTCGATCGGGTCGACCACCCAGCGGCGCGGGCCGCTGCCCTTCAGCCCGTACTCCTCGCCCAGGATGGCGTCCTCGGGCCGCGCGGCCCCGATGCCCGCCCGGACCGCTTCCTCCGCCGCCCGGTCCGCCTCGGTCACCGGGGTCATGTCCGGCTTCGTCTCGACCTTCAGGTCCAGGGCCCGGAAGCGCTGCATGGTCACGGCGTCCGCGGCGTCGGCGAGTTCGAGGGCGAGGCGCAGGTCATCGTCATAAGAGGGCATGAACGGCACCTTATCGGCACGGCCGGGACCCGGCGAGCGGTGTCCGCGGTGCGGGCGCCGGGGCGCCCTTGACAGGATCTGTCGGCCCGTCAACTCTGGCCAGGAGTCGAGCGGGGAGGTGCACGGATGCCGGCAGCCAGGGAGTCCTTGCTGGAGGCGGCGGGAGCGGCGCTCTCGGCGCGCCCGTGGCCCTCCGTGCGGATGGTCGACGTGGCGGCCGCCGCCGGGGTGTCGCGGCAGACCCTCTACAACGAGTTCGGCGGCAAGGCGGGCCTCGGGCGGGCCCTGGTGCGCCGCGAGGCCGACTGGTACCTCGACGGCGTCGACCGGGTCCTGCGCGCCCCGGCCGCCGGCGGCGGCGACCGCCTCGCCTCCCTCGCCGAGTGGACCGTGCGGGCCGCCGCGGCCCGGCCGCTCGTACGCGCCCTGCTGACCGGGCACTGGGACGGCAACCTCCCGGCCCCGCCCGGGCGGGGGGCGCGGCCCGGGGTGCCCGCGCCCGGGCCGGGGGAGCTGGCCGGCGCGGTGCGCGACCTGGCCGCCGAGGTGCTCGCCGCGCACGACGCCGCGCACCGGTGCGAACTCGCCGTGCGCCTCGCGCTGTCGTACGTGGTGGCGCCCGCGCGCGAGGGCGGGCCCGGGGAGCTGCTCGGGCTGCTGCGGCTGCTTAGTGGGCCGAGCCGGACAGCTGGAGGCCGATGACGCCGAGGATGACCAGCGAAATCGAGACGATCTTGAGCGTGGAGACGAGGTCGCCGAGGAAGACCATGCCGTAGACGGCGGTGCCCGCCGCCCCGATCCCCGTCCACACCGCGTACGCCGGGCCCACGTCCAGCTTCTTCAGGGCCATCGTCAGAAGCCCGAAGCTGCCGAGCGCGAAGGCGGCGAAGGCGATCGTCGGCCACAGCCGGGTGAACCCGTGCGACAGCTTCAGGCAGACCGCGAAACCGGTCTCCAGCAGTCCGGCGACGACGACCAGCAGCCACGCCATGGCGAATGCCTCCCCGCCTCAAGGTGACATCGCGTCACTCGGTGCGCTTATGCATTCACCGGACGGCCGCCGCGGCAAACCCCGGCGGATCCCGGCGAACCCCGCCGGACGATCAGTCCCCTTCGCGGCGCTCGCGGGTCCGCAGCAGCCGGCGCAGCGAATCCAGCCGCGCCGGATCGGCGTGCCCCTCCTCCACCCACGCGTCCAGCGCGCAGTCCTGCTCGTCGTGGCTGCACGCCCGCGGGCAGTCCTCGGTGCCGGGCACCAGGTCGGGGAAGGCGAGGATCACCCGCGAGGGGTCCACGTGGTGCAGGCCGAACGAGCGCACGCCCGGGGTGTCGATGACCCAGCCGTCGCCCGACGGCAGCGGCAGCGCCAGCGCCGAGGTGGTGGTGTGCCGGCCCCGGCCCGTCACCGCGTTGACGTGGCCCGTGGCGCGCTGGCGGCCCTCGCCGACCAGCGAGTTCACCAGCGTGGTCTTGCCGACGCCCGAGTGCCCCACGAAGGCGGTGATCCGGCCCGCCAGCCGCTCGCGCACCCGGTCGGCGGCCGCGCCGGCGGCCAGCTCCTCCCGGTTGGTCACCACGTAGGACAAGCCGAACGAGGCGTACACGTCGAGGATCTTGTCCGGGGACGTCAGGTCGGACTTGGTCAGCACCAGCAGCGGCTCCAGCCCGGCGTCGTACGCAGCCACCAGGCAGCGGTCGATCATCCGCGGCCGCGGTTCGGGGTCCGCCAGTGCCGTGACGATCGCCAGCTGGTCGGCGTTGGCGACGACCACCCGCTCGTACGGGTCGTCGTCGTCCGCGGTGCGCCGCAGGACGGACCTGCGCTCCTCGATCCGCACGATCCGCGCGAGGGTGTCCTTCCGGCCCGACAGATCGCCGACCAGCCACACCCGGTCGCCGACCACGGCCGCCTTGCGGCCGAGTTCGCGGGCCTTCATCGCGAGGACCGTGCGGTCCTCCACCAGGCAGGTCAGCCGGCCCCGGTCGACGGTGAGGACGAAGCCCTCGGCCGCGTCCTCGTGCTTGGGCCGCTTGCTGGTCCGGGGCCGGTTGCCCTTCGGGTTGGGCCTCGCCCGGATGTCGTCCTCGTCGGTGTGCTTGCCGTACCTGCGCATGACCGGGCCCTACGCTCCCGCTCCCGCTCCCGCGAGCATGTCCGTCCACATCCTGGGGAAGTCGGGCAGGGTCTTCGCGGTCGTCGCGACGTTCTCGATCTGCACGCCCTCGACGGCCAGGCCGATCACCGCGCCCGCGGTGGCCATCCGGTGGTCGTCGTAGGTGCGGAACACCCCGCCGTGCAGCGGCCGCGGGCGGATGTGCAGGCCGTCGGCGGTCTCGGTGACGTCGCCGCCGAGCCCGTTGATCTCCGCGGTCAGGGCCGCCAGCCGGTCCGTCTCGTGCAGCCGCAGGTGCGCCACCCCGCGCAGCGTGGACGGCGAGTCCGCCAGCGCCGCGACGGCCGCGATGCCGGGGGTCAGCTCGCCGACCTCGCCGAGGTCCACGTCGATGCCGTGGATCTTGCCGCTTCCGGTGAAGACCAGGCCCGCGTCGGTGACCTCGCAGGAACCGCCCATCTCGGTGAAGATGCGGCGCAGCTCGTCACCGGGCTGGGTGGTGCGGCGCGGCCAGTCCGGGATGGTGACCGTGCCGCCGGTGATCAGGGCCGCGGCCAGGAACGGCTGGGCGTTCGACAGGTCCGGCTCCACCACGAGGTCGCGGCCGAGCAGGGCGCCCGGGGAGACCCGCCACACGTTCTTCTCGCCGCCCGCCTCCGGGGTGTCCACCTGGGCGCCCGCCGCGCGCAGCATCTCCACAGTCATCCGGATGTGCGGCATCGACGGCAGGGTGGCGCCGGTGTGCCGCACCTCCACGCCCTGGTTGAAGCGGGGCGCGGACAGCAGCAGCGCGGAGACGAACTGCGAGGAGTTGCTCGCGTCCAGCTCGATCGGGCCGCCCTCCAGGGCGCCGCCGCCGTGGACGGTCAGGGGCAGCGCGCCGCGGCCGCCGTCGTCGATACGGGCGCCCAGGCCGCGCAGGGCGTCGATGACCTGGCCGAGGGGGCGCTCGTAGGAGCGCGGGTCGCCGTCGAAGCGGATGTCGCCGGAGGCGAGCGTCGCGACGGGAGGCAGGAACCGCATCACGGTGCCCGCGTTGCCGACGTCCACGGAGGCCGGGCCGTGCAGGGCGGCGGGGATGATCCGCCAGGCCTCGCCGCCGGCGGCGTCGCCCGAGCTGGAGGAGGCGGTCTCCTCGATGCCGACGCCCATGGCGCGCAGTGCGTCCGCCATGAGCTGCGAGTCGCGCGAGCGCAGCGGACGGCGCACCCAGCCGGGCTCGGCCGCGAGCGCGGCGAGCACCAGCGCGCGGTTGGTGACCGACTTCGACCCGGGCACGGTGACGGTGGCGTGGACGGTCCCGTCTGCGTGCGGGGCAGGCCAGAGGGCGGGAAGCGAGGGGGTGTCGGTCATGGCCACCACTTTAGTGGCTCCCCGACGGGCCCGATCGTGTTCGAGCCTCGGCCCGGGGCGGGGTCTCAGAGGTTGAGAAGCCAGCGCCCGCCGCCGATGAGCGAGCACAGCGCCACGGCGTGGAAGAGGAACAGCCACAGCCCCGCGGGGGTGTGCGTCAGGCGCCCCAGCTGGTCGGCGTCCGAATCCGGCGCCCCGCCGTGCCGGCGCTTGGCGCCCAGCTCGAAGACCGGCCGGACTCCGCCCAGCAGCAGGAACCACACGGCCGCGTAGGCGAACGCCGCCTGCACCTGCGCCGGGGCCAGCCAGGAGACCAGGACGAACGTTCCGCCGGTGAGCACCATCGTCAGCGCCCCGTACGCGTTGCGGATCATCAGCAGCATCGCCAGCAGCAGGGCCGTCGCCGCCCACAGCAGCACCGTGATGCGGTGAGCGGACAGCAGCGCCGCCCCGCCGAGCCCGAGCAGCGACGGTGCGGTGTAGCCGGCGGCCGCGGTCAGGATCATGCCGGGGCCTGTCGGCTTGCCGCGGCTCACGGTGACGCCGCTGGTGTCCGAGTGCAGCCGTATGCCGTCCAGGCGGCGGCCGGTCAGCAGGGCCAGCAGCCCGTGGCCGCCCTCGTGCGCGATGGTGACGGCGTTGCGGGAGACCCGCCACACGGGCCCGGGCGCCACCAGCGCCAGCGCGGCCAGGCCCGTCGTGACCACCAGCCACGTGGCCGGCGCCTCCTGCAATCCGGTGAGCCGGTCCCACAGGCCGGCGGTCGTGCTGCTGTCCATGGGGTGGCGTGCTCCTTGCGGTGGTGGTCGGGTGACATGGCAGTGTGGCAGCCATGTGCGGACGGTATGCAGCGAGTCGCAGCCCCGAGGAGCTGGCCGAGCTCTTCGGCGTCGAGCGCTGGGAGCCCGAGGAGGCCCTGGCACCCGACTGGAACGTGGCACCCACGAAGCAGGTCCGCATCGTCCTCGACCGCCCCCTGAAGGACGCCGCGAGCCCGCGTCCGGTTCGCCAGCTGCGCGTCGTGAAGTGGGGGCTCGTGCCCTCCTGGGCCAAGAACGCCGAGGGCGCCGCCCGGATGATCAACGCCCGGGCGGAGACCCTCGCCGAGAAGCCGTCCTTCCGCCGCCCCTTCGCCCAGCGCCGCTGCATCGTCCCGGCCGACGGGTACTACGAGTGGGCCACCGGGCACGACGAGCGCCGCCTGGAGGTCGAGGGCCTCGGGAAGCGCTCCCGCAAGCAGCCCTACTTCGTCCTCCCGGCCGACGGCTCCGTCCTCGCCATGGCCGGCATATACGAGTTCTGGCGCGACCCGGCCGCACCTGCCGGCCACCCCGCCGCCTGGTGGGCCACCTGCTCGGTGGTCACCACCGAGGCCGAGACCGCCCCGCTGGCCGCGGCCCCCGCCGGCGGGCCGCGCTCGCTCTCCGAGATCCACCCGCGGATGCCGCTCGCCCTCACCCCCGACCGGTGGGACGCCTGGCTGGACCCGGCGAACACCGACGCGGACGGCGCCCTCCGGGAGCTGCTCGCGCCCCCGCCCGGCGGGCTGATGCGCGCCTACCCGGTCTCCACCGCCGTCAGCAGCGTCCGCAACAACGGCCCCGAGCTGCTGACCGAACTCGACGCGCCTGAGGAGGCGACCCTGTTCTGAAACGGCAGGATGGGGCCATGACCACCCGTACGCGCACCCGGAGCGTCGAGACCCCCGCGGGCGAGGCCCGCATCACCTGGCACCCCGCCGCCGGCGCGGCCCGGCTCGTCCTGGCCCTCGGCCACGGCGCGGGCGGCGGCATCGAGGCCCGCGACCTCCGGGCGCTGGCCGCCGCCCTGCCCGGCCGCGGCGTCACGGTCGTCCTGGTCGAGCAGCCCTGGCGGGTCGCGGGCCGGAAGGTCGCGGCCGCTCCCAAGGTGCTCGACGAGGGCTGGCGGGGCCTGTGGCCGGCGCTGGCCGAGCCCGGCCTGCCGGTCGTCGCGGGCGGTCGCAGCGCCGGCGCCCGGGTGGCCTGCCGCACCGCGGCCTCCCTCGGCGCGGCCGGGGTGCTGGCGCTGGCGTTCCCGCTGCACCCGCCGGGCCGCCCCGAGCGGTCCCGGGCCGCGGAGCTGACCGGGGCGGGGCTGCCCGCCCTGGTCGTCCAGGGCGGCCGGGACCCGTTCGGGCGCCCCGGGGAGTTCCCGCCGCCGGGAGAGCCGGCGTACGAGCTCCTGGAGGTGGCCGGGGGCGACCATGGCTTCGCGGTGCCGAAGAAGGGCACCCCCACCCAGGAGGAGGCCCTGGAGGCGATCACCGACGGGGTCGCCGGCTGGCTGGACCGGCTGGTCCCGGACCCCGCCGCCACAGCGACCTGACGGATTCGGGAGAGCCCGCCCGGGAGGGGAATGCGGGGCCCGGCCCCGGCGTTGTCCGGATGTCGGAACGCAAGGGGACCGCGTCGGAGGAGAGCAAGCGCATGACCCAGGTCATTAGCCAGAGCCGTCCGCAGGCCGAAGGGCTCGAATGGACGGTCCTGCCCGGGCCCAGGCGCGGCCCGCTCCGGGCGGCGGAGGGCCGGGATGGTCGACTATTCTCCGATTCGAGCGGGTCCGCACTCGGAGCCGCAACGCAGTCGGAGGAGGTGGGTCCTGTCGCTGGGACCGACGGAGGCCAGGCGGAGGAAACGGCCGCCGAGCGCAACGCGCGCTTCGAGCGGGACGCCCTCGGCTACCTCGACCAGATGTACTCGGCCGCGCTGCGCATGACGCGCAATCCGGCCGACGCCGAGGACCTGGTCCAGGAGACGTACGCGAAGGCGTACGCGTCCTTCCACCAGTTCCGTGAGGGCACCAACCTGAAGGCGTGGCTCTACCGCATTCTGACCAACACCTTCATCAACTCCTACCGCAAGAAGCAGCGCGAGCCGCAGCGCAGCGCGGCGGAGGAGATCGAGGACTGGCAGCTGGCGCGCGCCGAGTCGCACATGTCCACGGGCCTGAGGTCGGCCGAGTCGCAGGCACTCGACCACCTGCCCGATTCGGACGTGAAGGAGGCGCTCCAGGCCATTCCGGAGGAGTTCCGCATCGCGGTCTACCTTGCCGACGTGGAGGGCTTTGCGTACAAGGAGATCGCGGACATCATGGGTACACCCATCGGTACGGTCATGTCCCGGCTGCACCGTGGCCGCCGTCAACTCCGCGGAATGCTGGAGGACTACGCCCGCGAGCGCGGGCTGGTCCCCGCCGGCGCGGGAGAGTCGAACGACCTGAAAGGCTCGGGCTCATGAGCTGCGGAGAGCCGCACGAGACGGAGTGCTCCGAGGTCCTGGACCACCTGTACGAGTTCCTGGACCACGAGATGCCCGACAGCGACTGCACGAAGTTCGAGACGCATTTCGGCGAGTGCAATCCCTGTCTTGAGAAGTACGGCCTGGAAAAGGCCGTGAAGAAGCTGGTGAAGCGGTGCTGCGGCTCGGACGACGTGCCGAGCGACCTGCGCGCCAAGGTGATGGGGCGGATCGAGCTGATCCGCTCCGGGCAGGCGGTGCCCGAGCACGACGTGACCGCCGATCCGGCCGCCGGCTGACCGCGGGGGCGGCCCCGCCGCCTCGTTCACCCGAAGGTGCCAATCCGTGGGCACGCGTACGGAGCGGTACGGGAAACCGGCCCCCGCATCAGGGGGCCGAGCCGTTTTTCCGGGCCGGACGTGACGGAGTCACCCCCCTCGCGCCGGGGTAACCCATGGGTAATGAGCGGCCGTCCGAGTGGGCATGGTTGGATGCGAGTAGGAGCGTCCGTGAGGGTGTCCGCAAGGCTGCACCGTTGGACCGGCAGGCGGGAATCGTGAGGATCTTCGGGAAGGTACGGCACAGGCCCTCCGCCTCGTGGCGGCAGGCCACCGACCGAGCGTTCACACTGATCGGCGACGGTCGGTACGAGGACGCGGGTGCGCTGCTGACCAGAGCCGCCGACCTGGAGCCCTGGCTGTCGGAGTCGTGGTTCAACCTGGCGCTGCTGCACAAGTTCCGGCACGACTGGGAGCAGGCGCGCGCCGCGGGCCTGCGGGCGGTCGCCCTGCTGGACCGGGAGGCCGGAGCCCCGGACTGGTGGAACGTCGGCATCGCGGCGACCGCGCTCCAGGACTGGCCGCTGGCCCGGCGTGCCTGGCAGGCGTACGGGCTGAAGGTGCCCGGCGACCCGCACGGCAAGGGTGGCGAACCGGTCGGCATGGAGCTCGGCAGCGCGGCCGTGCGGCTGTCCCCCGAGGGCGAGGCCGAGGTCGTGTGGGGCCGCAGGCTGGATCCGGCCCGCATCGAGGTCCTGTCCATCCCGCTGCCCTCCTCGGGGCGGCGCTGGGGCGAGGTCGTGCTGCACGACGGCGTGCCCAACGGGGAGCGCATCACCGCGGCGGGCCCCTCCTACCCCGTCTTCGACGAGATCGAGCTGTGGGCGCCCTCGCCGGTGCCGACCTGGGTCGTGCTGCTGGAGGCCGCCGCCGAGTCGGACCGCGACGCCCTCGAACAGCTCGCGTCCGACGCGGGGTTCGCCGCCGAGGACTGGTCCTCCTCCGTACGGCTGCTGTGCCGGACCTGCTCCGAGAGCGCGATGCCGAGCGGCGAGGGCGACGGGGAGCACCTCGACCCGCACGACCACAGCGAGCCGGGCCACCCCGGGCCGCTCGGGCACCGCACGGCCGGATCGGGCTCCCTGTGGGTGCCGGAGCGGGAATGCGGCATCGCGGCGCCCGCCGGCCTGGTGCAGGGGCTCCTCGACGGCTGGGTCTCGGACAGCCCCGATACCCGCGCCTGGCGGGATCTCGAAGAAGTCTGCTGACCGGGCACCGTAGGCTGTACCGGCACAATCGGTGAACGGGTCGACCCACGGAAGGCTTACGGCGGACATGGCGCAGCAGGAGAACGAGGTCATCGCGGTGGACGACGACGGTTACGTCGTGGACACCGAGGACTGTGAGGCGCGCGAGCTCGCCCACCGCGAGCGCGGCACCGCCCGTCCCATCACGGTGGTCGGCAACCCGGTGCTGCACCGCGAGTGCAAGGACGTCACCGAGTTCGGCGACGAACTGGCCAAGCTGATCGACGACATGTTCGCCAGCCAGAAGGCCGCCGAGGGCGTCGGGCTCGCAGCGAACCAGATCGGCGTGGACGCCAAGGTCTTCGTCTACGACTGCCCGGACGACGAGGGCGTCCGCCACACCGGCGTCGTCGTCAACCCGAAGCTCGTGGAGCTGCCGGCCGGCTCCCGCGTCCTCGACGACTCCAACGAGGGCTGCCTGTCCGTACCGACCGCGTACGCCTCGCTGGCCCGCCCGGACTACGCCGAGGTCACCGGGCAGGACGCCCAGGGCAACCCGATCAAGGTGCGGGGCACCGGCTACTTCGCGCGCTGCCTCCAGCACGAGACGGACCACCTGTACGGCTACCTGTACATCGACCGCCTCTCCAAGCGCGACCGCAAGGACGCCCTGCGGCAGATGGCCGAGGGCACTCCGCGCTACGAGACCGTCCCGAACGACTGACGCCCGCAGGCGCGCGCGGCGGCGAGGCGGCCCGCCCCCGGCCTCAGGCCGCCGCGCCCGGCCCGCGGAAGGTGCGGCGGAAGGCGTTCGGCGTCGTGCCGAGGGTCCGCAGGAAGTGGTGGCGCAGCACGGCCGCGCTGCCGAAGCCGCAGCGGCCCGCGATGGCGTCCACCGTGTCGTCGGTGGCCTCCAGCAGCTCCTGCGCCAGCAGCACGCGCTGCCGCAGCACCCACCGGTAGGGGGTCGTGCCCGTCTCCTGGAGGAAGCGGCGCGCGAACGTCCGCGGGGACATCCGGGCCCGCTCGGCGAGCTGCTCGACGGTGATCTCCTCGGCCAGGTGGCCGCCCATCCACGCGATCACCCCGCCGAGGGCGTCGCCCGGCATGCGGGGCAGCGGGCGCCGGATGTACTGGGCCTGGCCGCCGTCCCGGTGCGGCGGCACCACCATCCGCCGGGCCACCACTCCGGCCGCCTCCGCGCCGTGCTCCTGCCGCAGCAGGTGCAGGCAGGCGTCGATCCCGGAGGCCGTGCCCGCGGCGGTGACCACCGGGCCCTCGTCCACGTACAGCACGTCCGGGTCGACGGCGGCCAGCGGGTGGCGCCGCGCCAGGGCCTCGGCATGCATCCAGTGCGTGGTGCAGCGCCGGCCGTCGAGCAGTCCGGCCGCGCCCAGCACGAAGGCACCGCTGCACACGCTGAGGACGCGTGCTCCGCGGTCCACGGCCCGGCGCAGGGCCGCCAGCAGCGGCTCGGGGTACGTGCGCGTGGCGGCGCCGCGGTCGGCGGGGACGCAGATCAGGTCCGCCTCCTCCAGGCGCTCCACCCCGTGCGGGGCGACCACGTCGAAGTGCCCGTCGCCGGCGGGGGTGCGGCGCCCGTCCACCGCGCAGACGGCGAAGTCGAATGCCGGCAGCCCCTCCGCGCTGCGGTCGATGCCGAACACCTCGCAGAAGATGCCCAGCTCGAAGGGGGCCACCCCCGGCAACAGCGCCACCGCCACGTTCTTCAGCATGACCACAGTGTGCCCGCCGAACGCCGATCGGCCGGCCGCTGCACGAGGCAGCCGCCGGCCGGTCCGGTGGTGGTGCGGGAGCGGCCGCGGGGGCCGCAGCCGGCTAGAAGTCCTCGTCCAGGTCGACGGTGCCCTCGACCGCGACCTGGTACGCCGACGGGCGGCGCTCGAAGAAGTTCGTCAGCTCCTGCACGCCCTGGAGCTCCATGAACGAGAACGGGTTCTGCGAGCCGTACACCGGCGGGAAGCCGAGGCGCACCAGGCGCTGGTCGGCGACGCACTCCAGGTACTCGCGCATCGACTCGGTGTTCATGCCGGGCAGGCCGTCGCCGCACAGGTCGCGGCCGAACTGGAGCTCTGCCTCGACGGCCTCCTTCAGCATGTCCGTGACCTGCTGCTGGAGGGCGTCGTCGAACAGCTCCGGTTCCTCCTTGCGGACCGTGTCCACGACCTCGAACGCGAAGTTCATGTGCATGGTCTCGTCGCGGAAGACCCAGTTCGTGCCGGTCGCCAGGCCGTGCAGCAGGCCGCGCGAGCGGAACCAGTACACGTACGCGAAGGCGCCGTAGAAGAACAGGCCCTCGATGCACGCGGCGAAGCAGATCAGGTTCAGCAGGAAGCGGCGGCGGTCGGCCTGCGTCTCCAGCCGGTCGATCTTCTCGACCGAGTCCATCCACTTGAAGCAGAACTGGGCCTTCTCGCGGATGGAGGGGATGTTCTCCACCGCGGCGAAGGCGGCCGCGCGGTCGTCCGGATCGGGCAGGTAGGTGTCGAGCAGCGTCAGGTAGAACTGGACGTGCACGGCCTCCTCGAACAGCTGGCGCGACAGGTACAGGCGCGCCTCCGGGGAGTTGATGTGCTTGTACAGCGTCAGGACCAGGTTGTTCGCCACGATCGAGTCGCCCGTCGCGAAGAACGCGACCAGCCGGCCGATCATGTGCTGCTCGGCGGGCGTCAGCTTCGCCAGGTCGGCCACGTCCGAGTGGAGGTCGACCTCCTCCACCGTCCACGTGTTCTTGATCGCGTCCCGGTAGCGCTCGTAGAAGTCCGGGTAGCGCATCGGGCGGAGCGTCAGCTCGAAGCCGGGGTCGAGCAGGTTCTTGTCGGTCATAGCAGTCGGCGCGCGCGGCGCCGTCCTCCAGGAGTGGTGGTCGGGTGGCGGGAGGGGGCTACTGGCAGGCTTCGCAGGACTCGGGGTTCTCCAGCGAGCACGCCAGCGCCTCGGCGTCCACGGCCTGCGGCAGCGGGGTCGCGGCGGCCGGGACGGCGGTGCCCGAAGCGGCCCGGGCGATCTTCGTCGCCGGACGCGACCGCAGGTAGTAGGTCGTCTTCAGACCCTGCTTCCAGGCGTACGCGTACATCGACGACAGCTTGCCGATGGTCGGCGTCTCCATGAACAGGTTCAGCGACTGCGACTGGTCCAGGTACGGGGTGCGGGCCGCCGCCATGTCGATCAGGCCGCGCTGCGGGATCTCCCACGCCGTCCGGTACAGCTCGCGGACGTCGGCCGGGATCCAGCCGAAGCCCTGCACCGAGCCCGACGAGTCGCGCAGCGCCTCGCGGGTCTGCGCGTCCCACACCCCGAGCTTCTTCAGGTCCTCGACCAGGTAGGCGTTGACCTGGAGGAACTCGCCCGACAGCGTCTCGCGCTTGAACAGGTTGGACACCTGCGGCTCGATGCACTCGTACACGCCCGCGATCGACGCGATCGTCGCCGTCGGCGCAATGGCCAGCAGCAGCGAGTTGCGCATGCCGGTCTCGGCGATCCGGGCGCGCAGCGCCTCCCAGCGCTCCGGCCAGGACCGCTCCGTGTCGTAGTGGTCGGGGTGCAGCACGCCCTGCGCCGTACGGGTCTCCGCCCACGCCGGGACGGGGCCGTGCTTCTCGGCGAGGTCGGCGGAGGCCTCGTACGCCGCGAGCATGATGCGCTCGGCGATCTTCGTGGACAGGGCCTTGGCCTCGGCGGAGTCGAAGGGCAGGCGCAGCTTGAAGAAGACGTCCTGCAGGCCCATCGCGCCCAGGCCCACGGGCCGCCACTTGGCGTTGGAGCGGCCGGCCTGCTCGGTCGGGTAGAAGTTGATGTCCACGACGCGGTCGAGGAAGGTCACGGCCGTGCGGACGGTCTCGTCCAGGCGCTCCCAGTCCATCTCGCCCGTCTCGGTGAGCACGAACGCGCCGAGGTTGACCGAGCCGAGGTTGCAGACGGCGGTCTCGCCGTCGTTGGTCACCTCGATGATCTCGGTGCACAGGTTGGAGGAGTGGACGACGGTGCCGGGCAGCGCGGTCTGGTTCGCGGTCCGGTTGGAGGCGTCCTTGAAGGTCATCCAGCCCTGGCCGGTCTGCGCGAGGGTGCGCATCATGCGGCCGTACAGCTCGCGGGCGGGCATGGTCTTCTTGGCGAGCCCGGCCTGCTCGGCCTTGGTGTAGGCGGCGTCGAACTCCTCGCCGTACAGGTCGACCAGCTCGGGGACGTCGGACGGGGAGAACAGCGACCACTCGCCGTCGGCGTTCACGCGGCGCATGAACTCGTCGGGGATCCAGTGCGCGAGGTTCAGGTTGTGCGTGCGGCGGGCGTCCTCGCCGGTGTTGTCGCGCAGCTCCAGGAACTCCTCGATGTCCGCGTGCCAGGTCTCCAGGTAGACGGCGGCGGCGCCCTTGCGGCGGCCGCCCTGGTTCACGGCGGCGACGGAGGCGTCGAGGGTCTTCAGGAACGGGACGATGCCGTTGGAGTGGCCGTTGGTGCCGCGGATCAGGGAGCCGCGGGCGCGGATGCGCGAGTACGACAGGCCGATGCCGCCGGCGTGCTTCGACAGGCGCGCCACCTGGTGGTAGCGGTCGTAGATCGAGTCGAGCTCGTCCAGCGGGGAGTCCAGCAGGTAGCAGGAGGACATCTGCGGGTGCCGGGTGCCGGAGTTGAAGAGCGTGGGGGAGGACGGCAGGTAGTCCAGGCGGCTCATCAGCCGGTACAGGGAGGCGACTTCCTCGACGGCGGCGGCGCTGTCGTCAGCGGCGAGGCCGCAGGCGACGCGCAGCATGAAGTGCTGCGGGGTCTCGATGACCCGGCGGGTGATCGGGTGGCGCAGCAGGTAGCGGCTGTGCAGGGTGCGCAGGCCGAAGAAGCCGAAGCGGTCGTCGGCGCCCTCGGCGAGGGTGTGCTCGACGAGCGCGTCGAGGCGGGCCGCGTGCAGGCGGACGAACTCGGCGGTGCGGTCGGCGATCAGGCCCTCGCGGTGGCCGACCTCGACGGAGGCGGAGAAGGACGTCGAGCCCTGGCTCGCGGCCTCCTCGGCGACGGCGACCGTCAGCAGCCGGGCGGCGAGCCGGGAGTACGCCGGGTCCTCCGAGATCAGGCCGGCGGCGGCCTCGGTGGCCAGCCCGCGCAGCTCGGCCTCGTCGGCGGCGGCGCTGCGGCCGCGGAGCGCGGCGGCGGCGACACGGCCCGGGTCGGTGTCGGCAAGGTCGGCGGTCAGCTCGGTGAGGGTGCGCAGCAGCGCGGCCCCGGGGCCCCCGGCCTCAGCTCCGTGGTCGGACGGGTCGGACTCGGCGCGCGGTGCGGAAGGCGCGATGGTCACGGGGGGAGCTCTCCCTCGCTCGGCTCCGGGACACCGGCGGTGCGGGCGCGAGCGGGCGCGCGCGGGCAGGGCCCGGCAAGGGGCGGCACCGCGCGTCGTCCGCAGGCCCTACCGCGAGGCCCGGACGTGGTCGGCACCCGGTTCGGTCGAGCCGGGCGCACTGTCGGCAGGTCGTCGGACTTCGGTGACACCGATGGGTGTACTTCATACCGTTGCGGGACAGTTCCGGATTCCCACCGGATTCCCCTGCGGCGACAGCGAGGATGAGCATACATGTGGTGGGCGCTCTCTGCGGGACCCCCTAGATGTTGTGTCCGCCTTCGCTGAGCGTGGCCTCACAGCTCCAGTCGGTAGGTGAGATCCACCGGGCGCCCCGCAACGCCGACTGTCGAAGTCCGGGCCGCCGGGTGTGCCGGACGCGGGCGGGTGGCCGGCGCTATCGTCAGGAGAACAGCACCATCGAGGAAGGCGAGCGAGGCGTGACCGTGATGACCGACCGGCCCCACATGCTGTCCGACGAATTCGAGGCCCTCGCGCGCATAGGCGCCCGGGAGATCGAGGGGCTGCGGCTGGAATTCATCGACGGTGTCATCAGGAGCAAGGCCATGCCGGACGGGGACCACGGGCGCATCATCCAGTGGCTCACGCGGATCTGTATCCAGCACCAGTCCGAACTCTGGCTGCACCAAGGCGTTGGGATCAAGGCGCAGGAGTACCGGACGGGGCGGGCGATCCCGGACGCCGTACTCGCACACGAGGACGCTTTTGTAGGGCAGGGTGACTGGGCCGACCCCGAACCGATCCTGATGGCCGTCGAGGTGACGTCCTGGGATTCGGACACGCATCGTCGTGACCATGTCGAGAAGCCCCGGGCCTATGCGGAGACGGGCATCCCTGTCTACCTGCTCATCGACAGGGCCAAGTGCGAGGTGTCCGTCTACAGCCAGCCGAACGGCCGCCGGTACGAGAGCGTTCACGTCGTACCGTACGGATCGGACATCGCTCTGCCCGAGCCCGTCGGCATCACCTTGCAGACCGAGCCGCTCAAGAACTGGGTGCGCTGAGGCCGTCTGAGGCGCAGGGGCCCCGCCGGATGGCGGGGCCCCTGTCCATGCGCCGGTGCGGCAGCCCTCAGCAGCAGCGGAAGCCGCCCCGGGGGTCCCCCTCGCGCGCGTCGGTGCGGGCGCGTTCGAAGGCGCGGCGGGTCATGACCTCGGCGTCCGGATCGTGGGAGCGGGCGTGCGCGACGTACCGGTCGTACGCCGCCTCGCCGGAGAACTCCCGTACGTAGAACCGCGCCTTCGCCAGGGCGCCGCGGACGCCGCCGCTCATGCCACCGGCTCCTTCACGCGGCCGCCGCCGGACTCCAGGCCGGCCGCGGCGAGTTCGGCCCGCTCCTCGCGCGTCGCGATGAGCCCGGCCGGGGCGACGATCTTCGACTCGGTCCACGGGACCTCCGAGAGCGTGGCCGACGCGGGGTCGCGGACGGCCTTGACGCAGGTCCGGAGCGCATCCAGGAGCACGATGAGGATCAGGAGGGCGAACAGCGCCGACAGCACCCCGTCCACCGTGGCGTTGGTGACGATGGTGTGCATCTCGTCCATGTTCTTGGCGGGCTTCAGCACCTGCCCGGCCTCGATGCCCTCCCGGTACTTCTCGCGCTGGGCGAAGAACCCGACCTTCACGTCGTCCGAGAAGATCTTCTGGTAGCTCGCGGTGAGGGTGACGGCCACGTCCCAGGCGAGCGGCACGCCGGTCACCCAGGCCCACTTGAGGCGGCCGGACTTCACCAGCAGCGTCGTGCAGACGGCCAGGGCCACCGCGGCGAGCAGCTGGTTCGCGATGCCGAACAGCGGGAAGAGCTGGTTGATGCCGCCCAGCGGGTCCTTCACGCCGACCCACAGGAAGTACCCCCAGGCGCCGACGACGAGCCCGCTCGCCAGCCACACGCCCGGCTTCCAGCTGACGTCCTTGAAGGACTTGTGCACGTTGCCGAGGGTGTCCTGGAGCATGAACCGGCCGACGCGGGTGCCCGCGTCGAGCGTGGTCAGGATGAACAGGGCCTCGAACATGATGGCGAAGTGGTACCAGAACGCCTTCATGGCGGTGCCGCCGACGACGGCCGAGAAGATCTCCGACATTCCGAGTGCGAACGTCGGCGCGCCGCCGGTGCGGGACAGCAGGCTGCTCTCCTCGACGTCCTTCGCGGCCTGGGCGAGGTACTCGGGCGAGACGGCGAAGCCGAAGTCCGCAACGGCCTGCGAGGCGCTCTGGACGGTGGTGCCGACGACGCCGGCGGGGGAGTTGACGGCGAAGAACAGACCGGGCTCGATGATCGTCGCGCAGATCATCGCCATGACGGCCACGAAGGACTCGGTGAGCATGGAGCCGTAGCCGATGACCCGGACCTGGGTCTCCTTCTGGATCATCTTCGGGGTGGTGCCGGAGGAGACCAGGGCGTGGAAGCCGGAGAGGGCGCCGCAGGCGATCGTGATGAAGACGAACGGGAACATCGACCCGGCGAAGACGGGGCCGTCGCCGCGGGAGGCGAACTCCGTGACGGACGGCATCCGCAGGGTCGGCATGGCGATGACGACGCCCAGGGCGAGCATCGCGATCGTGCCGATCTTCATGAAGGTGGAGAGGTAGTCGCGGGGCGCGAGCAGCATCCACACCGGCAGCACGGAGGCGACGAAGCCGTACGCGACCATCCAGATGATCAGCGTCTCCTTCTCCAGCGTGAAGGTCGACGCCAGCGAGGACTCGGCGACCCAGCCGCCCGCGACGATCGCGAGCAGCAGCAGGACGACGCCGATGACGGAGACCTCCGTGACCCGCCCGGGCCGCAGCACGCGCAGGTAGAAGCCCATGAAGAGGGCGATCGGGATGGTCATGCCGATGGAGAAGACGCCCCAGGGGGAGTGCGCGAGGGCGTTGACGATGACCAGCGCGAGCACCGCCAGCAGGATGATCATGATGGCGAACACGGCGACCAGGGCGGCGGCGCCGCCGACGGGGCCGATCTCGTCCCGGGCCATCTGCCCGAGCGAGCGCCCGTCGCGCCGGGTGGAGAAGAACAGGGTGACCATGTCCTGGACTGCGCCCGCGAAGATGACGCCGGCGACGATCCAGATGGTGCCGGGCAGGTACCCCATCTGCGCGGCGAGGACGGGGCCGACCAGGGGGCCGGCGCCGGCGACGGCCGCGAAGTGGTGGCCGAAGAGCACCCGGCGGTCGGTGGGGTGGAAGTCGACACCGTTGTCGAGGCGTTCGGCGGGGGTGGCCCGCGTCTTGTCGACCCTCAGGACGCGGTGGGCGATGAACCGCGCGTAGAAGCGGTAGCCGATCGCGTACGAGCCGAGCGCCGCGGCGAGCAGCCAGGCCGCGGAGACCTCCTCGCCGCGGGAGAGGGCGAGCACGGCCCAGCCGGCGGCCCCGACGAGGGCCACGAGCACCCACACGGCGATCGACTTCGGGGTCATGCGGCCCGATGCGGAGGGCGAGCCCGGGCTCGTGCCCGGACCCGCCTCGTGGTGTCGTGTCCCTTTTGCTTCCGGTTCCGTCATGATCCTCGTCCCCTCGTTGATCATCTGCGCGAGCGCAGGGAATCTACGGGGGCCGCCCGGTGTCCGTAAGCCCCCGTCCGCATAGCGGTACGAGAGTGAACTACGGATCAGACGGCGGGGCGCTGGAGTCGGGCGACGAACTTGTAACGATCTCCGCGGTAGACCGAGCGCACCCACTCCACGGGCTCGCCGTCGGCGTCCAGGGAGTGCCGGGAGAGCATCAGCATGGGCAGGCCGACGTCGGTGCCGAGCAGTCCGGCCTCGCGGGGGGTGGCCAGCGAGGTCTCGATGGTCTCCTCGGCCTCGGCGAGCCGGACGCCGTACACCTCGGCGAGGGCGGTGTAGAGGGAGCTGTACTTGGCCAGCGACCGGCGCAGGGCGGGGAAGCGCTTGGCGGACAGGTGGGTCGTCTCGATGGCCATGGGCTCGCCGCTGGCCAGGCGCAGCCGCTCGATGCGCAGCACGCGCCCGCCCGTGGTGATCTTCAGCAGGCCGGCGAGGGTGTCGTCGGCGGTGACGTAGCCGATGTCGAGGAGCTGGGAGGTGGGCTCCAGGCCCTGGGCGCGCATGTCCTCCGTGTAGGAGGACAGTTGCAGGGGCTGGGAGACCTTGGGCTTGGCGACGAACGTGCCCTTGCCCTGGATGCGCTCCAGCCGGCCCTCGACGACGAGTTCCTGGAGGGCCTGGCGCACGGTGGTCCGGGAGGTGTCGAACTCGGCGGCGAGCGTGCGCTCCGGGGGGACGGGCGTGCCGGGGGGCAGCGTCTCCGTCATGTCGAGCAAGTGCCGCTTGAGTCGGTAGTACTTGGGCACGCGCGCGGTGCGAGTGGCCGCCCCGCCCTCCGGCTCGGTGGTCGCCCCTTCGGTGGCCATCGCCGCCCGCCTTCCCGACTCCTGTTTCACTGCCGTCACCGGCTCCTCCGATATGTGCGGTCACATCGTGACACGGGTGGGAGGGCAGGCCTTCTCCCTCCCCCAGGTGTCGGTCCGATAACGGGACCGGGCCCCCGATCATTAGACCCTTGACACCCCTAAAGGTCTAGGCCAAGCTCCGGTTACTGGTCTACACCAATATGGATCAGATCCCGGCCCAACGGGCAGTGATGAGGTGCGTGTCACCGCGGGGGGCAAGGGAAGTTGCGGGCAGCATCCCTGAGGAGGGTGGCGTGAAGCGCAAGCTCATCGCGGCGGTCGGTGTCGCGGGCATGATGGCCGGTGTCGCCGCGTGTGGCAACGGTGGCGACGACAACGGGAAGACCGACGCGGGCGGCGCCAAGGAGATCACCGTCTGGGTGATGGACGGTTCCGCGCCCAAGGCCTGGATCGACGAGGTCAACAAGGAGTTCTCGGCCAAGCACCCCGGTGTCACGGTCAAGGTCGAGGTCCAGGCGTGGAAGGGCATCCAGGAGAAGGTGACCACCGCCCTCTCCGAGAACACCCCGCCGGATGTGCTGGAGCTCGGCAACACCCAGACCGCGGGCTACGCCGTCACCGGCGGCCTCGCGGACCTGACCAAGGACAAGGGCGGCCTCGGCGCCGACGCCTGGCCGAAGAGCATGCTGGAGTCCGCCGAGTACGAGGGCAAGCTGTACTCCGCCCCGTGGTACGCCGCCAACCGCGTCGTGGTCTACGACAAGAAGGCCTTCGAGAAGGCCGGCGTCACCCCGCCGAAGACCCGCGACGAGTGGATCGCCGGCCTGGACAAGCTGAAGGCCGCGGACCCGGCCGGCCAGCCGATCTACCTCCCCGGCCAGAGCTGGTACGTCCTCGCCGGCCTCATCTGGGACGAGGGCGGCGAGCTCGCGGTCAAGGACGGGGGCAAGTGGAAGGGCGGGCTCGGCACCCCGCAGGCCGCCTCCGCGATGGAGTTCTACAAGAAGCTGCAGTCCTACTCCACCGCCCCGAAGGACAAGGACGAGGCCACCCCGCAGCAGTCCACCGACGTCGTCCCCAAGGGCGGGGTCGCGTCCTGGATCGGCCTCGGCTGGGAGGCCGGCGGCGCGGAGAAGGCGCTGAAGGACGCGGGCAAGGAGGCCGACTTCGGCTACTTCCCGATCCCCGGCAAGACCGCCGACAAGCCCGGCACCGTCTTCCTCGGCGGCTCGAACCTCGCCGTCGCCGAGCGCTCCAAGAACAAGGAGCTCGCCAAGGAGTGGCTGGCGCTGGCCACCGGCAAGGACCAGATGACCAAGTACGCCGCCGAGGTAAAGGGCTCGCTGCTGCCGAACCAGGCCGCCGCCAACTTCACCCCGGCCCCCGGCTC
Source organism: Streptomyces sp. NPDC031121 (assembly GCF_055570615.1). Taxonomy (NCBI): domain Bacteria; kingdom Bacillati; phylum Actinomycetota; class Actinomycetes; order Kitasatosporales; family Streptomycetaceae; genus Streptomyces; species Streptomyces sp. NPDC031121. Next base: position 430,583 of record NZ_JBVIGV010000001.1, read on the forward strand.
CTTCGCCGAGGCCATGGGCAAGGCCGGCGTCAACGGCCGCATCACCCCGGTCACCCCGGGCTGGGCCAACGTCGAGACCGAGCCGAACCCGCTCAAGGAGTTCATGACGAAGGTCCTGAAGGGCGAGGACCCGGCCAAGGCGGGCGCGGAGGCCGACAAGGAGATCGCGAACCGCATCAACAAGTGACGCCCCGCAGCACCTGCTGCGGCGCCGCACCCCGCCCGGGCCGCACGGCCCGCGCAGCACAGCAGTGAACGCACCCGGGGGTGCGGCGGGCGCCCCGGCGGCGCCCGCCGCGCCCCCGGGGCGCAGGGAGGGACGCAGGCGCGCCGCCCGCCCGCCGCCGACCGGGCGGGCCGCCCGCCGGTCGCCACCGTCAACCGCGAGGAAACCAAGACATGACCGTGCACTCCCAGGGAGCGGCGACCGCTCCACAGGACGCACCCCAGGAGTCCGGAGGGCCGAAGGCGCCGCAGCCGCCGCAGCGGCCCGCCGGCGCCCCGGAGGCGGCCCCGGCTCCCCGCGGGCGCAGAGGGGCGCTCCCGTCGGGATGGCTGCCGTACCTCCTGGTCGCGCCGGCCGTGCTCAGCATGGCCGCCCTGCTCCTGTACCCGCTCGCCAAGAACGTGGTCCTGTCGTTCCAGAAGGTCGACAAGATCGAGTTCATCCAGCGCAAGGCGCCGTTCCACGGCGTCGAGAACTACACCCAGCTGCTCGGCGACGCGCAGTTCTGGACCGTCGTCGTCCGCTCCTTCGCCTTCACCGCCGCCAACGTCGCGCTGATCATGGTGGTCGGCAGCCTCGTCGGGCTGCTGCTGAGCCGCCTCGGCACGTGGATGCGGCTCGTGCTGTCGATGGCCCTCGTCATGGCCTGGGCCATGCCGATCGTCGCCTCCGTGACCGTCTTCCAGTGGCTGTTCGACGAGCAGTTCGGCGTCATGAACTGGCTGATGCGCACGCTCGGCTTCACCGGCTACGAGCAGCACAACTGGTTCGAGACCGGCCTGTCCACCCTGGTGATCGTCACCGTCCTGGTCGTCTGGGGCTCGGTCCCCTTCGTCGCGCTCAACATGTACGCGGGCCTGACCACGGTCGGCGGCGAGCTGTACGAGGCCGCCCGCATGGACGGCGCGAACGGCTGGCAGACCTTCTGGCAGGTCGTCTTCCCCAACCTCAGGCCCTTCTTCCTCGTCACCACCTTCCTCGAGGTCATCTGGGTCTTCAAGGCCTTCACCCAGGTGTACGCAATGAACCGCGGCGGCCCGGACCGCGCCTCCGAGACCCTGCCCGTCTTCGCGTTCGTCGAGGGCCAGAGCCAGGGCCACTACGCGCTCGCCGCGGCCATCTCCGTCCTGACGATCGTGATGCTCGTGGTCGTCATGTCCTTCTACTTCCGCCTGATCCTGAAGCAGGAGGAGGAGCAGTGAGCACCACCACCGCGCCGAAGCCCGCCCCCGCCGCCCCGCAGCGCCCGCGCCTGCGCACCCGGCGACCGCTGCGCCCGGCGGCCGTCGCGAAGAACCTGGGAGCCCTGGCCCTCGCGGCGCTCTTCCTCTTCCCCGTCTACTGGATGTTCTCCTCGGCCTTCAAGCCGTCGGGCGAGATCCTCGCCAAGGACCCGGTCTTCTTCTTCACCCCGACGCTGGAGAACTTCACCAAGGCCACCGGCGTCGAGTTCTTCTGGACGTACGTCGGGAACAGCCTGCTCGTCACCGTCGGCGCCGTGCTGCTGGCCCTGCTCGTCGCGCTCGCCGCGAGCTTCGCCATCGCCCGCATGCGCTTCGCCGGCCGCAAGGGGCTCGTCCTCGGCGTGATGATGGCGCAGATGGCCCCCTGGGAGGTCATGGTCATCGCCATGTACATGATTGCCCGGGACGCCGAGATGCTGAACAGCCTCGGGCTGCTCACCGCGATCTACTTCGTGATGGTCCTGCCCTTCACCATCTGGACCCTGCGCGGCTTCATCGCCGCCGTCCCGGTGACCCTGGAGGAGGCCGCGCAGATCGACGGCTGCACCCGCGGGCAGGCCTTCCGCAAGGTGATCTTCCCCCTGCTCGCCCCCGGCCTGATGTCCACCTCGCTCTTCGGCTTCATCACCGCCTGGAACGAGTTCGCCATGGTCCTGATCCTCAACAAGGACAAGGCGGCGCAGACCCTGCCGCTGTGGCTGACCCAGTTCCAGACCGCCTTCGGCAACGACTGGGGCGCCACCATGGCCGCGTCCTCGCTCTTCGCGGTCCCCGTCCTGGTCATCTTCGTCTTCCTCCAGCGCAAGGCCGTCGGCGGCATGACCGCCGGCGCCGTGAAGGGATAACGCCATGACCGTCCTTGCGCACGGCACCGCGGCCCCCGGCGGGCAGGACGGCGCCCTGGCCCGCGACGCGCTCGCGGTCCTCCAGCCCGGCTTCGAGGGCACCACCGCCCCCGCCTGGCTGCTGCGCCGCATCTCCGAGGGCCTGGCCTCCGTCGGCCTCTTCGGCCGCAACATCGCCTCCCCCGAGCAGCTCGCGGCGCTCACCGCGCAGCTGCGCGCCGAGCGGGAGGACGTCCTCGTCGCCATCGACGAGGAGGGCGGCGACGTCACCCGGCTGGAGGTCCGCGGCGGCTCCTCCTTCCCCGGCAACCTGGCCCTCGGCGCCGTCGACGACACCGGCCTGACCCGCGAGGTCGCCCGCGAGCTGGGCCGCCGCCTCGCCGAGTGCGGCGTGAACCTCAACTGGGCCCCCTCCGCGGACGTCAACTCCGACCCCGACAACCCGGTCATCGGCGTCCGCTCCTTCGGCGCCGACACCGCCCTCGCGGCCCGGCACACCGCCGCCTACGTGGAGGGCCTGCAGGCCTCCGGCGTGGCCGCCTGCACCAAGCACTTCCCGGGCCACGGCGACACCAACGTCGACTCGCACCACGCGCTGCCGCGCATCGACGTCGACCTCGACACCCTCGCCGCCCGCGAGCTCGTCCCCTTCCGGGCCGCCATCGAGGCCGGCACCAAGGCCGTGATGAGCGCCCACATCCTCGTCCCGGCCCTGGACCCGACCCGGCCGGCCACGCTCAGCCCGCAGGTGCTGACCGGCCTGCTGCGCAAGGAACTCGGCTACGAGGGCCTGATCGTCACCGACGGCATGGAGATGAACGCCATCGCCGGGACGTACGGCATCGAGCGCGGCTCCGTCCTCGCCATCGCCGCCGGCGCGGACGCGATCTGCGTCGGCGGCGGGCTCGCCGACGAGGCCACCGTGCTCCGGCTGCGCGACGCGCTCGTCGCGGCGGTGCGCGAGGGAACGCTCCCCGAGGAACGGCTCGCCGACGCCGCCGCCCGGGTCCGGGCCCTGGCCGGGTGGACGGCCGCCGCCCGGGCCGCGGGCGGCACGGTGCCGGGCGCGCCGCAGGGGGGCGCGCCCGGCGTCGGCCTGGTGGCGGCCCGCCGCGCGGTCGCCGTCTCCGGCAGCCCCGCCCCCGTCATGGCCCCGTTCGTGGCCACGCTCGCCCCCGTCGCGAACATCGCGGTGGGCGACGAGACGCCGTGGGGCCTGGCCGGCGAGCTGGCCGCGCTGCTCCCGGGCACCGCCTCGGGCGTCTTCCCGCGGGGCGCCTCCGCGCAGGACGTCCTGGCCGCGGCCGGCGGCCGCACGGTCGTCGCCGTGGTCCGCGACGCGCACCGCCACCCGTGGATGGCCGAGGTGCTGGACGGGCTCGTCGCGTCCCGGCCCGACACGGTCGTCGTCGAGATGGGACTGCCCCGGGCCGAGCCCCGCGGGGCGCTGTACATCGCCACGCACGGCGCAGCGCGCGTGTGCGGGCGGGCCGCCGCGGAGGTCATCGCGGGCGGCTGAGTGCCCGTCCCCGGTCCGTCGGCGCGTGGGGTGCCGGCGGCCCGGGCGGCGGCACAGAGACACCGAAGGCCGGGCCCTGTGGAGGGGGCCCGGCCTTCGGCCTGCGGCGGGTTGCGGCGCACCCGCCGCGAGGGGGCGCCGCAGACGGTTACAGGCCCTGCCAGGAGGGCTTGTTCGCGTACGTGTGGCGGAAGTAGTCCGCCAGCTTCAGCTTCGAGGCGGCGGCCTCGTCCACGACGACGGTCGCGTGCCGGTGCAGCTGCAGCGCGGAGGCCGGGACGAGCGCGGACAGCGGGCCCTCGACGGTCTGCGCGACGGCCTCGGCCTTGCCCTCGCCGGTGGCGAGCAGCACGAGGTGGCGGGCGTCGAGGATGGTGCCGATGCCCTGCGTGATCACATGGTGCGGGACCTGCTCCAGGTCGCCGCCGAAGAAGCGCGCGTTGTCGACGCGGGTCTGCCGGGTGAGCGTCTTGATGCGGGTGCGCGAGGAGAGCGAGGAGCACGGCTCGTTGAAGCCGATGTGCCCGTCGGTGCCGATGCCCAGCAGCTGGAGGTCCACGCCGCCGGCCTCCGCGAGGGCGCGGTCGTAGGCCTCGCAGGCGGCGGGGAGGTCCTCCGCGGAGCCGTCGGGGCCCATGAAGGAGGCCTCGGGCAGGCCGAGGGGCTCGACGACCTCGCGGAGCACGGTGGCGCGGTAGGACTCGGGGTGCCCGGCGGGCAGGCCGACGTACTCGTCGAGCTGGCAGACGCGGGCGCGGGAGACGTCCGCCTCGCCGGCCTTCACCCTGCGGGCGAGGGCCTCGTACACGGGCAGCGGGGTGGAGCCGGTCGCCACGCCCAGCAGGGCGTCGGGCTTGCGGCGGAGCAGGGCGGCCATGGCCTCCGCGATGAGCTCGCCGCCTGCCTTGGCGTCCGGGACGATGACAACTTCCACGCGTGGCCTGCCGATCTGGAGTGATGGGTGGTATAGACCAATCTAGCAGAGCCGGGACGACACAGGCCGGGAAATCCGGCCTTCTCACATGGTCGTCCCGATCCGCGGACACGGCCTGCGGGCAGGCGGCGGGGAGGCGCCGGGCGCCGGGGCGGGGGAGGCGCGCCGGGCGCCGCGGCGGGGTGCGGCCGGCCGTGCGGCGGCTCGGAGCGGCCGCGGAACGGGAAGCGCGACGGGGGCCGGCCGGGCCGACAGGCCGTACGGGGAGAAAGGGAAGAGAGCCCTGGGATTCCTCTGGGCCACGGTGCCGGGGCGGGACCCTCAACCCGCCCGGCACCGTAGCCCGGAGTACTTACGGCCGACGGGTGTGCGGTTCCCGAAGGCCGGTTGGGAGGCTGCCTGCGCGGTCAGGGCAGAGCGCGCGGCCCACCTCGATCCGCCCTCCTGTGCGGGGAGGGCGGAAGCTTACGTCAATTGTGGACTAGACCATTCTGTTCTGTCCATCCAATGTCGGGGTTCGGAAACCCGTCACTTCCTCCAACAGTACGCGGAGTCCGCCCCTCCTGGATACTCCCCGGTAGTCGCCGTGGGGAAAGTCATGGCCCGAGGCCGGGGTACGCTCGCCACGTGCCCTCCATGAACGACCTCGTACGCCACCACACCGCGCTCGGCGAGACCGACCTGGAGTGGCTGCACCTCCTGGTGTCGGAGTGGCAGCTGCTCTCGGACCTCTCCTTCGCCGACCTGGTGCTGTGGGTGCCCACCCTGGACGGCACCCGGTACGTTTCGGTCGCGCAGATGCGCCCGAACACCGGCCCGACCTCCTACCAGGACGACATGGTCGGCCACCTGGTCCCGCGCGGCCGCCGGCCCCTGCTCGACGCCGCCCTGGACGAGGGCCGCATCGTGCGCGAGGGCGACCCGGAGTGGCGCGAGGAGGTCCCGGTCCGCGTCGAGTCGATCCCGGTGCGCCGCGAGGGCCGCGTACTCGGAGTGATCGCGCGCAACACCAACCTGCTCACCGTCCGTACACCGAGCCGGCTGGAGCTGACCTACCTCCAGTCCGCCTCCGACCTGGCGCAGATGATCGCCGCGGGCTCCTTCCCGTTCCCCGGCCAGCAGGTCGACATGGACGCCTCGCCGCGCGTCGGGGACGGCCTGATGCGGCTCGACGCCGACGGGGTCGTCACGTACGCCTCGCCCAACGCCCTGTCCGCCTACCACCGGCTGGGCCTCGCCTCCGACCTGGTCGGCCAGCACCTCGGGACGACCACCGCCGAACTCGCCCCTTCCCGGGGCCCGGTGGACGAGGCGCTCGCCAAGCTCGCCAGCGGCTGGGCCCCCCGCGAGACCGAGGTCGAGGGGAACGGCGGCGTCATCCAGCTCCGCGCGATCCCGCTCAAGCCCAAGGGCACCCGCATCGGCTCCCTCGTCCTCTGCCGCGACGTCACCGAACTGCGCCGTCGCGAACGCGAACTGATCACCAAGGACGCGACCATCCGGGAGATCCACCACCGGGTGAAGAACAACCTCCAGACCGTGGCCGCCCTCCTGCGGCTCCAGGCCCGGCGGATGGATTCGGAGAGCGGCCGCGAAGCCCTCAACGAGGCGGTGCGGCGTGTCGGTTCGATCGCGATCGTGCACGAGACGCTCTCGCAGAACCTCGACGAGCGCGTGGAGTTCGACGAGATCGCCGACCGGGTGATCGCGATGGTGGCGGAGATCTCGCCGGGCAAGGTGGACTGCCGGCGCGTGGGGCGGTTCGGGATCCTGGACGCGGAGGTCGCCACCCCGCTGTCGATGGTGCTGACCGAGATCCTGCAGAACGCGCTGGAGCACGCCTTCACCCAGGGCGAGGGCGGCACCGTGGAGGTGACCGCGGCGCGCAGCGGGACCGGCCGGGCGGACGGGCGGCTGCTGATCACGGTGCTGGACGACGGCTCCGGGCTGCCGGAGGGCTTCGACCCGAAGAGCGCCGGCAACCTCGGCCTGCAGATCGTCCGGACCCTGGTGGAGGGCGAGCTCGGCGGCACCTTCGACATGGTCCGGGCCGAGCCGCGCGGCACCAAGGTCGTCCTCGACGTGCCCGTCAGCCCCCAGAAGTGACGCGGAGCCCTCACCCGGAGTGACGGCGCCGCGGCGGCGGCCTGCGGGCGCCGGTCACCGAGCGTGGCCCCCGGACAGCACTGAGCCCCGGCCGGGACCGTCCAGCGGTGGCTGGGGTTGGTCCCGTTCCGGGGCTCGAGAGCACGGTGCTGAGCGCTGTCGGTGGTGCTGCGCGCTGCAGCTCGAGGCTCGAAAGTCGATGTCAGGCGCTGGCGTTGCGCGCCCGGTTGCGAGCGGCGCGGCGCTTCATGGCGCGGCGCTCGTCCTCGCTGAGGCCGCCCCAGACGCCGGAGTCCTGGCCGGACTCGAGCGCCCACTGCAGGCACTGCTCCATGACGGGGCAGCGGCGGCAGACGGCCTTGGCTTCCTCGATCTGCAGCAGCGCAGGACCGGTGTTGCCGATGGGGAAGAAGAGTTCCGGGTCTTCCTCGCGGCAAACGGCGTTGTGACGCCAGTCCATGGCTGCTCCATCTCCTTGTATTGCGGGCACGTTGCTTGTGAATGTGAACGCTTTCACGAATCCCCCCGGAGGGAAGGGCGACCACCCGGCTTGCTCAAAGGTGGGCCGGAGACTCGTGGAAGGGGTTCTGGCGGTCTGCTGGGGTGCCGGTCTTGCGGGCCGTCCCGATCGCCATGAAGAGATTCGCAAACCTCGGACGGGGATACAACCCCTTCCGGAAAGTTTTTTTTGATTCATCGGTGTCTACTAGGTCACAGCCCTACATCTTGAGGGTGGACCGGCGCGTAAACGTTCGAGTGAAAGGACTTTGGGGCCTTCCACTCACACAATCACACGCAGTGCACGGCGAACGCCTGTGAACTGAACGCTGGTGCGCAAACCGAGGTGGTCTCCGTCCATCTGGAACGGAAGGGGAACCTTCGAATGCAAGGTGAAGGCCGTCAGATCGTGCAGGGACACGGCGTGCTTGCCCCGCGGGCCGCGCTCAGGAGTCGAGGTCAGGAGCTGTGTGGCGTACCGCGCGACAGCCGAAGTTGACAAACGGCTGAGGGCCAATACGTCAAGTGCGGTGTCGAACGACGCCTCCGGGGAGGCGTACAGGGGCCGGTTCCCCAGGTACGTCCAGGGGGAGGTGTTGCAGACTATCGACAGCACCAGGCCGTGCACGGGATCCGCGCCCGGACGCTCCAGCGTCACCGTCCCGCGCCGGCGGTTCGGCTCCTCCCAGAACTGGCGCATGAGCTGCCGCACGTACAGGGCGTGCGTCGAGCGCTTGCCGCGCTCGCGCTGCTGTTCGACCCGCCCCACCACGCCCGCGTCGAAGCCGAAGCCCGCGCAGAAGGTGAACCAGCGCGCCGGGACCGACTCGTCCTCCGTGCCCGGGACGCCGCCCGCGAGGCCCAGCCCGACCGTCCGCTCGCGGCGCTCGCGCAGCGCGTCCAGCAGGGCGCCCGTCGCCTCGACCGCGTCGTTCGGCAGCCCGAGCGCACGGGCGAACACGTTCGTGGAACCGCCGGGGACCACCGCCAGCCGGGGCCGTGCGTCCGGGTCGGGGCCGTCGTGGAGGATCCCGTTGACCACCTCGTTGACGGTGCCGTCGCCGCCGAGGGCCACCACCAGGTCGACGCCGTTCTCCGCCGCCCGCCGCCCCAGGTCCCGGGCGTGCCCCCGGTACTCCGTCGTCACCGCCTCCAGCTTCATCTCGCTGGCCAGGGCATGGATCAGGACGTCGCGCGTGCGCGCACTGGTGGTCGTCGCTGCTGGGTTGGCCACGAGGAGTGCACGCATGCACGCCAGCCTACCGACCCGTCCACAGGCGGCCCATACTGCCCGTCCCCTCCCGGGGGCCGGGCGCACGGCTACCCTGCTGGGGTGAGTACCAAGCCCACCCCCGCCACGGACCGGCCCGCCGCCCCCCTGCCCGGCCGGCTCACCGCCGCCGCCGCGCTCACCGCGCTCGAAGGACTGGCGCTCGCCGGGCTCGGCGTCTACCTGCTGTTCGTCGGCGTCGCCGGCGACGTCGACTCCGCGCAGCAGGCGGAGACCGGCGGGCTCACCATGATCGCCCTGGCGGCGCTGCCGCTGGCCGCCGCCCGCGGGCTGCGCCTGGCCCGCCGCTGGAGTCGCGGGCCCGCGCTGATCACCCAGCTGATGGCGCTGCCCGTCGCCTGGACCCTCTACACCACGGGCGGCGCGATGACCGCCGCCGCGGCGGCGCTGGCCGCGGCCGCCGTCGCGGTCGTCGTCCTGCTGGTGAACCCGACCGCCACCAAGGCACTCGGCATCGGCGAAGCGCCGCAGTAGCGCCGCGGGCGCCCGGGGCGGGCCGGTCCCGCCGGCCCGCCCGCCTACTCCTCGACGAGCAGCTTCTCCCGCAGCTGCGCCAGCGTGCGGGCCAGCAGCCGGGAGACGTGCATCTGGGAGATGCCGACCTCCTGCGCGATCTGCGACTGGGTCATGTTGCCGAAGAACCGCAGCAGCAGGATCCGCTTCTCCCGCGGCGGCAGCCCCTCCAGCAGGGGCTTGAGCGACTCGCGGTACTCGACGCCCTCCAGCGCCTCGTCCTCCGCGCCCAGGGTGTCCGCCACCGCCGGCGACTCGTCGTCGGTGTCGGGGACGTCCAGCGACAGGGTGCTGTACGCATTGGCCGATTCCAGCCCCTCCAGAACCTCCTCCTCGGAGATCCCGAGCCGCTCGGCCAGCTCGTGGACGGTGGGCGAGCGGCCGTGCTGCTGGGACAGCTCGGCCGTGGCGGTCGTCAGCGACAGCCGCAGCTCCTGGAGGCGCCGCGGCACCCGGACCGCCCAGCCCTTGTCCCGGAAGTGCCGCTTGATCTCCCCGACCACGGTCGGCGTCGCGTACGTGGAGAACTCCACCCCGCGGTCCGGGTCGAACCGGTCCACCGACTTGATCAGGCCGATCGTCGCGACCTGGGTGAGGTCGTCCAGCGGCTCCCCGCGGTTGCGGAACCGCCGGGCCAGGTGCTCGACCAGCGGCAGGTGCATCCGTACGAGCCGGTTGCGCAGCTCGGCCTTCTCCGGCGAGCCGTCGGGCAGCGCCCGCAGCTCGACGAACAGCGCGCGGGCGCCGCTGCGGTCGCGCGGATCGGGCAGGGGCGGCGGGCTCACCGGGGTCACCGGCAGATCCGCGACCGAGCCCGCCGCGGTCTCGGCCTCGTCGGCGTGCGCGCCGGGGCCGCCCGCGGGCTCCGGGCCGAGGTCCGGTTCCCCGGCCGCAGGTGGCCGCGCCGCCTGTGGTTCTTGGTGCTGGTTCTCGCTCATGGGGCCCGCCCGTCGCTCCGCCGAGTCCAAAAAGCCGTGGTCCGCATCCGCGTCAGCAGGGTGCGGCCGGGCGTGCTGCTGTTCCGGGATGCCGCCGTCGACCTCGTGCCGCACCCGGGGCCGATCCCCGCCCCGCACCGGGATCTCCCCGCCGTTCACGCCGGCCCTGGACCCGCGCCGCGCTGTTTGTAGAGGCTGATGCTCACCGTGTTGTCCTCCTCGACCGCGGACTCGACCTTGCCGGCGAGCGCCGACAGGACGGTCCACGCGAACGTGTCGCGCTCGGGCGCCCGGCCGTCCGTCGTCGGCGCCGCCACGGTCACCTCCAGCGAGTCGTCGACCAGCCGGAACACGCAACTGAGGACGGAGCCGGGCACGGCCTGCTGGAGCAGGATCGCGCAGGCCTCGTCCACCGCGATGCGGAGGTCCTCGATCTCGTCGAGGGTGAAGTCCAAACGTGCCGCGAGGCCGGCCGTGGCCGTTCGGAGCACCGACAGGTAGGCACCCGCCGCGGGCAGCCGGACTTCCACGAAGTCCTGGGTCCCGGGCTCGCCTGCGATCTGGGACACCCTCACCTCCAAGGTGGTACGAGCTCTGTTCGCCGGTGACGCTACCGCGATCCGGTCGATCGTGTCGCGGCCCCCCTCATCACACCCGTACGCGACACCCGCGCCTACGTGCGGTGACTGATGGTATGCCCACGGGTACGCACAGTGGCTAGGGGTCTGCGGGCCCAAATCGGGGGAGCCGGCGGAGGGTTGACCTACCCCCTGCTCAGACGATCGAACCGTCCACGAAACACCACCGCCACGTCTCGCCCGGTTCGAAGCTCCGCATCACCGGATGGCCGGTGGCCCGGTGGTGCGCCGCGGCGTGCCGGTGCGGCGAGGAGTCGCAGCACGCCACGTACCCGCACTCCAGGCACATCCGCAGCTGCACCGGGTGGCTGCCGAGGACCGCGCACTCGGGGCACGTCAGGGCGGCCGGGGCGGGCTCGGGGCGCGGCAGTCCGGGAACGTGGGTGCACTCGCTCATGATGGCCAGCGTACTGACGAGCGGGCGCCGCGCGGGGAGCCGGCGGCCGCGGCCGCGACGAGCGAGGTGGAGCTGCCGATGGAGGTACTGCCGCTGGTGGGACTGGTGGCGGGCAGCACGGCGGTGGCCGGCGCCGCCCGCCTCACGCCGGTGCCCGCCCCGCTGCTGCTGGTCGCCGCCGGGCTGGCGGCCTCGTACGTGCCCGGGGTGCCCCCGTACGAGCTGGACCCGCACGTCGTGCTGCCGCTGCTGCTGCCCCCGCTGCTGCACACGGCCGCCGTGGACAGCTCGTACCTGGACCTGCGGGCGAACGTGCGGCCCGTCGCCCTGCTGTCCGTCGGCTACGTGCTCTTCGCGACCCTGGCCGTCGGGTACGCCGCGTACCTGCTGGTGCCGGGGCTGCCGCTGCCCGTGGCGCTGGTGCTGGGGGCGGTCGTCGCTCCGCCCGACGCGGTCGCGGCGACCGCGATCGCCCGCCGGCTCGGCCTGCCGCACCGCATCACGACCATCCTCCAGGGGGAGTCCCTGGTCAACGACGCCACCGCCATCACCGCGTACCGGGTGGCCCTCGCGGCCGCCGTAGGCGTGAGCGCCGGCTGGGCCGGCGGGATCGCGGAGTTCCTGCTCGCGTCGGTCGGCGGGGTCGGCGTCGGCCTGCTGCTGATGGTGCCCATCCACCACCTTCGGACGCGGCTGCGGGACCCGCTGCTGAAGAACACCCTGGCGCTGCTGATCCCGTTCGCGGCGTACGCGGCCGCCGAGCGGGTCCACGCCTCGGGCGTCCTCGCCGTCGTCGTCGTGGCCCTGTACCTCGGGCACCGGAACTGGCAGGTGGACTTCGCGACGCGGCTCCAGGAGGAGGCGGTGTGGAAGGTCGTCGCCTTCGTCCTGGAGTCCGTGGTCTTCGCGCTGATCGGCCTCCAGCTGCCGGTGGTCCTGGCAGGGCTCGGCGCGTACGAGGGCACGGCCGCCGCCTGGTACGCGCTGGCGGTGTTCGCGGCCGTGGTCGTCTCCCGGTTCGTCTGGGTGTTCCCGGCGACGTTCCTGCCGCTGCGGCTGTCCGCGCGGATCCGGGCGCGGGAGCCGGACACCACCTGGAAGGGGGCGTTCGTGGTCGCCTGGGCCGGCATGCGCGGGGTGGTGTCGCTGGCGATCGCCTTCTCCGTGCCGATGGACGTGCCGCACCGCAGCCTCATCCTGTTCCTCACCTTCACGACCGTCATCGGGACCCTGGTCGTGCAGGGACTCACGCTGCCGCCGCTGATCCGGCTGCTGCGGCTGCCGGTCCCCGACGCGAAGGCGCAGACCCTGGCGGAGGCGCAGGCCCAGAGCGAGGCCTCGAGGGCGGCGGAAGAGCGGCTCGCCGAACTGCTGGCCGAACCGCGGAACGCGCTGCCGCCGCCGCTCGCGGAGCGGCTGCGCACGGTGCTGGAGCGGCGCCGCAACGCGGTGTGGGAACGGCTCGGCGAGGTGAACCCGCTGACCGGGGAGTCCGCCGACGACATCTACCGGCGGCTCGCGCGGGAGATGATCGCCGCCGAGCGGGAGGTGTTCGTCGCCCTGCGGGACGCACGGCGCATCGACGACGAGATGCTGCGCGGGCTGCTGCGCCGCCTGGACCTGGAGGAGGCGGCCGCCTACCGGGAGCAGACGGGCTGACGGCGGGCCCGCCCGGGGTCCGCGCTCGCGCTCAGGGGCGGCCGGTGACGACGGCCGTGACGGCGCTGCCCCGCGGGAACTCGCCGCGCGCCGCCAGCTCGGCCAGCGCCCACAGCAGCTTGGCGACGTAGATCCGCTCGACGGGGACCCCGTGCCGCTCCTCGAAACCGGCGGCGAACGCCTCCAGGGCGGCGGGGACGCGCGCGTAGCCGCCGTGGTCGAAGCCCTCGGCGAGGCTCCAGTCCCCGGCGGGGCCGCCGAAGGCCTGCCGCTGGAGGGACCGCACCTCCGCGCCGAGGAACCCGCCGGCCAGCACCGGCACCCCGAGGGCCCGCTGCCCCGGGGCCAGCCCGGCAGCCAGCCCGGCCAGGGTCCCGCCCGTCCCGCAGGCGACGGCGACGGCGTCGGACGCGCCCCGCAGCTCCCGGCCCAGCCCGGCGCAGCCTTCGAGGGCCAGGGCGTTGCTGCCGCCCTCGGGCACGGCGTACGCGCAGGCCGCGCCGGCGCCGTCCAGCAGCCGGGCGAGCACCGCGGGCTCGGCCTTGCGCCGGTAGTCGGACCGGGACACGAAGTGCAGCCGCATCCCGTCGGCCGCGCAGCGGGCGAGGGAGTCGTTGAGCGGCCGCCCGGCGAGCTCCTCGCCGCGGACGATGCCGACGGTGCCGAGCCCGAGCAGCCGCCCGGCGGCGGCGGTGGCCCGCAGGTGGTTGGAGTAGGCGCCGCCGAACGTCACCAGCTCCCGGTGCCCGCCCGCCACCGCGGCCCGCAGATTGGGCGCGAGCTTGCGCCACTTGTTCCCGGGCAGCTCGGGGTGCACGAGGTCGTCCCGCTTGAGCAGCAGCCGCACCCCGCACCGCTCGAACCGCTCGTCGCGGATCTCCTGCAACGGGGACGGCGGGCGCGGCTGCAAGAGCACGTCAAGGTTCGCGGGGCGGTTCACCCGTCCATTGTGGGGCGCGCCCGTCCTCGCCGTCGCACGTCAGAGCCCCGCCCACACGGTTCGGGTCGTGTGAGCGGGGCCGAAGCCGGCGCGCTGGACTGCCTTGCTCGCCGTCGCCCAGCGGGCCGGGGTCTACACGTCGCGGCTGACCCGGGCATGATCGGTGAACACGCGCCGGAACAGGTCGTGCCCGGTCCGCCCGGCGTGCCGGAGCGCCCAGTCCTGCGGTCCTTCCTGTTCGTCGTGCGCGCCCGACTCGGCTCCGCAGCCTTCGGCGACGCAGAACGCCTCGTAGGTCACCCCGCCCTCTGGGGCGTGCCGGATGGTGTGGGGGACGTAGCGCAGCACGGCGCGGGTCATCGGCTCACCTTCGTGTGGGGGTGCTGACGGATCTCGACGTTGCAGTCCACGACCCCTGACAGGTCCCGAAGCCGGTAGCACTCCGCGCGCTGAACGACCAGGGCCGCACACACGTCGCACGTCGGGTCCGTCGGATCGGGATCGGGCACCGGAAACGGATCACGCTGTTCGACCTGCTGCCACAGTCCCCGCACCATTCCGGATCCCTTCGTATCTCGCTGGTACCGGGATCGTCGCCGTGGTGATCAGGACGGGGGAACCTCGTACGTTTCCCACTTCGGGACGTCCCACGGCCTGTAGAACGTCCCCATGCAGAACGAGCGGTTAAGGGCCCTGATGGCATCGGGCGGCTGGACTCATGCGTCGCTGGCGAGCGCCACGGGCGTCGATCCGAAGAGCGTGGAACGCTGGGTCAACCTGGGACGCACCCCACGGCGGGCAACGGCGCTGTTGGCTGCCGAGACGCTGGGCGAGGACGTCCACGCATTGTGGCCGGCGCTGAGACAGGCCCGTGCCGCGCGGGCCGTCAGTCCCGAACTGGTGGCGCTGTACGACCAGCGAGCGGACCTTCCCGTTTCCGTGTTCGTGGACCTGCTGACGGCAGCTCGCGAGCGGATCGACGTGCTGGTCTATGCGGCGGTGTTCCTGCACGAGGCGTATCCCCGCCTGAATGAACTCCTTCGGGAACGTGCGGCGGACGGCTGTACGGTCCGGATCGCCATCGGTGACGCGGACAGCGAGAACGTCAGGCAGCGTGGACAGGAAGAGAGATTCGGGCACGGCATCGAATCCCGCTGCCGTCTCGCCCTCATGCACTACCGACCCTTGGCCGACGTTCCCGGCATCGAGCTTCGAACGCACGACACGACCCTGTACAACAGCCTGTACCGGGCGGACGACGAAGCCTTGATCAATGCCCATGTCTGGGGTGTGAACGCGTACGGTGCGCCCGTGTGGCACCTTCGCCGCCACGAAGCCGGGGGCATGTTCGACACCTACGCCGAGAGCTTCGATGCGGTGTGGGAGACGGCCCGCCCCGTGGAGGAGTGACCCGATGGCCCGGACCGAGTACTACGACGATCCCCACGCGCCCGCGCCGAACAGCATGGTCGTGGCGGCCTCCGCCGTCGTCACGGACGACCAGGGGCGCATCCTGCTGCAACGGCGCCGCGACAACGACCTGTGGGCCCTCCCCGGCGGCGGGATGGACCTCACGGACTCCCTCCCCGGCACGGCCGTCCGAGAGGTCAAGGAGGAGACCGGCCTCGACGTGGAGATCACGGGACTGGTCGGCACCTACACGGACCCGAAGCACATCATCGAGTACAGCGACGGCGAGGTCCGCCGTCAGTTCAACGTCTGCTTCACGGCCCGCATCACCGGGGGCGCGCTGGCGATCTCGGACGAGAGCACGGAACTGCGTTTCGCGGGGCCGGCCGAGTTGGGGGCCCTGCCCATGCATCACACCCAACGGCTCCGTATCCGGCACTTCTTGGAACATCGGCAGACGCCCTACCTCGGCTGAGCGCAGCCCTGAGAGGCTGGGTGCTGTGGACCAGCCGACAGCATTGTGGGCGCCCCTGCCCGTGCCGTCGGGGTGGGCGGCCCGTGGGCCTCGTCGGGGGCCGCCCTGGCGGTGGTGGGTCAGTTCAGCTGGGCGGCGACGCGGGTGCGGAAGGACTGCATCGTGAAGCCGCGGGGGTCGATCTTGCCCGGCTGCCATTCCAGGTGGCCGATCACCGAGCGCTCCGTCCAGCCGTGGACGCGGCAGACCGCGGCCGCCGCGCGGGCCATCGCGTCGAGTTGGACGGTCGGCCAGGGGTCTCGGCCGTCGCCGAGGTTCTCGCATTCGAAGCCGTAGAAGTGGCGGTTGCCGTCGGTGCCGCGCTCGTTGTCCGGCGGCAGCCGGCTCTCGGCGATCACCGCCGTCAGGACGTCCTTGTCGCCCGAGCCGGCGTGGTTGGCGCGGCCGTAGCCGACCAGGTGGACGCGGCCGTCCTTGGTGATCACGCCGTGGCAGAGCGGCCCGGGCAGCGCCTCGTGGCCGTCGCGGCACAGCTGCACGGTGTACGCCGTGCCGCGCGTGACGGTGTGGTGGATCATCACCCCGTGCACGGGGCCCCACGGCCCCTTGTGGTTGCGGTTGTGGGTGCGCCAGGCGCCGACCTCCACGACGGTCAGGCCCTCGTGGCGCAGTGCGTCGATGAACCGGTCCGCGGACATGGGTGCGGCCATGGACCGCCTCCTTTGCGGTGCAATGCGGTCACCTTGCGTGGCGACCCGTTGCATACGGTGTAAAGGAGGGGGTCCTTGCATGGCTAGGGCTTTCGTACGGCGTGCGAGCCGATCCGGACAGCGCGGCCGCGTCCCGGCCGGCCCGCACGCCCCACGCGGCGCGTCCCGTTACGCGGAGGCCAGCCACATGTCGGGGCCGAAGACCTCGTAGTGGATGTCCGCGGCGGGCACGCCCTTGCCCAGGAGCTGCTCCCGTACGGCCCGCATGAAGGGCAGCGGCCCGCACAGGTAGGCGGTCGTGCCGGGGGCGACCTCGACGTCGGCCAGGTCCATGAGGCCCTCGGTGTCGCCGGGTTCGGCGCCGGCCTCGTACCAGAACCGGGCCGTGGCGTCGGTCAGCTTCAGGGCGAGGGCGCGGTGGTCGGAGCGCAGCGCGTGGTCGGCGGGGGAGCGGTCGGCGTGCAGGACGGTGACGGGGGCGGTGCGGCCGCTCTCGGCGAGGTGCTCCAGCATCGACAGCATCGGCGTGCAGCCGATCCCTGCGGACGCGAGCAGCACCGGCGCGTCGGAGTCCTCCAGGACGAGGTCGCCGTACGGGGGCGACAGGCGCAGGACGTCGCCGACGGTGACGCGGTCGTGGAGGTGGTTCGAGACCTCGCCGTCGGGGCCGGCGACGGCCGCGCCGCGGATCCGCTTGACGGTGATCGCGCGGGTCGGCGAGCCGGGGGCGCCGGTCAGGCTGTACTGGCGTATCTGCCGGGCGCCGTCGGGGAGTTCGACCTGCACGGAGACGTACTGGCCGGGCTTGGCGGCGGGGACCGGGGAGCCGTCGGCGGGGGCGAGGTGGAAGGTGGTGCAGTCCGCGGTCTCCTCCACCCGGGCGGTGACCTGCCAGGGGCGCCAGACGTCGCCGGCGACGACCTGCTGCTCGGCGTAGAGCCGCTCCTCGATGGCGGCGAGGGCGTTCGCCATCAGCCAGTACACCTCGTCCCAGGCCTCGGCGACCTCGGGGGTGACGGCGTCGCCGAGGATCTCGGCGATCGCCTCGAAGAGGTACTTGTGGACGACCGGGTACTGCTCGCGGGTCACGCCGAGCGAGGCGTGCTTGTGGGCGATGCGGCTCAGCATCGCGTCCGGGCGGGTGCCCGGGTGGGCGAGGAGGTGGCTCGCGAAGGCGGCTATGGAGCCGGCGAGGGCCTGCTTCTGCACCCCGGCGGCCTGGTTGCCGCGGTTGAACAGGTCGCGCAGCAGCTCGGGGTGGGCGGCGAAGAGCTTCGTGTAGAAGAGCTCCGCGATGTCGCCGACCGCCGCTCCGACGGCGGGCAGGGTGGCACGGACGGTCTCGGCCGACTTCTCGGACAGCATCGGTTCTCCTCGCGTTGGTGCGGTGGTGCGCGTCGTGCGGAATGGGTATCTGAGATGCAAGTTTTATGGTGTGGGCCGCCGTTGCGAACCGGCCGTCCGGCCCGCGGGTCAGGGACCTTCGGCCCGCCCGGCGGGCGGCCCGCCGCCGCCCGAGATGCCGAGCAGCAGCGGACCGGTCGGCGCCGCGACCATCTCCTCCACCGTCAGCGGGTCCAGGGCGGCGAAGAACGCCTCCTGCGCCCGGCGCAGGGCGCCCCGCAGGACGCACGCGCCGCGCAGCGGACAGGGGGTCTCGCCGTCGCAGTCCACGACGTCGCCGGCGCCCTCCAGTTCGCGGACCACGCCGCCCACCGAGGCCGCCCGCCCGGCCGCGGTCAGCGCCAGGCCGCCGCCTCGCCCCCGGCGCGCCTCGACCAGCCCGAGGTGGCGCAGCCGGGCGACGACCTTGGCGGTGTGCGTGTACGGGACCTCCATCACCGCCGCGACGTCGCGCGTGGTGGGCAGGTCCCCCTCGGCGACGGCCAGGCGCATCAGGACGCGCAGGGCCAGGTCCGTGAATCGGGTCAGGCGCATGCCTGCACCCTAGGAAACTGGCATCCAGCATGCAAATTTCACATCGGCCCGCGGAGCGGAGGGGTGGACCCGAGAGGGTGCCCACCGCTCCGACGGAGTAGTCCCACCCTTTTGTGTAATGGTCCCACCACCGTGTGTGCTGAAAGGCTTCTGCCGCAGATCCGTGGAGTGATCGAGAGGAAGCACATGTCGGTGCAGGCAGGTTCCGGAACCGAGGCCGCGACTCCCCAGCGGAGTCTTGCCCCATCGGCCGCGCGGAACTTGGCAACCACGACCAAGTCCGTCCCGCAGATGCAGGAGATCACCTCCCGGTGGCTCCTGAGGATGCTCCCCTGGGTGTCCGTGCAGGGCGGCACCTACCGCGTCAACCGCCGCCTGAGCTATTCGGTCGGCGACGGGCGCGTGGAGTTCGTCAAGACCGGGTCCCGGGTCGAGGTCATCCCCGCCGAGCTCGGCGAGCTCCCGCTGCTGCGCACGTACGAGGACCAGGACGTCCTGGCCGAACTCGCCCAGCGCTGCCGGCAGGTCGACTTCGAGGCCGGCCAGGAGCTGACCTCCTTCGGCAGCGCCGCGGACCGGGTCTTCCTGCTCGCCCACGGCCGCGTCGAGCAGATCGGCCCCGGCCCGTACGGCGAGGACGCGGTCCTGCGGACCGTCGCCGACGGCGCCTACTTCGGGGACGACTGCCTCGCCGACGACGACGCGATCTGGGAGTACACCGCCCGCGCCGTCACCGCCGGCACCGCGCTCGTCCTGTCCGCCCAGGACTTCCGGATGCTCGCCGACCGCGCCGGCTCGCTCCGCGCGCACGTGGACGCCGTACGTTCCGCGCCCGGCCGGCCCGCCAACGCCTACGGCGAGGCCGCCATCGACCTCTCCGCCGGCCACCGAGGCGAGCCCACCCTGCCCGGCACGTTCGTCGACTACGAGGCCAGCCCCCGCGAGTACGAGCTCTCCCTCGCGCAGACGGTCCTGCGGGTCCACACCCGCGTCGCCGACCTGTACAACCATCCGATGAACCAGACCGAGCAGCAGCTGCGGCTGACGGTCGAGGCGCTGCGCGAGCGCCAGGAGCACGAGATGGTCAACAACCCGGAGTTCGGGCTGCTCCACAACGCCGAGTACGACCAGCGCATCCAGCCGTACGGCGGCGCCCCGACTCCCGACGACATGGACCGGCTGCTCAGCATGCGGCGAGGATCCCGGCTGTTCCTCGCCCACCCGGAGGCCATCGCCGCCTTCGGCCGCGAGTGCAACAAGCGCGGCCTCTACCCGGACACCGTCGACGTCGAGGGGACCCGCGTGATGGCCTGGCGCGGCGTGCCGATCTTCCCCTGCGACAAGATCCCGATCAGCGAGGCCCGCACCACGTCCATCCTGTGCATGCGCACGGGCGAGGAGGAGTCCGGCGTCATCGGCCTGCACCAGCCGGGCATCCCGGACGAGATCGAGCCGAGCATGTCCGTGCGGTTCATGGGGATCAGCGAGCAGGCGATCATCTCGTACCTGGTGACGGCCTACTTCTCCGCGGCGGTGCTCGTGCCGGACGCGCTCGGCGTCCTGGAGAACGTCGAGATCGCCCGCCGCGCCTGATCGGCGTGGCGGCGAGCACCGGGGAGGGGGGCACCCATGGGCGCCACTGAGGCGGTCGCGGCCGGCGAGGGACAGGAGGCCGCGGCCCTGCTGGAGCGGACGAGGGGAGCGGTCGATCCGCTGCTGCGCCGGGCGGTCGGAAGCCTGCCCGGCCCGATGCGGCGCGTGGCGATGTACCACTTCGGCTGGGAGGCCGCGGACGGCACCCCGGCGGCGGGCGGGGCGGGCAAGGCCATCCGGCCGGCCCTGGTGCTCGCCGCGGCGCGCGCGCTCGCCGGGCCGGACGGCGGGGCCGCGGCCGACGCGGCGGTCCGCGCGGCGGTCGCCGTCGAACTCGCCCACAACTTCACCCTGCTGCACGACGACGTCATCGACCGGGACGCCACGCGCCGCGGCCGGGCGACGGCCTGGACCGTGTTCGGCACCCCGGACGCGATCATCACGGGCGACGCGATGATGGCGCTCGCCCTGCGGCTGCTCGCGGAGGACCCGCACCCCGCGTCGGCGGCGGCCTCCGCCCGCCTCGCGGCCTGCATCGTCGAGCTGTGCGCCGGCCAGCAGGCGGACTGCGCCTTCGAGCGGCGGCCGCAGGTCCCGCTGGAGGAGTGCCTGGTCATGGCGACGGCCAAGACCGGCGCCCTGCTCGGCTGCTCCTGCGCGCTCGGCGCCCTGTACGCGGGCGCGGGGGAGGAGGAGGTCGACGCGATGGACGCCTTCGGGCGCGAGGCCGGACTGGCCTTCCAGCTGATCGACGACCTGATCGGCATCTGGGGCGACCCCGGGCACACCGGCAAGCCCGCCGGGGCCGACCTGCTCGCCCGCAAGAAGTCGCTCCCCGTCGTGGCCGCCCTCGGCTCGGGCACCGCGGCGGGCGAGGAGCTCGCCGCCCTGTACGCGGGCCCGATGGAGGGGGAGGACGTACGGCGGGCGGCGGACGCGGTGGAGCGGGCCGGCGGACGGGACTGGGCGCAGGCCCATGCCGCCGACCGGATGGGCCGGGCCGTGCAGCAGCTGTCCCGGGCCGTTCCCGACCTGGGGGCGGCGGGAGGGCTGCTGGCGCTGGCGGAGTTCGTGACGCGCCGTACCCGCTGAGCGCGTCCGCGCAAGCCCTGTTCCGGCACAGCATGGTGCCGGAACAGGGCTTTCCGCCGTTGGGGCCCAACTCTAGGATCGCTGGCGGTTGTTGAGACGCGGCTGAAGGGTGTGCCCAGTGGTTCTGGAGATACGGCAGGCGGACGGGTCGGACCGCGACGCGGTGGCGCGGCTGCTCGACGAGGCCTTCCGCGACGACCCGGTGAGCAGCTGGGTCTTCCCCGATCCCGCGCACCGGGCCGCCGTGCACGGGAAGTTCCTCGGCGTCTTCGTGGACGTCGCGCTCGCCGAGGGGCGGATCGACTGCGCGGCCGACGGGTCCGCCGCCGCGCTGTGGCTGCGCGTCCCGGCCGGCGGCCCCGAGGAGGGCGGCGCGGAGGACGACGTACCGGCCCTCATGCGGGCCGTCGCCGACCCGGACAACGAGCGGTGCGAGCTGGTCGGGCGGCTGACCGGGGCCGTCCACCCGACCGCCGAGGAGCACGAGTACCTGCTGATGATCGCGGTCGCCCCGGACCGGCAGGGCGAGGGGCTGGGGACCGCGCTGATGCGGCCGGTGCTGGAGCGGTGCGACCGGGAGGGCGTGCCCGCCTACCTGGAGGCGAGCAGCGAGCGCAGCCGGCGGCTGTACGAGCGGCTCGGGTGGGAGTTCACGGGCGAGGCGGTGCGGCTGCCGGACGGGCCGCTGATGTGGCCGATGTGGCGCAAGCCCCGCCCGGTCGCCGAGCCGGCGGCCTGACCCCGGCGGGCGGGGCCGGGGGCGCTGCCCGCCGGGCCGGAGCGCCGCCCGGTGCGCGCGCAAGCCCGGGAACCGGCCGACCGGACGGAACCGGCCTACCGTGGAGGTATGGCCGTCGAACACCGACACTCCCACCGGCACCCCCCGCCCGCGCCCCCGGTGGTCGCGCCGCAGTCCGAGCACGAGCAGCACCACTGCCCTGCCTGCGGGCGCCCCGTCGAGACGCTCCTGCGGCGCCGCAAGGCCATGGGGGTCTTCGTCCCCGAATGGATTCCGGGTCCCTGCCGCAACCGGGACTGCGCGCGGTACGCCTCCGAGGAGGGCGGCAGGCTGCCCTGACCCGGCCGTACCCCGCGGCCACCGGTGCGGTGCGCGCAGCCCGGAGCGAGCGGGGCCCCGCCCCCGGAGGATTCCGGAGGCGGGGCCGTGTTCACCGCGCCCTGTCCGGGCGGACGCTCAGCCCTTGGCGTCCAGGCCGGAGGCCGCGAAGCCGTTGGCCCACAGCTGGTTCACCCGGGCCCGCTCGGTGCTGTTCGGGGTGGCGTTGGTGCAGGAGGTGCCCGGCCCGCCGCCCGACATCAGCTCGGAGCAGGGGCCCGAGTAGTGGTCGGGCAGGCCCAGCACGTGGCCCGTCTCGTGCGAGGTCACCCGCGTGGAGTTGTACTGCTGGTTCTGCCGGTAGTCGAGGAAGATGTAGCCGCGGCCGTGCCCGTCCGTGCTCGCGTACGAGCCGCGCGGGTCGTTGCCCTCGCGGTAGGAGAAGCTGCCGCCGGTGGAGACCTCCTGGAGGCGGACGTTCGTCACCGAGCTGTTCCAGATCTGCGTGGAGCGGGCGATCTGGGTGCGGAAGCTCGGCGCGTTGCGGGTGTTGTACGTGACCGTGACCACGGCGGCGCCGGGGTTCGCGGCCCGCTGCTCGGCGACCGAGCGCTGCACGGCCTCGAAGAAGGCCTTGGTGGCGGCCTGGTTCTCCTGGGAGCGCTCGTAGGCGGCGTACGTCGCGGCGCTGCCGGCGGGGACGGGGGCTGCGCCGGCGTTGGGGACGACGCCGAGCGCGGTGGCGAGACCGAGGCCGGCGGCGGCTGCCAGCAGGGTCTTGCGGGATATGCGGGAGTGGCGCATGTGGGGTGCTCCTACTCGAAATCCGGTGGGGGGGTGGGTCGTTCGGTACCGGAGTCTGCGGGAGCGTGCGGGGCCCGCGGATGATGTCAGCCCCCGATAACACCGTCCTATCGGAAGGTTTCGGAGGGTCGACTTCCGTGAGAATGGCGGGATTCGATGGGGTATCAGTGGCTGGTGAAGTGCGCCGTGGCCGACCTACCCTCGGTCCATGGAGCTCGAGGTGAGGCACCTGCGCGCGCTCTGCGCCATCGCCGACGCCGGCAGCCTGCACAAGGCCGCCCGGCAGCTCGGCGTGAGCCAGCCCTCCCTGACGACCCAGCTGCGCCGCATCGAACGCGCCCTGGACGGCGAGCTGTTCCTGCGCGAGCGCACCGGCTGCCGGCCCACCCCCTTCGGGCGCAGCGTCCTCGGCCGCGCCCGGCCCCTGCTCGACGGGATGGCCGCCCTCGTCGCCGAGGCCCGCGCGATGGCGAGCGGCCCGCGGATCCGCCTCGGCTCCACCGCCAGCCGCGCCCTGCCCGGCTGGCTGCGCCGGCTGCACCGCCGGTGGCCCGACACCGAGACTTCCCTCTTCGTCGACGTCTCGCCCAACGCCCTCCTGCGGATGGTCGCTTCCGGCCAGCTGGACGTCGCGTTCGTGCACGAGGTGGAGGGCAGCCCGCTGCGGGTGCCCCCGGGGCTGGAGTTACGGGTCCTCGTGGAGCGGGAGCCGCAGTTCGTCTCGATGTCCCCGGACCATCCCGCGGCCCGCCGGAGCGTGGTCGACCTGCGGGACCTGGCCGCCGACCGGTGGACCGTCGACCCCTCCGTCGACGGCGAGTGGGACGGCCTGCGGCGGGTGTTCGCCGCCGCCGGCCTCGACCCGCCCGTCCTGCACGCCGACTACCACACCGCCTCCTCGCTGATCGTCTCCGGCGAGGCGGTCGCCCCCTGCCAGCCGACCTCCAACCCCCGCGGCGACATGGCCGTCCGCCCGCTGGCCGGCGACCCGCTCGCCGTGCGCCTGCTGCTGGCGACGCGGCCCGGCGAACACCCCGAGGCCTTCGAGGACCTCCGCGCCGCCTACCGGGAGGCGGCCCGCACCTCGCCCGTGTACCGGGCCTGGCTGCGCCGCCACGCGAGCCCCCTGCTCGCCGCCTCATAGCCGCGGCCGCGCCCCCGCTCTCCACTGGTCCGCCGCCCGGCCCCCTGCCCGGCCGCCTCGCGGCCGTCGCCGCGCCCTCTCCTGCCCGCTCCCGAGCGGCCGCCCTTGACTTCGACAACCCGCGATATATCGTGTTGGAAGAAGACGCGATATGTTGCGTGCCGTCGTACGTGCCGAGGAGGGCCAGCACCATGGCAGAGCAGAAGACGTGGTCGGTGGGGGAGCCGCAGAAGATCGCCTTCGACGCCCCGGTGGCCGAGCTCCGGGTCCGCATCGCCGGCGGGACCGTCAACGTCGTCGCCGACGAGGGCCCGGCCCGCCTGGAGGTGGCCGCGATCGACGGCCCGCCCCTGTACGTCGTGCAGGAGGGCGGCACCCTCACCGTCTCCTACGAGGACCTCCCCTGGAACGGCGCGCAGGGCCTGCGCGAGTGGTTCGAGAGCAAGCCGTGGAAGGCCTGGTCAGGCTCGGCCGAGGGCCGCAAGGCCTGGGAGCGCACCGCCACCGCCACCCTCACCGTTCCGGCCGGCACCCGGGTCCGCGTCGCCGCGATCGGCGCCGGCGCCGTGGTCTCCGGCATCGCCGGGGACGTGGACGCCAACACCGTCTCCGGCGACCTCACGCTGGTCCGGCTGTCCGGCACCGTCAAGGCGCACACCGTCTCCGGGAGCGTGGAGGCCCAGTCCGTCACCGGCGAGCTCGGCTTCCGCACCGTCTCCGGAGGCCTCACCGTGGTCGACGGCGCCGCCGGGCGCGTACGGGCCGACTCCGTCAGCGGGGACATGCTGATCGACCTCGACCCCGCTGGCAGCCCCCGCCTCGACGTCGCACTGAACTCCGTCTCCGGGCAGGTCGCGGTCCGCCTGCCGCACCCCGCGGACGCCCGCGTCGAGGCCAACACCGCCACCGGCGGCATCTCCAACGGCTTCGAGGAGCTCCACGTCTCCGGCCAGATGGGCGCCAAGCGCATCACCGGCAGGCTGGGGGCGGGCAGCGGGAGCCTGCGCGCCACCACGGTCTCCGGCGCCATCGCCCTGCTGCGCCGCCCGGCCGGGGAAGCCCCGGCCGCCCCGCTCGCGCTCGACAAGAAGGTGCTCTGACATGCCGCCCGTCTTCGCCCACGGCCGACTCCGCCTGTACCTGCTCAAGCTGCTGGACGAGGCGCCGCGCCACGGCTACGAGGTGATCCGCCTGCTGGAGGAGCGCTTCCAGGGCCTGTACGCCCCCTCGGCGGGCACGGTCTACCCGCGACTGGCCAAGCTGGAGGCCGAGGGCCTCGTCACGCACGCCACCGAGGGCGGGCGGAAGGTGTACTCCATCACCGACGCCGGGCGCGCCGAACTGGCCGGGCGCGGCGGCGAGCTCGCCGACCTGGAGCTGGAGATCCGCGAGTCGGTCTCCGAGCTGGCCGCCGAGATCCGCGACGACGTGCGCGGTGCGGCCGGCGCGCTGCGGAGGGAGATGCTGGCCGAGGCCTCGGCGACGCAGACCCGCGTCGAGGACGAGTCCTGGAAGGCCGCCAAGGAGGAGATGCGCCGGGCCCGCCACGAGTGGAAGGAGCAGGCCCGGCGCGCCAAGGACGAGAGCCGCCGCGCCCGCGAGGAGGCGCAGCAGGCCCGCCGCCAGGCCAAGGAGGCGCAGGAGCGGGCCCGCGAGGAGGTCGCCCGGCTGGCGGCCCAGCTGCAGGAGCAGTTCGCGAAGTCCGGGGGGATGCTGGGCAGCCTGGCCGGCAGCTGGCTGGGCGGTGCGGGCGGTGCCGCCCGTACGGCCGGTGCCGCCGGTACGGCCGGTGGGGGCGCCCCGGCTCCGGAGGCCGCCGACTGGGCGGCGGACCTCCCGCGCACCGGCGACCCGGTGCGCGACCTGGACCGGCTGCTGGACCGCTTCCGCGACGGCGTCCGCGACGCCGCCCGCGACCACGGTGTCACCGCGGCCCAGGTGGAGGAGGCGCGCGCCCACCTGGCGGCGGCGGCCGCCCGCATTGCGCAGGCCCTCACGCCCTCCCGCTGACACCCGCCCGCCCGCCTGTACCGGCGGGCGGGCGGGGCGGGCGGGGGCGGGCGGGGCGGGCCGGGGCAGGCCGCATCCCGGCCTAGACGGTCAGGACGACCTTGCCGAACAGGTCGCCGGCGGCCAGCTTCTCGAAGCCCTCCCGGGCCCGGTCCAGCGGCAGGACCTCGTCGATCACCGGCCGCAGGCCCGTCGTCGCGCAGAACGACAGCAGGTCCTCCAGCTCGTCCTTCGAGCCCATCGTCGAGCCGACCACCTTGAGCTCCAGGAAGAAGATCCGGGTCAGCTCGGCGTGCGCGGGGCGGTCCCCGCTCGTGGCGCCGGAGATGACCAGGGTGCCGCCGGGGCGCAGCGACTTGACCGAGTGCGACCAGGTGGCCGCGCCGACCGTCTCGATGACCGCGTCCACCCGGTGCGGCAGGCGCGCGCCCGGCTCGAAGGCGTCCGCCGCGCCGAGCTCCACGGCCCGCTTGCGCTTGGCCTCGTCCCGGCTGGTCGCGTACACGCGGAGCCCGGCGGCCCTGCCCAGCGCGATGGCCGCGGTCGCGACGCCGCCGCCGGCCCCCTGCACCAGGACCGAGTCGCCCGGCCGGACGCCGGCGTTGGTGAAGAGCATCCGGTACGCCGTCAGCCAGGCCGTGGGCAGGCAGGCGGCCTCCTCGAAGGACAGTTCGGCGGGCTTGCGCAGCACGTTCCAGGCGGGGACGGACACCTGCTCGGCGAAGGTGCCCTGGTAGCGCTCGGTCAGGATCGAGCGGGGCTCGTCGGGGCCGACGCCGTGGCCGCTCTGGCCGATCACCGAGTGCAGGACGACCTCGTTGCCGTCCTGGTCGATGCCGGCGGCGTCGCAGCCGAGGATCATCGGGAGCTTGTCCTCGCCGAGGCCGACCCCGCGCAGCGACCAGAGGTCGTGGTGGTTGAGGGAGGCGGCCTTGACGTTCACGGTCACCCAGCCGGGGCGGGCCGACGGAGCCGGGCGCTCGCCCAGCTCGAGGCCGCTCAGCGGCTGGTCACGGTCGATACGGGCGGCGTAGGCAGCGAACATGCCGCGACGCTACCGCCCGGTAGGCGGCGGGGCCAGCCCTGCCGGCACATCGCGGGTGAGGCCTTCGTCGCACCGGCGCCGGCCGCCGGCCGGGGACCGCCCCGGCCGGCCGGCGGACCCGTATCCCGCCGGGCGGGAACCGGACAGGGGGGCGGCGGCGTCCTTCCGGCAGAGGGCGCCCGCGCCGGAACGGAACTGTCTGTCGCATGCCCAACTACACGCTGTACCTGCGGTCTTGACGGATTCTGGGCACTAAGCGGAATGGCGAGATCACGCCATTTGGGCCGGTAGTATTCCGTCCGGCGCGGCCAAGCTCGTCATGAGCCTGTCATTTCGGGCGCGTCTGCTCCGAGATGTCCGAGGCCCGCGCGGCGGTCCCTCGAACGACTCGCCGACGCGGTGCGACCCCTCCCGGTTCGGGGGCGGGGAGGGTGCGCGCCGCGGGCGGGCGCACACGTGGAGGGGCCCGGCCGGATCGGATCCGGCCGGGCCCCTCCACGCGCAGTGCGGCTGTCAGCCGAGGCGGGCCACCCCGTCGGCCTTGGCGGCGGCGGCCACCGCGGCCGCGACGGCCTCGGCGACGCGCTCGTCGAACGGCGACGGGATCACGTAGTCGGCGGCGAGCTCGTCGCCCACGACGCCCGCGATGGCGTCGGCGGCGGCGATCTTCATGCCCTCGGTGATCCGGCTGGCGCGGACCTTCAGGGCGCCCGCGAAGATCCCGGGGAACGCCAGCACGTTGTTGATCTGGTTCGGGAAGTCCGAGCGGCCCGTCGCGACGACGGCCGCGTACTTGTGCGCGACCTCCGGGTGGACCTCCGGGTTCGGGTTGGCCATGGCGAAGACGAAGGAGTCCTTCGCCATCGAGGCGACGGCCTCCTCGGCCACGGTGCCGCCCGAGACGCCGATGAAGACGTCCGCGCCGGCGAGGGCCTCCTCCAGCGAGCCGGTCAGGCCCGACTTGTTCGTCAGGGCGGCGATCTCCGCCTTGACGTCCGTCAGGTCCGTCCGGTCCGCGGAGACCACGCCCTTGCGGTCGGTGACGCACACGTCGCCGATCCCGGCGTCCACGAGGATCTTGGCGATGGCGATGCCCGCCGCGCCGGAGCCCGAGATCACGGCGCGCAGGTCGCCGAGCGTGCGCCCGGTGAGCTTCGCGGCGTTGCGCAGGGCGGCCAGCGACACGATGGCCGTGCCGTGCTGGTCGTCGTGGAAGATCGGGATGTCGAGGGCCTCCTGGAGGCGCCGCTCGATCTCGAAGCAGCGGGGCGCGGAGATGTCCTCCAGGTTCACCCCGCCGAAGGAGGGCGCGAGGCGGACCACGGTCTCGACGATCTCGTCCGTGTCCTTGGTGGCGAGCGCGATCGGGACCGCGTCGACACCGCCGAACTGCTTGAAGAGGATGGCCTTGCCTTCCATCACCGGAAGGGAGGCCTCGGGACCGATGTCACCGAGCCCGAGCACGGCCGTGCCGTCGGTGACGACCGCGACCACGTTGGACTTCCAGGTGTACTCGTTCACCAGCTCGGGCTGCTCCGCGATCGCGGTGCAGACCTTCGCCACGCCGGGCGTGTAGGCGAGGGACAGGTCGTCCTTGTTCTGGACCGGCACCGTGGCCTGGATGGCCATCTTGCCGCCCCGGTGCAGTGCGAACACCGCGTCCGGGTTGTTGTCCGTAACGCTGTCGCTGCGAGGATTGACGATCTCCGCTGCCACTGTTCTAGACCCCTTAAGTCTTTGAATCATTGAGGGTTGGCCACTCCTGGTTAAGGGGTGGGCGGGCACCGCGTCCGTACTCCGCATCGGCGGTTGGCCCGCCTCCGCGAAGGGGAGGTTCGAACACGCGGGGCGCGCCGCACGCGCGCCCTGAGCCCCGGATGAGGGGTGTAAGGATCCGTTGTACCCGAAGAACAGTCACCCAGACGAGTCGATTCCGGCTGGACTGGATGCCTCTTGTCCGGTTTTCGGCGAAAGGTCCAAAGAGCTCGGTCCGACAGCCGAGACGCTCCGTAAATAATCCGTCAAAAAGGCCAGGTCACAGCTGTTCCTTCGGTGCATCGGCGTCCGCTCCGCAGCCATGGTGGGCACTTCGGGGCACCCGTTATCCGATTTTGACCTGACGAACTGCCTGAATGCGTCAGTCCGAATGGCAAGATGCCGTAACCGCACGAGGTCGCGACACTCGAAGGTGCGTGCCCGACCCGTTCTCGCTTGTTTTTCCCTGCTCAGCCGGAGGAACCTGCTCATGACCGCAAGCACCACCCGTCGTACGACCGCCGCCCGGTCCCGGATCGCCGCGGTCGCAGCGATCGCGGTCTCCGGCGCCCTGATCCTCACCGGTTGCGGCGACCAGACCGACAAGGGCTCGACGACGCCGTCGGGCCAGGCGGCCAACAGCAGCGCGCCGCTGTTCTCCAAGCTGCCGAAGAAGATCCAGGACGCCGGCGTCATCAAGGTCGGCACCGACGCCACCTACGCCCCGATGGAGTTCACCGAGGGCGGCAAGATCGTCGGCGTGGACCCCGACATCGCCGCGGCCCTGGCCAAGCAGCTGGGCGTGGAGTTCAAGTTCGAGTCCGGCACCTTCGACACGCTGATCGGCAGCATGCAGACCGGCCGCAGCGACGTGGTCATGTCCTCGCTGACCGACACCAAGGCCCGCCAGGAGGGCCTTGACGACAAGGGCAACAAGACCGGCGCGGGCGTCGACTTCGTCGACTACTTCCAGGCCTCCACCGGCATCCTGGTCAAGAAGGGCAACCCGGAGGGCATCAAGACCCTCGACGACCTGTGCGGCAAGAAGGTGGCCGTCCAGCGCGGCACCACCTACGAGCAGTCCGCCAAGGACCAGGCCGAGAAGTGCAAGAAGGACGGCAAGGGCGAGCTCGCCATCGAGTCCTTCCCGACCGACGCCGAGGCCCAGACCCGCGTCAAGGCCGGCGGCGCTGCCGCCGACCTGAACGACTCGCCGGTCGCCGCGTACATCGCGAAGACCGCGGGCGGCGGCAACGACTTCGAGGCCATCGCCAACCCGACGGACGCCGGCTTCTTCGGCATCGCCGTCGACAAGAAGAACACCGAGCTCCGCGACGCCCTCCAGCAGGCGCTGGACGCGATCATCAAGGACGGCACCTACAAGGCCGCCCTCGACAAGTGGAACGCCGGCTCCGGAGCCGTGACCGAAGCCAAGGTCAACGCCGGCCAGTGACCTACCCGGAGTACTCCCCTCGTACTTCGTCTTCCTTGCACCACTGAAGGGCAGTCACTGTGACTGACAAGCTCGACAAGGCCTCCGGCCCGGCGGACACCCCGCCGGCCGGGGCCGTCCCCCCCGAGGCGATCCGCGCCATCCCCGTGCGCCACTACGGCCGGTGGATCAGCGCGGTGGTCGTCATCGCGCTCGCCGCGGCCCTCGCGTACGCCTTCTCCCAGGGCAACGTGCGCTGGGCCACCGTGCCCGAGAAGATGTTCGACCCCACGATCCTCAGGGGTCTGGGCAACACCATCTGGATCAGCATCGCCTCCATGGCGCTGGGCCTGGTCCTCGGTGTCCTCTTCGCCGTCATGCGGCTCTCGAAGAACCCCGTGACCAGCACCATCGCCTGGTTCTACATCTGGTTCTTCCGCGGCACCCCCGTGTACGTCCAGCTCCTCATCTGGTTCAACCTCGCCCTGATCTTCCCGATCCTGAACCTCGGGTTCTACAAGGACGAGATGACCCAGGTCATGACGCCGTTCCTGGCCGCCCTGCTGGGCCTCGGCCTGAACGAGGGCGCGTACATGGCCGAGATCGTCCGCGCCGGCATCCAGTCCGTCGACGAGGGCCAGACCGAGGCCTCGCACGCCCTCGGCATGACCCGGACGCAGACCATGCGCCGCGTCGTCCTCCCGCAGGCCATGCGCGTGATCGTCCCGCCGACGGGCAACGAGTTCATCAACATGCTCAAGACCTCGTCGCTGGTCGTCGCCGTGCAGTACTTCGACCTGCTGCGCGCGGCCCAGGACATCGCGTCCACCTCGTTCGCGGTCATGGAGATGTTCTTCGTCGCATCGATCTGGTACCTGGCCCTGACCAGCGTCTTCTCGGTCGGCCAGTACTACCTGGAGCGGCACTACGCCCGCGGTGCGCTGCGCTCCCTGCCGCCGACGCCGCTGCAGAAGATCAAGGCGAACCTCACCCGCCTCTCGAACCGGAAGGCGGTGGCCTGATGACGACGACTGCCATGGTCAAGGCCGAGGGCGTCCACAAGTCCTACGGCGCCGCGCACATCCTCAAGGGCATCGACCTGGAGGTCGCCCCGCGTGAGGTGTTCTGCCTGATCGGCCCCTCCGGCTCCGGCAAGTCGACCTTCCTGCGGTGCATCAACCACCTGGAGAAGGTCAACGGCGGCAAGCTGTACGTCGACGGCCAGCTCGTCGGCTACCGCCAGAAGGGCGACAAGCTCTACGAGCTGAAGGACAGCGAGGTCGCGGCCCAGCGCCGGGACATCGGCATGGTCTTCCAGCGCTTCAACCTCTTCCCGCACATGACGGCCATCGAGAACGTCATGGAAGCGCCGGTGATGGTCAAGCGCGAGTCCAAGGCGGTGGCACGCGAGCGCGCCATCAAGCTGCTCGACCGCGTCGGCCTCGGCGACAAGGGCGGGAACTACCCCGCCCAGCTCTCCGGCGGCCAGCAGCAGCGTGTGGCGATCGCCCGCGCGCTGGCGATGGAGCCGAAGCTCATGCTCTTCGACGAGCCGACGTCGGCGCTCGACCCGGAGCTCGTCGGCGACGTCCTCGACGTCATGCGGGACCTGGCCGAGTCGGGCATGACCATGGTCGTGGTCACGCACGAGATGGGCTTCGCCCGCGAGGTCGGCGACAACCTCGTGTTCATGGACGGCGGCGTCGTGGTCGAGTCCGGCCACCCGCGCGACGTCCTCGGCAACCCGCAGCACGACCGGACGAAGGCGTTCCTGTCGAAGGTGCTCTGAGCGGACGGTCCAGGAGGGGCGGCACGGTCACCGTGCCGCCCCTCCCGCATGCGCGGAGGGCGCCCGTTTTCGGGTGTTCCTCCAAAGGTTCCGGGAAGGTCCTACTTCAGACCGAGGACCAGCGCGTCGGACGGCGAGCACCACACCGTCCGCGCCTCCGCGAAGCCCGCCTCGCGCAGCGTCCGCGCGTGCCAGGCCGCGTCCGGAGTGTCCCCGTCGGCGTGCTCGCCGTAGATCTCGAAGCGGCGCTTCACGGGCTCGGCGAGCACCGGGTCGGCGGCCGCCAGGGCCCACCACTCGGCCCAGTCCGGCACGCCCGCCGCCTTGGCGCGGTCCATGCCGGCGTGCCGGTGGGCGCGCTCGGCCGCGTTGATCCGCGGGGTCGACGGGTCGGGCATGTGGTCGGCGTTCATGAAGACGCCGCCCTCCGGCAGCAGCGGGGCGAGCTGCCGGTAGAGCACCGCCAGCTGCGGGCTGTGCAGCCAGTGCAGCGCCGTGGCCGTCAGGACGGCGTCGTAGCGGTCGCGGGGGAGCGCCCGCGTCCACTGCGGGTCCTTCAGGTCGGCGGTGACGAAGGAGACCCGGGCATCGCCCGCGAAGTGGCCCCGCGCGATCGTCAGCAGGGCCGGGTCCAGGTCCACGCCCGTGCTCGACGCTCCGGGGAACCGCTTGAGGACGCGGTCCGTGATACTTCCCGTACCGCACGCCAGATCCAGCACCCTGGGGGTGGGGCCCGCCAGAGCCTCCAGCATGTCGAGCATCACCCGGAACCGCTCCTCGCGGTCGGGCATGTACCACTCCTGCTGCCGGTCCCAGCTGTCCTGCCAGGCCTGCCAGTCGGTGGTGGCCTCAGCCTCTGCCATCGCGAACCCCTCCGCCCGTTCCGTAATACCCTCGAATCAGTATCGACCGTTACCGCGAACCCTAATCCGCATCCGTAAGGACTACAAGTGGAACTGGCCCATTACTCGGACTACGCCGTGCGCCTGGTCAACACCGAGGAGCCGGCCCGCAACAAGGACGCCCTGACCTCGGTCGAGGCCGTCCGCGCCCTCTTCGGCGAGAGCGTCCAGATGGCGCGCCGCGTCACCGACACCGACGTGACGCGCTTCCGCAACGTCCGGGGGCGGCTCCGCGCCGTCTTCGAGGCCGCGGACGGCGGCGACCACGTCCTCGCCGTCGACCTGCTGAACTCGCTGCTGATGGAGTTCCCCGTCAGCCCCCAGGTCTCCGGCCACCAGTACCTCGACGACGAAGGCCGCCCCGACTGGCACATCCACCTCGCCGACCACCCCTCGAACGCCTCCGCCGGCTACGCGGCCATCGCCTCCTTCGGCCTGGCCTTCCACCTCACGGAGCACGGCCCCGACCGGCTCGGCCTCTGCCAGGCCCCGCCCTGCCGCAACGCCTACCTCGACACCTCCACCAACCGCTCCCGGCGCTACTGCTCCGACCGCTGCGCCACCCGGGCGAACGTCGCCGCCTACCGCGCCCGCAAGCGCCTGGAGGCCGAGGCGTCCGCCCGCAGCGGCCGCAGCGCCGACACCGCCCAGGACAGCCGGGCCCTCAGCGAGCTCTGATCCGCCGGGCGCGGCCGGAAGCGCAGCACGGCCGTCGCCAGCACCAGCTCCTCGGGCACCGTCCCGTAGTCGGTGCTGTCCCCGGTCCGGTTGTACGGGTTGTCCCCCAGCACCCACCAGCCGCCCCGGCGCCGCTCCACCGCCCGCTTCACCACCAGCAGGTCCTGCTGGAACGGGTGGCGCAGCACCACCACGTCACCCGGCCGGACCTCGGCCCCGTACCGCACGACCAGCCGGTCCCCGTTCAGCAGCGTCGGCACCATCGACGGCCCCGCCACCTCCAGCACCTCGAACCGGGTGCCCCTTCCGCCCGCCATGCCCGACCTCCTCGCCCGCTGCGGCCCCCCACGGCATGGTGCCGCACGGCCCCGTACGTTCGCTCACCGCTGCCCGCCCGCCCTCGGACTTTTGTCCCAAGCCTCAGGGGCCGCTCGCGAAATCCGCCCTCCCACGGAGTAATCTCGCCCTTGAGAAGACGATCACGAGGAGGAGTATCTCCATGCTTTCCCGCCTCTTCGCCGCCAAGGCGAAGGTCTCCGCCCACTGCGACCTGCCGTGCGGCGTCTACGACCCGGCCCAGGCCCGCATCGAGGCCGAGTCGGTCAAGGCCGTCCAGGAGAAGTACCAGGCCAACGAGGACGCCGACTTCCGCGCCCGGGCCATCACCATCAAGGAGCAGCGGGCCGAGCTCGCCAAGCACCACGTCTCGGTGCTGTGGAGCGACTACTTCAAGCCCCCGCACTTCGAGAAGTACCCGCAGCTGCACACCCTGGTCAACGACACCCTGAAGGCCCTCTCGGCCGCCAAGGCGTCGAACGACCCGGCGACCGGCCAGAAGGCCCTCGACCTGATCGCCGAGATCGACCGCATCTTCTGGGAGACCAAGGCCGCCTGAGCCGCGTCCCTCACGGCCCCCTTCCGGCCCCGGGCCGGGAGGGGGCTCGTGCGTACGGGGCGCGGGCGCGGATCTACGGGATCTCGTACCGGTCGTGCGGGATGGCGCGCTCCCACACCGCGCTGAACGCGTCGGCGCACAGCTTGGCGGCGGCCGGGTCGTCGCTCATCTCCCCGCCGGCGGATGCGCCGTCCCCGGTGAAGTGGTTCCAGCGGACGAGTCGGCCGTCGATGAGCCAGAAGTCGTTCCCCGGCAGGGCCAGGGTGCCGGCCTGCCGTCTGGGCAGCCAGCGCACTTCCTCGCCCGCCGCCATGTTGGTGAACGTCCCGTCGTACAGGAAGCGCGTGTACTCGCTGACCGGCTCGGAGACGATGCGGGCGCGGCGCACGGCCACGCCGCGGTCCACCGTGGCGGCGACGAGGTCCAGCCAGGGCCGCCACCAAGTGGCCCGGTCGGAGGGGTCGTGTCGGTGGCCGGCTCTCCAGTCGGCGAACGGGCCGGTCTCGTAGTCGACGGCGTACGAGTCGCGCATCTCCAGGTGGACGGCCGTGCGCTCGGCCGAGCCGAGCAGGTCAGGCCAGGCCGGCACGGTCGACGGCATCACATGCCTCCTTGATCGGCGTCGTCATGGCGACGGGTACCTGTCAGTCCAGTTCCGCGAGTGCGGCCACCAGCAGTCGGCCCTCCGGGGCGCCCCACCGGAGCAGCAGGCCGCCCGCCCTGTGGAGTTCGCCCCAGGCGTGGGGCCGGCCGATCTCGGATGCGTCCGCCAGGACGCTCGTGGCTGTTGTCAGCGCCGCCTCGGGCTCTCCGGCACCGGCGTACGCGCGGGCCAGGCATGCCCCGTACCAGGCCCGGTCGCGCCGGAAGGCGGGTGTGAACCCGGCGAGTCCTGCCCTCAGGTTCTCGATCGCGCTCCGCCAGTCGCGCAGGTGCAGGTCCGCCATGCCGCGCTGTGCCGTGAACCAGGACTCGCCGTAGAAGTACAGCCACGGCGGCGCGTCGGTCGCGTTCGCGATGATCAGCTGCGCCTCGTCGAGCCGGCGGTACGCCGCGTCCGCGTCGCCGTCGAGGGCGTGACCGCGGCCGGCCATCTGCACGGCCAAACCGCGGGTCGCGTCGCTCGCCCCCGGCGTTGATGCCGCGGCCTCCCCGAGGCGGATGGTGCGCCGGGCCCGCCCCCGGGACCAGGCGACGTGGGCCTTCATGCTCATGGTGGTGGCGGCCATGTCGCCGTGGCCCGATTCGAGGGCCCAGTCGTGGGAGCGGTCGAACCAGGCGAGCGCCAGTGCCGCGTCGTCCTGGTCCTGCGCCATCCAGGCGAGGAACTGCGCGTACTCCGCCATCACCCGCACGAGCCCGTCGGCGAGAGGGCCGCGCGCCTGGTCGTAGAGGCCGGCCACCGCCTCGAACTGCTTGGCCACCACGGCGGACATGACCCGCGAGCCGAGCGTGTCCTCAGCCCGGCGGTGCTCGGCCAGCAGGCGCTCTATTGCGGCGAGCGAGGGCGCGTCCAGCCGCATCCCGGATGCGGTGATGCGCCGTAGGCGCTCCGTGTCCGGATCGGCCACCAGGCCCGGCAGGGCGAGCGACGGCAAGGGCATTCCGGCGCCCGCGCCGCCCAGCAGTTCGGCGGGGATGCCGAGGCCCTCGATGATGCGCCGGCGGACCTCGACGGAGGTCACCGCGCGCCGCCGGTTCTCGATCGCAGAGATGTCCGGCTGCGCCAGGCCGACGAGGGCGCCGAGCCTGCTCTGGCTGCTGCGTGTCGCCTTCCGCCACTTCCTCAGCAGCATCGGCCAGTCCTCGGCTGCGGCGGCTGCGCGCAGGTCGGGGTGCACCCAGACGTCCAACTCCGGCTCCATGCCCGGAATATAGGACGGCCCTATAGGGCCCGGTAGTGGATCGGGCCGGAAGTCAGCCGACATGGTGGTCGCACAGAAGGGCACACGCGCGCCGGCCACCGAGGACGCGTGCCGCTGCTGCCCCCGCCACCCGTTGACACCGCCCCAGGGAGCACCGCCATGGAGATCCGCACCCCCATCCCCTGCCACAGGGCGCCGCTTCCCGAGGACTTCCGGGACCTGACCGCCGAGCAGGCGCTCGGGCGGGCGTGCGTCGCCTGCGGGAAGGCCCTCGGGGCGGGCGCCGTCTACCGGGGCGTGGTCATCGGCCGCGAGGGAGCCATGCTCCTCGACGCGGACGTCCGCTCCTGCCCGCCCTCGGCGGCCGGACGATGACCGCGGCGGGGCGGATCTGCGCCGTCTGCCAGCGGCCGGTGCAGGGCGAGGGGATCCGGATCATCCGGCACTCGGCGTCCGGGGCCCGGCCGGACGGTTGGGTGCACCCCGCCTGCGACCGCGCCCCGCTCCGGCCGCTGAAGCCGCGCCCCCGCCGCTCCTGAGCCTCCCCGGACCCGGTCGATTTCGGTCATTTCTGCTGGGGCGGCTCATGCGCCGGCCGCGCCCCGCGTGCGGGCGCCCGCCGGGCGGGGGCGCCACCGGCGGGCGGGGGCGCGTGCGGGGCGCGGGGGTGTCCCGCGCCGGCGCAGGTCCCGGCGCGGGTTACTCGTCCTCGTCGTCCTCGTCGTCCAGGCGGGCCAGCCAGGTGGCCAGGCGTTCCACCGGGACCTCGAAGTCGGGGTTGAGGTCGACGAAGGTGCGCAGCTGCTCGGCCAGCCACTCGAAGGTGACCTCCTCCTCGCCGCGCCGCTTCTCCAGCTCCTCGATGCCGCGATCGGTGAAGTACAAGTCGGGCTCCGTGCGTGATGAAGGTGGGCATGGGGACGTTTCCCGCCAGGATAATCCGCAGGCCGGGCAAGGCCTCCCCCCGTCGCGGCGCCGGCGCTAGCCTGGAATGCCGTCGAAGGTGAGGGGGTGCGGATGCTGGACCGGCGCACCGGCGACTCCGCGCGCGCCTACGAACTCCTCGAGCCCCTCGTCCAGGCAGCCACCGTACGCGTCCACCCCGCCCCCGGCGGGTATGCAGACCGGGGGAACCACCCGACCTGGGGCAGCGGCTTCTTCGTCGCCCCCGGCTGGGTACTGACGTGTGCCCACGTCGTGGGCGAAGGGGGTGCTGCGGTGCGGCTGGTGGGACGAGAGGTCGGCATCACCTTCTCCTCCGGCCCCCGCACCACCGGGACCGTCACCGGCCGCGTCGAGTGCGTCCTGCCCGAGCGGCTGGAGGAGCGCCGGCCTCCCCGGCGCGCGCTGTGGGACCTGCCCGACCTGGCCCTCGTACGGATCCTCGCCCCCGTCTCCCACGCGTGCGTCCGCCTCACCGACCGCGCCCGGCCCCGCCTGGACGAGGTCGCGTACTTCGGCTGCACCGAGGACCTCGGCATCCCCGAGATCACCGGCCGCACCACCCGCCTGCGCGGCACCGCCGCCGGCGGAGCCGCCCTCCGCCTCGGCGACGACGACGAGATCGAGCCCGGCATGTCCGGCGGCCCCGTCGTCGACCTGGGCCGTGGGGAGGTCGTCGGCGTCGTCAAGGCCCGCCGGCACACCGGCGGCGGCGGGCTCGCCGTCTCCGTCGTCCAGCTGCGCACCCTGCCTCTGGACGCCGTCGGCCAGATCGGCCTCTACCGCCGGGTCATGCAGGCCCACGACCTGTACCACTACGACGAGCACCTCAGCGACCTCGACAGCCGCCGCACCTGGACCGACGTGCACGGCGAACTCCCCGCCGCCGACCTCTACGGCGGCCCCCGCCTCACCCCCGCCGAGATCACCACCCTGTGCGGGCTGCTCGCCGAACTACCCCCGCCCGGCTCCTCCGAGGCCGTCCGCGCCCTCGTCGAGGCGGCCCGCGGCGAGGAACCCGACCCGGCCCTGCCCGCCCCGCTGAGCTGGCGCGACGGCCTCGGCATGCTGCACGACCCGCCCGGCGGCACCGGCGAGGCCGCAGCCATGCTCCGCTACGCCACCGACATCAGCGTCGCCGACCACCGGGAGCCGCCCGCCCCCGGAGCCGACGAGGAGCTGTGGGACTGGGTGCGGGCCACCGCCGAGCGGCTGTGGCGGCCGCTGCGCCGCGAACTCGGCGAACGCCACGACCTGGGCCTCGCCGAGCGGGAGCGCCGCCGCCGCGCCCGCGCCGCCCGGCCCGCCCACGGCCCCGGACGGCCCGTCCAGGCGATGCCGCAGGGGCCGTCCGTCCTGCTGGAGGCCTGGGCGCACGGCTGGGAGGACGTCTACGACTGGCGGGTCTCCGTCCTCGCCGGGCCCGCCCACCCCGGCCGCCTCACCCCCGTCGGCTCCGGCGTGCGCGTCACCCGGGCCGGCCTGCCCGAGGCGCTGCGCGACTCCCTCGCCGAGGCCTTCCGGCGCTGCGACACCCACGAGGCGCCCGCCGCCCTGGAAGTCGCCGTCGCCCCCGAGCTGTTCGGGCTGCCCGTCGACACCTGGACCGTCACCGGCCGCGTCCCCCTCGGCGCCCAGCGGCCCGTCGTCCTGCGCTACCCCGCCGGAAGCGGCGGCCACGCCGCCGGCGGCCCGCCGCACGACCCGGAGGCCGCCCACCGCCGGGCCGACCGCTGGAGCCGCGTCCAGACCGGGCCCCTGCTCGACGAGCGCGCCGACTGCGCGCACGGCCGGCCCCGCAGCCCCTCCCCGGCCTGGCTGGACGGCCTCGCCGACAACACCGTGCCGGTGCACTGCCGGGCCGCCGACCAGGAGCCCACCCTCGGGTCCCTGCACGCGGTCCGCGAGGCCGGCTACGGGGTCGCGGTCACCCGGCGGCCCCCGGCGGATCCGGGGGAGTCCTGCGCGCCGTTCCACCGCGGACTGCGCGAGGAGCTGACCGACGCGGGGCACGGGGCACCACTGCCGGTGCGGCTCCAGGAGCTGCGGGCCCGCTCCCACGGGGCGGACCCGGACGCCTACTGGTCGGACGGGATGGCCCTCGTCTGGGACGACCCGGCCCGCGCCCTGCCCGAGGACGAGCCGCTCCAGGGGGACCTGTGACGGGCGGGAGGGGACAGACGTGAACGAGGAATGGCTGATCTACCGGGGCGTCGGCGAGCCACACGACGGCATCGACGTCCTGCCCGAACCGCCGCCCTGGCGGGACTTCGACGGCGGGCCCGCCGTCGACCCGCCGCCGTCGTCCCGGTCCGCCGACGGCAACGTCGCCCGGCGACTCGGCGCCCACCGGCAGGCCGCCGAACTCCACCGGCCCGAACCGGAGGAGCTGGAGGCCATCAACGCGGCCCTCTACCTGCGCCGTCCGCTCCTCGTCACCGGCTACCCGGGCACCGGCAAGTCCACCCTCGCGCACGCCGTCGCCCACGAGCTGAAACTCGGCCGGGTCCTGCGCTGGCCGGTCGTCTCGCGGACCACCCTCCAGGAGGGCCTCTACCGCTACGACGCCATCGCCCGCCTCCAGGACGTCCAGATCGCCGCCGGCGGCGGCGACCCCGGCGGCGCCCCCGGCATCGGCAAGTACATCCGGCTCGGGCCGCTCGGCACCGCCCTGCTGCCCACCCTCCGCCCCCGCGTCCTGCTCATCGACGAACTCGACAAGAGCGACATCGACCTCCCCAACGACCTCCTCAACGTCCTGGAGGAAGGCGAGTTCACCCTGCCCGAACTCGAACGCGTCGCCGAGACCGAGCCCGAGGTGCACGTCCTCACCGACGACGGCGCGAAGGTCGCCGTCCGCGACGGCCGCGTCCGCTGCCGGGCCTTCCCCTTCATCATCCTGACCAGCAACGGCGAACGGGACTTCCCCGCCGCCCTGCTGCGCCGCTGCATCCAGCTCAAGCTCGGCCAGCCCGGCGAGAAGCGCCTCGCCACCATGGTCCGCGCCCACCTCGGCGAGGACGCCGCCCGCCTCGGAGCCGACCTCATCCGCGAGTTCCTCAGCCGCTCCCAGTCCGAACTCGTCGCCGCCGACCAGCTCCTGAACGCCATCTACCTCACCCACTACGCCGCCCCCCCGACCCGTGAAGACCTCGCCGACCTCCTCATCCAGCGCCTCGACCGCCCGAGGTGAGACCATGCCCACCGCCGAGCAACCGCTCCCGTCACCCCCCGCCATCCGGGACCTGGCACGGCTG
Source organism: Streptomyces sp. NPDC031121 (assembly GCF_055570615.1). NCBI lineage: Bacteria > Bacillati > Actinomycetota > Actinomycetes > Kitasatosporales > Streptomycetaceae > Streptomyces > Streptomyces sp. NPDC031121. Next base: position 471,124 of record NZ_JBVIGV010000001.1, read on the forward strand.
CTGCGGGCCGCCGGACTCGACCCCTCCGCCGAGGAGCTGGCCGACGCCCTCTGGCTGGCCGGCCGCATCGGCCCGCCCGGCCCGCCCGCCGGCCCGCCCGCACCGCTGCTCCTGCGCCGCCCCGGCCCCCGCGAGGCCCCGCCGCCGCAGGAGGAGCCCCCGCCACCGGACCCCGGCATCGAGGACCCGGTGCGGTTCTACGCCGCCCGCGTCACCGGCGCCGCCGCCGAGGAGGCCGCCGGCCTGCCCGCCGGCACCGGCGTGCCCGTACGCGTCCCCGGCGCGGCCGCCCTGCCCCGCATCCTCGACATCCAGCGCGCCCTGCGCTCCCTCCAGCGGCACCGCCCGCCCGGCCCGCCGGCCCGGATGGTCCTCGACGAGCCGGCCACCGCCGAGGCAAGCGCCCGCGCCCTCGGCCTCGTCATCCCCGTCCTGCGGCCCGAGAGCCGCCGCGAGGCCACCGTCCGGCTGGTGATGGACGCCTCCCCTTCCATGGCCGTCTGGCAGGACATGTTCGAGGAGCTCCGCACCGTCTGCGAACGCCTCGGCGCCTTCCGCGACGTCCAGGTCCACTACCTGCACCGGCTCGCCGACGGCCGGGCCGCCCTCGGCCGCGGGCCCGCCCCCGGCAGCCGGCTGCGCTCCGGCGACCAGCTCCGCGACCCCAGCGGCCGCGCCCTCACCATGGTCGTCTCCGACTGCGCCGGCGCCCTGTGGCGGGAGGGCGAGGCGCAGCGGCTGCTGCACCGCTGGGCCGAGTGCACCCCCTGCGCCGTCGTCCAGCCGCTGCCGCAGCGGCTGTGGAACCGCAGCTGGCTGCCGACCGAGCGGGGCACCCTCGCGCGGACCGAGGGCGGCGCCGGCCGGCTCCGCTTCCGGCCCGACCGGCCGCCGCGCCACGGCAGGCCCGGCGGCGGGCTCACCGTGCCCGTCCTGCCGCCGAACGCCACCGCCCTCGGCGCCTGGGCCCGCCTCGTCGCCGGTCTCGGGCCCGGGCCCGTCCCCGCCGAGGTGGGCCGCGTCCTCGCCGACCACCCCGCCGCGCCCGTCCCCCCGCCGCGGGCGGTGCGGCCGCCGGAGGAGCTGGTGCGCCGCTTCCGCTCCGCCGCCTCGCCGCGCGCCGTCCAGCTCGCCGTCTACCTGTCGGCCGCGCCGCTGACGCTGCCCGTCATGCGGCTCGTCCAGCGGACCATGCTGCCCGACTCCGAGCCCTCCGACCTCGCGGAAGTCCTGCTCAGCGGGCTGCTGCGGCGCGGCCCCGACGCCGGCCAGTGGTACGAGTTCACCCCCGGCGTGCAGGACGTGCTGCTCGGGCCGCTCGGCCGGGACGACGCCGCGCTCGTGCTCAAGCACTGCTCCGAGTACGTCCTCGCGCACTTCGGGCGCGGTGTGCGCAACTTCCCCGCCCTGGCCGTCGCCCAGCTCACCGGGGAGCCCGCCGTCGAGGACGACCCGGAGGGGCGCGTCCCCGCCGGGCGGCTGCCCCAGGCCTTCGCCGAGGTCTCCGCCCGCGTCGTACGCCGCTACCTGCCCGGCCCGGCCGTACCGGACGACGCCGCCGACCGGGAGCCGCCCGCACCGCCGCCCCGGCGGTCCTGGGCCGTGCGCACCGCCCGCGACCGGCTCGCCGCGCACGACGCGGACGGCGGCGCCGAGCGCGGCCTGTACGAAGCCGCCGCCGTCCTGCGGCGCGCCGTCGCGGCGCCCGCCGGGCCGGGGGACGCCGACGGCGAGGCGGAGTGCGAGCTGGCCGAGGTGCTGCTGCGGCTGTGGGCGCGCCAGCGCGACCCCGAGCTGCTCGCCGAGGCCGAACAGGCCGTGCGCGGGCTCGCCGCGGCGCCCGCCCGCGCCCTCCTCGGCCGGGTCCTGTACGAGCGGGCCCTCGCCGAACGCCCGGACGCCGAACTGCTGGACGCCGCCGAGCTGGAGTTCGCCGCCGCGGCCGCCCTCGCCGCCGACCCGCGGCTGCGGCTGGACTGCGTCCTGCGGCGGGTGCAGGCCCTCGTCCGGATCGCCGACCTGCGCGACGACCCCGGGGCGCTGCGGGAGGCGCGGGCCGCACTGGAGGTCCTCGCCGGCCAGGCCCCCGGCCGGGTGCTGCGGCCCGCCCTCGGGCGGGTCCTGCTGGCGCTGCTGCCCCGCCTCGGCGACGCGGCCGAGCGGACCGCGCTGGCCGAGGAGGCCGCCGGGCACCTGGCCTCGGCCCTGCCCCGCACCGCCGCCGGCGGGAGTCCCGGGGACACGGCCGGGGCGCCCCCCGAGCCCGCCGCGGCCGAGGCGGCGCGGCTGCGCGTCGACCTCGCCACCGTCCTGCGCTACCTGCCCGCCCGGCTCGAAGAGGCCGCCGGACACCTCGACCTCGTGCTCGCCGAGCCGGACGGCGGCGACCCCGAACTCCGCCTGGCCGCTCTCGTCTGCCGGGCCAGGGTGCACCGGGCCCGGTACGCCCGGGACGCCGACCCCGAGGCCCTGGAGCAGGCCGCCGACGCCTACGGCAGGGCCCGGCGGCTGATCCCGCGGGACGGCGAGGCCTACGGGGAGCTGCTGCCCGAGTGGGGCGAGGCCCTGCTGGAGCGGGCCCGTGCCGCGGGCGGCCGGCACTTCGCCTCGGCGGCCGTACGCGTGCTCCGCGACAGCCGGGCCGCGGTCCCGCAGTCCGACGGCCGGTCCGCGCAGCGCCTGGTGCGGCTCGCCGAGGGGCTGCGGCTGCGGCACGGCTACGAGGGCGATGTGGTGGACCTGAGGGAGGCCGAGTACCTGCTGGAGCTGGCGGTCCGGCAGAGCCGCAGCCCCCTGGAGCAGGCGAGGGCCTGGCGGGAGCACGGAGACGTCCAGCAGGAGATCCATGCCCACACCCGGGCCCTGGACCGCCTCGACCGGGCGGCGGACTCCTACCGGCGGGCCTGGCGGGCCGCCCTGGACGGCGACCGCGCCGAGCGGCGCGAAGTGGCCGTCGAGCTGGCCGCCCGGGTCCAGGAGCTGCGGGGCGAGGTGCTGGAGCGGCTGGCCCGGCCCCGGGCCGCGCTCGACGCCTACCGCTCGGCCCTGGAGCTGTGGCGGCGGCTCGGCGAGGAGGCCGCGGAACGTCGGGAGGCGCTCGGCTCCCGCGTCCGCACCCTGGAGGCCGGGCTGTGACACCCCGCGAGGCACCGGACCCGGAGGTCGGGACGGCAGCGAACGGCGGCAGCGAACGGACAGCGCACCCGACGGACACGGCGAACCAGCAGGGGGACGGGCAGCCCATGGCGATTCGGCAGCAGAATGCACGGACGGAAGTGGCGGGACACCCGGGGGCGGGTCCGGCGGCGGATCCGGCGGCGGGCCCCGCCGCGGGGAGCCCGACCCGCCGGCCCGCACCGGCCCCGCAGCCGTTGCCGCCCCCGCGCCCGGCGCCCGCCGCGGGCCCCGCGGGTCCCGCGGGCCCGACCGCCCCGGCCGCCGCCCCGACGACCGCCCCGGCCGCCGCCCCGGCCGGTCCCGCAGCCGCCGCCGGCGCGCGGCGCTGCCCGGCGGGGCTGCCCGACCTGTCCGGCTACGACCTCGCCGCCCTCCGCGGCATCGACCACCCCGTCCTCGCCCGCGTCATCGAGGGCCTGGTCGACCGCGTCACCCACCCGGCCGAGATCCTCAACGCCTTCGACTCGGGCGCCAGCTGAGCGCCCGCTCACGCACCGCATCGCCAACACCACGCAGCGCACCCGGAGTTGTCCCGTTTCCGCCGTTAGCGCGTGCCGAACCCAGGGCAGGGATGCAACCGTCCGCCGGGGTGCCCGCACGGCGGCCGGGGAGGGAGGTGCCTGCGGTGAGCCATGCCGACGGGAGCCGGGCGGCGCCGTCCGCGCTGTCCGCGCACCGGGCCCGCGCCCCCTGGCCGTACACCCGGCTCGACGTGCCGGCGCTGCGCGCCGCCGGCCACCGCCCGCACCCCATCCGGCAGTTCGTGCTCAAGACGCGCAGCCGCTGCAACCTGGCCTGCACCTACTGCTACGTCTACGAGATGGCCGACCAGAGCTGGCGCGACCGGCCCGCCGCCATGTCCCGCGCGACCGCGGCCCGCGCCGCCGCACGCATCGCCGAACACGCCGCCGCCCACGCCCTGACCCGCGTCGACCTGGTCCTGCACGGAGGCGAACCCCTGCTGACCGCCCCCGCCGAACTGGCCGCCCCCGTCGACGCCGTCCGGGCCGCCCTGCGCACCGCGTCCCCCGGGACCCGCGTCACCGCGACCGTCCAGACCAACGGCACCCTGCTCACCCGCGGCCGGCTCGCCGCCCTCGCCGCCGCCGGGATCCGCGTCGGCGTCAGCCTCGACGGCGGACTGCCCGAGCACAACGCCCGCCGCGTCGACCACGCCGGCCGGCCCGGGTTCGGCGCCGCCGCCCGCGGCCTGCGCCTGCTCGCCCGCCACCCGGAGCAGTACGCGGGCGTCCTGTGCGTCGTCGACCTCGCCCACGACCCGGTCCGCACGTACGAGTCCCTGCTCGCCTTCGACCCGCCCGGCATCGGGCTGCTGCTGCCGCTCGCCAACCGGAGCACCCCGCCGCCCGGCAGCGCCCCGCACCGCACGCCGTACGCCGACTGGCTCATCGCCGTCTTCGACCGCTGGTGGCAGGCGGACGCCCTGCGCACCCGCATCCGCACCTTCGAGGAGATCATCGCCCTGCTGCTCGGCCTCCCCGCGGCCACCGAGACCCTCGGCCTGGCCCCCGCCGCCACCGCCGTGATCGAGACCGACGGCACCCTCGAACAGGCCGACTCCCTGAAGTCCGCCTACGAAGGCGCCGCCGCCACCGGCATGTCCCTGGACACCCACCGCTTCGACGACCTGCTCGACCACCCCGGCCTCGCCGCCCGGCAGCTCGGCCTCGACGCCCTCGCCGACGAATGCCGCTCCTGCGAGCTGGTCGAGGTCTGCGGCGGCGGCCACTACCCGCACCGCTACCGCTCCGGCGAAGGCTTCCGCAACCCCTCCGTCTACTGCGCCGACCTCCAGGCCCTCATCCGGCACATCGCCGCCGCCCTGCACCGCGCCGCCGAAGGCGCCGCCGCACCCGGCCGCGGCACCCCGCCGCCGCCCGGCCGCGCCGCCGCCCCGGCACCCGTATCCACCCGGGCGGCCGCCTCGTGACCGGCCCGCTGAGCACCCTCACCGTCCCCTCGGCGACCCTGCGCGCCCTCGCCTCCACCGAGCCCTCCGCCGAAGGCAGCCGCCTCGTCGCCGACGTCCGCCGCTCCAAGCGGCTCGTCCTGCTCCGGGCCATCCTCGACGCCGCCGCCTCCCGCGGCGGCCGCGGCGGCGAGGCCGCCGACCACTGGGCCCTGCTGGAGGAGGCCGAACGGCACGCCCCCGACGCCGTCCACGACGTCCTGCACTACCCCGCCGCCGGCGTCTGGGCCGAGGAGACCCTGCGCCGCCTCCACGACCCGGCCGGCCCGCCGCCCGACCTCGCCCACCTCGGCGCCCTCGCCACCGCGGCCGCCCTGCGCGCCGGCATCGCCTTCAAGGCCGTCCTGCGGCCCGCGGGCGGCCGCCTCGCCCTGCCCACCCTCGGCGTGCTCCGCCCGCCCCGGCCCGGCCCCCTCGCCCTCACCGAGCGCTCATGGGACCCCGACGACCCCGCCGTCCTCCCGCTGCACACCCTCCCCGACGGCCGCACCAGCCTCGACGACCTCGACCCCTACCGCGCCCCGGGCCACACCCGCCCCGCGCCCGTCCGCGCCGCCCGCCGCCTCACCCCCAAAGGCCACAAACGCTGGGACACCCAGTGGACCGGCGCCCTCACCCTCCTGGAGCGCTACGACACCGCCCGCGCCGAGGAAGCCGCCCTCCTGCTGCGCTCCGTCGTCCCGCTGGCCGGCGGATCCCGCTCCCACGGCGCCACCCTGCCCGCCGCCGCCGGCTCCGTCCTCGCCCGCGCCCAGGCCCCGCCCGCCCTGGCCGCCACGCTCGTCCACGAGGTCCAGCACGGCAAACTGACCGCCCTCGCCGACGTCCTCCCCCTGCACACCGCCGACCGCGCCCCGCGGCACTGGGCCCCCTGGCGCACCGACCCGCGCCCGCTGGAGGGCCTCCTGCACGGCACGTACGCCCACCTGGCCCTCGCCGGCTACTGGCAGCGCGCCGCCCTCTACGGTGCCCGCGGCGCCTGGGCCCGCCACGCCCGCATCCGCGCCCAGGTCGCGGCCGTCCTGCCCGAGCTGCGCGCCCACCCGCGACTCACCATCGCGGGACGCGAGTTCACCGCCGCGATGGCCGAGGCGGAGCGCGCCATGGACGAGCTGCCGCCGCCCGGCGACCGGTACGCCGCCGCCCGCCGCGCCGTGGACCGGGCCCGCCGCGCCTGGTACGCGCAACACCCCGAACTCGCCCCGTACGCCGAGGGCTGACGGGTCGTCGGCTGCGGTACCTTTTCAACCCCGTCCACCGCCCGGATTCCAGGGAGACGGCCGCATGACCACCGGTATTCGGCAGGAGCGCGACCCGGCCCCCGCGCGGCCGCAGCGCTTCGTCATCAGCTTCGCGGGGTTCAACCGGCCCTGGGCCGTGTGGATCGCGCACCGGCTGGAGGAGCACGGCCACCGCGTCGCCCTCCAGCGCTGGGACCCCCAGTCCTCCGGCGGCCTCACCCACGCCCTCGACGACCTCGCCCGCAGCGGCAGCCGCGTCCTCCTCGTGCTCAGCGAACGCTACTTCTCCGCCGGCACCCACACCGAGCAGGAGTGGAACACCGCCCTGCGGGCCGCCCACGACCACCACCCCGGCCGGTTCGCCGCCGTCTGCCTCACCGACGCCCCGCTGCCCAGCGCCGTCGCCGTGCTGGAGAAGACCGACCTGTGGGGCCTCGACGCGTACGAGGCCGAGTACCGCGTCCTGCGCCGCCTGGAGCTGCCCACCGACCGCGTCGGCACCGAGACCGGCCGCCGCGGCCCCCGCTTCCCCAACGACCCGCCCGAGATCTGGGGCCGCGTCCCCCGCCGCAACCCCCGCTTCACCGGCCGCAACGACGTCATCGGCAGGCTCCGCGCCGCCCTCGCCGAAGCCCCGCCCGGCGCCTCCATCGTCACCCTCCTCGGCCTCTCCGGCGTCGGCAAGACCCAGGTCGCCACCGAGTACGCCTACCGCTTCGCCTCCGAGTACGACGTCGTCTGGTGGGTCCCCGCCGAGGACCGGCCCACGCTCCGCGAACGCCTCGCCGACCTCGCCCCCGAACTGGGCCTCCCGCGCGGCTCCGGCAGCTACGGCGAGCAGATCCGGGCCGTCCTGGAGGCGCTGCGGCGCGGGACCCCGTACAACCGCTGGCTGATCGTCTTCGACGGCTGCGACAACCCCGACGACCTCACCGACCTGCTGCCCTCCGGCGCCGGCGACGTCATCATCACCTCCCGCAACCGCGAATGGGCCTCCCGGCACACCAGCCTCGTCGAGGTCCCCCTCTACGCCCGGCCCGAGTCGATCACCTTCATCCGCCGCCGCGCCCACCGGCTCACCGGCGAGGAGGCCGACCAGCTCGCCGAGGCGCTGGAGGACTACCCGCTCGCCCTCGACCAGACCGCCGGCTGGCTCGCGGACTCCCCGCTGACCGTCGGCGACTACCTGGGGCTGCTGCGCCGCCGCCTGGACTCCCACGAGGCCGTCACCGTCTCCGACGACTACCCGCTGCCCTTCCCCACCGCCCTCGCCATACTCCTCAACAACGTCCGCGAGAACTTCCCCGACGCGCTCGCCCTGCTGCGCCTGTTCGTGTTCTTCGCGCCGGGCCCCGTCCCGCTGCGGCTGCTGCGCGAGTTCCCCGTCGACGACGCGCCGGAGCAGCTCGCCGGGCTCATCAACGACCAGATCCGCTGGAACGCCGCCCTGAACAAGCTCGTCCAGTTCTCCGTCGTCCGCCTGGAGTACTCGGACCTCGCCGTCGAGGAGGGCGGCGGCCTGGAGACCGTCCAACTCCACCGCATGGTCCACGGCATCGTCCGCGAGAACCTCTCCGAGGAGGAGGCCCGGCCCCTCGCCCGCGCGGTCCGCCAGGTCCTCGCCGCCGCCGACCCCGGCCGGCCCTCCGACTCCCGGCTGTGGCCCCGCTTCGCCGAGCTGATCCCCCACCTGGAGAGCGCCGGCGTCCTGACCAGCACCAACCCGCGGATCCAGAACTTCCTGCTGAACTGCCTGCGCTACCTCATGCTCGCCGGCGAGTACCGCACCTGCCTGCGCCTGGCCGAGCAGACCGACCACGAGTGGCGGGCCATGCTCGGCGACGACCACGACCAGGTCCGCGAACTCAGCTACCACTACGGCGGCGCCCTGCGCATGCTCGGCCACTTCAAACGGGCCGAGGTCCTCGCCAAGTCCGTCGCGGACCGCATGCTCGCCGAACGCGGCGACCGCGACCTGGAGACGCTCCGCGCCACCAGCACCTACGCCGGCGTCCTCCTCGGCACCGCCAAGTTCGAGCAGGCCCGCGACCTGCTGGAGCACGCCTTCGCCCGCTACCGCGAACTCCTCGGCGAGGACGACTCCACCACCCTCAACGCCGAGAACAACGTCGCCGTCGTCCTGCGCCTCCTGGGCCGCTACCAGGAGGCGTACGAAACCGACCTGGACACCCTGCGCCGCCGCGAACGCGTCCTGCGCGTCCGGCACATCGCCACCCTCTCCTCCGGAATCGGCTGCGCCATGGGACTGCGCCTCATGGGCCGCTACCGCGAGGCCCTCGCCCGCCAGGAGCAGGGCCTCAAACTCCACCTGCAGGTCCTCGGCCCCAACCATCCGCAGACGCTGCGCGCCGAGCACAACCTCGGCATGTGCCTGCGCCGCTCCGGCGACATCCCCGGCGCAGGGGCCCGGCTGCGCAGCGTCCTGGAGCGCTCCACGCGCGTCTTCGGCGCCGAGTTCCCCTGGACCCTGATGGTCGCCTCCGACTACGCCACCTACCTGCGCGAGTACGGCGACATCGGCGAGGCCCGGCGGATCTCCGAGGAGGTCGTCCGCGGCTACCAGACCCAGCTCGGCCTCGCCCACCCGTACAGCATCGGCACGGTCGGCAACCTCGCCCTCGTCCTGCGCGCCCAGGGCGAGCGCGTCGAGGCGCTGAACCTCGCCGAGCAGGCCCTGGTCGGCATGCGCGGCGCCGTCGGCGAGCGCCACCCGTGGACGCTGGGCTGCGCCCTCAACGCCACCGGGCACCGCAACATCACCGGCCGGCTCCACGACGCCCTGGAACTCGCCCGCGAAACCCTGCGCAGCTGCGAGCAGGTACTGGGCCCGGACCACCCGATGACGCTGAGCGCGCAGATCGCCCTCGCCGCCGACCTGCGGTCGGTGCGGGAGGACGCGGAGGCCCAGAAGCACGAGGACGCGGGCCTGCGGGCCCTCACCCGCACCCTGGGCCCCCAGCACGTCCACACCGTTTCCGCCCGCCAGCAGATGCGCCCGTACTGGGACTTCGAGCCCCAGCCGTAGCCACCCCGGCGGGCGGGAAGCGGGTCCGGCCTCCCAGCCTCGGGGCTGTTCCCCGAACAACGCCGCGTAGGAAGAACCGGCGCCACGTCACCGCGGGATGCGGGGCCGGATCCGTCCACCCGTACCCCTGCCGGAAGGTCGGCTCCTCCCTCGCCGCCCTCCCCGGTGGGGACTCCGGCGCCCGCAGCGTCTCCGCCCGCCGCCCTCCCGAAGCAGGACTTCGGCTGGCAGAACGCCGGCGCGGGCCTGCCGAACAACGACTTCGGCTGGCAGTAGCCGAACCGCCGCCCGCCCCGCCGCGGCTGCACCTGCAGGGCAGCGGGTGCGACGGGGGGCGGGCCGGCGGATACGGCCGAAGGCCCGGCCCCCGGGAACGCCGGGGTCCGGGCCTTCGGCCGTACGGGGTCCGGGGCCTACGCCTCGAACACCTCGTTGATCAGCTGCTGCTGCTCCGCCTGGTGGCGCTTGGCCGAGCCGACCGCCGGGGAGGAGGAGTGCGGCCGCGAGATGCGGCGCAGGCGCTCGCCCGCCGGGATGTCGGCGCCGACCGCCAGGTCCAGGTGGTCGATCAGGTTGAGCGCGATGAACGGCCAGGCACCCTGGTTCGCCGGCTCCTCCTGGGCCCAGATGTACTTCGCCGCGTTCGGGAACTTGGCGATCTCGGCCTGGAGCTCCGCACCCGGCAGCGGGTACAGGCGCTCGATGCGGATGATGGCGGTCTCGGTGTCGCCGCGCTTGACCCGCTCGGCCTCCAGGTCGTAGTAGACCTTGCCCGCGCAGAACACGACCTTGCGGACCGCGTTCGGGTCCACCGACGAGTCGCCGATCACCGGGCGGAACGAGCCGCTGGTGAACTCCTCGGCCTTCGACGCCGCCGCCTTCAGGCGCAGCATCGACTTCGGGGTGAAGACGATGAGCGGCTTGTGGTGCGGGTTGTGGACCTGCCAGCGCAGCAGGTGGAAGTAGTTCGACGGCAGCGTCGGCATGGCGACCGTCATGTTGTTCTGCGCGCACAGCTGCAGGAACCGCTCGGGGCGGGCCGAGGAGTGGTCCGGGCCCTGGCCCTCGTAGCCGTGCGGCAGGAGCAGGGTGACGCCGGAGGTCTGGCCCCACTTCTGCTCGGCGGAGGAGATGAACTCGTCGACGACGGTCTGCGCGCCGTTGACGAAGTCGCCGAACTGGGCCTCCCACAGCACCAGCGCGTCCGGGCGGGCCAGCGAGTAGCCGTACTCGAAGCCCATCGCCGCGTACTCGGACAGCAGCGAGTCGTAGACGTTGAAGCGGGCCTGGTCGTCGGCCAGGTGCTGGAGCGGGGTGTAGTCCTCGCCGGTCTCCCGGTCGATCAGCACCGCGTGGCGCTGGCCGAAGGTGCCGCGGCGGGAGTCCTGGCCGGACAGCCGGACCGGGGTTCCCTCCATCAGCAGGGAGCCGAAGGCGAGGGTCTCGCCCATGCCCCAGTCGATGGTGCCGTCGTCGATCATCGCCGCGCGGCGCTGGAGCTGCGGCAGCAGACGCGGGTGGACGGTGTGGGCGTCGGGGATGTTGACCTGGGACTCGGCGATCCGCTTGACGACCTCCGGGGAGACCGCCGTGTTCACGGCCACCGGGAACTCGGCGCGCTCCGCGGTGCCCGGGATGCCGGTCGCGGGCTGCGCGGCGGCCTCGCGGACCTCCGCGAAGACCTTCTCCAGCTGGCCCTGGAAGTCCTGCAGCGCCTGCTCGGCCTCTTCCAGCGTGATGTCGCCGCGGCCGATCAGGGACTCGGTGTACAGCTTGCGCACCGAGCGCTTCTTGTCGATCAGGTCGTACATCAGCGGCTGCGTGAACGCCGGGTTGTCCGACTCGTTGTGGCCCCGGCGCCGGTAGCAGATGAGGTCGATGACCACGTCCTTGTTGAACGCCTGGCGGAACTCGAAGGCGAGCCGCGCCACGCGGACCACGGCCTCCGGGTCGTCGCCGTTCACGTGGAAGATCGGCGCCTCGATCATGCGGGCCACGTCGGTCGCGTACATCGAGGAGCGCGAGGACTCCGGGGCGGCGGTGAAGCCGACCTGGTTGTTGATGACGACGTGGACGGTGCCGCCGGTGCGGTAGCCGCGCAGCTGCGACATGTTCAGCGTCTCGGCGACGACGCCCTGGCCGGCGAACGCCGCGTCGCCGTGCAGCGCGACGGGCAGGACGGTGAAGTCCGTGCCGCCCTTGTTGATGATGTCCTGCTTGGCGCGCGCGACGCCCTCCAGGACCGGGTCGACGGCCTCCAGGTGGGAGGGGTTCGCGACGAGCGAGACCTTGATCTGCTCGCCGTCCAGGCCCGTGAAGGTGCCCTCGGCGCCCAGGTGGTACTTCACGTCGCCGGAGCCGTGCATCGACTTCGGGTCGAGGTTGCCCTCGAACTCGCGGAAGATCTGCGCGTACGACTTGCCGACGATGTTGGCGAGGACGTTCAGGCGGCCGCGGTGGGCCATGCCGATGACGACCTCTTCGAGGCGGGCCTCGGCCGCGGAGTCGATGACCGCGTCGAGCAGCGGGATGACGGACTCGCCGCCCTCCAGCGAGAACCGCTTCTGGCCGACGTACTTGGTCTGCAGGAACGTCTCGAACGCCTCGGCCGCGTTCAGGCGGCGCAGGATCCGCAGCTGCTCCTCGCGCTCCGGCTTGGAGTGCGGGCGCTCGATGCGGTCCTGGATCCAGCGGCGCTGCTTCGGGTCCTGGATGTGCATGAACTCGACGCCGGTGGTGCGGCAGTACGAGTCGCGCAGCACGCCGAGGATGTCGCGCAGCTTCATCATCGACTTGCCGGCGAAGCCGCCGACGGCGAACTCGCGCTCCAGGTCCCACAGGGTGAGGCCGTGCTCGGTGATGTCCAGGTCGGGGTGCTTGCGCTGCTTGTACTCCAGCGGGTCGGTGTCGGCCATGACGTGGCCGCGGACCCGGTAGGAGTGGATCAGCTCGAAGACGCGGGCGGCCTTGGTGACGTCGTCGTCGTGGCTGGCGTCGATGTCGCGCATCCAGCGGACCGGCTCGTACGGGATCCGCAGCGCCTCGAAGACGTCGTCGTAGAAGCCGTTCTCGCCGAGCAGCAGGTTGGCGACGATCCGCAGGAACTCGCCGGAGGCCGCACCCTGGATGACCCGGTGGTCGTAGGTCGAGGTCAGGGTCATGACCTTGGAGACGCCCAGCTTGTTCAGGGTGTCCTGCGAGGTGCCCTGGAACTCGGCCGGGTAGTCCATCGAGCCGACGCCCATGATGACGGACTGTCCGGGCATCAGGCGCGGCACGGAGTGGACGGTGCCGAGGCCGCCGGGGTTGGTCAGGGAGACCGTGACGCCGGTGAAGTCGTCCATCGTCAGCTTGCCGACGCGGGCGCGGCGGACGATGTCCTCGTAGGCCTGCCAGAACTCGAAGAAGTCGAGGGTCTCGGCCTTCTTGATGCCGGCGACGACGAGCTGGCGGTCGCCGTTGGGCTTGACCAGGTCGATGGCCAGGCCGAAGTTGACGTGCTCCGGCTTGACGAGGGTCGGCTTGCCGTCCTTCTCCGCGAAGGAGTAGTTCATCGACGGCATGGCCTTGATGGCCTGCACCATCGCGTAGCCGATGAGGTGGGTGAAGGAGATCTTCCCGCCCCGGGCGCGCTTGAGGTGGTTGTTGATGACGATCCGGTTGTCGAACAGGAGCTTCACCGGGACGGCGCGCACGGAGGTCGCGGTCGGCACGTCCAGGGAGGCGTTCATGTTCTTCGCGACCGCGGCGGCCGGGCCGCGGAGCGTCACCAGCTCGGGGCCCGCCGGGGCCTCGGTGGCGGGCGCGGCCTTCGGGGCGGCGGGAGCGGCGGGCGCGGCCGGAGCGGCGGCCGGGGCCTGGGAGGTGACAGTCACAGCAGGGGCACCAGAGGGGGAGGCAGGAGCAGGGGCAGGAGCTGACACAGGCGCGGGTGCGGCGGCGGAGGCGGGCGCGGCGCTCGCCGCCCCCGTGGCGGCGGCGTCGGAGGCCTGCGCGGTGACGGCGGTGGAGGCCTGTGCGGAGGCGCCATCCGTCGTCGGGGTACTCACCGGCTCTTCGGCCTTGGCGGGAGCGCTCGCGCCCCCCGGCTTGTAGTCGGCGAAGAAGTCCCACCAGGCCCGGTCGACCGAGTTCGGGTCCTGGAGGTACTGCTGGTAGATCTCGTCGACGAGCCACTCATTGGCGCCGAAGCCTGAGGCAGGGGACTTCCCGCCCTCTGCTGCTTCGGTCGTCGTGCTCGAGTTACTGGGGGACTGTGGCGACACGGCGGCAACCGCCCTCTTCCGCTTCACAAGGTATGGACAGCGGGAATAAAGGCTACGCCTCCCGGGCGGGGAGATGCAGGCCGGGCGGGACTTACGTCATGTAGGTCACACCGAACGGCGGGTTTCGGAGCCCGGAATGGCGGGAAACGAGCCTGGTTCGGGTATGCGGCAACCGGGTTGCGACCCCCTGGCTTCGCACCCCTGACGGACCCCGGGCACGTGTGGCCGAGATCATGTCCTTCCCGGTCGAACCCTACGTCAATGCGGCGCCTGCGGGCTGCCCGGAAGAGTGACGAGGATCCGGCAGCCCCGAGCCGATTCGGCCACCCCGATCCGGCCGCCGTGCAGCTCGACCGCCCAGCGGGCGATCGCCAGCCCCAGCCCCGTCCCGCCGTCGCCGCTGTTCGCGCTGCCCCGGTTGAACCGCTCGAAGACCCGGTGCCGCTCGGCCTCCGGGATCCCCGGCCCCTCGTCGACCACCTCCAGCGCGAGGCTCCCGGGGGCCTCCCCGGCGCGGGCGCGGACGGTGACCCGCCCCAGGGCGGGGCTGTGCCTGACCGCGTTGTCGATCAGGTTGGCGACCACCTGGTGCAGCCGCTCCGCGTCCGCGTACGCCGTCAGCCCGGACGGGAACACGTCCAGGTGCAGGTGGACGTCGTTGCGGGTGTGCCCGCCCGAGCCGGAGGCCAGGCCCGGCCGGCCGGCCGCCGCCAGCCCCGCCTCCTTGAGCACCCCCGACAGATACGGCCACACCTCGAAGCGGCGCGCCCGCAGCGGGACCACGCCGTTGTCCACGCGGGACAGGTCCAGCAGCGTCTCGACCAGCCGGCCCAGGCGCTCCGTCTGCTTCAGCGCGGTCCGCATGGTCTCCGGGTCGGCCTCCGAGACCCCGTCCACCACGTTCTCCAGCACCGCCCGCAGCGCCGCGATCGGTGTGCGCAGCTCGTGCGAGACGTTGGCGACGAGCTCCCGGCGGTGCCGGTCCACCGCCTCCAGGTCGTCCGCCATCAGGTTGATCGTGGAGGCCAGGTCGCCCAGCTCGTCGCGGCGGCCCGCCCCGCGCACCCGGCGCGTGAAGTCCCCGTGCGAGATCGCCCGCGCCACCCGCGTCATGTCGTCCAGCGGGGCCGTCAGGCCGTGCGCGACGAACTGGGTGATCAGCATCGAGGCGATCACCGAGAAGACCGTGATGAACCGCAGCTCGGTGTCCGTGCGCAGGGCCACCAGCAGCAGCCCCGTCGTGATGAACACGGAGACCACGACCAGCGTCCCGAGCTTCGTCTTGATCGAGAACGGCGAGAAGGGCCGCAGCCCCTCGCCGTGGGCACCCGGACCGGGTCCCGGGCGTGGGCCGGGTCGGTGTCCGGGGCCGTGGGAGCGGCCGGCGCCGCGCGTCCTGCCGGGGCGGCCGCCGTTCACGCCTGCGCCGGGGTCTCCAGGGCGTACCCGACGCCGTGCACGGTGCGGATCCGCTCGGCCCCGATCTTCCGCCGCAGGGCCTTGATGTGGCTGTCGACGGTACGGGTCCCGGAAGCGTCGGCCCAGTCCCACACCTCGGCCAGCAGCTGCTCCCGGGAGAGGACCGCCCGCGGCGTCCCGGCCAGGCACACCAGCAGGTCGAACTCGGTCGGCGTCAGGTGGACGTCCTCCGCCTGCACCCGCACCCGGCGCTGGGCGTGGTCGATCTCCAGGTCCCCCAGCCGCAGCGTGGCCCCGCGCGGCGCGTGCGCGGCGAGCGTGGCCCGCTCCACGCGGCGCAGCAGGACGTGCACCCGGGCGGCCAGCTCGCGCATCGAGAAGGGCTTCGTCATGTAGTCGTCGGCGCCGACGCCGAGCCCGACCAGCATGTCGGTCTCGTCGTCCCGCGCGGTCAGCATGAGCACGGGCACGGGCCGCTGCGCCTGGACCCGGCGGCAGACCTCCAGGCCGTCGAAGCCTGGCAGCATCACGTCCAGCACCAGCAGTTCGGGCAGCCAGCTCTCGGCGGACGCCACGGCGGCCGGGCCGTCGTACGCCGCCTGCACCTGGAAGCCCTCGGCGCGCAGCCGCGCCGTGATGGCGTCGGCGATGGTGCGGTCGTCCTCGACCACGAGCACGCGCCGCTGTGCGCCTGGGGTGGCCGCGGCGCCGCCGGTGTGGGTGGTGTGTGTCTGTTCCATGTCCCGCCCCTGGAGATCCGCGTGATGGGGTGCAGCGTAGAGGAGCCACCGGCCTGCGGCTATGCGGGGTTCAGACAGCGAAACCACCGGAATTGTTGATTCCGATTGCGGTCGGAATGGGGATATGGCGGGGGATGCCGGATGCCGCGGGGGCGGCCGGGGCCGGGGTTCGGCGGGTGCGGGTGTGCGGTGGGGTGGCCGGGCCTGGTGGGTGTGGTGCGGGCAGGGCGTCCCGGGGGAACGGCCAGGGGGACGGGTTCCCGCCCGGGGTTCGCGGCCGCGGGCACGTCGACCGCGCTCAGTCGGCCTCGAAGGGGGGAAGGGCGTCCAGGACGGGTTGCAGCCCTGCCGGAACGGAGCCGTCGGCGGTCGCCACCTCGCGTCCCGCGTGCACGAACGCGTACGTGAACCCGTCGAAGACGGTCCCGCCGGCCGTCGAGACCCGCGGCAGCCGCGGGAAGTCCGCCGCGGCGAGTGCGGCGCGCAACTCCGCCAGGCCCTCCGGCGAGAGCCGGCCCGAGCCCGCCGGCCGGCCCTTGCCGTCCAGGCGTACCCACGAGCCGTCGCCCTTCACCAGCAGGCTGGTCGTCTTCCCGGCGTAGCCGCCGCTGCGGGTCACCGCCACCAGCCGCTCGGCGGTCGAGGAGGGCGCGGCCGGTGCCGGGGCGGCGTCGGATGACGCAGGCGGCGTGGAAGGAGCGGCCGTCGCGGGCGGCGCGCCCGCCGGCGCGGCCGACGGGCCGTCCCCGGGCGCCGGGCTGCACCCGGCCGACACCACCGCTACCCAGGCCAGCGCTCCCGCCGCCCCCACCACTCTCCGTGCGCGCACACCCACCCCCCGCAGGACCCCTCGGTCGGCCGACCCCCGAGTATGGACGGCGCACCGTTCCCACGGAACCCACCGGAGGACCGCATCCGCACCGCCGCCCGGCGCGCACTGCCGCCGCTGCTCGCCCTCGCCCTCGGCCTGTGGGGGCTGGCGCGCGCGGGCAGCATGTGGCGGGACGAGTCCGTCACCTGGCAGGTCGCGCACCGGCCGCCCGCCGGGCTGTGGGACCTTCTCGGGCAGGTCGACGCGGTGCACGGCCTCTACTACCTGCTGGTGCACACCCTCTTCCGGGTCTCCGGCACCGGGCCGGACGCGGCACTCGACGGCGGCCTGTGGATGCTGCGGCTCCCCTCCGTCGCCGCGACCGCCCTCGCCGCCGCCGGCGTCGCCGCGGTCGGCCGCCGCCTCGCCGGAGAGCGGGCCGGCCTCCTCGCCGGGGCCGTCTACGCGCTGCTGCCGCCCGTGCAGGCGTACGCCCAGGAGGGCCGCTCGTACGCGCTGGTCGCCGCAGCCGTCGCCTGGGCCACGTACCTGATGCTGCGCGAGCGCTGGGCGGCGTACGGGGCGGTCATGCTCCTCGGCTGCTGGCTGCACGAGTTCGCGGTCCTCGCCCTGGCCGCGCACGCCGTCACCGCCCGCCGCTCGCGGGGCTGGCGGCGCAGCGCCGCCGCCGTGCTCGTACTCCTCCTGCCGCTCGCCGCGGTCAGCGCCCGGCAGGCCGAGCAGCAGCTGGGCTGGCTCGGCCGGCCGAAGTGGCACGACTGGGCGGCGTACACGGCCGTCACCGCGGCCGTGTGGCTGCTCGCCCGGCGCGGCGCCCTGCCGGACCGCCTCACCCGGGTCGCCGTGCCGCTCGCGCTGCTCCCGCCGGGACTGCTCCTGACGGTCTCCCTCGTCCACCCCTGGTACGTCGACCGGTACGTCCTCTACTCCCTCGCCGGACCGGCCCTGGCCGCCGGGGCCCGCCTCGCCGCGGCGCGCGGCCCGCTGCCGTGGGTGCCGGTCGCCGCCCTGCTCGTACCCGCCGTCTGCTGGTCGGTGTGGCTGCGGACCCCCGAGAGCCGCAAGGACGACGCCCTCGCCGTCGCGGCCGCCGTACGCGAGCAGGCCCGCCCCGGCGACCCGGTGCTGTTCATGCCGGCCCGGCGCCGCGAGTGGCTGCTGTCCTCGCCCGGTGTGTACGGCACCCTGACCGACCTGGCCCTGGAGCGCACCCCCGCCGCCTCGGCGACCCTGTGGGGCACGGAACTGCCGCCGGAGGAGATCCGGGCCCGGCTGCTGGCGTCACCGCGGGTGGTGGCCCTCACCGACCCGGAGGGCCAGCCGCTGGACCCCTACCCGCGGGAGGCGGTGAAACGGGAGGTCCTGGCCGCCCACTTCGACCTCTGCTCGGTGACGCAACTCCACGGCGCCCGCCTCACCGTTCACGCCCGCCGCGGCACGTGCCCGTAACCGGCTGCCCGGAACACCCGCCGCCCCGCCCCCTGTCACGCCACCCATACGAGCATCCCGTCCCCCTCCCGGGCGGCGTCCCGGAAGAAGCGCTCCAGCTCCCGGTAGTGGTCCAGCACCCAATCCAGCGGTTCCCCCCGCTCCCACACCGCGGCCGGATACACCTCCTCCGCGGCCAGGGCCCGCGCGGTGACCCCCTCGACGAGCACTTCGGGCGGCGTGGCCGCGAGGGCCTCGGCGGCCGCGGCGACGCGGTCCGGCGCGAGGTGCCGTGGCGGCCCGTACCCCCAGTGCGGAGCGCCGGGCACGGCGGCGTCGCCGTACACGACGTCGACCGGGAAGCCGATCCGGTCCAGCAGCACCGACAACGCGTGCCACGCCTTGTCGGTGCTGTGACACCGCCCCGGCACCGACTCCGCAGACGACGCCCCCCACTCCGCCTCGGCCAGCCCCTCCGCGAGCTCCCGCGCCCACTCCGGCTCGCGCAGCGCCCGCCGAAACTCGGCCGGCCGCAACCGCACGTACATCCCGATCATGCCCATGCCCGGAGGCTAAGCCGCACCACCGACAGCGCCGCCCCACCTCTGACCCCACCTCCGGCCACCCACCCACCCCGTTCGCCCCAGGCGAACGCCTGTTGGGGAACATCAACCCGCGCATATCCATTGAGTCGGTGTAGCTCAACTTGACTGCCGGAAGGAAGATCATGGCTTCGACGTCCGTAACGCTCACCCTGCCCGTGCTGCCGCTCGACGACGAGGTCGTGCTGCCCGGAATGGTCGTCCCGCTGGACCTGTCCGACGCCGAGGTGCGGGGTGCCGTCGAGGCCGCGCAGGCGGCGGGCGGCAGTGGGAAGCCGCGGGTGCTGCTCGTCCCGCGGGTCGACGGCAGGTACGCCGGCACCGGTGTGCTCGGGACCGTCGAGCAGGTGGGCCGCCTCGCCGACGGCGATCCCGGCGCCCTCATCCGCGGCGTCGGCCGTGTCCGCATCGGCGCCGGCACCACCGGCCCCGGCGCGGCCCTGTGGGTCGAGGGGGAGAGCGTCGACGAGCGGCTCGCCGACCCGCTGCCCGGCGCCGTCACCGAGCTGGTCAAGGAGTACAAGGCCCTCGCCACCAGCTGGCTCAAGAAGCGGGGCGCCTGGCAGGTCGTGGACCGCATCCAGCAGATCGAGGGCGTCTCGGCGCTCGCCGACAACTCCGGCTACTCGCCGTTCCTGACCGTTGCCCAGAAGGTGGAGCTGCTGGAGACCGCGGACCCCGTCGCCCGCCTCCGGCTCGCCATCGCCTGGCTGCGCGACCACCTTGCCGAGCAGGACGTAGCCGAGTCCATCGCCAAGGACGTCCAGGACGGCGTCGACAGGCAGCAGCGCGAGTTCCTGCTGCGCCGCCAGCTCGACGCCGTCCGCAAGGAGCTCCGCGAGCTGAACGGCGAGAAGGAGGGCGAGGAGTCCGACGACTACCGAGCCCGCGTCGAGGCCGCCGACCTTCCGGAGAAGGTCCGCGAGGCCGCGCTCAAGGAGGTCGACAAGCTGGAGCGGGCCAGCGACCAGTCCCCGGAGGGCTCCTGGATCCGCACCTGGCTGGACACCGTCCTCGAACTCCCCTGGAGCGAGCGCACCGAGGACGCCTACGACATCCGCGGCGCCCGCGCCGTCCTGGACGCCGAGCACTCAGGCCTCGCCGACGTCAAGGACCGCATCACCGAGTACCTCGCCGTCCGCAAGCGCCGCTCCGACCGGGGGATGGGCGTCGTCGGCGGCCGCCGCGGCGGAGCCGTCCTCGCCCTCGTCGGCCCGCCCGGCGTCGGCAAGACCTCCCTCGGCGAGTCCGTCGCGCACGCCATGGGCCGCAAGTTCGTCCGCGTCGCCCTCGGCGGCGTCCGGGACGAGGCCGAGATCCGCGGCCACCGCCGCACGTACGTCGGCGCGCTGCCCGGCCGCATCGTCCGCGCGGTCAAGGAGGCCGGGTCCATGAACCCCGTCGTCCTCCTCGACGAGATCGACAAGCTCGGCTCCGACTTCCGCGGCGACCCCGCCGCCGCCCTCCTCGAAGTGCTCGACCCGGCGCAGAACCACACCTTCCGCGACCACTACCTGGAGGTCGAACTCGACCTCAGCGACGTCGTCTTCCTCGCCACCGCCAACGTCCTGGAGGCCATCCCCGAGGCCCTCGCCGACCGCATGGAGCTGGTCCGCCTCGACGGCTACACCGAGGACGAGAAGATCGTCATCGCCCGCGACCACCTGGTGCCCCGCCAGCTGGAGCGCGCCGGCCTCGCCGCGGACGAGGTCGTCCTGGAGGACTCCGCCCTGCGCAAGCTGGCCGGCGAGTACACCCGCGAGGCGGGCGTGCGCACCCTGGAGCGCTCGATCGCCCGCCTGCTGCGCAAGGCGGCCGCCCAGCACGAGCTGGGCGAGCGGGACCTGCCCCTGCACGTCGGCGCCGACGACCTGCGCGGGCTCATCGGGCGCCCGCACCACGTCCCGGAGTCCGCGCAGGACCCCGCCGAGCGGCGCACCGCCGTCCCCGGCGTGGCCACCGGCCTGGCCGTGACCGGCGCCGGCGGGGACGTCCTGTTCGTCGAGGCGTCCCTCGCCGACCCGGAGACCGGCGCGGCCGGGCTGACCCTGACCGGGCAGCTCGGCGACGTCATGAAGGAGTCCGCGCAGATCGCGCTCAGCTTCCTCCGCTCGCACGGCGCGGAGCTGGAACTCCCCGTCGCCGACCTGAAGGACCGGGGCGTGCACATCCACTTCCCGGCGGGGGCCGTCCCCAAGGACGGGCCGAGCGCCGGCATCACGATGACGACCGCCCTGGCCTCGCTGCTGTCCGGCCGGCAGGTCCGTACCGACGTGGCGATGACCGGCGAGGTCTCCCTCACCGGCCGGGTCCTGCCGATCGGCGGCGTCAAGCAGAAGCTGCTCGCCGCGCACCGCGCCGGCCTGACCACCGTCATCATCCCCAAGCGGAACGAGGCCGACCTGGACGACGTGCCCGCCGAGGTGCTGGAGCGGCTCCAGGTGCACCCGGTGACCGACGTGCGCCAGGTGCTGGAGCTGGCGCTGTCCCCGGCGGACGCCGCCGCGCCGGCCGTCCCCGCGGCGGCCTGACCCCGGCACCGGCCGGCACGGCCCGGGATCCCGTTCCGGCGGGGTCCCGGGCCGCGCCCGCGAGCGCTGCGAAATACTGGTGCCCCTCGGCACAGCAGTGCGGACACACGGACAGGAGCGGCACGTGCACGGCAGCGAAGACCAGGAGTTCCTCGCCCTGGAGCGGGAACTGTCCGTCTTCCTCCGGCGGGCCCGCGCCTCCTCCGGCGAGATGGCCCGCGCCCTCCACCCCGAACTGGAGCCCGCCGCGTACGGGCTGCTCGTACGCCTGGAGGCGGCCGGCCGCCAGCGGGCCACCGAACTCGCCGCCTACTTCGGCGTCGGCAAGGCCACCATGAGCCGCCAGCTGCGCGCCCTGGAGGTCCTCGGGCTGGTGGCCCGCGAACCGGACCCCGCGGACGGCCGCGCGTTCCTCGTCGGGCTCACCGAGGAGGGCCGCGAGCGGTTCCTGAAGGTGCGCGGCGCCCGCCGCGAGCGGTACATGCGCAAGCTGGCCGACTGGGACCGCGGCGAGGTCGCGGAGCTGGCCCGGCTGCTGAACCAGCTCAACCAGGGCGAGGACTGCTGAGAGCCAGGGCCAGGGCCAGTGCCAACAGGGGCGGGGCCTGACCTCGGGGCCGAGGGCCTTCGGCTCCGACGGCCCCGCCTACAGCTCCGCGTACGCCGCCGACGCGTCGTCGTGCCGCTTGCCGCGGGCCCGGCCGCGGCGGTCCGGGTCCGACTCCAGGGCGCGCACCCGCCCGATCAGCCCCTGCGCCCCCTCCTTGCGCAGCACCGCCAGGCACTGCGCCCAGTCGCCCTCCCCGAACGTGTCTGTCCACCGGCTCGCCCCGTCGGTCAGCACCGCCAGCGACCGCACTTCCTCCCGCGGCGTGCGCCCGGCCACCGCCCGGGCGGCCACCGCCGGGTCCGCGGCCGCCGTGAAGAAGCCGCCCTCCGCGTTCCGCAGAGCGTCCGCCGACTCCCGCGTCCGCAGCGCCGCGCGCGGGATCCGGTCCAGCCGGTCGTCGAGCACCGCCGACACCGCCCCGTCCGGGGCCTCCAGCAGCAGCACCGAGTCCGACAGCACGAGGTGCTCCACCCCCTCCGCGTCCCAGCGGACGACCACCACCGTGGCCTGCGGGGTGCGTACGTGAGAAAGGTCACACGTCTCCCGGTGGGCGTCGGCCGTCGCGCGGATCGACTCCGCCAGGATCCGGGCCAGGGGCATGTCCCGCCGCGAACCGGACAGTTCGGTCAATCGGCCCCCCAGGCGGGCCGTGAACCACGGGACTCCGTGCGAGCAGCCCGTGTCGCCGGCGGGCGGCGTGACCCCGTCCAGGGCGACGAGTACGCCGCCCCCCGCGGCGGGTGTAGCGGCTGATAGCCAGTCCTCGTTGGGGCGTTCCGGGTCTCCGGGGGCCGTGGCGAGGTCGATGCGCATACGGGCATTCTGCCCACCGCCGCCCCCTCGCGGGGCCGCCCCGCGCCGAAAAGTCCGTACCAGAGCGGGCGGTGGCATCCGGCTGCCGTGCCGCGGCCCCCCGGGGGCACCCGCGCGCCCCGGCCGCATGTGGGCGCGCATACTGCCAAAGCCCCCACCGATCTTTCAACCACCCGTCCGCGGAGCGGCGCGGCGGCCGGGATGCCGAGTTGGTCGCCAACTCTTCCGTGATGTTCACTCGTTCGAGTGGCCGGGTGGGCGATGTCGG
Organism: Streptomyces sp. NPDC031121; assembly: GCF_055570615.1. Classification (NCBI taxonomy): domain Bacteria; kingdom Bacillati; phylum Actinomycetota; class Actinomycetes; order Kitasatosporales; family Streptomycetaceae; genus Streptomyces; species Streptomyces sp. NPDC031121. The sequence continues at coordinate 494,086 of NZ_JBVIGV010000001.1, forward strand.
GCTCTCTCCCCAACACACTGCGAAGGTCTGAGGCGGTACGAGGGGGCAGGGGGCGTTTACTTGTTGACCGGCCGTTACCTCGGCCACACGAGTAGACGAGCACGAGCACACGTACAGGATTGCGAGCACCGGTGCAGAAGAAGCGGTCTCGGAAGAACGGCACCGCCACCGACGGACCCGCCCCCGCAGGACGCCGCGTCCACGTACGCAGCAGGCTGGTCGTCGGCGTCGCCGTCGCCGGCCTCACCGTCCTCGCGGCCGGCGCGCCCGCCGTCGTCACGGCCACCCGCGAGCTGAACGACTCCCAGCAGCTCGTCACCCTCGCCGAACAGACCCGGCACACCCTCACCCTCGCGCACCTCCTCGCCGACGAGCGCGACGCCGTCGTCGAGTACGTCGCCAAGGGCCGGCCCGGAGGCCAGGCCAAGGGACCCGTCCAGGAGCGCGCCGCCCTCACCGACCGGCGCATCGCCGAGGTCCAGGCCGAAGCCGAGGCCCAGGCCGACGAGCCCCTCGCCAAGGCCGCGGGCCGCATCCAGGGCGTCCGCACCGAGGCCGTCGACGGCAAGGGCACCGCCCTCGCCGCCCACCAGGCCTACGCCGGCGTCCTCGCCGAACTCCTCGCCCCCGGCGACCGGCTCGCCGAGCAGACCCCGCCGCGCGCCGAGGCCGCTCTCGCCACCACCCGCCCCCTGGCACCCCTCGGCCAGGCCGTGGAGCAGGCCTCCGCCACCCGCGGACTGCTCCTCGCCGCCCTCGCCGTGCCCCGCAGCGAACAGGGCGCAGGGGCCGCCGCCGCGGACGAACTGTCCGCCGCCGCCCAGCGGGCCCGCGTACGGGAGCAGGCCGCCCTCGACGACTTCACGCGCGCCGCCCGCCCCGACGTACGCCAGACCCTCGCCGCGACCGTCACCGGACCCGAGGTCAAGGCCGCCGACGAGCACCTCAAGCGGCTCACCGAGCGCCCCACCCTCTCCACCGCCGACCGCAAGCTCGACGGCGCCGCCCTCGCCCCGCCGCTGACCGCCCGCATCGACCGCATGCGCTCCGTCGAGGCCACCCTCGCCGGGCAGCGGGCCACCGCCCTCGCGGCCCTCCGCGACGACGACGTGACGCGCCTGGAACTCGTCATCGCCGTGCTCGGCGTCCTCTTCCTGGTCGCCGTCGGCGTCGCCACCGCCGTCGCCCGCTCCCTCACCCGGCCGCTGTCCGTCCTCCGGCGCGGCGCGGCCCGCCTCGCGACACCCGAGGGCTCCGTCGAACCCGTCCGCTTCACCGGCCGGAACGACGAGTTCGCCGAAGTCGTCCGCCACCTCAACGCGGTCCGCGAGCAGACCGTCTCCCTCCACACCAAGATCGCCGGCATGGACGCCGACCGGCGCCGCCTCATCGGCCGCAACGAAGCCCTGTCCAGTGGCCGGGACGCGCTCGAAGCGGAACTCCGCGACCTGCGGGCCGGCCTGGAAGAGCACCGGCGGATCATGTCTGCCACGTCGGTCTCGCTGTCGCTGCGCAGCCTCGGCCTCGTCGAGCGCCAACTCGCGGTCATCGAGGAGCTGGAGGCCAAGGAGCAGGACCCGGACCGGCTCGAGACCCTCTTCCGGCTCGACCACCTGGCGACCGTGATGCGCCGCCACAACGAGAACCTCCTCGTCCTCGCCGGCCAGGAGCACGGCACCGGCGGCGGGGCGCCCGTCCCGCTCGTCGACGTCATGCGCGCGGCGGTCAGCGAGATCGAGCGCTACGAGCGCGTCGACCTGGCCGTGGCGCCGTCGTTCACCCAGGTCGCCGGACACGCCGCCGACGACATCTCCCACGTCCTCGCCGAACTGCTGGAGAACGCCACGACGTTCTCCCCGCCCGGCGTCAAGGTCAAGGCCTCCGCCCGCCACCTCGACACGGGCGACGTGGTCTTCCGCGTCGTCGACGAGGGCATCGGCGTCACCGCCGACCGGCTGGAAGCGCTCAACGCCCGCCTGGCCACCCCCGACGCGTACGACGAGGAGACCGAAGCCGAACACGGCCTCGGGCTCGGCCTCTACGTGGCCGGACGCCTCGCCGCCCGGCACGGCGTCACCGCCGAACTGCGCGCCGGGCAGTACGGCGGCACCGAAGCGCTGGTCGTCGTCCCTGCGGCGCTCCTCCAGGACGGGCCGCCGGCCGCGTCCCCCGTGCACACCTTCGCCGCGCCGGGCCTGCCGCGGTTCCAGCTGCCGGGCGTCGTCGCGGAGGCCAACGAGCACATCCTTCCGCCGCGGATGCGGCCGGAGGAGGGCGCGGGGGCGGCCGGAGTCGGGGCTGTCGGCGCCGCTGAGGGTCCCGAGGTTGGCGGGGCTGCCGGTGCCGCTGGTGGTGCCGAGGCCGTCGGTGGTGCTGCGGGCACCGGGGTCGAGGAACCTGTCGAGGCATACGGGGCGTTCGGCGCTTCAGTGGCTGCGGGGGAAGCGGCCCCGGGTGGTGCGGCCGATGAGACCGGTGCGCTCGAAGAGGCGGCCGAGGCTCCGGGCGCGCGTGCGGCCGGGCCGGCCCCGGACCCGCTGTTCGACCCACTGACGGACCCGCTGCCCGAGCCGGGCGCCGACCCGCTGCCGCAGGTTGCTGCCGAGTCGCTGCCGGGGGTCGCTGCTGATCCCCTGACGGACCCGCTGCCCGAGCTGGGCGCTGAGTCGCTGCCGGGGGTTGCTGCTGATCCCCTGACGGACCCGCTGCCTGAGCTGGGCGCTGAGTCGCTGCCGGGGGTTGCTGCTGATCCCCTGACGGACCCGCTGCCCGAGCTGGGCGCCGAGTCGATGCCGCAGGTTGCTGCTGATCCGCTGACGGACCTGCTGCCGGAGCCGGGCGCCGAGTCGATGCCGCAGCTCGATGCCGAGTCGCTGCCCGAGATCGCCGCCGACCAGCAGGACGTGCCGGCCGCCGCGGCGCAGGGGGACGTGCCCGCGCAGGGCGAGCCCGCCGACGGGGTGGGGGACGTGCCCGCGCAGGGCGATGTTCCCGCCGAGGGCATGCCGGCCGATTCCGCCGCGCCGACGGATCTCGCCAAGTCGGCCGACTCGTCGGCCGGGTCCCCTGCCGGGCACGGGTTCACCGCGCCCGCGCAGGCCGTTGCGCCCGTCACCCTGGCCGACGCCTTCGCCGCCGAGGCCGCGGCCGCCGCCGACGGCCCCGCCGCCGACGCGCACGCTGCCGCGCCCGAGGGAGCGCCCGCGCCGCTGCCGATGCGCCGGCGGGTCCCGCAGCAGGAGGTGCCGCCCGCCGAGCAGGTGTTCACCGCGCAGACCCCGGCCGACCGGGATCCGGGCGACGAACTCCTCGCTCGTGTCGTCCCCGACACGGAACGGTCCGCCTCCGGGGTGCCCGACACCGGCCCGGCGGCCGCCGAGTCCTCGCCCGCCGCCGCCCCGCCGGCCGTCGTACCGGACGGGGACCCCGCGCTGCCCGGGCAGTCCGCCGCACCCGTCGCCCCCGACGCGGAACGGCTGCCCCCGACCGACCATGTCTTCACCGCCGGCGGCGGCGTACCCGATGCGGCCGAGCCGCACCGGCACGCCCCCGCCGACAACGAGCGGGTCCCCCGCCAGGGCAGCCACCCCCAGCCCGGCATCGCGGAGGCCGTCACCGACAAGGGCCTGCCGAAGCGGACGCCCCGCGTCGTCGCCGCCGGCCGGGCCCCGACGGCCCCCGGGGCCGCCGCCGGACCCGGCGCGGCCCCGGCACGGCCGGCCCCGCGCCGCGTCGACGCGGAGGAACTGCGCCGCCGGCTCGGCGGGTTCTACCAGGGGACGCGGGACGGGCGGCGCGTCGTCGCCGCCGAGCTCGCACAGGACACCGACCAGGGGGACACCGCACAGGAGGCACGCACATGACCGCGCCCAGTACGTACGGACTGAGCACCCAGGCCCGCAACCTGCAGTGGCTGCTGACCGACCTGGTCGAGGAGGTGCCCGGCGTCAACTCCGTCGCCGTCGTGTCCTCGGACGGGCTGCTGCTGCTGTCCTCCGACCCCGGCGGCGCGGCCGCGTCCGCCCGGAGCGGCCCGGGCCCGGGACACGGTCCGGGCGGCGGCGGCCGGGCCAGGGGCCCGCGCGGCGCCTCCGCCGACCTCGCCACGATCGTCTCCGGCCTCGGCAGCCTCACCACCGGCGCGGCGGCCCTCATGGAGGGCGGCGACGTCAAGCAGACCATGGTCGCCATGGAGCACGGCTCCGTCTTCGTCATGGCGATCAGCGACGGATCACTGCTCGGCGTGCACGCCACGCCGGACTGCGACATGAGCGTCGTCGCCTACCACATGGCCCTGTTCGTCGGCCGCGCCGGACACGTCCTCACCCCCGAAGTCCGCAGCGAGCTGCGCCAGTCCATGGAGAACACCCCGTGAGAGGTACGGCCTCCGACCGGCTGCCTATACGCGGAGCCGATCGCCGACCCGCCCGCGTCCGCCCGTACTCCCTCACGGGCGGCCGCACCCGCTTCACGCAGGTCCTGCACGTCGAGACGTTCGTCGCCGCCCTCGACAGCCGCGTCTCGCAGCCGCAGCAGCCCGGCGGCCCCGGCGCGGCGGCGGACCGGGACGCCGACCGCATGCCCGAGATGCCGGCCATCGTCGAGGTCTGCCGCCGCATGCGCACGATCGCCGAGATAGCCGCCCTGCTCAAGCTGCCGCTGGGCGTCGTCCGCGTCCTCGTCAGCGACCTCGCGGACCAGGGCAGGGTCCGCGTCTACGGCACCGGGCACGGCCCGGGCCGCCCCGACCGCGCACTGCTCGAAAGGGTGCTCAGTGGCCTTCGCCGTCTTTGAACCCGCCATCGACGACGACCCCGTCCGGCCCTGGCAGTACGACCGCTCCCGCGCGCCCGTCGCCGTCAAGGTGCTCGTCGCGGGCGGCTTCGGCGTCGGCAAGACCACCTTCGTGTCGTCGGTCTCCGAGATCGCGCCGCTGCGCACGGAAGCGGTGATGACGCAGGCCAGCCTGCCCACCGACGACCTGTCGGCGACGCCGGAGAAGCACACCACGACCGTCGCGATGGACTTCGGCCGGGTCACCCTCGCCGACGACCTCGTGCTGTACGTGTACGGGACGCCCGGCCAGGAGCGGTTCTGGTTCATGTGGGACGACCTCGTGCGCGGCGCGATCGGGGGGATCGTCATGGCCGACACGCGCCGCCTGCGCGACTGCTTCCCCGCACTCGACTACTTCGAGAGCTGCGGGCTGCCGTACGCCGTCGCCGTCAACCACTTCGACGGCTCCCACTCGTACGAGCCGGAGGACGTGCGGGAGGCGCTCACCATCCCGGACCGCATACCCGTCCTGATCATGGACGCGCGGCGCCGGGAGACCGTCGTCGAGTCGCTGCTCACGCTCGTCGGGCACGCGCTCGACGCGACGCCCGAGTAGCAGGAGACCCAACCGCCCCGCCCGCGCCGTCCTTCCCGCCCGCACCACCAGCCACCCACCCGTACCCCGAAACGAGACGTGAGATGCGCAAGATACTCGTCGTGGGGGCCGGCCAGTCCGGTCTCCAGCTCGCCAGCGGCCTCCAGGCGAAGGGGTACGACGTCACCCTCATGTCCAACCGGACCGCGGACGAGATCCGCACCGGGCGGATCATGTCCACGCAGGTCATGTTCGACACCGCGCTGCGGCACGAGCGCGACCTCGGGCTCGACTTCTGGGCCCGGCACGCCCCCCGGATCCAGGGCCTCGGCGTCTCCGTCGCGGGGCCCGACGGCGCCCGCGCCGTCGACTGGCTCGGGCGTCTCAAGGCGTACGCGCAGTCCGTGGACCAGCGGCTGAAGATGGCGGGCTGGCTCGACGCGTTCGTCCAGCAGGGAGGCCAGCTCGTCGTGCACGGCGCGTCCGTCGCCGACCTGGACTACTTCTCGCGCACCTACGACCTGGTGCTGGTCGCGGCCGGCAAGGGCGAACTCGTCTCGATGTTCGGGCGGGACGAGGCGCGCTCCCCGTACGGCAGCCCGCAGCGCGCGCTGGCCGTCTCGTACGTGCACGGGCTCGCGCCGAGGCCCGAGCACCCGGGGACGGAGGCGGTGCGCTGCAACCTGGTGCCGGGCGTCGGCGAGCTGTTCGTCATGCCCACGCTCACCACCTCCGGGCGGGCCGACATCCTGTTCTGGGAGGGGATCCCCGGCGGCCCGCTCGACGTGTTCCGCGGCGTGACCGACCCGGCCGAGCACCTGCGGCTCACCCTGGACCTGATGAAGACGTTCACGCCGTGGGAGCACGCACGCACCGGGAAGGTCGAACTGACCGACGCCGGCGGCACCCTGGCGGGCCGGTACGCGCCGGTCGTCCGCAACCCGGTCGGGCGGCTGCCGGGCGGCGGGGCGGTGCTGGGCGTCGCGGACGTCGTCGTCGCGAACGACCCGATCACCGGACAGGGCGCGAACTCGGCGGCCAAGTGCGCGGCCTCCTACCTGTCGTCGATCCTGATGCACGGGGACAAGCCGTTCGACGAGGCGTGGATGAAGGCCACCTTCGACAAGTACTGGTACACCACCGGCAAGCCGGTGACCCAGTGGACGAACGCGATGCTGGCGCCGCCGCCGGCGCACGTGCTGGAGCTGATCGGCGCCGGCGGGCGGTACCAGGAGGTGGCGGACCGGTTCGCCAACGGCTTCGACAACCCGGCCGACTTCGACGCGTTCTTCTACGACCCGCAGGACGCGGCGGACTACCTGGCGGAGGTGGGGGGCGCGGAGGCGGCTGCGGAAGCGGAGGCCGAAGCGGAGGCCGAGGCGGCCGGTTCCGGAAGGGTGGCCGGTTCTGGTTCGGCGGCCGCTTCCGACGCGGCCGGTACGGTGCCGGCTTCCCGGCCGGTGCCGGATTCCGGTGCGGCGTCCGCGCCGTCGGGCGGTCCGGCCGCCGAGTAGCCGGTGTCGTCCCCGGCCTCGGCCGTCCCGGGCAGCGGCGGCGGGACGAACGAGGCCAGCGGGGCGTCGCCCGCGTCGGGGCGCACCGCCCCCAGCAGCGGATTCGCGGCGATGGGGGACACCTTTACCGGGGCACCCGGCCGCGGGGCCTGGATCACCTTGCCGTCGCCGATGTAGAGGGCGACGTGCGTGGCCGTCGGGAAGTACACCACCAGGTCCCCCGGCCGCAGCCGGTCCAGCGGCACCCGCGGCAGCCGCGCCCACTGCTCCTGGCTGGTGCGCGGGATCGCCCGGCCCGCGTGGGCCCATGCCTGCGAGGTCAGGCCCGAGCAGTCGAACGCCTCCGGGCCCTCGGCGCCCCACTCGTACGGCTTGCCGACCTGCGCGGCGGCGTACGCGAGGGCCGAGCCGCCGGCGGCCGTCGGGGTGCGGGCCGCCGCCGAGGCGGGCGCGCCCAGCGCGCCGGACGCCAGCAGGTCGCGCTGCGCGGAGGCGGTGTCCCGGGCCTCGCGGGCGTCGACCCGGGCGACCTGGTCGGGGGTCAGGGCGGCGAGTGCCCGTTCGACCTCCCGGAGCCTGCGGTCCGCCTCCTCCTTGAGCTCCTTCTTGCGGGCCGCGCCCGCCTGCTGGGAGTCGAGGGCCTTGCGGGCCGCGGTGGCGAGGGTGCCGGCCCGCTGCTCGCCGCGGGCGAGGCGGGCCAGGACGCCTGCCTGGCGGGCGCCCTCGCGTGCGGCGAGGCGGCGCTGGTCCTGGGCCGCCCGGAGATCGCCGGTGAGCAGCATCCTGCTGTACGGGGACAGGCCGCGCACCCCCTGGTACTGCTCGCGGGCGATCCGCCCGGCGGCGGCCCGCTCCGCGTCGAGGGCCGCGCGGGCGCGTCCGAGTTCGGTGCCCAGGCGGCGTTCGTCGTCCTGGCGGGCCTTGAGGGCGGCCTCGGCGGCGTTGTAGGCCTCTGCGGCCTCCTCGGCCTGGCGGTAGAGCGCCTGGAGGCGGGTCAGCAGGGCGCCGACGGAGTCGGTGGCGCCGGCGGTGGCCGGGGCGGTGGCGCCGGCGGTGGCCGGGGCGGCGGGGGCGGGAAGCGGGGTGGGTGAAGCGGAGGGTGAAGCGGAGGGGGTCGGGGTGTCGGCCGGTGCCGTGACCGGTGCCGTGCTCGGGGTCGCCGTCCCGGCCGTGGTCGTGGCCCTGGTCGTCGCCGTACGGGCGGTCGCGGCGTGGGCGGACGGGCGCGCGGCTCCCGTGGGGGCAGCGGCCGGGGCGGTCGCACTCGGAGCGGGGGCCGGCGTCGCGGCCGGCAGCGGGTCGGCGTGCGGGGCGGGGAGCGGTCCGGCCGTGAGGCAGGCGGCGGCGAGGCAGGCGGCGGGGAGCAGACGGCGGGGCACGTGGTCACCTCCAGGCCGCCGATGCTGACACGGGCGGTATGACAATCCGCCCACCCTGCGCGGCCCTGCCGCACCGGCCACCCGGACGGCGTACGCGCGGGCGGCCGCCGGGATGAAACGCTCGCGGCGGGCGGGGCCAATAACCGGGTGAGGGGCCGAAGAGGGCCCCGCGGCGGCACCCAGGGGAGGGGCGCGGTGAACGGGACAGGGCGGGAGAAGCAGGTGCGGGGCGGGGCGCGGGCGGCAGCCCGGGCGGGGGTCGGGCCACCCGATCTCACCAGCCCCGAGGGATTCGGGGAGTTCTACGAGGAGCATGTGGACGCGGTGCTCGGGTTCGTCACGCGCCGGGTGGCGGACCCGCACGTCGCGGCGGACCTCACGGCGGACATCTTCCTCGCGGCGCTGAAGGCCGCGCCGACGTTCCGCGCCGACAAGGGCTTACCGCGCGCCTGGCTGTACGGGATCGCGCGCAACGTCCTGGCGAGTCACGCCCGCGGGCACGCCCGGGAGCGGGAAGCCGTCGCGCGGTTCAGCGGGCGGCGGCTCCTCGGCGACGAGGACGTGGCGGCGCTGGAGGAGCGGATCGACGCGCAGCGCGCCTACCGCGAGTTGGCCGCCCGGCACGCGGCACTGTCCGAGCCGCTGCGGGCCGTTCTCGACCTGGTCGTCCTGGACGGCCTCGACCCGGCCGAGGCTGCGACGGCCCTCGGGGTCACCCGGGCCACGGTCCGTGTCCGCCTGCACCGGGCCCGGCGCGCCCTGCGCGCCGCCGCGCCGGCGCGCAACAACCACCAGCGGGTACCGGCACAGCGAGTGGAGGCAGCGGGATGAGCGGGCGGCCGACGGCATTCGAGGAGAGGCTCAAGGCGGAGCTCGTGGCCATCGCCGGGCAGGGGCGGGGCGTGACGCCGGTGGACGGCCCGGAGGAGGCGGCCGAGCGGGCCGAGGTCTCCTTCCGTGCCACCGGCGTGCGGTTCCGGATGCCGCTCGCCGCAGGCGCGGCGGTCGCCGCGACGGCGGCCGCACTCCTGGCCGCGCTGCCAGGAGTCGGCGGAGGCATCGGTTCCGCGGCGGGCTGGCGCATGCCGTCCTGCCTGCCCGACCGCTCGGGCGGCCCTCCGCCCGGCGGCGGGCAGGGCTCGGGGGAGGTGCAGGCGCAGCCGGGGAGCGGGGCGTACCCGGACGGCCCGCCGGGGCGGGCCTCCCCGGAGCCGTGACAGGGCGCGGACGGGCGGCGGGGCGGCCGTGGGCGGTGTCAGGTGCTCAGCAGGCGGGCTTTGGCCGCGGAGAACTCCTCCGGGGTCAGCAGGCCCTCCCGGGCCAGGGCGGCCAGCTGGGCGAGCCCGGCCGCGAGGTCGGAGCCGCCGCCGGGACCGGGAGGGGCGGGAGCGGATTCTGCGGGGGGAGGCGGTGCTGCGGGTGCGGGGGTGGGCGCGGATGCAGGGGAGGGGGCGGGAGCTGCGGAGTCAGGCTCGGGCGGGGCGGGCGGGGCGGGCGGCTGCGGGGTCGGGCGGGGGCCGTGGTCCGGGGTGCGGGGCGGTGTCCGGGCCGCGTCCCACACGTAGGCGCCGCGGGCCAGCAGGCCGCGGAGGAGGGGGCGCCCCGGGGGGCGGCGGGCCGGGTGGACGACGGTGCCGACGGGGCGGATGAACATCAGGCGGCCCCCAGCCGTTCGGCCGGGATGCGGACCGAGCCCGCGATCCGGCCGCCCGCCGCGCGGACGGCGATCGCCGCGTCCTCCGCCCAGACGTGCTCGACGACCAGCAGGAGCGCGCAGCTGCCGCGTTCGAGGAGGTCCGCGGCCTCCTTGACGTCCTCCGGGCCGATCAGCGGAGCCGCCTCCCGGTGGGCGAGCAGCCCGTGCAGTTCGACGTACTCGTCGAACTCGGCGGCCATCACCTCCCCCTGGGCCGTCTTGGTCGCCACGAGGCCGTCGATCAGCCGGACATTGCCGGTCTTGCGCAGGCCCAGCACCGCCTCCACCGCCGGCACGCGCAACTGCTCCTCGGGGAAGGCGAGGACGATGAACTCCACAGGTCCCATGTGCCGAGGCTCCCATGTCCGCCCGTTCATGACTATTCGTCGGCACACTATGGCATAAGCGGACATGTCACCCGTCCACTTGCTACGTTTCCCGTATGACCGCTCTGACGGCAGAGGTGGCGGAGCCCGCCCCGCCTCCGCCTCCCGGCGCCCGTGCACCCCGGGGCAGGGGGGCCGAGCTGATGCTCCTCGCCGGGGCCGTCGCGATCTCCGTCCTCGGCCACCTCCACGTCGGCTTCGCGCTGACCGGCGAGCCGCCCCGCGGCGCCGACCGCTACGCCGCCGGGCTCGCCTGCGCCGCCCTGCTCGCCCACCTCGCCGTCCGCTTCCGGGCGCCGTACGCGGACCCGCTGCTGCTGCCGATCGCGTTCCTGCTGAACGGGCTCGGGCTCGTCCTGATCCAGCGCCTCGACGCCACCACCCCCCACCACCTCGCGGCCGCGGACCAGCTGCGGTGGTCCGGGCTCGGGGTCGCCCTGTTCGTCGTCGCCGTCGCCGTGCTGCGCGACCACCGGGCGCTCCAGCGGTACGCCTACCTGGCGGTGGCCGCGGGGCTGGTGCTGATGCTCGTCCCCGTGTTCTTCCCGCCGGTCAACGGGGCGCACATCTGGATCCGGTTCGGGGGGCTGTCCTTCCAGCCGGGGGAGTTCGCGAAGATCCTGCTCGCGGTGTTCTTCGCCGCCTACCTCGCCGCGAACCGCACCGCGCTCGCCCTGACCGGCCGCCGGCTGTTCTGGCGGCTGCGGCTCCTGCCGGGCCGCGTCCTCGGGCCGGTCGTCGCGATCTGGCTGCTCAGCGTCGGCATGCTCGTGCTGGAACGGGATCTCGGCACGTCCCTGCTGTTCTTCGGCCTCTTCGTCATCATGCTCTTCACCGCCACCGGGCGGACCGGCTGGATCGCCATCGGGCTCGCCCTCGCCGCCCTGGGCGCCTACGCCGTCGGCACCCTCGAACCGCACGTCCACAGCCGGGTCGCGGACTGGCTGAACCCCCTCGCCTCCATCGAGCGCGGCGAAGGCCCCGGCCAGCTCGCCCAGTCCCTCTTCGCGTTCGGCGCCGGCGGCCTGCTCGGCGCCGGACTCGGACACGGCCAGTCCTTCCTCATCGGCTTCGCCGCCAAATCCGACTTCATCCTCGCCACCGCCGGCGAAGAGCTCGGCCTCGCCGGCCTCACCGCCATCCTCCTGCTGTACGGGATCCTCGTGCACCGGGGGTTCCGCGCCGGGCTCGCGCTGCGCGACCCGTTCGGGCGGCTGCTGGCCACCGGCCTCGCCTCGATCATCGCGCTCCAGGTGTTCGGCATCGCCGGCGGAGTCACCGGGCTGATCCCCCTCACGGGCATGGCCATGCCCTTCCTGGCGCAGGGCGGCTCGTCCGTCGTCACCAACTGGATCATCGTCGCGCTGCTCATCCGGCTCAGCGACAGCGCGCGCAGGCCACTGCCGGACGAGGCGGCGGAGGGGGGCCGGTGATCCGGCACATCCGCTGGTGCGCCTGGTTCTGCGCGCTGCTCCTCGCGGCCCTGCTCGTCAACGCCGCACGCGTGCAGGTCTGGGAGGCCGCCGCCTACCGGGACAACCCGGCCAACAAGCGGTCCGCCGTGGAGCGGTGGGCGCAGCCGCGCGGCGACATCCTGGTCGAGGGGCGGCCCGTCACCGGCTCCCGCGACAGCCGGCAGCTGCTGCGCTGGGAGCGCACGTACGCGGACGGCCCGCTGTACGCGCCGGTCACCGGGTTCGCGTCCCAGACGTACGGGACGAGCCTGCTGGAGCGCGCCGAGGACGCCCTCCTCGCCGGGACCGGTCCCGGACTCACCGCCTTCCCCCTCTGGTACGACCTAGCCCGCGGCCGGCCCTCCGGCGGGAACGCGGAGACCACCCTCGTGGCCGCCGTCCAGCAGGCCGGGTACACCGCGCTGGAGGGCAAGCGGGGCGCGGTCGCCGCCCTCGAACCCCTGACCGGGAGGATCCTCGCCCTCGTCAGCAGCCCCTCCTACGACCCCGGGGAGCTGTCCGGAACCGGCGCGGCCGTCGCCGCGGCCTGGACCCGGCTGAACGAGGACCCCGCCCGGCCGATGCTGAACCGGGCGCTGCACGAGACGTACCCGCCCGGATCCACGTTCAAGATCGTGACGGCGGCGGCGGCGCTCGACGCGGGCACCGTCACCGACGTGGACGCGCCCACCCGGACCCCCGACCCCTATCCGCTGCCCGGCACCCGCACCCTGCTCCCCAACGCGGCGTCCGGCTGCGAGGACGCCTCCATGGCCGACGCGGTCCGGTGGTCCTGCAACACGGTGATGGCCCGGATCGGCGTCCGGGTGGGGCTGCGGGGCATGGCGGAGGCGGCCCGCCGCTTCGGGTTCAACGACGCCGGGCTCCGCGTGCCCGCCTGGGTGTCCCGGTCGAACTTCGACACCGACATGAGCCCCGACCAGCTCGCCCTCTCCGCCATCGGGCAGTTCAACACCAAGGCCACCCCGCTCCAGATGGCGCGGGTCGCCGCGGCCGTCGCGTCCGGCGGGGAGCTCCCCGCCCCGTACCTCGTGGAGCGCGCCACCCGGGCCGACGGCACCCAGATCCGCACCGGCGGCCGCCGCGGCGGCTCCGGCCGGGCCATGACGCCCTCGACGGCCCTGCGGCTCCAGGAGCTGATGGTCGGCGCCGTCGAAGACGGCACCGCGCGCAACGCGGCCATCGCCGGAGCGGTCGTCGGCGGCAAGACGGGCACCGCCCAGCACGGCGTCGGCAATGCGGGCACCCCGTACGCATGGTTCATCGGCTGGGCCAAGGCCGGGGACGAGCCCCTGCCGGGGGTCGCGGTCGCGGTCGTGGTCGAGGACGCCTCGGGGGACCGCGGTGACATCAGCGGAAACGGCGCGGCCGCACCGATCGCCCGCGCGGTGATGGAGGCCGCTCTGCGGGCGGGGCCTTGAGGGGGGCGCCATCCGCCCCGTCTCGCGTACTTCCCTGCAGGGAGGGGCCGTTGGTGCCGCCACCCGGTGGTAGACGCATCGTCAACAAGTCGTGCGCGGGGGATTGACGGTCTTGCTGACAGGCAGTCTCATAACTGGTGGCCGCGCAGCAGCGAACCCCGGCCGACGACGACGCACGACGACCGCCGCCAACCCAGTTAGGGCGAGGTGCCCCGCCATGACGACCACCACGACCACCGACGGCACGGACCGCAACCGGGCCCTCCAGGACGCGCTCGGCCTCCTCAAGGACCGCGAGCAGATCGCCGCCCGGCTCCTCGAATCCTCGGCCAGGCACTCCTTCGACCCCGACAGGGAACTCGACTGGGACGCGCCCCTCGTCGACGGCGCGTACTACTGGCCCCCCGAACTCCTCTCGCTGTACGACACCCCGCTGTGGAAGCGCATGGGCGAGGAGCAGCGCATCGACCTCTCGCGCCACGAGGCCGCCTCCCTCGCCTCCCTCGGCATCTGGTTCGAGATCATCCTGATGCAGCTCCTCGTCCGGCACATCTACGACAAGTCCCTGACCAGCAACCACGTCCGCTACGCCCTCACCGAGATAGCCGACGAATGCCGGCACTCGATGATGTTCGCCCGGATGATCCAGAAGGCCGGCGCCCCCGCCTACCCCGTCTCCCGCCTCAACCACAATCTCGCCCGCATCCTCAAGACCGTCTCCACCACCCCCGGCTCCTTCGCCTGCACCCTCCTCGGCGAGGAGATCCTCGACTGGATGCAGCGCCTCACCTTCCCCGACGAGCGCATCCAGCCCCTCGTCCGCGGCGTCACCCGCATCCACGTCGTCGAGGAGGCACGCCACGTCCGCTACGCCCGCGAGGAACTCCGCCGCCAGATGCTGACCGCACCCCGCTGGGAGCAGGAACTGACCCGCATCAGCTGCGGGGAGGCAGCCCGCGTCTTCTCCCTCGCCTTCGTCAACCCCCGGGTGTACGAGAACGTCGGCCTCGACCGCCGCGAAGCCGTCGCCCAGGTCAAGGCCAGCGGCCACCGGCGCCAGGTCATGCAGGCCGGCGCCAAGCGGCTTACCGACTTCCTCGACGACATCGGCGTCCTGCGCGGAGTCGGCCGCCGGCTGTGGCGCAGCTCCGGCCTCCTCGCCTGACCGCCACCCGGACGGCGGCCCCCGGAAGCTAACCTGCGGACATGACCGCACCCGCGTACCGCAGGCTGAGCGTCGAGGAGCGGCGGGCCCAGCTCCTCGACGCTGCCCTGTCGCTGTTCGCGCACCGGGCACCCGAAGACGTCTCGCTCGACGGCGTCGCCGAGGCCGCGGGCGTCTCACGGCCCCTGGTGTACCGCTACTTCCCCGGCGGGAAGCAGCAGCTGTACGAAGCCGCGCTGCGCTCCGCCGCCGACCGGCTCGACCAGTGCTTCGCCGTGCCGCGGACCGGGCCCCTCACCCGCCGCCTCGCCCTCGCCCTCGACCACTACCTGGCGTTCGTCGACGGGCACGACACCGGCTTCGCCGCCCTCCTGCAGGGCGGCAGCGTCGTCGAGACCTCCCGCACCACCGCCACCGTCGACGGCATCCGCCGCGCCGCAGCCGAGCAGATCCTCCTCCACCTCGCCGTGCCCGACCCCGGGCCGCGGCTGCGGATGATGGTCCGGACCTGGATCACCGCCGTCGAGGCCGCCTCCCTCATATGGATCGACGAAGGCAAGCAGCCCGACGCGGGGACCCTGCGGGACTGGCTCGTCGACCAGTTCATCGCCCTCCTGGCCGCCACCGCCGCCACCGATCCCGAAACCGCCGCAGCCGCCCGCGCAGCCCTCGCCCTGGAGGAGGCGGACGGCCCGGCCGGGGTCCTCGCCCGGCGCGTCATCCCCGTCGTCTCCGAGGCCGCGCACCTGCTGTGAGCCGGGCCGCGAGGGGCTGGGAGACACTGGAGGCGTGAGAAGCGAACCCACCCCCTTCGAGGGCGGCCCGATGGACGGCAGGGTCCTGCCCGTCCTCGTCGGCCCCACCGGCCACCCCCCGAAGTGGTACGAGATCCCGGTCCCGGCGGCCGACGGCGGCGACCCGGCCATCCTGCTGTACGAGCGCGTGCCCGCCGGATACAGCAAGCGGCTGGGGCTCCAGAAGGGGTGGAAGTACGACTACCGGCCGGGCGGCGAGAAGCCGAAGCTGCGCTGGCCCTGGAGCAGGCCGGCCGGCCGGTAGGGGACGGCGGCGGGCAGCCGGGAGCGGCCCGCGGAGCTGCCGGTACGCCGCGCCGGTCCGCGTCAGTGGTCCGTACGGCCCCGGCGGTGCATGGCGAAGGCCAGACCGGCCGCGCCGACCGCCGCGATGCCGCCGCCCGCCGAGAGCAGCAGCAGCCCGTCGCCCGGCTCGTCGGCCAGGGTGTGCAGTCGCAGGGTGCCGGTCGTCCCGGCGGCGACCACCCGTCCGTCTCGTGTCCCCGTCTTGTGCGCGGCCGCGGTCCCGTTCCCGGCCGCGTCCGCGTCCGCGGGGCGCGCGCCCGGGGCGGACGCCTGGTGCGCCGTCGCGGCCGCCTTGCCGCCGACCCACGAGTCCAGGCGGCCGTCCGGCCGCAGGGCCGCGTGCAGCGCGCCCGTCCCGCCCACGTCCGTGACCCCGTCCCGGCTGGTCAGCACCGCGGCCCGGGCCCCGTCGGCGCCCACGATCTCCGCCTGGTACGCCTCCCCGGCCCGGTAGACGTGCGCCCGGGACACCCCGTCCGCGAGCGCCACGCTCCTCAGCAGGGTGCGCGGGCCTGCGGACTGCGCGGCCGACGCGGCCGGCAGCCCCTCCGCCAGTGCGGAAGCCGCCGGCAGGGCCAGCAGCCCCGCGGCGCATGCGGCGACGGCTGCGGCACGAACGGAACGCCTGCTCAAGGGACTTCCTTCCGGGGCGGGGGATCGGTGTCGACGCGTCCACCCTAGGAACCGGCCGTTGCGGTACCGCGATGAGCAGGTAACAGCCACCCGACGGAGAGCCGTAGATGCCGTTACACAACCGAGAACTCCGCCGGGGGATTGCCACCGGGCGCCCCGGCTGCTCACATGAACGTCGGGGGTGAAGCCGATGCCCGAACCCGTGCCCGCCAGGCTCACGGTGCTGCCGAGCGGCCGTCCCGGCCGCGGCCGGCTCTACGTGAACCTGCCCGACGGCAGGGCGGTGGCCTGGTACGACCGCCAGGCCAACCGGATCAGCCTGCTCGCCGACCGGCACCGCGAAGCGGTCCTCGCCGCCCTGCGCCCCTACCTCTCCGGCTCCCCGGCGGTCGGCCCGCCGCCGGTGCCGACCGCCGCCGCGCTGCGCCGCCTCGCCCTGCCCCCGGACCGCGACCTCGCCCCGAACCGCCCCGGCGAGGCGCTGATCGGCGAACTGGCCTTCGGTTCGCCGGGAGGCCGCGAACGGCACCGCCTGCGGCAGGTGCTGGGCGCCCACCAGCGCATGGGGGACCGTCTCGACGGGCTCGAAGAGGGCGGCTGGCGGGTGCTGCACTGCGTGCCGGCGGGCGGGCTCGGCTCCATCGACCACCTGGTGATCGGGCCGGGCGGCGTGTTCTGCGTACGGACCGTGCCGGGGCGGCGGCAGCGGGTCGCCGTCGGGGATCTGCTGATCGGCGTCGGCCGTTCCGAACCGCGTCCGGAGCCCCGCTGGATCCGCCGGGCGGCAGCCGCCGCGGCCGGAGCGCTCGGCACGCCGGTCGGGGCGGCGCTGGCAGTCGTGGACGCCTCCCGCGTCGACGTCGCGCCCACCGTCCGCGACATCCGGGTGCTGGAGCCGGCCACCGCCCCGGCCGCCCTGGCGGCGGTTCCCGCCACCCTCAAACCGCCAGACGTGGAGGCGCTGTTCGGGCTCGCGCGGGACGTCCGGACCTGGCAGGGGTGGTGAGGAGCGGCGGGGCGGCCCCCGGTCGGCGGGCTTCTAGGCCGAACTGCGTTTGCGCTGGGTCGTCTTCTTCGCCGCCGTCGTCTTCTTGGCCGCCGTCTTCGCGGTCGACTTCGTGGCGGACGCCTTCGGTTCGGACGCCTTGGCCGTCGACTTCCTCGACGTCGACTTGCGTGCCTTCGCGGTGGCCGACTCGGCGCGGGAGGCCGTCGACTTCTTGCCGCCGACCGCCTTCGGGGCCGCCGGCGCCGTCTTGCGGGTGCGCTTCATCGGTGTGACGTCCGCGTCCTCCTGCCGGGTGCCCTCGCGGGAGGCCTTGGCCGCCTGCACGCTCTTCTCCAGCGCCGCCATCAGGTCGATGACCTTGCCGCCCGCCGGCTCCACCTCCGCCTCCGACGGCGGTTCGAACGCGCCGCCCGACTTCGCCTCGATCAGCGCCTCGACCGCCTCCCGGTACTCGTCCTTCAGGGACGACATCTCCACCTCGCCCAGCGTCGCCATCAGCGCGTCCGCCAGGTCCAGCTCCGCGTCCCGGACCGCCACGGTCGACTCGGGCGCCACTCCCTCCGGCCGGCGGATCTCGTCCGGCCACAGCAGGCCGTGCATGGCGATCACGTCGTCCACCACGCGCAGCATCCCGAGGCGCTCGCGGCCGCGCAGGGCGAACTTGGCGATCGCGACGCGCCGACTGCGCTTGAGGGCCTCGCGCAGGAGGGTGTACGGCTTGGCGGCCGTCGCGCCGTTCGCCGCCAGGTAGTAGGCCGCATCCATCTGGAGGGGGTCGATCTCGTCCGCCGGGACGAAGGAGACGATCTCGATCGTCTTCGCCGTGGAGATCGGCAGCCGGGCCAGGTCCTCGTCGGTGATCGGGATGATCGAGCCGTCCGCCTCCTCGTAGCCCTTGCCGATCTCGCCGCCCGACAGCTCCTCGCCGTCCAGCTCGCACACCTTGCGGTAGCGGACCCGCCCGCCGTCGGCCAGATGGATCTGGCGGAACGAGATCGAATGGCTCTCGGTGGCGTTCACCAGCTTGATCGGGATGCTGACCAGGCCGAAGGAGATGGCGCCGTTCCAGATGGATCGCACGGTTCCTCCCGTTTCGTGGCAATCTCATCGTATGACGCCGATCACCATGGTGGAGGGGCGCCGCATCTCGCTCAGCAACCTGGACAAGGTCATCCACCCCGAGACCGGCTTCACCAAGGGCGAGGTGCTGCACTACTACGCCACCGTCGCGAAGTACCTGCTGCCCCACATCTGCGACCGGCCGGTCTCCTTCCTGCGCTATCCGGACGGCCCCGAGGGGCAGCTCTTCTTCACGAAGAACCCGCCGCCCGGTACGCCCGAATGGGTGAGAACCGCGCCGGTGCCCCGGTCCGACGACCCTTCCGCCGAGCAGGTCGTCGTCTCCGACCTGCCCTCCTTGATGTGGGCGGCCAACCTCGTCGTGGAGTTCCACGTCCCGCAGTGGACCGCCGGCAGCCCCGGCATCGCCAACCGCCTCATCCTCGATCTCGACCCAGGCCCGCCCGCCACCGTCGTCGAGTGCTGCGCGGCCGCGGTGTGGCTGCGGGAACGGCTCGCCGCCGACGGGCTGCGGGCCTGCCCCAAGACGTCCGGGTCCAAGGGGCTGCACCTGTCCGTGCCGCTCGAACCCGTCCCGTCGGAGCAGGTGTCGGCGTACGCCAAGGCCCTGGCCCAGGAGGCGGAGCGGGCCCTGCCGGACCTCGTCGTGCACCGCATGTCCAAAGCGCTGCGCCCCGGGAAGGTCTTCGTCGACCACAGCCAGAACGCCGCCGCCAAGACCACGGCCGCCCCGTACACGCTGCGGGCCCGGGCCCGGCCGACCGTGTCCGCGCCCGTCTCGTGGAGCGAGGTGGAAGGCTGCCGCAGCCCCGCGGACCTGGTGTTCCTCGCCGACGACATCCTGCCCAGGATCGAACGGGACGGTGACCTGTCCGCGGTGCTCCTCGACCCCGCCGACGCCCACCGGCTGCCGGGAGCCCGGCCGTGATCCGCGTCGCCCTCGCCGCGTCCGTCCGCACCCTGCCGCGGGGCGCGGGGCTCGCGTACGAGCCGAAGTTCGACGGGCACCGGCTCGTCGTGATCAGGAACCCGGAGGGCGTCGTGCTCCAGGCGCGGTCCGGTCGCACCGTCAGCGCTGCGTTCCCCGACCTCGTCGCGGCCGCGCTGCGGCTGCCCGCCGACACCGTGCTGGACGGGGAAGTCGTCGTCTGGAGCGCCGGGCGCACCGACTTCGCCCTCGTCCAGCGGCGGGCCTCCGCGCCGACCGCCGCCCGGGCCGCCGTGCTCGCGCAGCGCCACCCCGCCTCGTACGCGGCGTTCGACGTCCTGGAACTCGCCGGGCTCGACGTACGGGCCCGGCCCTACGAGCGGCGGCGCGCCCTCCTCGTCGACCTGCTGCTGCCCCTCGGGCCGCCCCTGCAGCCCGTTCCGATGACCACCGACCCGGAACTGGCCGCCACCTGGTACGAGACGCTGCCCGCCAGCGGCATCGAGGGGCTCGTGGTCAAACGGCTCGACCAGCCCTACCCGGCGGGGCGGCGGGGGTGGCAGAAGCTGCGGCACACGGAGGTGCGGGACGCCGCCGTCGTCGGCTACACGGGGACGGCGCGCAGGCCGAAGGCGCTGGTGCTCGTGCTGCCCGTGGGGGAGGAGACGCCCGTGGTCTCCAGCCCGCTGTCCGCCGGATTGCGCGGGGAACTCGCAGCCGCACTCGCCGCCCGGGGCGCCGAGGCCCCCGCGGTGCGTACGGCCACCGCCGCCGGGGTGGGGGACGTCCCGTACCGGGTGCTCGATCCGCCGCTGGCGGCCGAGGTGCGGCACACCTCCACCCGGCACCCGCCGCCCGAAGTGCTGCGGCTGCGGACACCGCTCTGACCCGCGCCGCGGCGGCGGCACGGGTCAGAGCGGTCCGGCCGGTCAGGCGTGGGCGCCGCGGCCCGAGTCCGGCGGGGAGCCCGGCTGCGGGTGCGGGCCCGGCCCCTCCGTGCGCCGGTAGCCCGACTCCCGGCGCTTGCGGACCTCGTCCGGGTGCTCGGATTCCGTCGAGCCGAAGTTCCCGTAGCCCTGCATCTCGTGCGGGCGCAGACCGCCCTCCGGGATGTCCACGGGATCGCGCTCCTCGCGAACCTCGTGCACCGCCCCGCCCTCCGGCAGGTGCGGCTGGCTCTCGGCCTCCGGCGGCGGCGGCTCCTTGGCCCGGACCCGCTGCCCCAGCTTGAAGCCGGCCAGCAGGAAGCCGACGATCAGGAGGCCGACGAAAAAGAACCAGACGATGTCGCTGAGAGTCGCGTCGACCGCGAGGTAGCTCAGAGTCGTTTCCATGTGAGTCATTTTCCCGGATTTCTGGTGATTCACCCCGGGGGAAAATATTCCCGCCGATCCGAATGCCCTCCGAACGGCGGGGTATGCGCCGCGGGCCATCGCCCCCGTCGCCCACGGAGAGGAGCCGGGCATGCCCCGCGGATCGTCCCCCAAGCGCGAGCGCCAGTACGAGCACATCAAGGAGAGCGCCGAGGAGCGCGGGGTCCCCGAGGCCCGGGCCAAGGAGATCGCCGCCCGCACCGTCAACAAGGTCCGCGCCCAGGAAGGCGAGGCCAAGACGGCCAGCAGGCTGTCCCTGGAGGACATGTCCCCCTCGCGGCGCGGCGGCCTGCACTCCCACGAGGGAGCGCAGGGGCCGACGTACGCGCAGCTGTACGAGGAGGCCCGGCGCCGCAACGTCCGCGGCCGCTCTGACATGAACAAGGCGCAGCTCAAGCGGGCCCTCGGGAAGTAACCGTCAGCGGAGGGGGCCGTCCGTGTCGCGCAGGGGGCGGACGCCGCGCCCGGCGAGCACGGCGAGGATCTCCGCGCAGATCGCGAGGGCCGTCTCGGCGGGTGTACGGGCCCCGAGGTCCAGGCCGATCGGCCCGTGCACCCGCGCCAGCTCCGCCTCCGGCACCCCCGCGGCCTGAAGGCCCTCGCGGCGCCGGGCCGTCGTCTTCCGCGAGCCCAGCGCGCCCACGTACGGAACGCCCAGCGCCAGCGCCGCCCGGATGACCGGAACATCGAACTCCGGATCGTGGCTCAGCATCACCAGGCACGCCGCGTCCCGCCGCGCCGCCAGCAGCTCCCCCGCCTCCGCCGCGCCCGTGACGCACTCCGCCTCCCAGCCCAGCAGCCGCGCCTGCGCCCCGATCACCTCCGCGAGCTCCCCGCCGCCGCCGACCACCAGGTGCGGCGCCGACGGGAACGCCTCCACCAGCACCAGCCCCGACTGCCCGTACAGGGCGTCCCGGCCCGGGCGGCGCGCCGCCAGCAGCTCACCGGCCCGCCGTACGGCATCGTCCGCGGGCGCGTCCGCGGCGCCCACCACCTCGCTGACCGCCTCGTCCGCCCGCTCGTTCAGCCGCGTCACCAGCGCCACCCCGGCGCCCCGCCCCAGCAGCTCCCACCACCGCGCCGGCACCGACGCCAGCGGCTGCAGCAGGATCTCCGCCCGCCCGCCGCAGGTCAGCCCCGCCGCGGCCGCGCCCTCCGCGCCGACCGACACCTCACACACCCGGGCCGTGCCCCCGGCCCGCCACGCCGCCGCCTCGGCCACCAGCTCGGCGTCGAAGACGCCCCCGTACAGCGAGCCCGCACACTCCCCGCGGGCGTCCACCAGCAGCGCCCCGGCCGGCTCCCGCGGGCCGAACCCCTCCTCGGCCACCGGGCGGGCCAGGAACGCGGCCCGCCCCTCGGCCGTCCACCGCCGCGCCGTCTCCACCAGTCCGCGCATCGCGCTGCTCCCTCCGCGCCGCCGGAGCGCCGCCGTCACCGGGCCGCCGATGCCTGCCGCGGCGGCCCCACCGCCAAGCTACGCACGCCGCCCGCCCCCACCCATCCGCCGAACCCACAGACCGGCGGGCCCGCCCTCGTACGGACCACCGGGCCGGCGGCACTTGCGGATCGCCCGCCGATGGGGTTCCGTCGAAAGGGAGAGGCCAGCGAGGACCACGTGCTGTTCACCGACCGCGACGACGCGGGACGACGACTCGCCGAAACGCTCCGGGCGTACGCGGCGGAGGACCCCGTTGTCCTCGGCCTCCCCCGGGGCGGCGTCCCCGTCGCCTACCACGCGGCCCGCGCCCTCGGCGCCCCCCTCGACGTGGTCGTCGTCCGCAAGCTCGGGGTGCCGTACCAGCGGGAGCTGGCGTTCGGGGCCATCGGCGAGGGCGGCGTCCGCGTCATCAGCGACGACATCGTCCGCCTCGGCCGGATCAGCGAGGCGGACATCGCCCGCGTCGAACGCGCCGAACAGGACGAGCTCCGCCGACGCGCGGACCGCTTCCGCTCCGGCCGCGCCCGCATCCCCCTCGACGGCCGCACCGCGATCGTCGTCGACGACGGCATCGCGACGGGCGCCACCGCGGCCGCCGCCTGCCGCGTCGTACGCGCCCAGGGCGCCCGCCGCGTCGTGATGGCGGCGCCGGTGGCCGCACCCGACGCGGTGGCCCGACTCGCGGAGGTCGCCGACGAGGTGGTCACCCTGTCGGCGCCGCCCGCCTTCTCCGCGGTGGGCCAGTGGTACCGCGACTTCGACCAGACCCCGGACGACACCGTCGTCGCCCTCCTGAACCGGGCGGCGGCCGAAAGGACCGGCGAAGCATGAGGCAGCAGACCGACCCGGCCCCGGTGGTGATCGACGCGGCGGGCCTCCCGCTGGAAGGCGATCTGGCCGTCCCGCCCGACGCCCGCGCGGTCGTCCTCTTCGCCCACGGCTCCGGCAGCAGCCGCCACAGCCCCCGCAACCGGCAGGTCGCCGAAGCCCTCGGCCGCGCCGGCCTCGGCACCCTCCTGTTCGACCTCCTCACCCCGCAGGAGGAACGCAACCGCGCCCACGTCTTCGACATCCCCACCCTGGCGAGCCGCCTCACCGCCGCGACGACCTGGCTGCGCGCCCGGCAGGGAACCCCGCCCTCCCTGGCGTACTTCGGGGCGAGCACGGGCGCAGCCGCAGCCCTGACGGCAGCCGCCGCCCCGGACTCCCCGGTCTACGCGGTGGTCTCCCGCGGCGGCCGCCCGGACCTCGCCGACAACCTCCCCGCGGTCCGCGCCCCCACCCTCCTGATCGTCGGCGGCGACGACACCCAGGTCCTCGCCCTGAACCGCGAGGCCCAGTCCCACCTCCGGTGCGAAAACCGCCTGGAGGTGGTGGAGGGCGCAACCCACCTCTTCGAGGAACCGGGCGCCCTGGAGGAGGTCTCCACGCTGGCCACAAGGTGGCTCACCACCCACCTCCCCCCGACAACCCCCTGAAGCCACCCGCTCGCGGTCCGGACGCCGAACGGGATCGGCCATGTGGCTGAAATCCCGCTCAAACAAGGGTTGTTAGGGTAATCATTCGAATTTCGTATGTCAGGGGGAGGACTGCGATGACGTTCGACAAGGAATGGGCGGCCGCCAAGCAGAGCGTCGCCACGGCGAGCGGCTCGACACACGACCTGGTCGTCACGCAGGACGACCTGGGCGCCGTCGGACACGAGGCGTTCGTCGTCCACGGTGAACTGCGCAAGAAGGCGGACATCGCCGGCACGGGGGCGACCGGCAGGGCCGCGACCGAGTGCTCCGCCAAGAACCTGACGATGGGGTCCGAGCTGTCGGTGACCCTCTCCACGTGGGACTCGCAGGTCAAGACGGTGCTGCAGATGTACGCGCACATCTCCAACCACCTCGACTACTCCAAGCAGGCCCACGCGCGCGACGACGAAGCCATCGCAGCCAGCATGCGCCACCGCGACGGCTCCGCGCTGTCCGTCTCCGAGATCCAGAGGTACGTCAAGTGACCCTCACCTGGACGGACCTCATCACGCTCGACCTGGCCAAGCTGAACGAAGCCGCCGCGGAGTGGAAGACGGCGGCAGAGGAGCTCACCAAGCTGCACGGCACCGTGCGCGACGGCCTGGTGAAGAAGTCGGAGGCGGCCCGCTGGGCAGGGGTCAACGCCTCCGTCACCCGCGAGTTCGTCCGCAGCGCGGCGAAGGAGGTGGACGACCTCCGGCGGGAGGCCAAGAGCGTCCACGCGGTCCTCGCGGACGCCTACGAGGAGCTGACGCGGATCCAGAAGCAGGCGAAGAGCCTGGCCGACGAGGCGCGGGCGGGCAACCCGGACCGCGGCAACGACGAGCCGGACCCGGGACTGCTGGTCTCGGACGGTGGCGGCGGCAAGGTCCGCGTACAAGCGCCCCTCTGCGAGGTGCAAGGCCCCAGCCAGCGCACCCAGGACATGATCCGCTGGTACGCCGACACGCTCACCGGGCTGGTCACCCATGCAGCCGAAGTGGACGCCGCGGTCACCTGAGCCCTCCGCGCCTCCCACGGCGGCGACGCACACAACGCCGGCCACACCGAGTACACCTCGCTCGACCAGGACCAGCTGCCGCGGGCCATGAAGCTGGCCGCACTGGGCGAGGATGCCAAGGCCGCCCAGCGGGCCGAGCTGCGCAGACTCTGGCAGTCCCTCAGCCCCGATGCCCGCGCCCAGCTGTGGACCGCCCATCGGGACGACCTGCTCGCCGCCGGACTCTTCAACCCGACGGTCAAACAGGTATCGGCCGACCGCGGATCAGGCAGGCACGGAGCAGAGGAGGCCGGCTGGGACGAATGGAAGACCAGGATGATGATGCAAGGCCTTGTCATGGGCGCGGAGGGGAAGGGCTTGAATGATGCTGCCCGTCACATGAAGCACTACCTGGAGAACACGGGGATCCCGAGGGAACTTCCGGTCGACAGGATGCTTTCCGACGACAGCGGCTTCCAAGACCACGTGAACAAGGTGTTCCTGCGGGACAACGAGCCCGAGTGGCGGAAGGAGGCACTTGCGGCGTACGAGAAGAACGGTGGCCGCCCGGTTGCCCTCCCGGTCGAGACGCACAGTGAAGATTACTCCTTTCCCCAGGTCACGGAACCCAACTGGTATTACGCAGTGGGCTCTGCTCGGTCGAACGTGACGGGAGTGGTGACAGTCGTACCAGGCGCCGACGGCAAGCCCGTGGTCGATCTCGAATACCAGGTCAATGTCTGGGATCGGTACAACTGGGATACGGGGAAGGGTGTAACCATCGGAGAGCAGGGGATACCGGACGCCCAGCCCGGCCGACAGCACGTGGTCGGTCTGGCTCAGGAGTTCAACATGGCGGGAAGTAGTTCGGTCAAACACTACGAACCGGGTGTCGGGGCGCCGGTGCCCACCACCGACGACCCTGGACGGGTCGGCGAGCGCAGCGACCCTGGTCGCCATGCCCGCGACGGCGACGGAGAGATCGACCGGTGAACAGGCAGGAGACCACCTCGACCGGGTCAGCTGAGCAGAAGCGGCTACGTCGGCGGCGATTTGTCTTCGGCGTGTGGCTGTTCACCGGCATGTGCATTCTCGGTGTTCTTGGCATGTTCGTGGTGCCCGGGTACCTCTTTTTCACTCCCACCGAGGAACAGAAGAACTGCTGCTGGGTGGAAAACGCCACACCCAAGTGGACGGCGGACCTGCTCGGCATCCGACTGCCGGAGACGGCCTCCGACCTGCGCTCCGGGCTTCACACCAACATGCAGTACGACGTCGCGCTGCTCGCCTTCACTGTCCCCAGCGCGGAGGCCGACCGCCTCCTGCAGCCGCTCAGGCGCGAAGGCAGCCAGATGGTTGCCAACGAGAACCCGAAAGAACCGGGCTTCACCCGCGGCGACGGCTTCTCCCACCTGGGTCTGCCCGAACCGGAGACCTTCGCCGAGGGAGTGCGCTTCACGAGCGTCTGCCCGCTCAGGGCCGATACACCCGAGAGCAAAGCGCTCCGGATGTGCGCGAAGGTCTACGCACACGAGTTCCAGCCGGGCACCACCCGCCTCTATCTCCGCGCCGACAGCGAAGCCCCCCTCAAGAAGCCGCCGGCCTGACCGGGGCGCCGCACCGCCCCGGCCGCTGCTCAGGCGCCGCCGCTGCCCAGGGACGGGATGTCGACGACCGCCACGTCGATGCCCTGGGCGCGCAGCGCGCGGGCTGCCTGCAGGAGGGACACCTGGGCGAAGGTGAACAGGTTCGCCGTCGTGAGGGCCTTGCCGCTCTTGAGTGAGATGGCGTAGACGACCCTTCTGGGGGTGAACTCCTCGCCCAGGGGATGCCCCGGGCTGCGCTCCCGTACGCGGCGGACGAACGCGGCGCGTGCCTCCGCGTCGAAGCGCAGGGCCTCGGCGGAGACCCTGCCCTGCGCGAAGAGGTGGCTCAGCGGCGCCGAGGAGTCGGCCCTCTTGACGTGGATCAGGGTCCCGTCCGCGGCGAGCAGGTCGGCGGCCTCGAAGCCGCGCGGATGCCGGGCGGTCCTGATCAGCCGACGATCCAGGCAGACGTATCCGTGCTTCGCTGCCTCCAGGTTGTACGCCTCCTCGGTCGCGAGGTCGGTCGTCCAGGCCGGCAGGGGGCAGCCGGCCGGTGCGGTGAGCAGGGTGTCCACCTCGCTCCGGATGCCCTCCAGGTAGCGGTCCCCGATCTCGAACCAGCGTCCCTCGTGGTGGAAGTAGCGGCTGGTGCCGAGCGCGATCTCGGCGGTGATCCACTTGCGGGCCTTCACCTGGGCGCTGACGGGATCGGAGCCCTCCTCGTCCCGGTGCATCTGTATGTGGCCCGCGGACAGGGCCTCCAGGCGCTCACCGGGCGGGACGCCGTCGAGCAGTTCCAGGATGTCGCCGATGGACGGCGAGGGCATGAGGCGGCGGACCGGACCCAGCTTCACCCGGTAGGAGAGCGCGGCGTCCTCCTGGTCGAGGCAGGCCGCGGGGACGGCCAGGGCCAGTGATCCGGTGTCCGCGGAGGCGCCGAGCAGGTCGTCGAGGCGGGCCTCCAGGACGCTGCGGCGCGGGTCCCCGCTCTTGAGCGGCCGGACGCGGGCGATGGCTTCGAACTCCGGTGCGGGGGACCGCCGGGCGAGGATCTCCCGCACCTGCGCGAGGTCTCGGAGCAGGTCCTCGGGCTGCGCGCCCAGGTGGATCTTCAAGGCATCCGTGCCGGCTGCCTGAGCCGTTCGGCGGCCGTTCCTGCGGTGCTTGCCGATCGTGAGTTCCGTCTCGCGCAGGACGCCGACCAGCCGGCTCACCACTTCTCCGTACTCCTCGATGGGGAAGGCCCGGATGTGCTGGCCCTGGGCGGCCGAGCTCCGGTCCGTACGGCCCCGGGCGTCCATCAGGCTGTGTGTGACCTGGCGGACGGCGTCGGGCTGGGCGGCGCGCAGGACGAAGTCGAGGCCGAAGCCGGGGGAGATCCGGCTCTGGTCGAGGAGGAGGTGTCCCATGCCGAAGGTGAGGGCGAAGACGTCGTCGGCAACGGGGAGGAGCAGCGCGCACGCCGAGGTCAGGTTCTCGACGGACGGCTTCCGCCCGGTGAGGGTGTGCACGGCCGAGGTCCAGTCGGGCGGCCGGTGGCTGCCGATCACGCCGTGGCAGAGGAGCGCGGGGACGCCGGCGGTGGCCACCTCCTCGACGACGAAGGAGTGGTCGTGCTCGTACCGGGCGTTGAGAGCGGCGCGCAGGGCCGCGGGGGACGTGCCTGTGTCCCTGAGCAGGTAGAGGGTGCTGCGCCGGGTACCGGGCACGGCGGTGGTGGAGGCGGGGGCTGCGGCTGACGTGGGCGGCATGGGAACTCCTGGAAGGGGCGAAGGGGGCCTTGGTGGACGGCATTCAGTAAAGGGTTCGGTGAAAGCACTGTCAATCACTAAACGATGTACCGATCGTGGTGTAGTGTGTGAACTGTTCGCCCACAGGAGAGGTGCCGCCCGGCCATGCCCGAGACAACAGCCCACGTGACAGCCGCGGAGATCTCCCGTATCGCCGGTGTCACCCGGGCCACCGTCAGCAACTGGCGCCGGCGGCACGCTGACTTCCCCGTCCCGTCCGGCGGCACCGATACCAGTCCGCTGTACGACCTCGCGGCGGTCCGGTCCTGGCTCGGCTCGCGTGGCCACACGCAGGTCGCGGACCCCCGGGAGGAGCTGCGGACCGCGATCCGCTTCCAGCCGTCGGACTCGGACCGGACGACCGCCGGCATCGGCTTCGTCCTCACGCTCGCCCGCCGCTCCCCGGACGGGACGGCGGCGTTCGCCGACCTCGCGGACGACGAGCTCGCCGCCCGCGCCTCCGAAGAGGTGGCCGAGCTCCTCGCCTCGCTTCCCGGGCCGACCCCCGCGCATCCGCTGTTCTCCGCGTCCGACGGCGCGACCCTGCGGGCGCTCCTCCGCTGCGTACGTGAGGAAGGCGGCCAGGCAGCGCTCGCCGTGCTGGCGGAAAGGGAACTGGAGGACAGCGCCGCCACCGGCGTCCACGGAACCCCCGAGCCCCTGGCGCGGCTGGTCGCGGGGCTGCTCCCGGACGGGGCCGCACGGGTCCTGGACCCGGCCTGCGGCGGCGGGACGCTGCTGGCGGCCGCCGCAGGGCGCGGCGCCACCGCTCTCCTCGGCCAGGACGCCGTACCCGTGCAGGCCCAGCGCGCCGCGGTCGGCCTGAGCCTCGCCGCGCCGCGGGCCGAGGTCGCCGTACGTCTCGGGGACAGCCTGCGCGCGGACGCCTTCGACGGCCAGACCGCGGACGCGGTGGTCTGCAACCCGCCGTACGGGGACCGCGACTGGGGCCACGACGAGCTCGCCTACGACCCGCGCTGGGCGTACGGGCTGCCGGGCCGGTCGGAATCCGAGCTCGCCTGGGTGCAGCACTGCCTCGCCCACCTGGTCCCCGGCGGTCGGGCCGTGCTCGTCCTGCCGCCCGCCACCGCATCCCGCCCCTCCGGCCGCCGCATCCGGGCCGAGCTCGTACGCGGCGGCGCCGTGCGGGCCGTCCTGGCGCTGCCGGCCGGGGCGGCGCCGCCGCTGCACGTCGGCCTGCACCTGTGGGTCCTGAGCCGGCCCGAGCCGGGCGGCCCGCAGCGGAAGTCGGTGCTGTTCGTCGACGCGGCGGGCTCGCCCTCGCCAGGTAATGGGGGACAGGCGACGGGCTCACCGCGCACGGGTTCCTCCCGCGCCCCGATCGACTGGGCCGGCCTCACGGCGCGGACGCTCGCGCACTGGGAGGCGTTCACCGCCGACCCGGACCGCTTCCCGGCCGAGCCCGGCACCGCACGCGCGGTGCCGGTCGTCGACCTCCTCGACGACCTCGTCGACCTCACCCCGGCCCGCCAGGTCCGCATCTCCCGCACGGACGTCGACCCCGCCGAGCTGGCCACGCGCACGGAGACGGGCCGCCGCGAGCTGACCGCCGCCGCCCGCTCCCTCCTCGACGCTGCGGACCACACTGGCTGGACCGCACCCGACGGCGGATCGGCCCGACAGTGGCGCACGGCCACAGCGTCCGACCTCGCCCGCGGCGGGGCGCTGACCCTGCTGCGCACCGTCCCGGAGGCCAAGGGTCCGGAAGCGGAACCGGGAGGGGGCGCCTCCGAACCGGCGCCGCCGGTCCTCACGGGGGCCGACATCGCGCGGGGGACGGGCCCGACCGGCGACCCGGCCGAGCTGCGTGCCGCGGCCCCCGCGCCCGTGATCGCCGTCGGCGACGTCCTCGTACGGGCGATCGCGGGCGGTACCGGCCCGATGGCCCGGGTCGCGGACGAAGCGGACGCGGGCGCACTCCTCGGCCCCCAGGTCCACCTCCTGCGGCCGGACCCGGCCCGCCTGGACTCCTGGTTCCTGGCAGGTTTCATCGGCTCGGAGGAGAATATCGCGGGCGCCTCCACCGGCAGCACCGTCCTGCACGTGGCCCCGGGCCGGCTGCGGGTCCCACTGCTGCCCTTGGAGGAGCAGCGCCGCTACGGCGAGGCCTTCCGCCACGTCCACGCACTCCGCGCGCGGGCCCGGCATGCCGCACTCCTCGCGGAGGAGACCGCGGCCCTGCTGACGGGCGGCCTCACAGGCGGGGCGCTCCTCCCGGCGAAGGCTCCGGCCGACGCCCTGGCGGATACCGGCCGCTCGGCTTGAACCGCACCCGAACTTCTCACGCATCCACCACACTTGGCCGCACCCGCTCCGGTTGGGCGGGACGGTCCGTAAGGAAATCCGGGGAACCCTTTGAACAGCAGTAAGCACACGGAACTGGCGAACCACGCCTGGTCCGTCGCCGACCTCCTGCGCGGCGACTACAAGCAGTCCGACTACGGCAAGGTCATCCTGCCGTTCACGGTGCTGCGCCGGCTGGAGTGTGTCCTGGAGCCGACCCGGGACAAGGTCGCGGAGACCGCAGCCCGGTACAAGGACCAGCCGGACATCGATCCGGACTACTGGCTGCGCAAGGCGTCGGGCCACTCGTTCTACAACAAGAGCGACCTGACCCTGAAGAAGATCGCGGGCGACCCGAAGAACGCCGCGAAGAACCTCCAGATCTACGTCGCGGCCTTTTCGGACAACGCCCGCGAGGTCCTCGACAAGTACGAGTTCGCCCAGCAGATCAAGCGGCTCGACGGCGCCGACCTGCTGTACAAGGTGATCGGCAGGTTCACCGACCTGGACCTCCACCCGGAGGTCGTGTCCAACCACAACATGGGCTACATCTTCGAGGAGCTGATCCGCCGCTTCGCGGAGCAGTCCAACGAGACGGCGGGTGAGCACTTCACCCCCCGCGAGGTCATCAAGCTCATGGTCAACCTGCTGATCGCGCCCGACGGGGACGCGCTCACGGTCCCGGGGGCGGTCCGCACGGTCATGGACCCGGCATGCGGCACCGGCGGCATGCTGTCGGCGGCCGAGGACCACATCCTGTCCCTGAATCCGGACGCCACGGTGGAGGTCTACGGCCAGGAGCTCAACCCCGAGTCCTGGGCCATCTGCCGATCCGACCTGATGATCAAGGGCCAGGACCCGGAACACATCGCGTTCGGCAACTCCTTCTCCGACCCCGCGCACCGCCGCGAGAAGTTCGACTACCTCCTGGCCAACCCGCCGTTCGGCGTGGAGTGGAAGAAGGTCAAGGACGAGGTCGAGTACGAGCACAAGCACATGGGCGAGGCCGGCCGCTTCGCCGCGGGCCTGCCGCGCATCAACGACGGCTCGCTCCTCTTCCTCCAGCACATGATCTCGATGATGAAGCCGGTGGACGCCAAGGGCGGCGGCGGCTCCCGCATCGCCATCGTCTTCAACGGCTCCCCGCTCTTCACCGGCGCCGCCGGCTCGGGTGAGTCCGAGATCCGCCGCTGGATCCTGGAGAACGACTGGCTTGAGGGCATCGTCGCCCTCCCGGACCAGCTCTTCTACAACACGGGCATCTCCACGTACTTCTGGATCCTCACCAACCGCAAGTCCCCGGACCACAAGGGCAAGGTCGTCCTGCTGGACGCCCGCGACCAGTTCCAGAAGATGCGCAAGTCGCTCGGCGACAAGCGCAAGGAACTGGGCAAGGAGCACATCAAGGACGTGACGCGCCTGTACGCGGAGGCCGTCCAGGCCGCGGCGGACCCGAACCACGAGCTCCACGCCAAGGTCAAGGTCTTCGACAACGAGGCGTTCGGCTACCAGCGCATCACCGTCGAGCGCCCGCTGAAGCTCCGCTTCGAGGTCACCGAGGAGACGCTCACGGCCCTGGCTGCGGCGAAGCCGATCCAGAAGCTTGCGGACGCGGAGGCGTTCGTGGCCGCCGTCCGCACGCTGCTGGGCTCGTCGTGGTCGAAGAAGTCCGATGCGCTGGTGGCCCTGAAGGACGCGGTGGTGGCGGCCGGCCTGCTATGGCCGACGGGCGCGCCGTTCGCGAAGGCGCTGCGGGACACGATCGGCGTCCGCGACCCCGAGGGCGAGGTACAGAAGGTCAAGGGCGAGCCGGAACCGGACACGGAGCTGCGGGACTACGAGAACGTCCCGCTGGGCGAGGACGTCGAGGACTACCTGAAGCGCGAGGTCCACCCGCACTTCCGGGACGCGTGGATCGACCACACGAAGACGAAGATCGGCTACGAGATCCCGTTCACGCGCCACTTCTACGTGTACGAACCGCCGAGGCCGCTGGCAGAGATCGACGCGGAGTTGAAGGCGTTGGAGGCGGAAATTCGGGCGCTGCTGGGTGAGGTGACGCAGTGAGCGACGCGTTTGCTGGGGTGCCGTCTGCTTGGGGTAGGACTCGATTGGATCGGGTTGCCACGGTCAATGCGCGCATTGGATGGAAGGCGCTTACCGCAGCCGAATATCAGACAGACGGGTACACGTTCCTCGCTACGCCCAACATTAAGAGTCGGGAAATCGACTTCGACAACGTGAACTACATCTCCGAGTTCCGTTACTTGGAGTCTCCCGAGCTTAAGCTGCGGACGGGTGATGTGCTTCTGGCCAAGGATGGTAACACGCTCGGTATCGTGAACATTGTGCAGCAGTTGCCTCGCGAGGCCACCGTGAACGGTTCGATTGCGGTACTGCGAACCTCTGTAATGGAACCCCGATTTCTCAGGTATGTGATTGCGAGCAGCCCAATTCAGTCACACATCGAATCGGTCAAAGATGGGATGGGTGTACCGCATCTCTTCCAGAGGGATATCAAGCGCTTTCCGTTGCCGGAGCCGCCGCTGGCGGAACAGTGTCGCATTGCCGACTTCCTCGATGGCGAGACCACCCGCATCGACGCTCTCGTCGCCAAGCGGAGTGAGATGAGCGATCTGCTCGCTTTGAAGAGGGAGCGTGTGATTGATGTTGCTCTCGGTCTGGAATATGGAAGCCACGTCCATGACATGGTCCCGCTCAAGTATCTGGTGGCCGGGATCACGGTTGGCATCGTCATTACGCCAGCCAAGTGGTACGTGGAGTCTGGTGGGACACCCGCCTTGCGTGGACTGAACGTTCGGCCGGGGGCCATTGATAGCGGCGATCTCGTACGGATTAGCGCCGAGGGGGACGCGGAGAACGTGAAGTCTCGGTTGAAGGCAGGTGACGTGGTCGTGGTGCGCACGGGTCAGGCGGGTGCGGCGGCAGTCGTTCCGCCGCACTTGGCCGGTGCTAACTGCATCGATCTCATTGTGGTGCGTCCAGGTAGGAGTATGGCGCCTGGCTACCTCGAGTATGTCCTGAACTCTCGGTACGCCCAAGCGCACGTATCGGAGCACGCGGTCGGCAGCATCCAGGCGCACTTCAACATCGGGTCTATGAAGAAGATCCCGGTCCCCTCGCTGCCACTTGCCCGGCAGGAAGAGATCGTGACGATGCTTGACGAGCGAGTCGCTGCGCTCGATGCATTGCAAGACAAGCTCCAGTACCAGGGGCAGGTCCTCGTCGAGCGCCGCCAGGCGCTCATTACCGCCGCCGTAACCGGCCAGTTCGACGTCTCCACCGCCAGCGGGCGCAACGTAACGGAGGGAATCACCGCATGAGCCCCGGTCCGGTCCACCACGAGTCCGCGTTCGGTGAAGCCATAGTCACAGCCATGACCGCGCGCGGCTGGCGCGAGGTCAGTCCCGCCGGCTATCAGCCGGACCTTGGGCTGGACACTCAGGAACTCTTCGAGTTCATCGGGGAGACCCAGGCCGAGGAGTGGCGCGAGCTGCGCACCGTCTACGGCGACGCCAACGAGGCGCAGCGCGGGTTCGCGCGCCGGCTCGACCAGGCCATCGCCAGCGACGGGCTGTTGCACGTCCTCCGAAATGGTGTCAAGGATCGCGGGGTCCTGCTCCGCGTCGCCTACTTCAAGCCGAACCTCGTCCCCGACGACTCCGTCCTCGACGGCTACCGGGCCAACCGCCTCACCGTCGTCCGCGAGCTGCCGTACGCCACGAAGCAGCTCGACTGGAACAACCGCCTCGACCTGACCCTGTTCCTCAACGGCATCCCCGTCGCCACCGCCGAGCTGAAGAACCCGCTCACCGGTCAGGGCGTCGAGCACGCCAAGGAGCAGTACCGGACCGACCGCGACCCCACCGAGTTGATTTTCACTCGCCGGGTCGTCGCGAACTTCGCCGTGGACCCCGACCTGGTCTTCGTCGCGACCGCGCTCAAGGGCAAGAACACCCGCTTCCTGCCCTTCAACACCGGCTCCGAGGGCCCCGGCCGCCCCGGCGGCGCCGGCAACCCCGCCCCCACCGCATACGGCCAGTACGCGACCTCCTACCTCTGGGAGCAGGTCTGGGAGCGGAACAACTGGCTGGACCTCCTCCAGCGCTTCGTCCACCAGCAGAAGTCCAAGACGCCCGGCGGTGGCACCACCCGCACCACGATCTTCCCGCGCTACCACCAGTGGGACGTGGTCAAGAAGCTGACCGCCCACGCCGCCACCCACGGTGCCGGCCAGAACTACTTGATCATGGCCTCGGCCGGATCCGGCAAGTCCAACACCATCGGCTGGCTCGTCCACCGCCTCTCCGACCTGCACGCGGACAACGACCCCCGCACGCTGAACACCGAGGCCCTGTCCGCGGGCTTCATCAAGCCGGGGGCACCCGTCTTCGACAAGGTGATCGTCATCACCGACCGCCGGAACCTCGACGCCCAGCTGCGCGAGACGGTCGGCAGCTTCTCCCAGACCGACGGCCTGGTCGTCAAGATCGACGAGAAGCACGGAGCCAAGAGCGAGCAGCTCGCCCGAGCCCTCTCCCGCGACACCGGCAAGATCGTCACGGTCACCCTGCACTCGTTCCCCGCGCTCCTGGACTACCTCAAGCGCAACCCGACCGAGATCAAGGGCACCACCTTCGCGATCGTCATCGACGAAGCCCACTCCTCCCAGTCCGGCGACGCGGCGACCTCCGTCCGCGCCGCCCTCCGCGAACTCGGCCTCGACTCCGACTCCGAGGACGCCGGCGCGACCAGCGTCACCGTCACCGACAAGCTCAAGAAGAAGGCCCTCGAACGCTCCCGGGCCGCCAATCTCTCCTACTTCGCCTTCACCGCCACCCCCAAGTCGAAGACCCTCGAACTTTTCGGGACCCCGGACCAGGTGAACGGCAAGGCCGCGTTCCGCCCCTTCCACACGTACTCCATGCGCCAGGCCATCGAGGAAGGCTTCATCCTCGACCCGCTGCGCAACTACGTCACGTACAACACGTACTGGAAGCTGGTGAACCAGAACCACGACGAGCGCGAGGTCGACCCCGCCAAGGCGAACTCGCTCCTCGCCCGGTACGTGCTCACCCACGACTCGACCGTCTCCCAGCACGCCCAGGTGATCGTCGAGCACTTCGTCGCCCACACCCGGGGCCGGCTCGGCGGACGCGCCAAGGCCATGGTCGTGACCGCCTCCCGGCATTCCGCCGTGCAGATGTCCCGTGCCATCAAGAGCTACATCCAGGACCGCGACTACCACACCCGGTACCCGGACCTGGGCGTCCTGGTCGCCTTCTCCGGCTCCCTCACCATCGACGGCGAGGAGACCACCGAGCCGAAGGAGAACGGGGGCCTCTCCGAGACCGCCCTGCCCAAGGCGTTCGGCTACACCCGCGCCGACGACAAGGCGGTCAGGGCCGGAGCGAAGGGGCAGCAGGAGTTCCGCATCCTCGTCGTCGCCGAGAAGTACCAGACCGGCTTCGACCAGCCCCTCTTGACGACCATGTACGTCAACAAGAAGCTCACCGGCATCTCGGCCGTGCAGACCCTCTCGCGTCTGAACCGCACCGCCGAACGCAAGGCGCAGGCCGACCTCGCCGTCCTCGACTTCGCCAACGAGGCCGAGGACATCAAGGAGGCCTTCCGCCCGTACTTCGAGGAGGCGAACACCCTCCCCTCGGACCCCAACCTGCTCTACACCGCCCAGAGCCGGGTCATGTCCGCGCCGATCATCTCCGAGACGGAGATGGACGAGTTCGCGGCCGCCTACTTCGAGGCCAAGGAGAAGGCCGCCGGGTCACCGGCCAAGTGGGAGAAGCTGCACGCCGAGCTCTACCGCCACCTCTCCCCGGCCGTCGCGCGCTACGAGGCCCTGCGCGACAACGACGAGGACGAGGACGACGTCGCCACGGCCGAGGACTTCCGCGCCGACCTGAACGACTACGTCCGCAAGTACGGCTTCCTCGCCCAGATCGTGCCCTACCACGACCCCGACCTGGAGCGGCTGCACCTCTACGGCCGCTACCTCCTCACCCGGCTGCGCGGCCGCATGGACGGCGGTGTGGACATCGGCGACGTGGACCTCAGCCACCTGCGCGTGCAGAAGACCGGGGAGCACGACGTCTCCCTCAGCCCGGAAGGGCCCGCGATGATGCCCGGCTTCGGCGAGGGACCGGGCGGAGCCAAGGAGGCCGAGAAGTCGCTCCTGTCCGAGCTGATCGAGAAGTTCAACGCCAAGTTCGGCACGGACTTCACCGACAAGGACATCATCCGGCCCTTCGAGGAGACCACCGAGGACCCCAAGGTCCGCGCGGCGGCCGTCGTCAACGACGAGGAGAACTTCGGGAAGGTCTTCGACAAGGTCTTCGCGGACAAGATGGCCGACCACATCGAGTCCATGGCCGGCCTGGGCCGCCAGTACTTCGGCGCCGACCGGAACTTCAAGTCCAGCCTCGACCGCAGCGCCCGCCGCGCCGCGTGGCGGATGATCCGCCGCGAGGAGGGCGTGGACGACGCCGCGTAGCTCCTCGTGCGTGGCGGGGCCCGCGTACACCTCGCCGGTGTACGCGGGCCCCGCGCCGCGTCAGGCCGTGGGTCCGGCCGCCGCCAGCTCCACGAACCCGGCCCACGCCTCGGACCCGACGGTCAGCACGGGCCCGCCAAGCCGCTTGGAGTCCCGGACGTGCACACGGCTGGGCGTCGCGGCCACCTCGATGCAGTCGCCGCCTTCGGCGCCGCTGTAGCTGCTCTTGAACCAGGCGAGCGCCGCCTGTGCAGGTGAGGTCTCTGCGGTGCTCATAGCTCCCCCAGCAACTTCTCGATGAATTCCGTGGTCTCTCGCGGACTGAGAGCCTGGCTCCGAATGATCCCATAGCGGGCGGAGGCTAACCGTGCCTCCTCCCGGTCAGTCAGCAGGCTGCTCCGTCCCTGGACTTCCATGTACATCAGTTGCTGCCCGCCCTTGCGGGTGATCACGGTGAAGGGGCCATCCACACCGGCGTTGTCCTCGCGGTCGAGCGGCATGACCTGGATCTCCACGTTGCGCTTCTGGCCGATGACCAGCAGGTGTTCCAGTTGCCCGCGCAGGACCGCCTTGCCGCCCAAGGGTCGGCGTAGAACCGACTCCTCCATCACGAAGCTCAGCAACGGGGCCGGCCATCGGTTGAAGATCTCGTGGCGGGCCAGCCGGGCCGCCACACGTGTCTCGATGGTCTCCTCATCGAGCAGCGGGCGCCGCATGCTCAGCACCGCCCGTGTGTACTCCTCAGTCTGCAACAGGCCCTTGACGACCAGAGTGTCGTAGGAGCACAGTTCCACTGCCTCCGCCTCCAGGCGCGCCATGTCCCGGAAGAACGCCGGATACTGCGCCCGAGCCACCTCCTCCTTCAGCGCCTTCAGCACCCCACCCGCGTCCAGCACCTCGTCCGACCGGTCGATGAACCTCGGCGGTGGGATGCGCCGCCCCTGCTCGAACGAGGCGATGGACTGGGCCGCGTACCCCACCAGCTTCCCGAACTCCGCCCGTTCCAGCCCGGCCCGGGTCCGGAACAGCTTCAGCTGCCGCCCGAACGCCGTGACGACCCCCTGCCCCGGCTCGTCCTCCGGTCGCTGCCCCGCCTGCCCCGCCTGCTCCGCCGATTCCGGTTCGGCTCCCGCGTCATCGTCCCGCAACGCCGCCACCCTTCCACGCACGTACACCGCGCCGCTCGCCCGCGTACAAGCCGCACGCGACGGCGCGTCACCCATGGTCACGCTACGCCACCGCGGCCCACCGTGGAGCCATGACGAGCAACCCCGCCACCCCCACCCCGCCCACGGCCCCCACCCGCCACCTGGAGCTCCGGCTCAGCCCCACGCCGCGCGGCGCCCGCCTCGCCCGCCGGCTCTGCGCGGAGCGCCTGCACGCCTGGGGGATCCCGTACGGAACCGAGGCCCACGAGGCGGTCAGCCTCCTCGTGGCCGAGCTCTGTACGAACGCCGTCCGCCACGGCCGGGTGCGCGGACGCGACTTCCACCTGCGGCTCACCGTTGCCGTGCAGCCAGCCACCGCAGTGCGGATCGAGGTGACCGACACCCGCGGCGAGCGGACGCCCGAACCGGCACCGCAGCTCCCCGGGCCGGACAGCACCGACGGGCGTGGACTGCTCCTCGTCGACGCACTCGCCGACCGGTGGGGCTGGGGGCCGCGTCCCTGCGGGGCGCCCGGCAAGGTCGTGTGGGCCGAATACGGCGGGCCGAGCCACCCCGCACAGACGGTTCTCGGCCAGATCTGACGCACCTTTACCGACTCCCTGGACGAAAGATCACCACCCCCACCACACTGGTCCCGACATGTCGGGCCGGCCGACACCACCTGGGGTACGCACGTCGGCGACAGAAACACGACGGGCGGGGGCACGGTGCCGCAGCAGACGATCGCCGGACGCTACGAGCTGCTGGAGGAAATCAGCCACGGCGGCATGGGCGACGTCTGGCGCGCCTACGACTCCGTACTCGACCGGCCCGTCGCCGTGAAGCGCATCCGATCGCAGGCCGTCACCTCACCGCAGATGGCGGACGAGCTGGCCAAGCGGTTCCGGCGCGAGGCCCGCATCACGGCCCGCATCCAGCACCCCG
The DNA here is from genome assembly GCF_055570615.1 of Streptomyces sp. NPDC031121. Lineage (NCBI taxonomy): Bacteria > Bacillati > Actinomycetota > Actinomycetes > Kitasatosporales > Streptomycetaceae > Streptomyces > Streptomyces sp. NPDC031121. The sequence continues at coordinate 532,861 of NZ_JBVIGV010000001.1, forward strand.
GTGTGCCGCAGGTTTACGACGCCGTCCTCGACGACACCCACGACCACCTGTTCCTGGTCATGGAGCTCGTCGAGGGCGTCCCGCTGTCCGCCTACGTGGACCCGGCCCGGCCGCTGCCGGTGAGCTGGGCCGCGGCCGTGGCCGCGCAGGTGGCGACCGTCCTGTCCCACGCGCACGACATCCCCGTGATCCACCGCGACCTCAAGCCGGGCAACGTCCTCGTCGCCCGCGACGGGACCGTGAAGGTCCTGGACTTCGGCATCGCGGCCATCCTGCGCACCGACGCCACCAAGCTGACCGCGACCGGGAGCCCGATCGGGACCTCCCAGTACATGGCGCCCGAGCAGGTCCGCGGCGGGCGGGTCACCCCGCGGACGGACCTCTACGCGCTCGGATGCGTCCTGCACGAACTGCTGGCCGGGCGCCCGGTGTTCCAGGCGGACAGTGAGATCGCGCTCATGTACCACCACGTCAGCACCGACCCCACCCCGCTCCGGCAGCTGCGCCCCGACGTCCCGGCCGCGCTGGAGGAGCTCGTCCTGCACCTGCTCCGCAAGACGCCGGAGACGCGGCCCGCCGACGTCCAGGAGGTGTACGAGCGGCTGCGGCCCTTCCTCCCGCAGGCCGGCCAGGAGGCCGCGCCCGGCGAGCAGGGACCGGCCGGGGCACCCGACCCCACCGGTCTGTTCCGCCACCCGTACGCGCCCCGCTCCCGGCCCCGGGCGGCCGCCGCCCCGACGCCCTCGGGCGGCCACGCCCCCGCGCCCGTACCCGTACCGGACGAGCTAAGGGCGTACATCAAGGAGGCGTACGCGCACTCCGACGCCCTCCTGGAAGAGGAGCGGTTCGCCCAGGCCGCGGAGGTGCTGAGCGAGGTCATCGAACCGGCCGCCCGCGCCCTCGGCACCGAGAACCGGCAGGTGCTCGCCCTGCGCACCCAGCGGGCGGCGATCCGGCTGCTCGGCGGGGACTACCGGGCCGCCCTCCCCGAGTTCACCGCGCTCGCCGACGCGTACGGGCGCATCGCGGGACCCACCAGCGAACGGGCCCGCGCCTGCCGCGCCCAGGCCGCCCGCTGCCGCGCCGAACTCGGCCAGGTGACGGAGGCCCTCACGGCACTCGAAGCGGTGCTGGCCGTGGTCCGCGCCGTCGACGGCGACGTCAGCGAGGAAGCCATCGAACTGCGCCGGGACATCGGCATGCTGCTGCTCGCCCAGGGCCGCGCAGCCGACGCCCTGGCCGTCCTCGAACCGCTGCACGGCGACCTGAACGTCGTCTACGGGCCCGCGGACGAACTGACCGAGGAGATCGCCGAGGCGCTCGCCCTCGTACGGCTGGACCTCGACGGCCAAGCGCCCTGAGCCGCGCCGCCGCCACGCCAGTCACGCACGAGGCCGCGTCGCAGGACCGGGCCCGGTCACCGGAGAAAGAGAGATCATGAGCGGGAAGAAGGCCGGAGACGGCAGCGACAGCGTGGCCCTCCAGGTGCGGCAGGTGGAGCAGGCACTCCGCACCGTGTACGTGGACGGCGGCCTCCTGCACATCAGCGACCTGGAAGACAAGTCACCCCAGGAGCGCGAGCCCCGCCTGCTGTCGCGGGCACTGACAGCCCAGGCCGTGCGGATGGTCACCGGCTTCAGCCCGCAGGAGGCGGCGGACACCGTCATAGACGGAATCGCGGACCAGGGCATCGACGCGATCGCGGTGGTGGACGGCCCCGACCCGCACGTCTACCTCGTCCAGGCGAAGTGGAGCCAGTACGGCAAGGCCAAGAGCGAACGCGAGGCCGTCCTCGAACTGCTGGCAGGGCTCAGACTCATCGACGACGAGGACTTCGCCCCGTTCAACCCGCGCGGCCGCCGGCTCGCCGAACAGGCCAAGGCGGTCATGTCGCGCGGGCCCGTCCCCGTCACCCAGGTCGTCGTCCTCATGCGCACCGACGAGGTGATCGAAGGATTCCGGCAGGCGCTGATCAACGGGGAGAAGGAGTTCAACCGGTTCGGCGAACTCCTCGACCACGAGATCATCCTCGCTCCCGACGTGTGGGCCTCCGTCCGGAAGGACCTGGCTCCCAAGCCCGTGGAGCTCGACACCGTCCTCTTCCCCTGGTTCGGGGTCAACGCGCCCTACGAGTCGTACCAGGGCGTCGTCGCAGCGGAGATCGTCGCGGAGTGGGCCCAGCACGGCTCCCACCTCTTCAACCTCAACATCCGCAACCCGCTGGGCAGGACATCGATCAACAACGAACTGATCGAGACGCTCACCGGGGAACCCGCGCACTTCCTCTACTTCAACAACGGCATCACCGTGCTGTGCGAGTCGGTCGAGAAGACGTACCAGTCGATGCGTACGCCCCACACCTACCCGCTCACGCTCAAGCTGCACAACGCCAGCGTCGTGAACGGCGCCCAGACCGTCAGGTCCGTGGCCGACGCCGTCGCCGCCGACGAAGGCGCAGCCTCCGCCCAGGTGCCCGTGCGGATCATCGTCACCGGCAAGTCGGTCGACTTCGCCAAGCGCACCACCCAGGCGACCAACAGGCAGAACCGGGTGGAGCCCCGCGACTTCATCGCGCTCGACCCGGTACAGGCCGCCATCCTGGAGGAGATGCGCGCCGAACTCGGGCTCGACTACAGCGTCCGCCGGGGTGAACTGGACCCGCCCGAGGACACCGGGTGCTCGGTCGTCGAGGCCGCCTGCGCCCTCGCCTGCGCCCACCCCGACAGCCAGTACGCCGCCCGGATGGCCACCACGCTGGACGTGCTCTGGGAACGCGGCAGCCAGGGCATCTACGACGTGCTCTTCCGGCCCCAACCCGGGGTGTACCTCCTGTGGAACGCGGTGCAGATCCTGCGCGCCGTCCGGCGAGCCCTCCACACCCTGCGCTCGCGCTACGAAGGCCGCGGCGCCGCCCTCATCGAACACGGCCCCTACCTGCTCACCCACCTGGTGTTCCGGAGCCTGGACACCGAGGCGATCGACGAGCCGGACCCCAGGCTCGAATGGTCCACCGCCGCCGTGGCCCGGGTCCCCGACCTGATCAGGGAACTCCTCCCGACGGTCGCCGCGACGATCGACGAACTGTACGGCGACCGTTCGCAGATCCGTGCCGTGTGCGCGGACGTCGTCCGCTGCCGCGAGATCGCCGACCGGGTCCTCGGCGGCGCGGCGGCACCGGACCCGGCCGACCGGGACAAGTACCGCCGCGTTCCCGCACAGCGCAAACCCCGCCGGCCGAACGCCGTACACGTCCTCATCGACCAGGGCGCGCTGGAGGAAGGCGCCCCCCTCACCCTGACCACCGCCTACCCCCTGGAGGCCGAGGCCCTCGCGGACTGGCTGGCCGAGGACGAGCGGCGCTCCCGTGCCACCTGGGTCAAGCACCGGTCCCGGCCGGTGCTGTGGGCGGCCGACGGCAAGCAGTACTCGCCGTCCGGACTCATCACCCACATGTGGAAGCTGGCCAAGTGGGACCAGCGCCCCGTCGCGAACCAGGGCACCGCCCGATGGCTCACCTCCACCGGCGAGACCCTCGCAGACCTGGCCTGGCGCGTCCTCGGCGGTCTCGAAGAACCCGCGCCGAGCGGCGAAGGCGACTGACGACAGCCGGAGAGGCGGCGGCCAGGACGCCCGTCGACCGCTCTCCCGCACCCGATGAGGAGATCCACCACCCATGCCCCGCCTCGCCTTCGACATCGCCTTCTGCGCCCAGCTGCCCAAACTCCAGGGCACCGTTCGCAAAGGGGTCTTCGACGCCTGGGAGAAGTTCGAACGGCTGACGCTCGACCAGCTGTTCAAGGACCCCGGCCTGAAGCTCGAATCGCTCAAAGGCGCCCGCGACCCGCACATCCGGACGATCCGCATCGACCGCGGCACCCGAGGCGTCGTACTGGCACCCGACAGCGGGGACACGTACGTCCTGCTGCGGGTGCTGCCGCACGACGAGGCCAACGCCTGGGCCGTCAAGCAGAAGGCGAGCATCAACACGGTCACCCGGGCCGTCGAGATCCGCGACATCGCCGTCCTGGAGGAGCTCACCCCCGCCTACGAGCGGATCGCCCCCGCCCCCGACCGGCGGCTCTTCGCCCGGTTCTCCGACGGAGACCTCGCCGCACTCGGCATCGACGGGACGACCCTGCGGCAGGCCCGCGCCCTGACCACCACCGAGCAGCTGGAGGCCTTCGCGCCGTTCTTCCCCCAGGACCAGCGGGAGGTCCTCGAGTACCTGGCCGCCGGTTTCACCGCGGAGGACGTCTGGCGCGACGTGGTCGCCGTCAACCTGGCCGCCGCCGACAGCGCGGAACCCGTGAACCCCGGGGACTACGAGACCGCCATCCGGCACACCCGCACGCGCATCGCGCTCGTCACCGGATCGGACGAGCTCCGCGACATCCTCGACAAGCCGTTCGCCGCCTGGCGGGTCTTCCTGCACCCGTCCCAGCACAAGGTGGCCTACCGGCCTTCCTACTCCGGCCCCGCCCAGGTCACCGGAGGCCCCGGCACCGGCAAGACGGTCGTCGCCCTGCACCGCGTACGCCACCTCCTCCGCCACCTCCGCGACGGCGACCGCATCCTGCTCACCACCTACACCAACGCACTGGTGGCCGCCCTGCGCGCGGGCCTCGCCGAACTCGTCGACGACCAGGCGCTCCGGGAGCGGGTGGACATCATGACCGTCGACGCGTTCGCCGGACGGGTGCTGTCCACGGCGCGCCGGCCCCTGCGCGCCGACGAGGAGCCGGCCCGCTGGCAGCAGGCCGCCCGGGCCGCGGGCTTCACCGGGAGCCCGCAGTTCCTCGCCCAGGAGTACAAGCACGTCGTCCTCGCGCAGAACCTGCGCACGTACGAGCAGTACGAGACCGCCGAGCGCAGAGGACGCGGCAGCGCGCTGCCCGCGGCAGCCCGGCCGCCGGTATGGGGCGCCGTCGAGGAGTTCACCACCCGGCTGGCCTCCGACGGGCTCCGCACCTACCTCGGCACCTGCGCGGAGGCCGCCGACGTGCTGGAGCGGACCGGGCCCCGCTACCGGCACGTCGTCGTCGACGAGGCCCAGGACCTCCACCCCGCCCAATGGCGCCTCCTGCGCGCCGCCGCACCGAGGCGCCCGGACGACCTGTTCATCGCCGGCGACCCGCACCAGCGGATCTACGACAGCAAGGTCTCCCTGAAGGCCGTCGGGATCAACGTCACCGGGCGGTCGACGAAGATGCGCAAGAACTACCGCTCCACCCACGAGATCCTCAGCTGGTCCACCGCACTCCTCGTCGGGCGCCCCATCGCGGAGCTCGAAGACGACACCCGGAACGAAACCCTGCTCGGCTACCGCTCCGCCCTGCGCGGCAGCGGCCCCGAGACCCGTGCGGCCCACTCTCCGGAGGCGGAGCTGGCAGCGCTCGTCGCACGCGTCCGCGGGTGGCTGGAGGACGGCGCCGCCCCCGGAGACATCGGCGTGAGCGCCCGCTTCAACCGGACCTGCGACCAGCTGGCGGAGCGCCTGGCCGCGGCCGGCATCCCCGCCCGGCGTCTGCGCGCGGACCGGCCGGCGGTCGCCGACGCCGTGAACGTCGGCACCATGCACTCCTTCAAAGGGCTGGAGTACCGGTACGTCGCGGTCGTCGGCGTCCGCGAAGGCGCCGTGCCGTTCCCCAAGGCGGTGACGCCCGCGGACGTCGACCGGCTCCAGCACGAAGCCGACCTGCTGGCGGAACGCTGCCTGCTGTTCGTCGCCTGCACCCGCGCCCGCGACGGCCTCTACGTGTCCTGGGCGGGTGCCCCCAGCCCGTTCCTCGCCGCGACCGGCGTGTGAGCGGCGGCCGGCGCACGTACGCGAAGACCCCGCCACCGGCGTCTCTGCCGGTGGCGGGGTCCCTGAGCACCTCGCCGGGGCACCGTCATGCGCTGCCCCGGAACACAGCCGCTAGCTCTGGGTGAAGTAGCCGAACACGTCGGTGATCACGTGGTTGCTGCCGCCCCAGCTGTTCCAGATGCTGACCTTGCCGTCCCCGACGGGGGTGGTGACATGGTTGGGGACGGTCTCGCCGGGTCGGGTGTTGAGGCTGCTGGCGTCCGTGCGGGCCGTCCCGTCCCCGTGGACGGTGAGGAACCCTGCGCTGGTGGTGTCGGTGGCGGTCACGTTCAGGGCCGCGCCGACGGCGTTCGCCGGCAGGCCGGCGACGGTGGTGGTCGCGCCGGGCGCGAGCTTGCCCGTGGTGCGGGTGTCGGCGAGCCGCTTGGGAACGACCGGCGTGAAGAGCGCCCCGCCGCCTCCCTCGCGGTAGTAGCCGACCACGTCGAGGACGAGGTCGGTGGAGCCGGCGTTGTTGTAGAGGGTGATGGTGCCGTCCGGGCCGACCGGGACGATGGCCTGGTTGGACTTGTCCTTGCCCGGCTCCGGGTTGAGGTTCGACGTGCTGGGGCGCTTGTCCGCCTCCGCGTAGGCGATCACGTGCGTGTCGGTCGTGGCGCCGGTGCCGGTCAGGTTGAGCGCGACGGCCTGGGCGTCCCCCGGGATGCTCCCCACGCCCGCCACCTTGACGGCCCGGGTCCGGCCGGCGCCGAGCGCGCCGCCCGCGGTGCGGGTGTCGGCGAGACGGGTCGGGGTGAGCGGGTGGAACCTCTGCCCGGTGTTGGGCTGGTAGTAGCCGACGAAGTCGACGACGACGTGCCCCTGGCCGGAGTTGAGCTGGGCGAGGATCCTGCCGTCGGAGCCGATGGGCACGGTGACCGTGTTGGACGAGGTGCCGCCCGCGCGGACGTTCACGTTCGAGGTCGCCGGGCGCTGCTGGCCCGAGGGCCAGACACTCAGGTGGGTGTCCTGGGTGGCACCGGTCACCGTCACGTTCAGGACGGCCGCGGTCGCCCCGCCCGTGTGATGGGGGCCCGAGCTGTAGTAGACGACCGGTACGGCCACCTGGGCGGCGGTGCCGGCCTGCACCGGGCTGTTGGAGAGACGGGTGTCAAGGACACGGGACGGGTGCACGGGCACGTAGCCCGACGCCGCGTACGCGGCCTGCACGGTCCGGCTCACCGTGGAGGTGGCGCCCTTCGCGTCCTTCAGGGTCACGGTCACCTTGTAGTCGCCGGGCTGCGCGTAGGCGTGCCGGACGGGCTCCAGCGCGGACACCCGCTCGTGGGCGCCGTCACCGAAGTCGACGTCCACCTGCTGGACCGGCCACGGTGCGACGGCGCTCCGCGGGTCGACCTCCACCGTCAGCGGGGCGACGTACGCCCGCGGGTTCTCGGCGGTCGGCAGGAACGGCTCGGCGGTGAAGCCGGCCGTCAGCGGACCGGGGGCGGTCACCTTGGCCTTGGAGGTGGCGGCCGTCTTCATCTTGGCCTCGTTGTACACGGTCACCTTGGCCGTGCACTCGCAGGGCGAGCTGTAGACGTGCGTGGCGGTGCGCTCGCCGGTGACGACCGGGGCCGAGCCGTCACCGAAGTCGAAGTGGTAGGTGAGCGGGCCGGGCCACGCGCTGACCGCGGTGGCCGTCGCCTTCACGGCGGTGCCAGCCGGCGCCCAGGGCTGGTCGAGCTCCAGCCGGACGCTCTCCAGCGAGTTCTGGCTCTCGCGCGCGCCCCGGTCGAGGTACCCGCCGTCCTTGCCGGTGTTGGGCACGCGCGGGTCGTCCACGACCGGATACCCGCTGATGTCGGTGGGCAGCACGCCGGGCGCGGTCGCGTCGGCGGAGTCCACGGCCTTCGTGTAGGCGTCCTCTGTCCTCGGGTGCACGATGTCGTGCCCGCCCTGGCCCGTCGCGGCGTGGAACGCCGCCTGGTCCTGGTGGGCGGTCCCGCCCCACGCGTAGACCGTCGTGAAGGGGCCGGCGATCAGGTTGTAGTCGGCCCTGGTGCCGGCCGCCGCGCTCTGCGACACCGCGAGGGCGGTGCGTCCGCGTGCGGGATCGCACGCACTGCTGCGGCTTGTGGCGTTGATCAGGTTGTTGAACACGGCGGAGGCGGACGAGCTGCCGCTGAGTGAGACGGCCGTACCGCAGCCGTGGTAGACCGTGTTGTTCGTGACGACGGTGGCGGGAGCGTCCGTCATCGAGAGCGGATCGTCCCTGTCGCCGTGGATCTGGTTGCGCCCGAGTACGGTGCGCTGGGCGCCGCCCTCGATCCGGGCGTGGTAAATCAGCCCCCGGATGACGCGCACATCCGTGCTCGCGTCGCCGATCACCAGGCCCTTCGGGGCATGAGTGGCGAACGCTCTGATCCGGTCCAGCTCGATGTCGGCGGATCGGTTGATCCCTATTCCCCCGGTGACGTTCAGCCCGCGGACCACCACGTGCGAGGCGCCCCTGATGGTGAGCGGATGGGTGCCCAGGCTGGCCAGGCTGCCTTCCTGTCCGTCGGGCACGAAGCTGATCGGCTTGCCCGGGGCACCGGAGCGGTCGATGGTGACGGCCTCGTCGTAGATCTTGCCCGTTTTGATCCGTACGGTCTGCCCCGGCGCCACGGCCTTGGCCGCCGCCGAGATCGTGCAGAAGGGCACGGCCTGCGAGCCGGGGCCGCCGTCATCGCAGGAGGAGTCGGTGTGGTTGTTCACGTAGAGGGTGGGCGGGGCCTCGGCTGCCGCGGCGGACGGAACACCGAGAAAGGTGACGAGGCCTGCGGTCAACAGGACCGTCGCACGAGTGGGACGCACCAGAAGGGTTTCCTTCTTGCCAGAAGTGACGTGGGGTCACGCCGGCCGCGGCGCCGCACGACTGGCAGGCGTCTCGGACGTCCTGTTCCCCCAGCGTCAGTCGGGCGCACGCGGACTCGAACAGACGCGAACATCATCTCGTGTGATCGAGTTGCTGTCACACGCATTCAACCCGCCCGACCCGGGCCGCTGCGCATACGCGAAGACCCCGTCCTCAGCGTTCTCGCTGGTGGCGGGGTCTGTCAGGCACTTCTTGCGAAGTGCCCCCGGCAGGATTCGAACCTGCGCACACGGCTCCGGAGGCCGTTGCTCTATCCCCTGAGCTACGGGGGCGTGTCGTTCGCTGTGCGGCGACGGGTTGAACACTACCAGCTTCCGCGGGGTGATCAGAAACCGTTTCCGGGGGACGCGGGGGCGGGTCGCCCGGACGGGGTGGAAGTGGCGAAAACCCGGACGCGGGGGTCCCGGCCGACCTACTCTCGAGTTGTGCCAGGCGCCTCGGGCCGGGTCCTTGTCGTCGACGACAACAAGGTCATCCGGCAGCTGATCAAGGTCAATCTCGAGCTGGAGGGCTTCGAGGTCGTGACCGCGGGCGATGGTGCCGAGTGTCTGGACGTCGTGCACGAGGTGGAGCCCGATGTGATCACCCTTGATGTGGTCATGCCGCGGCTGGACGGGTTCGGGGCCGCCGCGCGGCTCAAGGCCGACCCGCGGACCCGGGACCTGCCGGTCGCCATCGTCAGCGCCTGCACCCAGTACGAGGTGGAGTCCGGCATCGAGGCCGGGGTCGACGCCTTCATCGCGAAGCCCTTCGAGCCCGCCGAGCTGGTCCAGGTGGTGCGCCGCCTCGTCGAGCGGCGCGGCCGCCGGGAGCGCAGGGGAGCCGGGGCCGGGCGGCGGGGCTGATCCCAGGGGCTCACAGCCCGGGCATTTCACATCGCGGAACCGGTCGCGGTGGGGCGGGAATTCTGGCCTAGGCTGGTTCCCGTGACCCCCGCCGACCTCACCCGCACCGTCGTGCGCGCCGTGCGCTGCGCCGTCGCGGACGGGGAGCTGCCCGAGGGGGCCGCCGTGCCCGAGCGGGTCGTCGTCGAGCGGACCCGGCCCGGCGGGGTGGGGGAGTACGCCACCCCCGTCGCCTTCCAGGTCGCCAAGGCCGCCGTCGGAGCCTCGCCCCGTGACGTGGCCCTGGTGCTGGCGGCGCGGCTCGGGCTTGAGCCGGGCATCGAGCGCGTCGAGGTCACCGGTGCGGGGTTCCTGAATTTCGTCCTGGGCGAGTCGGCGGTCGCCGGGCTCGTCGCCGACATGCTCGTACGGGGCCGGCGGTATGCCGACGCGGCCGACCGTGTTCCGCTGCCCGCCGGCGAGCTGCGCAGGTCGGCCGTGCGGGCGGCCGTGCGGCGGATCGCGCTCGCCCAGGGGGACGGGTACGCCGACGACGGGCTCGACGTCGCGCCCGTCGCGCGGAAGGACGGCGACGTCGTCGCCGCGTACGGGCCGGACGCCGCGCTGTGGGCCGTGCTGAGGGTGCCCGCGCACGAGACGCCGGCCTTCGGGCCGTGGCTGCTGCGGCAGGACGAGTCCAGCGAGTTCTTCCGCGTCCGGTACGGCCACGACCGGGCCCGTGCGCTGGTGCGCAATGCCGCCCTGCTCGGGTTCGCGCCCGAGGCCGGGCCGGTGGACGACGGTGCCGACGCGCTGCTGCGCGTCCTGCGCGACCACCCCCTCGCCCTCGAAGCCGCCGCGCACCACCGGGCACCCGAGAGGCTCGCCCGGCACCTCGTCGAGCTCGCCGACGCCCTGCTCGGCTTCCACTACGGCGTACTGCCCCTCGGCGACGAGAAACCCTCGGCCGCCCACCGCTCCCGGCTGGCCCTCGCCGAAGCCGCCGGGGCGGTGCTGGCCGGCGGCCTGGCCCTGCTCGGCATCGACGCCCCCGACTGCCTGTGATCCGCGAAGAGAGACACCGATGAGCCGTTCCGCGCACCCCGCCGGGCCCCGCCACGCCGACGTCCTGCCCGAGGGCCACTACTCCCCGCCGCCCGCCGACCTCAACGCCCTCGACGAGAAGGTCTGGTCCCGGACCGTCCGGCGCGGCGACGACGGCACCGTCTCCGTCGGCGGCATCGCCGTCACCCGCCTCGCCGAGGAGTTCGGGACGCCCGCCTACTTCCTCGACGAGGAGGACTTCCGGGCCCGCTGCCGGGCCTGGGCCCACGCCTTCGGCCCCGGCGCGGACGTCTTCTACGCCGGAAAGGCCTTCCTCTCCAAGGCCGTCGTCCGCTGGCTGAAGGAGGAGGGGCTCAACCTCGACGTGTGCTCCGGCGGCGAACTCGCCACCGCCCTCGCCGCCGGCATGCCCGCCGCGCGCATCGCCTTCCACGGCAACAACAAGTCCGCCGCCGAGATCACCCGCGCCGTCGAGGCCGGCGTCGGCCGCATCGTCCTCGACTCCTTCCAGGAGATCGCCCGCGTCGCCCACATCGCCCGCGAGCACGGCGTACGCCAGCCCGTGCAGATCCGCGTCACCGTCGGCGTCGAGGCGCACACCCACGAGTTCATCGCCACCGCGCACGAGGACCAGAAGTTCGGCATCGCCGTCGCCGACGGGTCCGCCGCCGAGGCGGTACGCCGCGCCCTCGGCCACGACAGCCTGGAGCTCCTCGGCGTCCACTCCCACATCGGCTCGCAGATCTTCGACATGGCCGGCTTCGAGGTCTCCGCGCGCCGCGTCGTGCAGCTGCTGGCCGCCGTCCGCGACGAGCACGGCGTCGAGCTCCCCGAGATCGACCTCGGCGGCGGCCTCGGCATCGCCTACACCTCCGCTGACGACCCGCGCGAGCCCCACGAGATCGCCAAGGCGCTCCACGAGATCGTCGCCCGCGAGTGCGAGGCCGCCGGGCTGCGCGCGCCGCGCATCTCCGTCGAGCCGGGCCGCGCCATCGTCGGCCCCACCGCGTTCACCCTCTACGAGGTCGGCACCGTCAAGCCGCTGCCCGGGCTGCGCACGTACGTGTCGGTGGACGGCGGCATGTCCGACAACATCCGCACCGCGCTCTACGACGCCGAATACTCGATCGCGCTGGTCTCGCGCACCTCCGACGCCGAGCCGGTCCTCGTCCGCGTCGTCGGCAAGCACTGCGAGAGCGGCGACATCGTCGTCAAGGACGCCTACCTGCCGGCCGACCTGGCCCCCGGCGACCTCGTCGCCGTGCCCGCGACCGGCGCGTACTGCCGCTCGATGGCCAGCAACTACAACCACGCGCTCCGCCCGCCCGTCGTCGCCGTGCGCGACGGGGCGGCCAAGGTGATCGTCCGGCGCGAGACGGAGGAAGATCTCCTGCGCCTCGACGTCGGATGATGAAATAGATGTCTCACGTAATGGACCGAAGGTGGAAACTTGTGTCCATTGCGTGAGACTGGTCCAGACTTGACGCGCAATTCCGCGCGCCGGGTTCCGAGGGAAGATCGAAAGGCGTAGGTCGAATGATGCGTACGCGTCCGCTGAAGGTGGCGCTGCTGGGCTGTGGTGTGGTCGGCTCAGAGGTGGCGCGCATCATGACGACGCACGCCGACGATCTCACGGCGAGGATCGGCGCGCCCGTCGAGCTCGCGGGCGTGGCCGTCCGCCGCCCCTCCAAGGTCCGCGAGGGCATCGACCCCGGCCTGATCACCACCGACGCCACCGCCCTGCTCAAACGGGGCGACATCGACGTCGCCATCGAGGTCATCGGCGGCATCGAGCCGGCCCGCACCCTGATCACCACCGCGTTCGAGCACGGCATCTCCGTCGTCTCCGCGAACAAGGCGCTCCTCGCGCAGGACGGCGCCGCCCTGCACGCGGCCGCCGGACAGGCCGGGCTCGACCTCTACTACGAGGCGGCCGTCGCCGGCGCCATCCCGCTGATCCGCCCGCTGCGCGAGTCCCTCGCCGGCGACAAGATCAACCGGGTGATGGGCATCGTCAACGGCACGACGAACTTCATCCTCGACAAGATGGACTCCACCGGCGCCGGCTACCAGGAGGCGCTCGACGAGGCGACCGCCCTCGGCTACGCCGAAGCCGACCCCACCGCCGACGTCGAGGGCTACGACGCCGCCGCCAAGGCCGCCATCCTCGCCGGGATCGCCTTCCACACCCGCGTCCACCTCGACGACGTCTACCGCGAGGGCATGACCGAGGTCAGCGCCGCCGACTTCGCGTCCGCCAAGCGCATGGGCTGCACCATCAAGCTCCTCGCGATCCTGGAGCGCGCCGCCGACGGCGAGTCCGTCACCGCGCGCGTCCACCCCGCGATGATCCCGCTCAGCCACCCGCTCGCCTCCGTCCGCGAGGCGTACAACGCCGTCTTCGTCGAGGCGGAGGCCGCCGGGCGGCTGATGTTCTACGGGCCCGGCGCAGGCGGCGCGCCGACCGCCTCGGCGGTCCTCGGCGACCTCGTCGCCGTCTGCCGGAACAAGCTCGCCGAGGCAACGGGGCCCGGCGAGTCGGCCTACACCCAGCTGCCGGTCAGCCCCATGGGCGACGTCGTCACCCGGTACCACATCAGCCTCGATGTGGCCGACAAGCCGGGTGTCCTCGCCCAGGTGGCGACGACGTTCGCGGAGCACGGCGTGTCGATCGACACGGTCCGGCAGCAGGGCAAGGACGGCGAGGCCTCCCTCGTCGTCGTCACCCACCGCGCGCCCGACGCCTCCCTCTCCGGGACCGTCGAGGCCCTGCGGCAGCTGGACACCGTCCGCGGTGTCGCCAGCATCATGCGTGTTGAAGGGGAGTAAGGACCCATGAGCAGCAATCGCACCCACCAGTGGCGCGGCATCATCGAGGAGTACCGGGACCGCCTGCCGGTGACGGACGCGACGCCCGTGGTCACGCTCCGCGAGGGCGGCACTCCCCTCGTGCCCGCGCAGGTGCTCTCCGAGCGCACCGGCTGCGAGGTGCACCTCAAGGTCGAGGGTGCGAACCCGACCGGGTCGTTCAAGGACCGCGGCATGACCATGGCCATCACCAAGGCCAAGGAGGAGGGCGCGCAGGCGGTCATCTGCGCCTCCACCGGCAACACCTCCGCCTCGGCGGCCGCCTACGCGGTGCGCGCCGGCATGGTCTCCGCCGTGCTCGTCCCCCGCGGCAAGATCGCCCTCGGCAAGATGGGCCAGGCGCTGGTGCACGGCGCCAAGATCCTCCAGGTGGACGGCAACTTCGACGACTGCCTCGACCTCGCCCGCGCGCTGTCCGACAACTACCCGGTGGCGCTGGTCAATTCCGTCAACCCGGTGCGCATCGAGGGCCAGAAGACGGCCGCGTTCGAGATCGTCGACGCGCTCGGCGACGCCCCCGACATCCACGTGCTGCCCGTCGGCAACGCCGGCAACATCACGGCGTACTGGAAGGGCTTCAAGGAGTACAAGGCCGACGGCCTGGCCTCCCGTACGCCCCGCGTGTGGGGTTTCCAGGCCTCCGGCTCGGCGCCGATCGTGCGCGGCGAGGTCGTCAAGGAACCGCACACCATCGCCACCGCCATCCGCATCGGCAACCCGGCCTCCTGGGAGTACGCGCTGGCCGCGCGCGACGAGTCGGGCGGCTTCATCGACGAGGTGACGGACCGCCACATCCTCGCCGCCTACCGGCTGTTGGCCTCGCAGGAGGGCGTCTTCGTCGAGCCGGCGTCCGCCGCGTCCGTCGCGGGCCTGCTCAAGGCCGCCGAGGCGGGACTGGTCGACCCCGGCCAGAAGATCGTGTGCACCGTCACCGGCAACGGCCTGAAGGACCCCGACTGGGCGGTCGCCGGCGCTCCGCAGCCCGTCACCGTCCCGGTGGACGCCGGGGCCGCGGCCGCCCGCCTCGGACTGGCCTGACGCGCCGCCCCGGACCGGCCCGGCCGGTCCGGGGCCCCGCGCACGACCGCAAAGCGGCCCCGCCCGGGCCCGAGTTGCCGGATTCCCGCCCCGCGGCAGCGCTCCGCTGACCGCCGCGGGGACACCGGCCCCGGCCGCCGAATCAGGCAACCGGGGCCGTACGGCACCAAAACCCCCCGCCTTCCGGGCCCGGGGCGCGACACGCGTCGTGCGCCTCCCGTGCGCCCTATGTCGCGGGAGAACCTTCCTTCGATACGCTGTACCTACATCCGCCACCGCGCATATGACCGCGGTGCTGCCCAGAGGGCCTTCGGGTGTCGTACGTTCTCCAGTACATTCACAGCGAAGTTCTCGCACAGTCACAAGGAGTGTCATCGGACGATGGCCGGTCCAGCGTTCCGCGCCGCCGCCGTACGGGTGCGCGTCCCCGCCAGCAGTGCCAACCTCGGCCCCGGCTTCGACAGCCTCGGCCTGGCCCTGGGGCTCTACGACGACGTGGTCGTCCGGGTGGCCGACTCCGGCCTGGGCATCGACATCGCCGGCGAGGGCGCCGACACCCTCCCGCGGGACGAGAGCCACCTGCTCGTACGCTCCATGCGCACCGCCTTCGACCTGCTGGGCGGACAGCCGCGCGGCCTCGAAGTGGTCTGCGCCAACCGCATTCCGCACGGCCGCGGCCTCGGCTCCTCCTCCGCCGCCATCTGCGCCGGCATCGTCGCGGCCCGCGCCGTCACGATAGGCGGCGAGGCCCGCCTCGACGACGCCGCCCTGCTGGAACTGGCCACCGAGATCGAGGGCCACCCCGACAACGTCGCCGCCTGCCTGCTCGGCGGCTTCACCCTCGCCTGGACCGACGGCGGCAGCGCCCGGGCGATCCGCATGGAGCCCGCGCGTTCCATCGTTCCGGTGGTCTTCGTCCCCTCCAAGCCCGTCCTGACGGAGACCGCGCGCGGCCTGCTGCCGCGCACCGTCCCCCACGTGGACGCCGCCGCCAACGCCGGTCGTGCGGCCCTGCTCGTCGAAGCCCTGACCAGGCGTCCCGAGTTGCTGCTGCCGGCCACCGAAGACCGGCTCCACCAGGAGTACCGGTCCCCGGCGATGCCCGAGAGCGTGGCACTCGTCAACCGACTGCGCGCGGACGGAATCCCCGCGGTCATCTCCGGCGCGGGCCCCACGGTCCTCGCGCTGGCCGACAACGACGCGGCCGACAAGGTCGCGCAGCTCGCGGGCGACGGGTGGGCGGCCAACCGGCTGGCCCTCGACTCCGCGGGCGCGAGCGTGCTCCCGCTGGCAGCCCAGGGCGGCTGACCTGCCCTGGCGCAGCCGCCAGGGGCGGGCGGCCCGGGCAGGCCGCCCGCGCGGAAAGCGCGATTGCCGGTGATTGAGAGGGGGAATATCTGTTGGATCCGGTAGTGTTAGTCTCAAGTGCGCAGCCGAAGCCGTCATGGCAAGGCGCTCAGTGTCCCCATTCGGGACCACCTTTCTTCCGGGAGCCTCCCCGACTGCTTTGATCGCCGCCAGCAGTTTCGAGCACGCTCCGGAATCGGCGTGAAATTCCCACGCGTCCAGCTCGGGGGCCTCTCGCCGGAACCACCCAAGCACGTTTCTCTCCGCCGTACATCTACCGGCGGACCACCGCCCCGGCACGGTCCACACCTAGGACTGCTGTCGGACAGCACAACCGGTCGCCGAGCCAGACAGGCCGACGTCCGCTCCAGGGAAGGACCCTTCGTGAGCGACACCACCGATCTGATGGGCGCTGCCGACACCAACGTCGACACCAGCGCCCCCGCCGCGGCCGCCGCGACGAGCACAGCCGGCCGGCGACGCCGCTCCGGCACCGGCCTCGAGGGCATGGTCCTGGCCGAGCTCCAGCAGGTCGCGTCGGGCCTCGGGATCAGGGGCACCGCGCGGATGCGCAAGAGCCAGCTGATCGAGGTCATCAAGGAGGCGCAGGCCGGCGGCGGTGCCGCCAAGGCCGCGGCTCCCGCCGCGGACGCCGCCGAGGCCAAGCCGAAGCGGCGTGCCACCAGCAAGGCCCGTACGGGCGAGGCCCCCGCCGAGGCGCCGGCCGAGAAGCCTGCCGCCCCGGCGCAGATCGAGATCCCCGGCCAGCCGGCCGGCGGCGCCCGCACGGGCGAGGCCGAGCGCGCGGCGGACGAGGCCCCCGCGGGCGAGCGCCGCCGCCGCCGTGCCACGGCGCCCTCGGGCAGCCCGGAGGCCGCGGCTCCCGCCGCCACCGTCGTCGTCGAGGCGAAGACCGAGACGGCCGCCGCGCCGGCCGAGACCAAGGCCGAGGCCGCCACCGCGGTGTCCGCCCCCGCCCAGGAGGGCGAGGGCCGCGGCCGCCGCGACCGCCGCGAGCGCGGCGACCGGCAGCGCGACCGCCGCGAGCGCGGCGCCAAGGGCGACGACCAGGGCCAGGGCGGCCAGGGCCAGGGCCAGGGCGGCCAGGGAGCCGGCCGCGGCGACCGCGACCGCCAGCAGGGCGGCCGCGGCCAGGGCCAGCAGGGCCAGCAGGGCCGGCAGGACAACGGCCCGCAGGACGACTTCGACGACGAGGGCGGCCGCCGCGGCCGCCGCGGCCGCTACCGAGACCGCCGGGGCCGCCGCGGCCGCGACGACTTCGCGCCGGGCGAGCCGCAGGTCGCCGACGACGACGTCCTGATCCCCGTCGCCGGCATCCTCGACATCCTCGACAACTACGCGTTCATCCGGACCTCGGGCTACCTGCCCGGCCCGAACGACGTGTACGTCTCCCTCGCCCAGGTCCGCAAGGCGGGCCTGCGCAAGGGCGACCACATCACCGGCGCCGTCCGCCAGCCGAAGGACGGCGAGCGCCGCGAGAAGTTCAACGCGCTGGTGCGCCTGGACTCCGTCAACGGCATGGCGCCCGAATCCGGCCGCGGCCGACCGGAGTTCCAGAAGCTGACCCCGCTCTACCCGCAGGACCGGCTCCGCCTGGAGACCGACCCGGGCGTGCTGACGACGCGCATCATCGACCTGGTGTCGCCGATCGGCAAGGGCCAGCGAGGCCTGATCGTGGCCCCGCCGAAGACCGGCAAGACCATGATCATGCAGGCGATCGCCAACGCGATCACCACGAACAACCCCGAGTGCCACCTGATGGTCGTCCTCGTCGACGAGCGTCCGGAAGAGGTCACCGACATGCAGCGGTCGGTCAAGGGCGAGGTCATCTCCTCGACCTTCGACCGCCCGGCCGAGGACCACACCACCGTCGCCGAGCTGGCCATCGAGCGCGCCAAGCGCCTCGTCGAGCTGGGCCACGACGTGGTCGTCCTGCTGGACTCCATCACCCGTCTGGGCCGCGCGTACAACCTCGCGGCGCCCGCCTCCGGCCGCATCCTGTCCGGTGGTGTCGACTCGACCGCGCTGTACCCGCCGAAGCGCTTCTTCGGTGCCGCGCGCAACATCGAGGACGGCGGCTCGCTGACCATCCTGGCCACCGCGCTGGTCGACACCGGCTCGCGCATGGACGAGGTGATCTTCGAGGAGTTCAAGGGCACCGGCAACATGGAGCTCAAGCTCGACCGGAAGCTCGCCGACAAGCGGATCTTCCCCGCCGTCGACGTCGACCCGTCGGGCACCCGCAAGGAGGAGATCCTCCTCAACAGCGAGGAGCTCTCCATCGTCTGGAAGCTGCGCCGGGTGCTGCACGCGCTCGACTCGCAGCAGGCCATCGAGCTGCTGCTCGACAAGATGAAGCAGACGAAGTCGAACGCCGAGTTCCTGATGCAGATCGCCAAGACGACGCCGGCCGGCAAGAACGACGACTGACGGCCGCACGGCGCCACCGGGACCGCCCCCACCGCACTCCGCGGCGGGGGCGGTCCCGCGTTTCCCGGCCGCGGAGGGCACGTCCGCTCCGTGCGACCTTCGCCACATCCGCGGCTTTCGCGCACCCCGGCCCGGCGGATGGTGGAACCCCGCGCGGCACTGCTCCGTCTGTGTCAAGGGGGCGCGCAGCGGCCGGGCGGCGGCGGGACCGCGCCCCAGGACTGGGGAGAGCATGAGCGAGGAGAGCAGCGGCCCGAGGAGGCGCCGCTCCGGGTCGCGGCGGCGGAAGCCGGCCGGGCGCCGCAGGGGCCTGGCCGTCGCCGCGTGGACCGCCGCCGGCGTGGTGGCGCTGGGCGGGGCGGGCCTGGGCTGGTTCTGGTTCAAGCTGAACGGGAACCTCCACACCGTCGACATCGACCAGGCGCTGGGCTCCGACCGCCCGCAGAACATCGACAACGGCTCGATGGACATCCTCGTCCTCGGCTCGGACTCCCGCGGCGGCGCGAACTCCGCGTACGGCCGCGACGACGGCGGCGGCGCCCGCTCCGACACGGCGATGATCGTCCACCTGTACGAGGGCCACAGGAAGGCCAGCGTCGTGTCGATCCCGCGCGACACCATGGTCAGCCGCCCGCCCTGCACCCTGGCGAACGGAAAGACCGACCGCGGCCGACAGCGCGAGCAGTTCAACGAGGCCTTCTCGATCGGCGGTGCCGCCTGCGTCGTCAAGACCGTCGAGAAGATGTCCGGGATCCGCATGGACCACTACATCGAGGTCGACTTCACCGGCTTCAAGGGGATCATCGACACCCTCGGCGGCGTCGAGGTCACCACCACCAAGCCCATCAAGGACGCCGACAGCCATCTCGACCTCCCGGCCGGAACCAACCACCTGGACGGCGAGCAGGCCCTCGGCCTGGTCCGCACCCGCAAGAGCGTCGGCGACGGCAGCGACCTGGGCCGGATACAGCTCCAGCAGGCCTTCATCAAAGCCCTGATCAAGCAGGTCAAGGGCATCGGGATCTTCGACAACCCCAAGCGGCTGATGGACCTCGCCGACACCGGGACCAAGTCGCTGACGACCGACAAGGCGCTCGGCGACGTGAAGTCCCTCCTCGGCTTCGCCCAGAGCCTGCAGGGCATCGACGCGCAGAACATGCAGATGATCACGCTGCCGGTGGGCGCGGACCCGTACGACACGAACCGCGTCGCCCCGCTCGCCAAGGAGTCGAAGTTGGTCTGGGACGCCCTGCTCGCCGAGCAGCCGATCCCCGCCGAGGCCACCGCCGCCTCCTCCGGCGACAAGGGCAAGGCCGCCGAGATCGTCCGGTAGACCGCTCCGCGGGGGTGCGGAATACCCCGGCCGCCCCGCTCGTTGAGGAGGGCGTTCCCGGAATTTTGACAGGCAGCCCGGTCCTGGCAGACTGGTCTGTCGGCCCCGGTTCACGCAGTGCGCAATTCCGCCCCTGCGACCCGGCGCCCTCCCGAATCTAGGAGACACCTTGAAGCGCGATGTTCACCCCGAGTACGTCGAGACCCAGGTCAGCTGCACCTGCGGCGCGTCGTTCACCACCCGTAGCACCCTGACCGAGGGCACCATCCGTGCCGAGGTCTGCTCCGAGTGCCACCCGTTCTACACGGGCAAGCAGAAGATCCTCGACACCGGTGGCCGTGTCGCCCGCTTCGAGGCCCGCTTCGGCAAGGCTGCCGGCTCGAAGTAGCGAGCCCCCGGCGCCGGACCCCGGCTGCACCCCGTCCACACGGGGGCGGCCGGGCCGGCGCCTTTGTCGTCCCGCAGCCATTTTTCGTACTTTCACCCCAGGAGCCCCCGATGTTCGAGGCGGTCGAGGAACTGGTCGGCGAGCACGCCGGCCTCGAGAAGAAGCTCGCCGACCCTTCGGTCCACTCCGATCAGGCCAATGCGCGCAAGCTGAACAAGCGCTACGCGGAGCTGACCCCGATCATCGCCACCTACCGGGCGTGGAAGCAGGCCGGGGAGGACATCGAGACCGCGAAGGAGCTCGCGGCCGACGACCCCGACTTCGCCGCCGAGGTCAAGGAGCTGGGCGCGCAGCGCGAGGAGCTGACCGAGAAGCTGCGCCTGCTGCTGGTCCCGCGCGACCCCAGCGACGACAAGGACGTCCTCCTGGAGATCAAGGCGGGCGCCGGCGGCGACGAGTCCGCCCTGTTCGCCGGCGACCTGCTGCGCATGTACCTGCGCTACGCCGAGCGGGTCGGCTGGAAGACCGAGATCATCGACTCCACCGAGTCCGAGCTCGGCGGCTACAAGGACGTCCAGGTCTCCGTCCGCACCAAGGGCGGCAACGGCGCCACCGAGCCCGGCCAGGGCGTGTGGGCCCGCCTGAAGTACGAGGGCGGCGTCCACCGCGTCCAGCGCGTCCCGGCCACCGAGTCGCAGGGCCGCATCCACACCTCCGCCGCCGGCGTGCTCGTCACCCCGGAGGCCGAGGAGGTCGAGGTCGAGATCAACCCGAACGACCTGCGCATCGACGTGTACCGCTCGTCCGGCCCCGGCGGCCAGTCCGTCAACACCACCGACTCGGCGGTGCGCATCACGCACGTCCCGACCGGTGTGGTCGCCTCCTGCCAGAACGAGAAGAGCCAGCTCCAGAACAAGGAGCAGGCCATGCGCATCCTGCGGTCCCGCCTGCTGGCGGCCGCCCAGGAGGCCGCCGAGCAGGAGGCCGCGGACGCCCGCCGCAGCCAGGTCCGCACCGTGGACCGGTCCGAGAAGATCCGGACGTACAACTTCCCGGAGAACCGGATCTCGGACCACCGGACCGGTTTCAAGGCGTACAACCTGGACCAGGTGCTCGACGGCGACCTCGACCCGGTCATCCAGGCCTGCGTCGACACGGACTCGGCCGCCAAGCTCGCGGCCGCGAACTCCCACTGACCCGTCCCCCGTCACCCCCCGTACGACAGCAGCCCGGAGGACCAGCGTGAACTTGCTGCTTGCCGAGGTGGCCCAGGCCACCCAGCGGCTGGCCGCCGCAGGCGTGCCCTCACCGCGCTTCGACGCGGAGGAGCTCGCGGCCTTCGTCCACGGCGTCAAACGGGGGGAACTGCACCACGTCAAGGACGCGGACTTCGACGCCCGGTACTGGGAGGCCGTCGCCCGCCGCGAGGCCCGCGAGCCGCTCCAGCACATCACCGGGCGCGCCTTCTTCCGGTACCTGGAGCTCCAGGTCGGGCCCGGGGTGTTCGTGCCGCGGCCCGAGACCGAGTCGGTGGTCGACTGGGCCATACAGGCCGTCCGGGCGATGGACGTCGTCGAGCCGCTGATCGTGGACCTGTGCACCGGCTCCGGCGCGATCGCGCTCGCCATGGCCCAGGAGGTGCCGCGCTCGCGCGTGCACGCGGTGGAGCTGTCCGAGGACGCGCTGCGCTGGACCCGCAAGAACGCCGAGGGCTCCCGGGTCACCGTCCACCAGGGCGACGCCCTGGAGGCCCTGCCGGAGCTCGACGGGCAGGTCGACCTGGTGATCTCCAACCCGCCGTACATCCCGCTCACCGAGTGGGAGTACGTCGCCCCCGAGGCCCGCGACCACGACCCGGAGATGGCGCTCTTCTCCGGCGAGGACGGCCTCGACACCATCCGCGGCATCGAGCGGACCGCGCACCGGCTGCTGCGGCCCGGCGGGATCGTCGTCGTCGAGCACGCCGACACCCAGGGCGGCCAGGTCCCGTGGATCTTCGCCGAGGAGAGGGGCTGGGCGGACGCCGCCGACCACCCCGACCTCAACAACCGCCCGCGCTTCGCCACCGCCCGCAAGGCGCTGCCGTGAGCGCCCCCCGACCCGCCCCCACTCCGCTGCACGAGGAGGCCCGCTGATGGCCCGGCGATACGACTGCAACGACGCGACGGACCGCAGGACGGGCCTGCGGGAAGCCGCCTCCGCCGTGCGCCGCGGCGAGCTCGTCGTACTGCCCACGGACACGCTGTACGGCATCGGCGCCGACGCCTTCAGCGCGGAGGCCGTCGGCGACCTCCTCACCGCCAAGGGCCGCGGCCGCAGCATGCCCACCCCGGTCCTCATCGGCTCCCCGAACACCCTGCACGGCCTCGTCACCGACTTCTCCGAGCAGGCGTGGGAGCTCGTCGACGCCTTCTGGCCGGGCGCGCTGACGCTCGTCGCCAAGCACCAGCCGTCGCTGGCCTGGGACCTGGGGGAGACCCGCGGCACCGTCGCCGTGCGCATGCCGCTGCACCCCGTCGCCATCGAGCTGCTGACCGAGGTCGGCCCGATGGCGGTGTCCTCGGCGAACCTGAGCGGGCACCCGGCCCCCGAGGACTGCGACGCGGCCCGCGCGATGCTCGGCGACTCCGTCTCCGTGTACCTGGACGGCGGCCCGACGCCCGGCATCCAGCCGTCGTCGATCGTCGACGTCACCGGGAAGGTTCCCGTCCTGCTGCGCGAGGGCGCGCTGTCCGCCGGGCAGCTGCGGGAGGTCGTACCCGACCTCGAGGTGGCCCCGTGAGCCCTCAGGGGCGTGGCATAGCCGGCGGCGGCGTCCCCGCGGCCGCCGCCGGGCGGCCCGCGGCGGGGGAGCCGGCGGGCCCGGACACCTTCCGCATCCTCCACGTCAGCACCGGCAACGTGTGCCGCTCGCCCATCACCGAGCGGCTGAACCGGCATGCGCTGGCGCACCGCCTGGGACAGGTTCCGGCCAGCGGCCTGATCGTCGAGAGCGCGGGCACCTGGGGCCACGAGGGCGCCCCGATGGAGGCCAACGCCGCCGCCGTCCTCGCCGACTTCGGCGCCGACGCCACCGGGTTCACCGGCCGCGAACTCCTCGACGAGCACGTCATCCGGGCCGACCTCGTCCTGACCGCCACCCGCGACCACCGGGCGCAGGTCATCTCCATGGGCCACTCGGCCGGCCTGCGGACCTTCACGCTGAAGGAGTTCACCCGCCTCGTGCGGGCGATAGATCCGGCCACCCTGCCCCCGCTCGACGACGGCGTCGCCGAGCGCGCGCGGGCCCTCGTACGGGCCGCGGCGGCCCTGCGCGGCTGGCTGCTGGCCCCCTCCCCGGACGCGGACGAGGTCCACGACCCGTACGGTGCGCCGATCACCTTCTTCCGCTCGATCGGCGACGAGATCAACCAGGCGCTGGACCCGGTCGTGACGGCGCTGACGGGCGTCGCCGCGCCCCGCTGACCGCCCGCGCCCCGCAGGGCGCGACGGGCCCGCCGGGCCTACAGTGGCGGTACCCGGGTATCCCACTGGAGTCGCGCCATGAGCGTCATCACCCCGCCCACGGACCTGCTGAGGCAGCAGGATCCGCAGATGGCCGACGTGCTCGCCGGGGAGGCGCAGCGGCAGGCCACGACGCTGCAGCTGATCGCCGCCGAGAACTTCACCTCGCCCGCCGTGCTCGCCGCCCTCGGCTCGGCCCTCGCCAACAAGTACGCCGAGGGCTACCCGGGCAACCGGTACCACGGCGGATGCGAGTACGCCGACCTCGCCGAGCGGACCGCCACCGAGCGGGCGCGGGCGCTGTTCGGCGCCGAGCACGCCAACGTCCAGCCGCACTCCGGATCCTCGGCGATGCTCGCCGCGTACGCGGCGCTGCTGCGGCCGGGGGACACCGTCCTTGCGATGGGCCTGCCCTACGGCGGGCACCTCACCCACGGCTCGCCGGCCAACTTCTCGGGCCGCTGGTTCGACTTCGTCGGCTACGGGACCGACGCCGAAACCGGGCTGATCGACTACCACCAGGTGCAGCAGCTGGCGCGGACCCATCGGCCCAAGGCGATCGTGTGCGGCTCCATCTCCTATCCGCGGCACCCGGAGTACTCGGTGTTCCGGGAGATCGCCGACGAGGTGGGGGCCTACTTCATCGCCGACGCCGCGCACCCGATCGGACTGGTGGCCGGCGGCGCCGCGCCGAGCCCCGTCCCGTACGCCGACATCGTCTGCGCCACGACGCACAAGGTGCTGCGCGGCCCCCGCGGCGGCATGATCCTGTGCGGCGCCGAGTTCGCCGAGCGGATCGACCGGGCGGTGTTCCCGTTCACGCAGGGCGGCGCCCAGATGCACACCATCGCGGCGAAGGCCGTCGCCTTCGGGGAGGCGGCCCACCCGGCGTTCGCCACGTACGCCCATCGGGTGGCGGCCAACGCGCGGATCCTCGCGGAGGCGCTGGCCGACCGCGGGTTCGCCGTCACGACCGGCGGCACCGACACGCACCTGATCACCGCCGACCCGGCCGCGCTCGGCGCCGACGGCCCCGCGGCCCGGAGCCGGCTCGCCGCCGCCGGCATCGTGCTGGACACCTGCGCCCTGCCGTACGGGGACCAGCGCGGGCTCCGGCTGGGCACGGCCGCGGTGACCACGCAGGGCATGGGCGAGCCGGAGATGGCGCGGATCGCCGACCTGCTGGCCGGGGCGCTGCGGTGGGAGGCGGCGGGGGTGCGGGCGGAGGTGGCCGACCTCGTGCGGGGCTTCCCGCCGTACGGCCGGTGACCGCGGCCGGGCGGGGCCGGCTGCAACCGGGAACCGGACCCCTCGCGTCCTCGGCATGGGGCACATCACGGCTAATGTGTGGGGCTGAGATGGCCGGCGATACATCTGGGGCAGCCCGTGCGTGAATATCTGCTGACGCTTTGCGTCACGGTCGCGGTGACCTACCTGCTCACCGGGCCCGTTCGGAAGTTCGCCATCGCGGCCGGGGCGATGCCCGAGATCCGCGCCCGCGACGTGCACCGCGAGCCCACACCGCGGCTCGGCGGGATCGCGATGTTCGGCGGCCTGTGCGCTGGCCTCCTGGTCGCGGACCACCTGCCGAACCTGAACGGCGTCTTCGAGCTGTCGAACGAGCCGCGGGCGCTGCTCTCCGGGGCGGCGCTGATCTGGCTGATCGGCGTCCTCGACGACAAGTTCGAGATCGACGCCCTGATCAAGCTGGGCGCGCAGATGATCGCCGCGGGCGTGATGGTCATGCAGGGCCTGACCATCCTGTGGATCCCCGTCCCGGGTGTCGGGACGGTCGCGCTCACGCAGTGGCAGGGCAACCTGCTGACGGTGGCGCTGGTGGTGATCACCATCAACGCGGTGAACTTCGTCGACGGGCTCGACGGCCTGGCCGCGGGCATGGTCTGCATCGCCGCCGCGGCGTTCTTCCTGTACGGGTACCGGATCTGGTTCGGCTACGGGATCGAGGCGGCGGCGCCGGCGACCCTCTTCGCGGCGATCCTGATGGGCATGTGCCTGGGCTTCCTCCCGCACAACATGCACCCGGCGCGGATCTTCATGGGCGACTCCGGGTCGATGCTCATCGGCCTGGTCCTCGCCGCCGGCACGATCTCGATCACCGGGCAGGTGGACCCGGACACCATGGCGCTCTTCGCGGGCGGCGAGCGCAACGCGACGCACGCGATGCTGCCGGTCTTCATCCCGCTGCTGCTGCCGCTGACGATCATCGCGATCCCGATGACGGACCTGATCCTGGCCATCGTGCGGCGCACCTGGAACGGCCAGTCGCCGTTCGCCGCGGACCGCGGGCACCTGCACCACCGGCTGCTGGAACTCGGGCACTCGCACAGCCGCGCCGTGCTGATCATGTACTTCTGGTCGGGCCTCTTCGCCTTCAGCGCGGTGGCCTACTCGGTGCACTCGGCCTCGATGTGGATCGTCTTCGTGATCGCCCTGCTGAGCGCCGTCGGCCTCGTCCTGCTGCTCCTGCCGCGCTTCACGCCGCGCGCCCCGCGCTGGGCGGAGTTCCTGGTGCCGCCGCGCTACCGGCACGCGGAGCGGGCCGCCGAGGCGGCCGCACAGGACGCCTCCGGACGCGAGCCGGAGCCGGCGCGGCCGGTCGCGATGGGCGTCTCGGGCGTCAACGGCGCGACAGCGGTGGGCCCCCGTTCGCGCTTCCCCGAGCGGCGTAAGGCCGGATCGGCGCGCTGACGGCGCACCCGCAATCCGGAAACGAAACGCCTTTACCACACGAAACGGCCACCCGTCGTGCACACACGGGCGCGTTAGCTCTCATGTGTGACAGTAAGCACACGAGGCAGGTAAAGCTCTCATCAAATAGTTTGTGATACCGTTCACTAAACCCGGCGACAGTGCCGAAGGGTCGTAGTGCGACGGTCCTCGGCCCGAGTCCTCATGCTCGGACCGGGCTTTACGCTCGTCCCGTACGAGTCCCGTACCCCCACCACCACGCGGAGCTACCCCGCCATGCGGTCTGATGACGTCCGATCCCTGCTGCAAACCGCCGTACCCACCGCTGCCGCCGGCGTCGTCGCCGCGATCGTCAGCGGCGTGGTCGCGGGGGGCGAGGGGGCCATCGGTGCGCTCGTCGCCACGCTGGTGGTGATCGCGTTCATGGGTGTCGGCTTCGTCGTACTGCAGCACACGGCCCGGTCGTGGCCGCATCTGTTCCAGATGATGGGCCTGGTCCTCTACACGACCCAGATCCTGCTGCTGTTCGTCTTCGTCGCCGCGTTCCGGGACACGACGCTTTTCAACCCCAAGGCCTTCGCCATCTCGCTGGTCGTCGCGACGCTCGTCTGGATCGCCGCGCAGACCCGCGCCCACATGAAGGCCAAGATCCTTTACGTCGAGCCGAACGCCGACAAGGGTGACAAGCCCGACAACACGGGGTCCTCGTCGTGAAGGGTAGGGGCGGGATAAGTGGTCGTTCGAGATGCTGCTATCGTCCGGTGCCGTGTGCGGCATCGCGGGCGCGGGCATCTGAGCTGACGCCTGCTCAATCGCGAGGCTCAATGCCTGCCGGCCGCCCCCACATCCGTAAGACCAGTCCCGTGCCGACCCGCGGCCCTGCGCCGCGCCGACACAACGAGGTTGCCGTACCTATGCGCCACGCTGAAGGAGCCCGCGGTGAGTGCTGACCCGACGCAGGTGCTCGCCTTCGAGACCGATTGCCACATCTTCGACGGCTGTGGCTTCCCGGCTCCTGGCCTGCACTCGTTCCTGTTCGAGCCGATCTTCGGCGACGCGGACAGCAGCGTCTACTTCAACAAGACGATGCTGCTGGCCCTGCTCGGGTCCGTCATCATCCTCGGCTTCTTCTGGGCGGCCTTCCGCAAGCCGAAGGTGGTTCCCGGAAAGCTGCAGATGGTCGCCGAGGCCGGCTACGACTTCGTCCGCCGCGGCATCGTCTACGAGACGCTCGGCAAGAAGGAGGGCGAGAAGTACGTCCCCTTCATGGTCGCGACGTTCTTCTTCGTCTGGATGCTGAACCTCTGGTCGATCATCCCGGTCGCCCAGTTCCCGGTGACGTCGGTCATCGCCTACCCGGCCGGCCTCGCGCTCGTCATCTACGTCATGTGGATGTCGGTCACCTTCAAGCGCCACGGCTTCGTCGGCGGCCTGAAGAACCTGACGGGCTACGACAAGTCGCTCGGCGGAATCCTGCCGCTGGTCATGCTGATCGAGTTCTTCTCGAACGTCCTGGTCCGCCCCTTCACCCACGCGGTCCGTCTCTTCGCGAACATGTTCGCCGGTCACACGCTGCTGCTGCTCTTCACGATCGCCAGCTGGTACCTGCTGAACGGCATCGGCATCGCCTACGCGGGTGTCTCGTTCGTGATGGTCATCGTGATGACCGCCTTCGAGCTCTTCATCCAGGCTGTCCAGGCCTACGTCTTCGTGCTCCTGGCCTGCAGCTTCCTCCAGGGCGCCGTCGCCGAGCACCACTGACCGGCCCCACCCCCAAACCATCAGACGTCCGGTGGCCAACCCCCACCGGTCCATGAAAGAGAAGGAAGAACCGGCATGTCCGCTCTCGCGCAGACCCTCGCCGCTGGCGTCGAAATCAAGGGCAACCTCGGCTCCATCGGCTACGGCCTCGCCGCCATCGGCCCCGGCGTCGGCGTCGGCATCATCTTCGGCAACGGCACCCAGGCCCTGGCCCGCCAGCCCGAGGCCGCCGGCCTGATCCGCGCCAACCAGATCCTCGGCTTCGCCTTCTGTGAGGCGCTCGCCCTCATCGGTCTGGTCATGCCGTTCGTCTACCCGACCTCCTGATCGCGGTAGCGAACACCCTTTAGACGGAAGGCACTGATGTGAACCCTCTGGTTCAGATTGCGGCTGAGGAGCCCCAGAGCCCCCTCATCCCGCCGATCCCCGAGCTGGTCATCGGTCTGATCGCCTTCGTCATCGTCTTCGGCTTCCTCGCCAAGAAGCTCCTCCCGAACATCAACAAGGTTCTGGACGAGCGCCGCGAGGCGATCGAAGGCGGTATCGAGAAGGCCGAAGCCGCTCAGACCGAGGCCCAGAGCGTGCTGGAGCAGTACAAGGCCCAGCTCGCCGAGGCTCGGCACGAGGCCGCGCGCCTGCGCCAGGAAGCGCTCGAGCAGGGCACTGCGCTCAAGGAAGAACTGCGCGCAGAGGGCCAGCGGCAGCGTGAGGAGATCATCGCTGCCGGCCACGCCCAGATCGAGGCCGACCGCAAGGCCGCCTCTCAGGCACTGCGCCAGGACGTGGGCAAGCTCGCCACCGACCTGGCCGGCAAGCTCGTCGGCGAGTCCCTCGAGGACGCCGCCCGTCAGAGCCGCACCATCGACCGCTTCCTCAGCGAGCTTGAGGAGAAGGCCGAGGCGGCCCGATGAACGGAGCGAGCCGCGAGGCACTGGCCTCCGCGCGCGAGCGCCTCGACGCGCTGACGGACAACACGTCCGTCGACGCGGCGAAGCTCGCCGGTGAGCTGGCTGCCGTCACCGCGCTGCTCGACCGTGAGGTCTCGCTGCGCCGGGTCCTCACCGACCCGGCGCAGTCCGGTGAGGCCAAGGCCGAGCTGGCGCAGCGCCTGCTCGCCGGCCAGGTGAGCGGTGAGACCCTCGACCTGGTCACGGGCACGGTCCGGTCCCGCTGGTCCCAGTCCCGCGACCTCGTCGACGGCCTGGAGCAGCTGGCCGACACCGCCGACCTCACGGCGGCCCAGCAGAGCGGCGCGCTCGACGGCGTCGAGGACGAGCTGTTCCGGTTCACCCGGATCGTCGCCTCGAACCCCGAGCTGCGCGCCGCGCTGACCGACCGGACGGCCACCGCCTCCGCCAAGGGCGAGCTGCTGCGCAGCCTGCTCGGCGGCAAGGCCCACGCCGTCACCGAGCGGATGGTCACCCGTCTCGTCACGCACCCGCGGGGACGTAGCCTGGAAGGGGGCCTCGAGGCCCTGTCCAAGCTCGCCGCCGAGCGCCGTGACCGCGTGGTCGCCACCGTGACCAGCGCGGTTCCGCTCAGCGACGTGCAGCGTGCGCGTCTCGGCGCGGTGCTGGCCAAGCTGTACGGCCGCCAGATGCACCTGAACCTGGACGTCGACCCCGAGGTCGTCGGCGGGATCGTGGTGAAGATCGGCGACGAGGTCATCGACGGCAGCATCGCGAACCGCCTCGCCGAGGCGGAGCGCCGCATGGCCGGCTGACCGGCCACAAACAGAACGAAGATTCCTAGCGGCCCGGTTGGGCCGTGCAGAACTTGCAGAAGATTCCTGGGGGTCGCCCCCAGACCCCTATGAAGCTTCAGGCCCAACAAGGAGAGCAGGGAACCCAGATGGCGGAGCTCACGATCCGGCCGGAGGAGATCCGGGACGCACTGGAGACTTTCGTCCAGTCGTACAAGCCGGACGCGGCCTCGCGCGAGGAGGTCGGCACGGTCAGCGTTGCCGGTGACGGCATCGCGAAGGTGGAGGGCCTGCCCTCCGCCATGGCGAACGAGCTGCTGAAGTTCGAGGACGGAACCCTCGGCCTCGCGCTCAACCTCGAGGACCGCGAGATCGGTGCGATCGTCCTCGGCGAGTTCAGCGGCATCGAGGAGGGCCAGCCGGTGCAGCGCACCGGTGAGGTGCTCTCCGTCGGCGTCGGCGAGGGCTACCTCGGCCGTGTCGTCGACCCGCTCGGCAACCCGATCGACGGTCTCGGCGAGATCGCGACCGAGGGCCGCCGCGCCCTCGAGCTGCAGGCCCCGGGCGTCATGCAGCGCAAGTCCGTGCACGAGCCCATGGAGACGGGTTACAAGGCCGTCGACGCCATGACGCCGGTCGGCCGCGGCCAGCGTCAGCTGATCATCGGCGACCGCCAGACGGGCAAGACCGCCCTGGCCGTCGACACGATCATCAACCAGCGTGACAACTGGCGCTCGGGCGACGTGAACAAGCAGGTCCGCTGCATCTACGTCGCCATCGGCCAGAAGGGCTCCACCATCGCTTCCGTGCGCGCCGCGCTGGAAGAGGCCGGTGCCCTGGAGTACACGACCATCGTCGCCGCCCCGGCGTCCGACCCGGCCGGCTTCAAGTACCTGGCGCCCTACACCGGCTCCGCCATCGGCCAGCACTGGATGTACCAGGGCAAGCACGTCCTGATCGTCTTCGACGACCTGTCGAAGCAGGCCGACGCCTACCGCGCCGTGTCGCTGCTGCTGCGCCGTCCGCCGGGCCGCGAGGCCTACCCGGGCGACGTCTTCTACCTGCACTCCCGCCTGCTGGAGCGCTGCGCCAAGCTGTCGGACGACATGGGCGCCGGCTCGATGACCGGTCTGCCGATCGTCGAGACCAAGGCGAACGACGTGTCGGCGTTCATCCCGACCAACGTCATCTCCATCACCGACGGCCAGTGCTTCCTGGAGTCCGACCTGTTCAACGCCGGCCAGCGCCCGGCCCTGAACGTCGGTATCTCGGTCTCCCGTGTCGGTGGCTCCGCGCAGCACAAGGCCATGAAGCAGATCTCCGGCCGCCTCCGCGTCGACCTCGCCCAGTACCGCGAGCTGGAGGCGTTCGCCGCCTTCGGTTCCGACCTGGACGCCGCGTCGAAGTCCTCCCTGGAGCGCGGCAAGCGCATGGTCGAGCTGCTCAAGCAGGGCCAGTACCAGCCGATGCCGGTCCAGGAGCAGGTCATCTCCATCTGGGCGGGCACCACCGGCAAGATGGACGACGTCCCGGTCGAGGACATCCGCCGCTTCGAGTCCGAGCTGCTCGAGTTCCTGCGCCACAACCGCAAGGACCTCCTCACCTCGATCCGCGAGGGCGGCAAGATGTCGGACGACACCCTCCAGTCCGTCGCCGACGCCATCGCCGACTTCAAGAAGCAGTTCGAGACCTCGGACGGCAAGCTTCTGGGCGAAGACGCTCCGGCCGGCAAGTAACGACGGAAGGGACCTGACTCATGGGAGCCCAGCTCCGGGTCTACAAGCGTCGCATCCGATCCGTTACCGCGACCAAGAAGATCACCAAGGCGATGGAGATGATCGCCGCCTCGCGCATCGTCAAGGCGCAGCGCCAGGTGGCGGCCTCCACGCCGTACGCGACCGAGCTCACCCGTGCGGTGACCGCGGTGGCGACCGGCTCCAACACCAAGCACCCGCTCACCACCGAGTCCGAGAACCCGGTGCGCGCTGCGGTCGTGCTGCTCACGAGCGACCGCGGTCTGGCCGGCGGCTACTCGTCCAACGCCATCAAGGCGGCGGACCGGCTGACGGAGCGGCTGCGCGGTGAGGGCAAGGAGGTCGACCACTACATCGTCGGCCGCAAGGGTGTCGCCTACTACAACTTCCGCGAGCGCAAGATCGCGGACAGCTGGACCGGCTTCACCGACAGCCCGAGCTACGCGAACGCGAAGGCCGTCGCCGCCCCGCTGATCGAGGCCGTCACCAAGGAGACGGCCGAGGGCGGCGTGGACGAGCTGCACATCGTCTACACGGAGTTCGTGTCGATGATGACGCAGAACGCGGTGGACAACCGGATGCTGCCGCTCAGCCTCGAGAAGGCGTCGGAGGAGACGGCCGGCAAGGGCGAGATCCTGCCGCTGTTCGACTTCGAGCCGTCGGCGGAGGACGTCCTCGACGCCCTGCTGCCGCGCTACGTCGAGAGCCGCATCTACAACGCGCTGCTGCAGGCCGCTGCTTCCGAGCACGCCGCCCGCCGCCGCGCGATGAAGTCGGCCACCGACAACGCCGGTGAGCTGATCACCAGCCTCACCCGGCTTGCCAACGCGGCCCGCCAGGCCGAAATCACCCAGGAAATCAGCGAGATCGTCGGTGGCTCCGCAGCCCTGGCCGACGCGAACGCGGGGAGTGACAAGTAAGTGACGACGTCTATCGATAACGCAGTGGCGGCCGCCACCGGCCGCATCGCGCGGGTCATCGGCCCGGTCGTCGACGTGGAGTTCCCCGTCGACGCGATGCCGGAGATCTACAACGCGCTGACCGTCCAGGTCGCCGACCCGGCCGAGGAGGGCGCGCTCAAGACGCTGACCCTCGAGGTCGCGCAGCACCTGGGTGACGGCATGGTGCGCACCATCTCCATGCAGCCCACCGACGGCCTGGTCCGCCAGGCAGTGGTCACCGACACCGGCAAGGGCATCACCGTGCCCGTCGGTGACGTCACCAAGGGCAAGGTG
Source organism: Streptomyces sp. NPDC031121 (assembly GCF_055570615.1). Taxonomy (NCBI): domain Bacteria; kingdom Bacillati; phylum Actinomycetota; class Actinomycetes; order Kitasatosporales; family Streptomycetaceae; genus Streptomyces; species Streptomyces sp. NPDC031121. The sequence goes on from NZ_JBVIGV010000001.1 coordinate 565,545, forward strand.
TTCAACACCCTGGGCCGCGTCCTCAACGAGGACGAGTCCACGGTCGCGAACGCCGAGCGCTGGCCGATCCACCGCAAGGCCCCGGCCTTCGACCAGCTCGAGTCCAAGACCGAGATGTTCGAGACCGGCCTGAAGGTCGTCGACCTCCTCACCCCGTACGTCAAGGGTGGAAAGATCGGTCTGTTCGGTGGTGCCGGTGTCGGCAAGACCGTTCTGATCCAGGAAATGATCATGCGTGTGGCGAAGCTGCACGAGGGCGTTTCCGTCTTCGCGGGTGTCGGTGAGCGCACCCGTGAGGGCAACGACCTCATGGTCGAGATGGAGGAGGCCGGCGTTCTCGACAAGACCGCGCTGGTCTTCGGCCAGATGGACGAGCCCCCGGGCACCCGTCTGCGCGTCGCCCTGGCCGGCCTGACCATGGCGGAGTACTTCCGCGATGTGCAGAAGCAGGACGTGCTGTTCTTCATCGACAACATCTTCCGCTTCACGCAGGCCGGTTCCGAGGTCTCCACGCTGCTCGGCCGCATGCCCTCCGCGGTGGGCTACCAGCCGAACCTGGCCGACGAGATGGGTCTCCTCCAGGAGCGCATCACCTCGACCCGCGGTCACTCGATCACCTCGATGCAGGCGATCTACGTCCCCGCCGACGACCTGACCGACCCGGCCCCGGCGACCACCTTCGCCCACCTCGACGCGACGACGGTCCTCTCCCGTCCGATCTCCGAGAAGGGCATCTACCCGGCCGTGGACCCGCTGGACTCCTCGTCCCGCATCCTCGACCCGCGGTACATCGCGAAGGACCACTACGAGGCCGCGACCCGCGTCAAGGGGATCCTGCAGAAGTACAAGGACCTCCAGGACATCATCGCGATCCTCGGTATCGACGAGCTCGGCGAGGAGGACAAGCTCGTTGTCCACCGCGCCCGCCGTGTCGAGCGCTTCCTGTCCCAGAACACCCACGCGGCGAAGCAGTTCACCGGCGTGGACGGTTCGGACGTCCCGCTCGACGAGTCGATCGCCGCGTTCAACGCGATCTGCGACGGTGAGTTCGACCACTTCCCCGAGCAGGCCTTCTTCATGTGCGGTGGTCTCGAGGACCTGAAGAAGAACGCCAAGGAGCTGGGCGTCTCCTGATCCGGGACGGCCGTGGGCGGGGCGCGCACCCGCCCCGGCCGAACCGATCACGCGGAGAGGGGCGGGTGCGTCCCGTCCCTCTCCGCCCGCCCATTAGAATTCATCCAACACCCGGCGAACCTGCCGGGTGGTGACCCGAGGAGCCAACCTTGGCTGCTGAGCTGCACGTCGAGCTGGTCGCGGCGGACCGCAGTGTCTGGTCCGGCGAGGCCACCCTGGTCGTCGCCCGCACCACGTCCGGCGACATCGGCGTCATGCCCGGTCACCAGCCGCTTCTCGGCGTGCTGGAATCGGGCCCGGTGACCATTCGCACCAGTGCCGGCGGTACGGTCGTCGCCGCGGTGCACGGCGGTTTCATCTCGTTCGCGGACAACAAGCTGTCCCTGCTGGCCGAGATCGCCGAGCTCGCGGACGAGATCGACGTCAAGCGTGCGGAGCGGGCGCTGGAGCGCGCCAAGTCGGAGGCGGACGCCGCCGCCGAGCGTCGCGCCGATGTCCGGCTGCGTGCGGTCGCGGGGCACTGAGCCCCGTACCGAACAGGTTTGTGACCTCAGCCGCGGTCCGTTCCGGAATTTCCCGGGACGGGTCGCGGCTGAGGCGATGTACGTCCGTTTCACTTGCGGTAGTCGATGAGCGAGGAGGTCGGTGAAGATGCTCCTCGCTCTGCTTGTGAGCGGCCTGGTCGTAGCCTTGGTGGTGATCGGCCTTTTCGTGTTCGGGCTGCGCCGGCGGCTGATCCAGCGCTCCGGCGGCACCTTCGACTGCAGCCTGCGCTGGGACGTCTCGGACAAGCACGACGTCTCCGGCAAGGGCTGGGTGTACGGGGTCGCCCGCTACAGCGGTGACCGCATCGACTGGTTCCGCGTCTTCTCCTACTCCCCGCGGCCCCGCAGGCTGCTGGAGCGCGGCTCGATCGAGGTCGTCGCGCGCCGCGCCCCGGAGGGCGAGGAGGAGCTGGCCCTGCTGTCCGACGCCGTCGTGCTCGGCTGCACCCACCGGGGGGTGCGCCTGGAGCTGGCGATGAGCGAGGACGCCCTGACCGGATTCCTGGCCTGGCTGGAGGCGGCTCCGCCCGGCCAACGGGTGAATGTCGCGTAGAAGTTCCTTGCCCGTTGGTGGGGGTGCCCCCAGGCGAAGTCCGGGGGAGGGTGAATGTGGCGTAGAAGTTCCTTGCCCGTTGGTGGGGGTCCCCCCAGGCGAAGTCCGGGGGAGGGTGAATGTCGCCTGACGCGTGCCGCCGCCCTCCCCGGGAGTGACTGCTCCGGGGAGGGCGGCGGTGTCTTCGGGCCGGGAGCCCGGGGGCGGGGGGCGGATCCCGTCCCTCCGGCTCCGGCGGTCAGCGGGTCACGGTGCGGGGGTCACCGCAGGCCGGAGTGGACCGCGGAGGCGAGTTCGCCGTTCGCGGTGTCCCCGCTGAACTCCCAGTAGAAGGCCCCCCTGAGGCCCTGCTGCTTGGCCCAGGCCATCTTGCCGGCGATGGTGGCGGGGGTGTCGTAGCTCCACCAGTTGCTGCCGCACTTGGCGTAGGCGGTGCCGGCGACCGTGCCGGTGGCCGGGCAGCCGGCCTTGAGGACCTTGTAGTCCTCGATGCCCTGCTCGTACGTGCCCTGCGCCGGGCCGGTGGCGGTGCCGCCGGGGGCGTCCTGGGTGACGCCGGTCCAGCCGCGGCCGTAGAAGCCGATGCCGAGGTTCAGCTTGCTGCCCGGGACGCCCTTGGCCTTGAGCTTGGCGATGGCGTCGGCGGAGTTGAAGCCGGCCTGCGGGATGCCGGCGTACGAGGTGAGCGGGGAGTGCGGGGCGGTCGGCCCCTTCGCCGCCCAGGCGCCGAAGAAGTCGTACGTCATGACGTTGTAGAAGTCGGTGTACTGCGCGGCGCCCGCGTAGTCCGCCGCGTCGATCTTCCCGCCGTCCGAGGCGTCCGCGGTGATCGCGGCCGTGACCAGGTTGTTCGGGCCGAACTTGGCCTTCATGGCCTTCATCATGTTCGTGAACGCGGCCGGGCCCGAGGTGTCGCAGGTCAGGCCGCAGGCGTTCGGGTACTCCCAGTCGAGGTCGATGCCGTCGAAGACGTCGGCCCAGCGGGGGTCCTCCACCAGGTCGTAGCAGGACTGGGCGAAGGCGGCCGGGTTGGCCGCGGCCTGGCCGAAGCCGCCGGACCAGGTCCATCCGCCGAACGACCACAGCACCTTGATGTGCGGGTACTGGGCCTTCAGCTTGCGCAGCTGGTTGAAGTTGCCGCGCAGCGGCTGGTCCCAGGTGTCGGCCTTGCCGTCGACGCTCTGGTCGGCGCCGTACGCCTTGTCGTAGTCGGCGTAGGCGTCGCCTATGGTGCAGCGGCCGCCCTGGACGTTCCCGAAGGCGTAGTTGATGTGCGTGATCTTCGCGGCGGTGCCGGAGGTGACCAGGTTCTTCGCGTGGTAGTTGCGCCCGTAGACGCCCCAGTTGGTGAAGTAGCCGAGCTTGACCTTCTCACCGGGGTCCGGGGTGCTGCCGCCCGGGGTGGTGACCGTCAGGGTGCCCGAGGAGGGCCCGGTCTGGCCCGCGGTGTCGCGGGCGGTCACGGAGTAGGTGTACGCCGTCCCCTTGGTCAGGCCGGTGTCGGTGTACGAGGTCCCGGTGACCGTCGCGATCTTCGTGGAGCCGCGGTGGACGTCGTAGTCCCGGACGCCCTTGTCGTCGGTCGCGGGGGTCCAGGACAGGGCGGCCGAGGTCTCGGTGACCGTCCCCGCGGTGGGCGTGCCGGGGGCCGAGGGCGGGTTGTCGCCGGGCTCGGAGGGGCCGCCGTCGCAGGGGTTGCCGTTGAGCTTGCAGCCGGTCGGGGCTCCGGAGCCGCTGCCGTTGAAGCCGAAGGTGACGCTGGCGCCCGGGGCGAGGGTGCCGTTCCAGCCGACGTTCTTGGCGGTCCAGTGGTCCGCGGAGTTGGTGACTGCTGCGTCCCAGGCCGAGGTGACCCGGGTGCCCGAGGGGAAGTCCCACTCGACGGTCCAGCCGGTGAGGGTGGTGGTGCCGGTGTTCTTCACCGTCCACCTGCCCTCGAATCCGGAGCCCCAGTCCGAGGCCTTCGTGTACGTCGCCGTCGCGGACGCGGCGGCCTGCGCGGGGCCGGCGAGGGCGACGAGCCCTGCGGCCGGCACGGCGAAGGCGGCCACGGCCGCGACGAGCCTGCGCATCATGCGGGTGGTGCGGGGTGGGGGTGCTGTGCTCAAGGGTGCTCCTCCGTAGGTCCGTCGCGGGCCGTGGGGCCGGCTGCGACTCGGGGGTGGGACCTGCGCCGCCCGTGAGCGTCCCTGGCACGGCACGCTCACCACAGTTGCCGCGAGCGTAGAAAGGTCTGGACCAACCGTCAAGAGGTCCAGACCACAATGGAGTTGGAGGCGAGCTAGAGTCCCAGCTCCCGCGCCAGCACGGCCGCCTGGACCCGGCTGCGCAGCTCCAGCTTGCCGAGCAGCCTGCTCACGTGCGTCTTCACCGTCGCCTCGGCCATCGACAGCCGCACCGCGATCTCCGCGTTCGACAGGCCCTCGCCGAGGCAGCCCAGCACCTCCCGCTCCCGGCGCGTCAGGGACTCCACCGCCGCGGCCCGCTCCGGCGCCACGGCGGCCCCCGCCTGCCGCGGCGCCGCGAACTCGGCGATCAGGCGCCTGGTCACCGCCGGTGAGATCAGCCCCTCGCCGCGCGCCACGGTCCGCACGCCGGCGATCAGCTCGGCCGCGTCGGCGTTCTTCAGCAGGAAGCCCGCCGCGCCGGCCCGCAGCGCACCGAAGACGTACTCGTCCAGGTCGAACGTCGTCAGGACGAGGACGTCGGCGAGGCCCTCCGCCACCACCTGCCGCGTCGCCGACACCCCGTCGAGCCGCGGCATCTGCACGTCCATGAGGACGAGGTCCGGGCGCAGCACGCGGGCCAGCCGCACCGCCTCCTCGCCGTCCGCGGCCTCGCCCACGACCTCGATGTCGCCCGCACTGCGCAGGATCAGCACCAGCCCCGCGCGCACCGCGCTCTGGTCCTCCGCCACCACCACCCGGATGGTCACCCGGTCACCGCCTTCTCCTCCGCGGGCAGGACCGCCCGCACCCGCCAGAGCGGGCCCTGCCGGCCCGCCGTGAACTCCCCGCCCAGCAGCTCCGTCCGCTCCCGCATGCCGATCAGGCCCGCCCCGGAGCCCGGGGCGCGGCGCGGGGGCCGGTCGGCGCAGGGCGACTCCACCGCCACCGACAGCAGCCCGCCGGCGCGGGCCACGCGGACCCGGACCGTGCCCGGGGCGGCGTGCTTGAGGGCGTTGGTGAGCGACTCCTGGACGATCCGGTACGCCGCCAGCTCCACGGGGGCCGGCAGCGGATCCGGGCCGGGCCGCCGCTCGTCGCACAGCTCGAACTCCAGGCCGCTGCCGCGGCCGTTGACGCGGGCCTGCGCCACCAGGGCGTCGAGCCCTTCCAGCGTGGGCGTCGCGGCGGCCTCCTGCTCCGCGCCCGCGTCCCGCAGCAGCCCGATCAGCCGGCGCATCTCGGCCAGCCCCTGCACGCTGTTCTCGCGGATCACCCCGAGGGCCTCGCGGCTCGTCGCGGGGGAGTCGATGGAGAGGGCCGCCGTGGAGTGGATGGCGATCGCGGAAAGGTGGTTGGCCACCATGTCGTGCAGCTCCCGGGCCATCCGCGCCCGTTCGGCGACGACGGCCTGGCTGCGGTCCATCTCGGCCAGCAGCGCCGTCTGCTCCGCGCGCAGCCGGGCGGCGACCGCGGCTTCGCGGTGGTTGCGCAGGGTGGCGCCCGTCAGGGCCGGGCCGAAGCTGACGATGCCGGTGACCACGCCGATCATCAGCGCCTGCGGGGTGCGGAACCAGGCCACCGCGACGATCGTGACGGCCACGGTGACCAGGCCCGTCGAGACCGGCAGCCGCCGGGCCATCGGGGGCCTGCCGTAGAGGGCGGCCGCGTACACCAGGTCCGTGAAGATCATGACGGTGCCGAGGTTGCCCACGGTGAACTGGTCCGCCACCACGGCGAGGGTCCCGACGCCCACGATGAGCTGGGGGCAGCTGCGGCGCACCAGCTCCAGCGGGCCGATCACCAGCAGCGGGACCAGGGCCGCCCAGGGCGGGAAGAAGTGCCGGTTGTTCGTCGTGTAGATGCCGAGCGACCACAGCAGCACCCCGCCGAGCACGCTGACCACCGCGAGGAGCACGTCGTCGCGGTGGGGGCGGGGGATCCGGCGGGTCCGCTCGGGGTCGGTCGGGGCCTCGGTCGCGGTCACCGTCCCATCCAACACGCTGCGCGGCCCCGGAGCCTCGCCACAGGGGCGTATCGCATCAGGCGGTCCACTACACCGAAGGATGCAGTCCCGGTTCACCTGCGGAGACGACGAACCGGTGCGGACCGCGGGAGAGGCTGGAACCAGGTGCCGGGCGGCGTCGGCCGCCGCACCGCCCACCCCCCAGCGAATGGAGAAACCCGTGCTCGTCGCCCTGATCGTCGCCTGCGAGGTGGGCTTCTGGGTGCTGCTCGCCGCCGGCCTCGCCCTGCGCTACCTCGCGAAGATGCCCCGGCTCGGGGCGGCCGTCCTGCTGTGCGAGCCGCTGCTGGAGCTCGTGCTGCTGGTGGTCTCCACGCTGGACCTCAAGAACGGCGGCGAGCCGTCCTGGAAGCACGGCCTCGCCGCCCTCTACATCGGCTACACCGTGGGATTCGGCCACTACACCGTGAAATGGCTCGACCGGCATGCCGCGCACCGCTTCGCCGGCGGCCCCAAGCCGCCGGGCCCGACGTACGGCAGGGAGCGCGCCCGCCACGAGGCGAGGCTGTGGCTGCGGACCGTGGCCGCCGGCGCCGTCGCCCTCGCCCTGCTGGAGGCGGCCATCCTGTACGTCGGCGACGCGGGCGACACCTCCGGCCTGCGGGGCTGGCAGTTCGGCGCCCTGCGCGCCGTCGTCATCCACGGCGTCGTGGCCGCCACGTACTGGATCTGGCCCCGCAAGGCCCCGGCGGCCGAGACCCCGGAGGCGCCGGAGGCCCAGGCCGACCCGGTCCTCCCCGGCCGGCGGGACGCCTAGTGCCGTGACCCGGTGAACCTTCCCGGTCACGGCACTGGACAGGGGTCAGTCCCGCTCGCCGCCCGGCACCCACAGAACGTCCCCGACCTCCTTGTTGGCCGTACGGGCCAGGATGAACAGGAGGTCGGAGAGGCGGTTGAGGTAGGTGGCGGTCAGCGGGTTCATCACCTCGCCGTGCACCTCCATCGCCGCCCAGGTGGAGCGCTCCGCGCGGCGGACCACCGTGCAGGCCTGGTGCAGCAGCGCCGCTCCGGGCGTACCGCCGGGGAGGATGAAGCTGCGCAGCTTCTCCAGCTCCGCGTTGAAGCGGTCGCAGTCGGCCTCCAGCTTGTCGACGTAGAACTGCTCGACCCGCAGCGGCGGGTACTCCGGGTCCGCCACGACCGGCGTGCTGAGGTCGGCGCCGACGTCGAACAGGTCGTTCTGCACCCGCACCAGCACCTTCACGACCTCGTCAGGCAGGCCGCCGAGGGCGATCGCCGTGCCGATCGCCGCGTTCGCCTCGTTCGCGTCGGCGTAGGCGGAGATCCGCAGGTCGGTCTTGGCGGTGCGGCTCATGTCGCCGAGGGCCGTCGTGCCCTTGTCGCCCGTGCGGGTGTAGATGCGCGTGAGGTTCACCATGCGGCCAGCGTAGGGGAGTCGCGGGGGCGGCGGCCGCTGGGCCGGACCGGTGTGATGTCCGTCATCTGAGACGTGACGCGTGTTACTTCCCGGTCACACCACCGCTCACGACCGCTAGTCTCCGGCCGAGAGGCACGAGACCGGGCCGTTTCAAGAACGAGGGGTGTGCAGTGGCTGGGAAGCTCGCCGTCATCGGTGCGGGGCTGATGGGTTCGGGAATCGCTCAGGTCTCCGCGCAGGCGGGGTGGGACGTCGTCCTGCGCGACGTCACCGACGCCGCGCTGACCCGGGGCACCGACGGCATCAAGGCCTCGTACGACAAGTTCGTCTCCAAGGGGAAGATGTCGGCCGGGGACGCGGAGGCCGCGCTCGCCCGCATCACCACGACCACCGACCTGGACGCGGTCGCGGACGCCGACATCGTCGTCGAGGCCGTCTTCGAGAAGCTCGAGGTCAAGCACGAGATCTTCCGCGCCCTGGACAAGCTCGTCCGCGAGGACGCGATCCTCGCCTCCAACACCTCCGCCATCCCGATCACCAAGATCGCGGCGGTGACGGAGCGTCCGGAGCGGGTCGTCGGCGCGCACTTCTTCTCGCCGGTGCCGATGATGCAGCTGTGCGAGCTCGTCCGCGGCTACAAGACCAGCGACGAGACCCTCGCCGCAACCCGCGCGTTCGCCGAGTCCGTCGGCAAGACCTGCATCGTCGTCAACCGCGACGTCGCCGGCTTCGTGACGACCCGTCTGATCTCGGCGCTCGTCGTCGAGGCCGCCAAGCTGTACGAATCGGGCGTGGCGTCCGCCGAGGACATCGACATCGCCTGCAAGCTGGGCTTCGGGCACGCCATGGGCCCGCTCGCCACCGCCGACCTGACCGGCGTCGACATCCTGCTGCACGCCACGAGCAACATCTACACCGAGTCCCAGGACGAGAAGTTCGCGCCGCCGGAGCTCATGCGCCGCATGGTCGACGCGGGCGACTTCGGCCGCAAGACGGGCCAGGGCTTCTACAAGCACTGAGACCGGACACCCGCACGGACGCCCCGTCATGGGGCGCCTGTTCGAAGGATCGGCCCTGCGGGTGATTTTGGTATCGGTTCGCTCACGGTCGGCAACTTCACTGCCTGCGCCGCAGTCAGTTGCAGTGAGAGTTGCCGACCGCGGACCAGTCGGACCAGACACAAGCCAGTACTGCCGGGAGCGCATATGCACATCAGGGGCGACCACGCCGAACTCGCTGTCGGGGGCCGCCTCGACGTGCGCAGCGCGGCGGACGCCCGTACGGTCCTGCACACCGCCCTCGACCGCGGGCACGGCGACCTCGTGCTCGACCTCACCGGACTCGACTCCTGGGACGCCACCGGCCTCGGCGTCATCATGGGCGCGCACCGCCGGGCCGGGCGGACCGGCCGCCGCCTCGTGCTGCGCGGGGTCCCGCCGCAGATGCAGCGCCTCCTCGTCGCCACCCGCCTCCACCGCATCCTCGCCATCGAGGGCGGCCTGGAAGCGGAATCCCTCCCCAGGGTCTGAGACCGCCCGGGCCGCCGCCGTGCCCCCGCCTCCGCCTGCGGAAACGTAACGGTACGGCGGATAACGCACCCCTGCGGTTCCGTGTTCGACCGGCCACCGTCTAGGGTCGGGCGGACACCGGACCGGCAGCGGCACCCGCACGCGCCGGCCCGGACGCAGAACGGCAACGGCACAGGGCGCGATCGGGGGCACAGGTCATGGACCGCACGCAGGGGCAGGCCGAACCGGGGGAGCTCGCCGCGGCGGGCCCCGGGGCGCACACCGCACCCGGCCCCGTGGCCCGCGTCGTCACCCTCACCGCCGGCGACTACACCCTCACCGTCAACCCCGTCGACGGCAGCGAGATAGAGCCGCGCCGGCCCGGCACCGGCGGCGGCACCCCCGCCAAGCGCGGCGCCGCCGGGCGCAGCGCCCACACCGCCGCCGCGCGGCCCCCCGCCCTGCCCGGTCCCGCCGCCCCCGCCCCGGTGCTCGTCGGCCGCGAGGAGGAGCGCGAGCGCCTCGTGCGCCTCCTCGGCCGCGGCCGCTCCGTACGGCTCACCGGACCGGCCGGATCCGGCCGCACGTCCCTCCTCGACGCGGTCGCCGCCGACTGCGCCGGACTCGCGCCCGACGGCGTCGTCCGCCTCTCCGGCCACGGCCACCAGCAGCCCGGCGAACTGCTGTACGCGCTCCACGACGCCGTCTACGACGCCCCGGCCGAACGCCCCGGGCGCACCGAACTCCTCACCCGCGTCGGCACCATCGGAGCCATCGTCCTCCTCGACGACCTGGAGATGGGCGGCGCCGCCCTCGACGAGCTGCTCGCCGCCACCCCCGAGTGCGCCTACCTGCTGGCCGCCGCCCCGGAGACCCGCGCCCCCTCCGACGACTCCCACCTGGAGGAGGTCTTCCTCACCGGCCTCGGCCGGGACGCGTGCCTGCGCCTCCTCGAAGCGCGGACCGGGCGGCCCCTCACCGACGCCGAGGCCGCCTGGGCCGAGGACCTGCGCTTCGCCTCCGAAGGGCTGCCGCTGCGCTTCGTCCAGGCCGCCGCCCTGCTGCGGGGCCGCGACGAACTCAACCGGGCCGCCGCCGAGGACGACGACGAGGAGCCCGGCGTCTTCGACGAGCGGCCGCGGTCCGCCGGCCCCGTCCCGCTGCCGACGCTCGCCGAGGCCGCGGCCCCGGCCGCGCTGCTCGCCGCCCGCGCCGGCGAATCGGCGCGCGCCGCACTGCGGATCGCCTGCGCACTCGGCGGGGAGCTGCCGCACCACGCCCACCTGCCCGCCCTCGTCGGGGACACCCACGCCGACGCCGCGGTCGCCGAACTCCTTGCCGCAGGCCTGATCGCGCCGGTCGGCCCCCGCCACCGGCTGGCCGCCGGGGTGGCCCGGCAGCTGGAGGAGGCCGGCTTCGGCGAGACCGCCGCGGAGGAGGCCCGGACCGCCGCCCGGCACTACGCCTGGTGGACCGGGCACTCCTCGGTGACCCCCGAGCGGGTCGCCGCCGAGGCGGACGCGGTCCTCGCGGCGCTCGCCGGAGCCGACGTCGTTGCCGGAGTGCTGCTCGCGCGCAGCGCGGCCCCGGCGTTCGCCGCGGCCCGGCACTGGGAGGCGTGGGAGCGCGTGCTCCGCGCCGGCGCCGAGGCCGCGCGCAAGGCCGGCGAGGTCGCCGAACAGGCGTACTTCCACCACGAACTCGGCGTCCTCGCCCTGTGCGAGGGGCGCCTGGACCGCGCGCGGGCCGAACTGGAGGCGTCGATCGGCCTCAGGGGCGCCCTCGCCGACAAGCGGGGCACCGTGGCGGGCCGCAGGGCCCTCGCCCTCGTCACCGACCGGGAGGCCGCCGTCCAGGCCTCGCCGCCGCTGCGGCTGGAGGCCCCGGCCGCGCCCGCCGCCGGCACGGCCCCGGCGCTCCCCGCGGCGCCCGCTGCGGGCTCCGGGGGAGCCGCGGGATCCCGCATACCCGGCGCCGCGCGGCCGGACGCCGCCTCGGCCACCGCGCGGCCGGACGCCGCCGCCACCGCATGGCCCGACGTGGTCTCCGCCGCGGCCTCCCGCGCCCCGGTCCGCGACGCGAAGCCCCGGCCGGCCGCCGCGGCCCCCGCCTCCGAAGCCCCGACCGCCGCGCTCCCCGCGTCGGAGGCGGTCACCGCCGCACTCCCCGCCACCGGGGCCGCCACCACGGCGGTGCCCGTCATCCGGCCCGCCGGCGTGCCCGCCTCGCTCTCCAAGGTGTTCGAGGACGCCTTCCCCCTCGACCCGAAGCCCGCGCCCCGCCCCGCCCCCGTACCCGCCCCTCCGCCGGGGCGGCCCACCGGTGCCCCCGCCCCCGGGCCCGGCCCCGCCGCCCTGCTGCGGCAGCGGCGCAAGGCCGTCCTGACGGCCGCGGCCGGCGCGCTGACGGTGGCGGTGCTCGGCACGGTCGTGGGGCTCGCGATGACCTCGTCCGGGACGCAGGCCCCGGCCGGCGGCTCCACGACCTCCCCGACGCCGTCGGCCGGCACGCCGTCGACCGGCACCACCTCGACGGGGACCGACGGCGGCGGCAGCGACTCCGTACCGCAGCCCGCCACGGCGCCGTCCCCCCGGCAGTCCGCGTCCGAGGAGGCGAGCCAGAGCGCCGGGCCGAGCCCCTCCAAGGGCGCCCCCTCCCGCCGGCCGTCCCCCGGAACGGAGCCGTCCACGCAGACCCCGCCGGTCACCGGGCCCACGGCCTCGTCCCCCTCGCCCAGCCAGTCGCCCGTCGCGAGCCCGACGCCGTCGCCGGCGCCCACACCGACCGCCACCACGCCCCCGGCCACGGCCACGGGCACGACCACCGCGGCGGGGCCGACCTCCCCGCAGGAGCCGTCCCTCCCGTCGTAGCGGCACACCCCGCCCCCACACGCACAGCGGCCGCGCCCCCCCGGACGGGGAGCGCGGCCGACGTGACGGATGCGGGGCACCGATCCGGCCGCCGCGCGAACGCGCCGCGGGAGGTGCGGGAAGCCGTCAGAACAGGCGCAGCTTGTCGTCCTCGATGCCGCGCAGCGCGTCGTAGTCGAGCACCACGCAGTCCATGCCGCGGTCCGTGGCCAGGACGCGCGCCTGCGGCTTGATCTCCTGGGCCGCGAACACGCCGCGGACCGGCGCCAGATGGGGGTCCCGGTTGAGGAGCTCCAGGTAGCGGGTCAGCTGCTCGACGCCGTCGATCTCGCCGCGCCGCTTGATCTCGACGGCCACCGTCGCGCCCGAGGCGTCCCGGCACAGGATGTCCACCGGCCCGATCGCCGTCATGTACTCGCGCCGGATCAGCGTGTAGCCCTCGCCCAGGGTGTCGATGCGGTCCGCGAGAAGCTCCTGGAGGTGCGCCTCGACGCCGTCCTTGATGAGGCCCGGGTCGACGCCCAGCTCGTGGGAGGAGTCGTGGAGGACCTCCTCCATCGTGATGATGAGCTTCTCGCCCGCCTTGTTGACGACGGTCCACACGCCTTCCGAGTCGCCGGTGCCCTCCTTGAGGGTGCACGGAGGCGACATCCAGTTCAGCGGTTTGTACGCCCGGTCGTCCGCGTGGATCGAGACACTGCCGTCGGCCTTCACGAGGATCAGACGGGGTGCCGAGGGCAGGTGGGCGGTGAGGCGGCCCGCGTAGTCGACGGAGCAGCGGGCAATCACGAGACGCATGGTGCGCAACGCTACTCGACCCGCGGGCCCGCACGCGATTCGCCCTCGAAAGCCCCGTTCGCCGATGGCGCGTTGTATGCGCATTCTCCTGGTGCGGCCACCGGAGGGCGCCTACGGTGGTGGCGGGAGGTCGTCGGGCGTGCACACTGCGTTGTCGCGCCGGCCGCCTCCCTCCCTGCCCGTAGGACCCCGGCTGCCCAGAGGACCGGGGTCGCGAGAGGAGAACCCATGTCGCTCGACGTCTCACCGGCCCTACTCGAACAGGCCGAGCGAGGCGAGGTCGACGAAGCCGCCTTCGTCGACTGCGTCCGGACCTCCCTGCCCTTCGCATGGGAGATGATCAGCTCGCTCGTGGCGCGGCTGCAGGTGGACGGCGGGGACTTCGCCGACAACCAGACGCCGCCGCCCGACGAGCAGGCGCGCGGGCAGCTGCTGCGCGCCCTCGCGAGCGACGCCATACGGGGCGCGCTCCAGCGGCACTTCGGGGTGCGCCTGGCCTTCCAGAACTGCCACCGCGTCGCCGTGTTCCCGCTGGACGCCTCCGCGGACGACCGCCTGGCCCGCTTCACCTCGATCCGCGGCCAGCTGCTCAACCAGTCGCCGGAGCTGCGCGACTGTTAGCGCCGCAGCCGCCCGGGCGGCGGCCCCGGTCCGGCCTCAGCGGAGCCGGGGCAGGACCTCGGCGGCGAGCCGGCGCACGTTCTCCTCGGTGGCCGCGAGGTCGCCGGACCCCTCCGCCAGCAGGGCGAACCGCGTGATGCCCGTCCGCTCGGACGTCGCCGCGAGCCGGTCCGCCGCCAGCCGCGGCGTCCCCACCGGGTGCAGGTCGCACAGCAGGCCGGTGTAGGCGGCGGGGTCGCGCATCGCCCGTGCCCGGCCGTCCACGGTGACGTGCGCGTCAAGGCCCTGCCGCAGCCAGCCGGGCATGGCCTTCGCCAGCGTCTCGCGCGCGTCGCGCGTCCGGTCCGCGAGCTGGCACACGCCCGCCGACACGTGCGGGGCGTGCGGGTCGCGGCCCGCCTCGGCCGCCGTGCGCCGGTACAGGGCGACCATCGCAGCCTTCTCCTCGTCCCCGCAGTGCATGCCGAGCAGCATCGGCAGCCCGCGCTCGGCGGCCAGCCGCACGGAGGCGGGCGAGGTGCAGGCGACGATCACTTCCGGTCCCTGTCCGTCGCCGTCGAGCGCTTCCGCGGGCCGCGGGACGACGGCCACCTCGCGGAAGACGTGCCGCCCGCCGACGGACGACACCCGCGGCTCGGAGAGCCAGCGCCGCAGCAGGTCCAGCCCCTCGGGGAAGCCGTTCTCGTAGGCGTCCAGGCCGCCGCCGAAGACCTCCAGGTCGACCCACGGCCCGCCGCGGCCCACCCCCAGGGCGAACCGGCCGCCGGAGGCGATGTGCAGCAGCGCCGCCTGCTCGGCGAGGGCCACCGGGTGGGTGTTCGGCAGCACGCTGACCGCCGTGCCCACCGTCAGCCGCTTCGTCCGCCCGAGCAGCAGCCCCGCCAGCGTGACGGCCGAGGGGCACACGCCGTAGGGGACGAAGTGGTGTTCGGCGAGCCAGACCGAGTCGAGCCCGGCCTCGTCGGCCACCTCCGCCGTCCGCACCGCCCGGTGCAGCGCCTCTCCGTGCCCCTGGCCCGGGAACTGGGCCGCCAGTACGAACGCTCCTACGCGCATCGCCTTCTCCTCCTCGTCGGCTGACGCGGCCTCCCCAGGTCGACCGGTACTTCTCTGTGGCAACAACGCCCGACACGTGCCAAGGGCACGGTCCGGCAGGAAAGTTATTGGGATTGTCAGGCCGGTTCCGTCCGGTGCGCGGGCCCTTCCGGACACCCTGCGGGCAGGTGCCGCCGCTGCGCGTAGTCTGGGAGAAAGTCACTGCCGTCCGCCCATTCGTGAGGTATACGTGTCACCGCGCCACAACCGCCCCAGGGGCGGCGGGAAGCCAGCCGACCGTGCGGACGGCGGCGCCGGATCCGCGGGGGCGGGCGGCGACCGCTTCGGCCTGGAGCGCACCGAGGAGTACCTGGGCGAGGAGTGGAAGGTCCGGCACGTCGCGGGCGCGAGCGCCGCCGGCAAGCGCTACCGCTGCCCGGGCTGCGACCAGGAGATCCCCTCCGGCACCCCGCACCTGGTCGCCTGGCCCGAGTACGGCGGCGTGGACGACCGCCGGCACTGGCACAAGGCCTGCTGGAACGCGAAGGACCGCCGCACCACACGGGTGCAGCGGTCCAGGAGCGCCCCCCGCTACTGAGCGCGGGGGCCGAAGGCGCAGGGCCGGGACTACACGTCCCGCCGCACCACGACCGCGTACGACCCCGCGACGGCGGCGCCGGCCACGGCGAGGATCAGCACCAGGTGCGCCCAGTTGCCCGGCAGGCCGCCCACCTCGCTGGTGGGCAGGCCGAGCAGCTGCATGATGGCGACCGGCGCGTTGTAGCGCAGGACCAGGTTGCCGAGCGGGGTGAGGCTCTCCCACATGGTCAGCATCCCCCCGACCACCGGCGGGAGCATGACCACGCCGAGCATCACGGCGATGGCCCCGGCGGAGTGCCGCACGACGGCGCCGATCGCGAGGCCGAGCACGCCGAGCAGGGTGACGTAGAGGCTGCCGCCCAGCGCGGCGAGCCACTCGCCGGCGGTCTGGTGCCCCTCCGGGCCGTCCGCCGCGATCATCGAGGCGATGCCCACGGTCGCCACCGAGGCGCTGACGACCGTGAAGGCGACCGCGGAGAAGACGAGGTACTTGGCGGTCAGCACCCGCGCCCGGTCGGGGGCCGCGGTCAGCGTCGTGCGGATCAGCCCGGTGCCGTACTCGGACGTGACCGTGAGCACACCGAGGACGATCACCGCGACCTGCCCCACTAGCAGCCCGAAGACGGCGGCGGCGGTGTGCGGGGGGTTGACGTAGCCGGTGGGGTCCTCGGTCTCGCCTACCGCGAGCAGGCCGATGCCGACGACGAGGAGCACCAGAGCGCCCAGCGTCCACAGGGTGGAGCGGACGGAGACCATCTTGGTCCACTCGGAGGCGAGGGCGTGCCCCAGGTGCGGCCGGGGCTCGGGCAGCGACGGGTCCTGCTCCTGCGGCTGGTCCGGGAGGGTGGCGGGGCCGGTCATCGGGTGTCCTCGGGGTTGTTCGGTGCGGTGCCGGCGAGCTCGGCGGCGCTGCCGGGCATCAGGAAGGGCTTCCCGCCCGCGCCGGGCGGCGGGGGAGCGAAGAAACCATCCTGCGGGACCTCGGGCGCCGCGGCGCCGTCCTCCCACGCCGGCAGGGCCAGCGGGTCCGGCTCCCAGAGCTCGGCGCGCGGGTCCTCGGTGGAGGTGTACTCGACGGAGGACTGCGTCATCCGCATGTAGGCCTCCTCCAGCGAGGCCCGGTGCGGGGACAGCTCCCACAGGCGTACGCCGGCCCCGTGCGCGAGGTCCGAGATGTGCGGCAGCTCCAGGCCCGTCACGCGCAGTGCCCCGTCGGGCTCCTGAAGGACCCTCCCGCCCGCCGCCGCCAGGGCCGCGGCCAGCGCCTTCCGGCCATCCTGATCATTGCCGGCCGCGCGGACCCGCGCGAATCCGGCCGAGTTGTGGGCGATGAACTCCTGGGTGCCCATGTCGGCCAGCAGCCGGCCGCGGCCGATGACGATGAGGTGGTCGGCGGTCAGCGCCATCTCGCTCATGAGGTGCGAGGAGACGAAGACGGTGCGGCCCTCGGAGGCCAGCTGCCGCATGAGGTTGCGCACCCAGAGGATGCCCTCGGGGTCGAGGCCGTTGACCGGCTCGTCGAAGAGGAGCACCCGGGGGTCGCCGAGGAGGGCGGTGGCGATGCCGAGGCGCTGGCCCATGCCGAGCGAGAAGCCCTTGGTGCGCTGCCGGGCGACGTCCTGGAGGCCGACGACGGCGAGGACCTCGTCGACCCGCTTCTCGGGGATCCCCGAGAGCTGGGCGATCGACAGCAGGTGGGTGCGGGCGCGGCGGCCGCCGTGGACGGCCTTCGCGTCGAGGAGGGCGCCGACGTTGCGCTGGGCGTTGCCGAGCTCGCGGAAGGGCCGGCCGTTGATCGTGACGCGGCCGGACGTGGGCCGGTCCAGGCCGAGGATCATGCGCATGGTGGTGGACTTGCCGGAGCCGTTGGGCCCCAGGAAGCCGGTCACGTGACCCGGCCTGACCTGGAAGGACAGCTGGTCGACCGCGGTCTTGGCGCCGAAGCGCTTGGTCAGGCCGACTGCCTCGATCATTGCTCTGCCCCTTGCCCGGCGGACGGCTCTCGTCCCAGTTAAGGGTTAAGAGGATAGCCAGGAGCCTGTGGTTCCGGGCAGGGCGGAATCCCTGAGGCTCCCCTGAGGCGGACCCGGGGATGACCCGTAGTACGGCTGGTGGGAGCCGTGTCCGTCTCGGGTGGGAGGACGGGGGCGGGGGTCCGCCCTGAGACGGACCCCACATCCCGGACGGTCCCCGCCGGCGGCGCCGGCGGGGCCCGTGTGCCGTTCGGGCGGGACCGCTGCCAGGCGTCCCCGTCAGGCGTCGCGCTTGCGCAGGACCGCGTAGCCGGCCACCACGGCGGCGGCGGCCCAGGCGGCCATGATCCCGAAACCGCCCCAGGGGCCGTAAGGCGGCTGCGAACCGTCCACCACGGCCGGGACGGTCTGCATGATCGCGCCGCCGGCCACGTTCGGGAAGTACCGGGCGACCTTCTCCGTGGCGTCGACCATGCCCAGGATCGGCGAGACCAGGAAGAAGAACGGCAGCAGGGTGCCGAGCGCCACCATCGAGCTGCGCAGCGCCATCGTCAGGCCCATGGAGAACAGCGCGATGACGGCCATGTAGAGCCCGGCGCCGACGACCGCCCGCAGGACGTTCGGCTCGCCGATGCCGATGCTGTGCTCGCCCAGCAGGGCCTGCCCGGTGAAGAAGGACACGAAGCTCGTGACCAGGCCCACGGCCAGCGCGAGGGCGGTGGCCACGAGCAGCTTCCCGGCGAGGAAGGAGCCGCGGCCCGGCACCGCCGCGAGCGAGGTGCGGATCATGCCGGTGCTGTACTCGGTGCCCACGACCAGGACGCCGAAGACGATGACGGCGGCCTGCCCCAGCGTCATGCCGGCGAAGCTGGACATCGTCGGGTCGAAGGCGAGCTGCTGCTCCTTCGGCATGTTCTCGAACTGCGAGTTGATGAAGGCGCACAGCAGCGCGCTCATGCCGATCGTGACGGCCGCGGCGGCCGCCAGGGTCCAGACGGTGGAGGCGACGGTACGGATCTTGGTCCACTCGGACCGGAGGACTGCGGGGAAGGACATGGTCACCGGCCGCCCTTGCGCGTCGCCTCGGCGCCGGCGCCCCAGGCGGGGACGTCGGCCGGGCGGGCCGGGGCCCCGGGGGCGTGGGCGTGGTACTCGACGGAGTCCGCCGTCATGCGCATGAACGCTTCCTCCAGTGAAGCCCGCTGCGGGCTGAGTTCGTGCAGCACGATGCCGTGCCGGGCGGCCAGTTCGCCGAGCTGTTCCGATGCCGCGCCGTCGACTTCGAGGGCGCCGGAGTCCGGGAGGGGGACCGCTTCGATCCCCTCCGCGTGCAGGACGTCCCTGAGCTGCTCCTGCTGCGGCGAGCGCAGCCGTACGAAGCTGCGCGAGTTGCGGTGAATGAATTCGGCCATCGACATGTCGGCCAAAAGCTTTCCCTGGCCGATAACGATCAAATGGTCGGCGGTCAGCGCCATCTCGCTCATCAGGTGCGAGGAGACGAACACCGTCCGACCTTCGCCCGCCAGACCCTTCATCAGGTTCCGGATCCAGAGAATTCCCTCCGGGTCCAGGCCGTTGACCGGCTCGTCGAACATGAGGATCTCCGGATCGCCGAGCAGGGCGGCGGCGATCCCCAGCCGCTGCCCCATGCCGAGCGAAAATCCTTTCGACTTCTTCTTCGCGACGGGCGTCAGGCCGACGAGGTCGAGGACCTCGCCGACGCGGCTCGCCGGGATCCGGTTGGACTGCGCCAGGCACAGCAGGTTGTTGTAGGCGCTGCGGCCGCCGTGCATGGCCTTCGCGTCCAGGAGTGCACCGATGTGCTTCAAAGGCTCCGGCAGGTCCCGGTAGTGCTTGCCGTCGATCCTGACAGTCCCGCTCGTCGGGTTGTCGAGGTCGAGCATCATGCGCATGGTCGTGGACTTCCCGGCCCCGTTGGGGCCGAGGAAGCCGGTGACCACCCCCGGTTTGACCTGGAAGCTGAGGTTGTCCACGGCGGTCTTGGCGCCGAATCGCTTGGTAAGGGCCTCTAGCTCGATCATGAGGCTTACGCTAAAGCGCCCGAGGGCCCCGCGCCACCTCGAACGGGTGACACGGGGCCCTCGGGCACGACGTCTCGCCGCAAGCCGGCCGACGGCATGTCAGAACACCTCTGACCAGGCAGGAGCAGCGGCGCGGCAGCGCCGCGGTGTCAGCGGGTCTGCTGCGCGGGGACCCCGCGGGAGACCGGCTCGTCGTCGATCGGGGAGCCGGCGGCCGCCACCGCGGCACCGGTCAGCGTCGCCAGCATCTCGCGGACGTTGGTCAGCTGGGCGTTGATGGAGTCGCGGCGGTTGGTCAGCGCCGCCAGCTCGCGCTCCGACTCGCTGCGGATGCGGTCCGCCTTCGCGTTGGCGTCGGCCACGATGTCCTCGGCCTGGCGCTGCGCGGTCTCCACCGTCTGGCGCGCCCGGCGCTCGGCGTCCGTACGCAGCTTCTCCGCCTCCAGGCGCAGCTGCTCGGCGCGGTGCTCGATCTCCGCCAGCCGCTTCTCGGCCTTCGCCTGACGGGAGGCCAGGTCGCGCTCGGACTGCTCGCGGCGCTTGGCCAGGTTGGTCTCGAAGTCGGCCGCGGCCTGGGCGGCCTTGGCGCGGGTCTCCTCGAACAGCGCGTCGGCCTCCTCGCGCTTGGAGGCCGCGTCCTTCTGGGCCTCGGCGCGCAGGGTGGCCGCGTCGCCCTTGGCCTTCTCGACGATCCGGACGCCCTCGTCCTCCGCCTTCGACTTGCGGTCGGCCGCGAACGACTCGGCGTCGTTGCGCACCTGCTGGGCCGCCGACTCGGCCAGCTCGCGGTGCTGCTCGGCCGCCCGGCGGGCCTCCTCACGCAGGTCCTTGGCCTCCTCCTCGGCGAGACGCAGGATCTTCTCGACCCGGGCGCCGAGACCCGCGTACGACGGCTCCGCGTCGCTCACCTGGGCCTGGGCGTTCTGCGTTTCGAGATGCAGCTCCTCGATCCGCTTTTCCAGGGCACTGATACGTCCAAGGGCGCTGTCGCGGTCGGAGACCAGCTTGGCAATGCGGTCGTCCACCTGACCGCGGTCGTAACCACGCCGCACGAGCTCGAAGCCGAAGGGGGAGGAAGTGTCGCTCATGGGGTTCCTGTCGAATGAGACCGATGAGGTGCTACGTGAGGTGTTAGGGGAATCCTAGGCGCCCGAACGGCGTGTCATCGAGTCAATCCGCGTTTGATCTGGACAATGACACCCCATTTGAGTGGCAAGACGGCAGATTGCTTATCACTCGTTCGGATGAACCTTCATCAGGTGCTCACGTTTCGGACACCGCTCACCCGTCCGAGGACCTGCCCCCCGAACGGGACGACCCCGCCGCCGCTCCGGCCTTCACCCCCGGACCCTGGGCTCCCACCGCGGCCTTGCCGCCCGAAGGCGCCTCGAAAGACTCCAACGCCTCGAGAACGTCCTGGACACGGGAGATCTCCGCCTGGATGTCCTCGCGGCGGCGCACCAGCACCTCCAGCTCGCGCCGGCCCTCCTCCACGATCCGCTCGGCCTCGGCCTTCGCCTCCGCGAGCGCGGCCTCCGCCTCCCGGGCCAGCTCGGCCTTCTTCTGCTCCGCCTCCTTCAGCAGCGTCTCCGCCTTGCGGACCGCCGCGATGCGGACCTTGCCCGCCTCGCTGCTCGCATCCGACAGCATGGTCTTGGCCTTGTTCTCGGCCTCGACGCTCTGCTCCGTCGCCGCGCGGACCAGCTTGTCCACGCGCTCGCCGGCCGACTTCATCTGCTCGGCCGTCTCCCGGCGGGCGCGCTCGTGCAGCTCCTCGATCTCGCTCTCGACGCGGCCGCGCAGCTCCTCCGCCCGCTCCCTTATGGCAGCGGCGTCCGACCGCGCGCCGACCAGCAGCTCGTCCGCGTCCGTACGGGCCTTCTCGACCAGCGAGTTGCCCTCGACGGTCGCCTCCGCCGTGATCCGGGCCGCCTCCTTGCGGGCGGCGTCGACCATCGCGTCGGCCTGCTCCTCCGCGGCCGCCGTGGCGGCCACGGCCTTCGCCTTGGCGTCCGCGGCGAGCTGCTCCGCCTCCGCCGCGGCCTCCGTGATGAGCCGGTCCACCTGCTCCGCGGCCTCGGTACGCCGCTTCCCCGCCTCCTCGCGCGCCTCGTCCAGCAGCCGCTCGGACTCCTCGCGGGCCTCCGTACGGGTGCGCTCCGCCTCGGCGGCCGCCTCCGTCCGGACCCGCTCGGCCTCCGCCCGGGTGCGGGCGGCGTGCTCCTGCGCCGACGACAGCGCCTCCGACGCCTCGGCGCGCAGCCGCTCGGCCTCCGCCGCGGCCTCGCCGACCGTGCGCTCGTTGTCGCGGCGCGTCCGCGCCGTGAGCTTGTCGGCCTCCGCGGACGCCTCGGTGACGAGACGGTCCGCCTGCTCGGCGGCCTCGGTGCGCAGCCGGCCGGCCTCCGTGCGCGCCTCGTCGAGGGTCTGCTCCGCCTCGCGCTCGGCCGCGGCGAGCGTCTCGCTCGCCGCGACGGTGACCCGCTCCGCCTCCGCGGTGGCCTCGCCGACGATCCGGCCGCCCTCCGCGCGGGCGTCGTCGAGGACCTGCGCCGCCTCCGTGCGCAGCCGCTCGGCCTCCTCGGCCGCCTCGCCGATCGTCAGCTCGTTCGCCGCGCGCACCTCGTCGACCAGGCGGTCGCCCTCGTTGCGGGCGTCCACCAGGACGCGGGCGGCGTCCCGCTCGGCCGCCGCCATCGTGTCGGCGGCCTGCCGGGTGAGCTTCTCCGCCTTCGCCTTCGCGGCGGCGAGCGCCGCCTCGTTCGCGGCGCGCGTCTCCTCCGTGAGCCGCTCCGCCTCGGAGGCGGCCTCGGTGACGAGACGGTCCGCCTGCTCGGCGGCCTCGGTGCGCAGCCGCCCCGCCTCGGTGCGCGCCTCGTCCAGGGTGGCCGCGGCCTCGGTGCGGGTGGCCTCCGCGGCCTCCGCGGCCTCGGCCGTGAGCCGCTCCGCCTCCGCCGTCGCCTCCGCCACGGCGGCCTCGTTGGCCGCGCGGGTCTCCTCGGTGATCCGCTCGGCCTCCGCCGCCGCTTCGGCGACGATCTGCGCGCCCTCGGCGCGCGAGGCCTCCAGCGCCTCCCCGGCCTCGCCGCGGATGCGGTTGGCGTCGGCGCGGGCGTCGGCCCGGGTGCGGGCGGCGTCCCGCTCGGCCGCCGCCAGCGCGTCCGTCGCCTCCGTGCGCACCCGCTGGGCGTACTCGGCGGTGTCGCCGCGCAGCTGCTCCGCCTCGGCGATCGCCTCCGCGACCGTCCGCTCGGCCAGCGCCTTCGCCGCGTCCGTCTCGGTCCGCGCCTCGGTGCGGACGCGGTTGGCGTCCTCGGTGGCCCGCTCCCGCTCCTCGTACGCGTCCCTGCGGACCCGGGCGGCCTCCTCCTCGGCCTCCGTGCGCGTACGCTCCGCCGCGTGCTCGGCGGCGCTGCGCAGCCCGGCGATCTCCTCCTCGGCCTGCTCGTGCAGCCCGGCCACGGAGTCGCGGACCTGCTGGGCGGTGGCCTCGGCCGCCGCGACCAGCTCCGACGCGCGCCGCTCCGCCTCCTCGGTCAGGCGGGCCGCCTCGGCCTGCGCCTCCTCCGAGCGCTTGCGGGCCGCGGCGAGCAGCTCCTTGCTCTGCTCGCGGGCCTGGGCGCGCTCGCTGTCCGCATCGGTCCGCGCCGACGCGAGGGTCTCCTCGGCCTCGCGGCGCCGCCGGGCCGCCTCCTCCTGGGCGGCGGCCAGCGCCTCCGCGGCCTCCTCCGCGACCCGCTCGGCGGCGGCCTTCGCCTCCGCGCGCAGCCGGTCCGCGGTCTCCTTGGCCTCCGACCGCACCCGCTCGGCCTCGGTCTCGGCCTCGCTGCGCAGCCGTATGGCGACCTGCTCGGCCTCCGCGCGGACCCGGCCCGCGTCCTCGGCGGCCTCCGTGCGCAGCCGGTCCGCCTCCGCCTCCGACTGGGCCTGGAGGGTGCGGATCCGCTCGGCCGACTCGGCGCGCAGCCGGTCGACCTCCTCGGTGGTCTCGCGGCGGATGCCCTCCGCGGCGCCGCGGGCGTCGCGCAGCGTCTGCTCGGCCGTCGCCAGCCGGCTCTCGGCCTCGCCGTGCAGCCGGGACAGCTCCGCCTCGGCCTCCGTCCGCTTCGCGGCGAGGGCCTGCTCGGTCTCCTCGCGGCGGGCCGCGGCCGCGGCGTCCGCCTCGGCGCGGACGGCCTCGGCCTGCTCCTCCGCCTCCGAGCGCAGCCGCTCGGC
Source organism: Streptomyces sp. NPDC031121 (assembly GCF_055570615.1). Lineage (NCBI taxonomy): Bacteria > Bacillati > Actinomycetota > Actinomycetes > Kitasatosporales > Streptomycetaceae > Streptomyces > Streptomyces sp. NPDC031121. The sequence continues at coordinate 589,008 of NZ_JBVIGV010000001.1, forward strand.
CTCGGCGCGCGTGCGCTCCAGGGTCTCCTCGGCCTGCCGGCGCAGCGTCGTGGCCCGCTCGACGGCCTCCGCGCGGACCCGCTCGCTCTCGGCGGCGGCGCCGGAGCGCAGTTCGTCCGCGTCGGCCTTGGCCTTGCCGAGCAGCTCCTCGGCGGTCTTCGCCGCCTCCTCGATCTGCTGGACGGCCTCGCGGCGGGCCTCGCCGCGGATCCGCTCGCCCTCGGCGACGGCCTCGGCGCGCAGCTGCTCGGCCTCGCCGCGCAGCCGCCGCGCCTCCGCCTGGAGTTCGACGGTGCGGGCCCGGTACTCCTCGGTGTCGTCCTTCGCGGCGCCCTTGAGCTCCGCGGCCGCGTCCGCCGCCTGGGCGCGCAGCCGCTCGGCCTCCGCCTCGGCCTCCCGGCGGATCCGCTCCGCCTCCTCGGACGCGGCGCGGGTGGTGGCGCGGGCGTCCTCCGAGGCCTTCGTCAGGATGTCCTCGGCCGTGCGGGCGGCCTTGGCGAGCTGCGCGGCGGTGTCCTCGGCCGCGGCGGCGCGGGCCTGCTCGGCAGCCTCGGCGCGCTGCCGCTCCACATCGGCGCGGGCGTCGGCGAGGACCTGCTCGGCCTCCGCCTTCAGCGCCTCGGCCTCCTTGGTGGCCTCGCCGACCAGCCGGGCGACCTGCTCCTTCGCCGTGCGGGTGCGCTGCTCGTTGACCGACTCCGCCGAGGCGAGCTGCCGGGCGGCACTCTCCTTGGCCTCCGCGAGGACCCGCTCGGCCTCGGTGCGGGCCTCCCGCAGGGCGCCCTCGGCCTCCTGGACGCGCTGCTCGGCGACCCGGCCGAGGTCCAGGGTCTGCCGGCGGGTCTGCTCGGCCTCGGCGGTGGTCGAGGACCGCAGCCGCTCCGCGTGTTCGGTGGCCTCCTGGGCCTGCGCCGACGCGGCGGTCAGCAGCCGCTCGGCCTCCTTGCGGGCGCGCAGCAGCGTCGCCTCCGCCTCGGCGCGGGCGGCCTCGGCGTCGGCGGCGAGCCGGCGGCGGGTCTCCTCGGCGACCCGGGCGGCCTCGGCGCGGGCGGCGTTCAGGGCCTGCTCGGCCTCGGCGCGGGACTCGTCCATGAGCCGGCGCGCCTGCGCCTCGGTGCGGGCGCGCAGCTGCTCGGCCCAGGCCACGTTCTCGTTGACGTGCGCCTCGACGGTCTGGCGGCGCTCGTTGAGCTCCTGGTCCAGCCGCTGGCGGCGGTTGACGGCCTCGGCGTGCAGCTCGGCCTGGAGGCGCGCCTGGTGCTCGGCGTGCTCCTGGAGGATGCGCTGGGTCTGCGCCCGGGCGTCGCGCAGCTCGCGCTCGGCGTCCGAGCGCATCTGGTCGGCCTGGACCTGGGCGTCGCGCAGCAGCCGTTCGGCCTGGTAGCCGATGTCCTGGCCGTCGTACGCGGGGCGGGACGCGAGGGCCCGCCGCACCTCGTGCAGTTTCGCACGGAGGACCTCGACCTGGTAGCCGAGGTCCTCGGCGTGCTGGACGGCCTTTCCGCGCTCCTTCTTCAGCCGCTCCATCTCCGCTTCGAAGAGCGAGAGATGATCGGCCTCAGCCTGAAGGCTCTCCTGGCTTTCGTAGCCCCGCACAGCGCGGTCCCATCCGTCCCCTGGTCGCAAGCTCACTCCCAAATGAGCACCGTCCGCCCGCTGGACGGCGCCCCCGGGGAATGGTGTCAGATACCGGGGCAGGGGTCACAGGCCCCGACCCCGTCTGAAGCACCGAACCCCGGCCGAGCCACGGCCACTCTACCGGCCGGGGAATGGGGACATCAGTGCTGCGGGTTGGAGGTGACGAGTTCGGTCAGGACGCCGTGGCAGTCCTTGGGGTGGAGGAAGGTGATGGAGGACCCCATGGAACCGGTGCGGGGCGCGTCGTAGAGGACCCGGACGCCCTTGCCGCGGATCGCCTCGGAGTCGCCGTGGACGTCCTCGGTGCCGAAGGCGATGTGGTGGACGCCCTCGCCGTTCTTGGCCAGCCACTTGGCGACGGTGGAGTCCTCGCGGACGGGTTCGAGGAGCTGGATGTAGGAGGCGCCGCCGTCCGAGGTGCCGTTGATCCGGAGCATGGCCTCGCGGACACCCTGCTCCTCGTTGACCTCGGTGTGGAACACCTCGAAGCCGTACGTGGCACGGTAGAACTCGACGGTCTTGTCCAGGTCGAAGCAGGCGATCCCGATGTGGTCGATTCTTGTCAGCATGGGACCAGTGCACCGTCGAGGAGGCCTGTCACGCAACGTGCCAGCGATCACACCCACTGCCCGGTGACGACGCGGGTACCGCTCAGTACATTCGGGTAAACCCTCGTTCACTCCTCATCCTCAAGGGGCTGTGCTCCATGTCCGGAACGAACAACACCACGTCCGTGATCGTCGCCGGGGCCCGCACGCCCATGGGGCGGCTGCTCGGCTCGCTGAAGTCCTTCTCCGGTGCCGACCTCGGCGCCGTCGCCATCAAGTCCGCCCTGGAGCGCGCCGGCATCTCGGGCGACCAGGTGCAGTACGTGATCATGGGCCAGGTCCTCCAGGCCGGCGCGGGCCAGATCCCCGCCCGCCAGGCCGCGGTGAAGGCCGGCATCCCGATGAACGTCCCCGCGCTGACGATCAACAAGGTGTGCCTCTCCGGCCTCGACGCCATCGCCCTGGCCGACCAGCTGATCCGCGCCGGCGAGTTCGACGTCGTCGTCGCCGGCGGCCAGGAGTCCATGACCAACGCCCCGCACCTGCTGCCCGGCTCCCGCGAGGGCTTCAAGTACGGCGCGATCGGCATGCTCGACGCGATGGCCCACGACGGCCTCACCGACGCCTTCGAGGGCATCGCCATGGGCGAGTCCACCGAGAAGCACAACGCCCGCCTGGGCATCGAGCGCGGCCCGCAGGACGAGTTCGCCGCGGCCTCCCACCAGCGCGCCGCGGCCGCCCGCAAGAACGGCGTCTTCGACGCGGAGATCGCCCCGGTCGAGATCCCCCAGCGCAAGGGCGAGCCCGTCCTCTTCTCCGAGGACGAGGGCATCCGCCCCGAGACCACGGTGGAGTCGCTCGGCAGGCTGCGCCCGGCGTTCGCCAAGGACGGCACGATCACCGCCGGCACCTCGTCGCAGATCAGCGACGGCGCCGCCGCCGTCGTCGTGATGAGCAAGGCGAAGGCCGAGGAGCTCGGCCTGGAGTGGCTGGCCGAGATCGGCGCCCACGGCAACGTGGCCGGCCCGGACAACTCCCTCCAGTCGCAGCCGTCGAACGCGATCCGGCACGCCCTGAAGAAGGAGGGCCTGGAGGTCTCCGACCTGGACCTCATCGAGATCAACGAGGCCTTCGCGGCGGTCGCCGTGCAGTCAATGAAGGACCTGGACGTGACCCCGGAAAAGGTGAACGTCAACGGCGGCGCCATCGCCCTGGGCCACCCGATCGGCATGTCCGGCGCCCGCGTCGTCCTGCACCTGGCGCTGGAGCTGAAGCGCCGGGGCGGCGGCGTCGGCGCGGCCGCCCTGTGCGGCGGCGGCGGCCAGGGCGACGCCCTGATCGTCCGGGTCCCCAAGGCCTAGGGTCGGACAGGCCCGGGCACCCGTACGGCCCCCATCCAGGGGCCCCGCACCCGCGGGGCCCCAGCGAGAACCGAGGAGCGCAGCACGCATGACGGTGGACGTCCCCCAGCTGGTGGCCCAGGCGCGGGAGGGCCGGCCGAGAGCGGTGGCCCGGCTGATCTCGCTGGTCGAGGGGGCGTCCCCGCAGCTGCGCGAGGTCATGGCGGCCCTGGCCCCGCTGACGGGCGGGGCGTACGTGGTGGGCCTGACCGGCTCGCCGGGCGTCGGCAAGTCCACGTCCACCTCGGCGCTGGTCGCGGCGTACCGGCGGGCCGGGAAGCGGGTCGGCGTCCTGGCCGTCGACCCGTCCTCGCCGTTCTCCGGCGGTGCGCTGCTGGGCGACCGGGTGCGCATGTCGGACCACGCCTCCGACCCGGGGGTGTACATCCGCTCGATGGCCACGCGCGGCCATCTGGGCGGGCTGGCGTGGGCGGCCCCGCAGGCGATCCGCGTGCTGGACGCCGCCGGCTGCGACGTGGTCCTCGTCGAGACGGTGGGCGTCGGCCAGTCGGAGGTGGAGATCGCCTCGCAAGCAGACACCTCGGTGGTGCTGCTGGCGCCCGGCATGGGCGACGGCATCCAGGCCGCGAAGGCGGGCATCCTGGAGATCGGCGACGTGTACGTGGTCAACAAGGCGGACCGGGACGGCGCGGACGCCACGGCCCGCGAGCTGAACCACATGCTGGGCCTGGGCGAGGCGCGGGCCGCGGGGGACTGGCGGCCGCCGATCGTCAAGACGGTCGCCGCCCGCGGCGAGGGCGTCGACGAGCTGGTCGAGGCGCTGGAGAAGCACCGGGCCTGGATGGACGAGCACGGGGTGCTCCAGCAGCGCCGTGCGGCCCGCGCCGCGCGCGAGGTGGAGACCATCGCCGTGACCGCGCTGCGGGCCCGCATGGCGGACGTGCACGGGGACGCCCACCTCGGGGCGCTGGCCGCCCGGGTGGCCGGGGGCGAACTCGACCCGTACGCCGCCGCTGACGCCCTGCTCGCCACGCTCACCGAGGGCTGAGGCCGGGCCGGCGCCGCGCCGCATGCGGGCCGGGCGGGGCGACCGTAGACTGACGGCGCCCGGAATGCCCCGGTTCGACCCCCTGTAAGGGAGTGGCGCATGGCGAAGAGAGGCAACAAGAAGCGAGCACGCAAGAAGAAGAAGGCCAACCACGGCAAGCGTCCCAACGCCTGACCGCGGCCCCGGCCGGACGCGCGAAGGCCGCGCCCCCCGAACGCTGCGGGGGCGCGGCCTTCGCGCATGCGCGCCTGCGCGGGGCGGCCGGGGGTCTACGCGCGGTGCGCGGCGGCCCGCCGGAGCCCCGGTGCGGCGCGGTGCCTCAGCCCTTGCCGCGCTGGTCCCGCAGGTGCGCCGCGACGGGCTCCAGCGAGGACCGCAGCGCCGCCAGGGCCTCCGGCGGCAGCAGGTCGATGAAGTGCCGGCGGACGGACGCCACGTGGTGCGGGGCGACCTTCCGCATCAGCTCCATGCCCTCGTCGGTCAGGACGGCGTACAGCCCCCTGCGGTCGGACTCGCAGTTCACGCGGACGACCAGGCCGGCCGCCTCCATCCGCGTGATCTGGTGGGACAGCCGGCTCTTGGACTGGAGCGTCGACGTGGCGAGGTCGCTCATCCGCATCCGGTGGTCCTCGGACTCCGAGAGGTTCACCAGGATCTCGTAGTCGTTGATGGTGAGTCCGAAGGGCTGGAGATCCTTTTCCAGCTGGTGCATCAGCAGCCTGCTCACGTCCAGGTGGGTCCGCCAGGTGCACTGCTCGGCGTCGGTAAGCCAGCGCGCGGCCGTCTCGGTCTCCATGGTCTCCATGAGTGAACTCTACCTAAGAAAGTTGAATTACGTACAAAATCGGGGGAGGCGGTGCTCACAGTCCGAGGCGCCGCTGGAAATCGCCCAGCTGCCCCGGCATGCGGACGCCGAGCTGGCCCAGCGGCCCCTGGCCGCCGTGTCCGCCATGCCCCGCGCCGGCACCGGGAACGCCCGGTTCCGCGCCGACCGTGCCGACCGGCCGCTCCGCCATCAGCGCCTCCGAAGACTGCAGGAGCACCGTCCCGGCCCCGACGAACTCGAACTGGTGCTCCTCGCCCGAGGATCCGCCGATGCCGGTGAGCGAACGGATTCCGCCCAGTACGCCCGACATGTACCCGTGGTCGTAATGGTGACAGGGGGAGGGGCAGTCCGCCCACCCGACCAGCGCCTGCGGGTCCACGCGCAGCGGCGGCTCCATGAAGACCACCGGACCGTTGGACGCCGCCACGAACTTCCCGGTTCCGATCAGCGTCAGGAAGCCGGGGACGATCGACTGCTTCAGCGCCAGCGACGGCTGGTAGGCCAGCAGGTTCCCGGCCCGGATCGTCAGGTTGCCGTCGTCGAGGTCGTACGAGTTCACGTCGTAGGCGCGGTCGGCCAGCAGCATCTTGCCCTGGCCCTCGGCCACCACCCAGTCGCCCGCGTGCAGCGGCGAGTGGAAGCTGGTGCGCAGCAGCCGGTCGAAGCGGCCGTGCCCGACGCCGTCGAACTCGATCCGCCCGTAGTAGGCGATCATCTTGCCCTTCTGCAGCAGCCACTGGCTGCCCTTGAGCTCCACGCAGAAGGTGTACGCGTTCACGTTGTCGTCGGACGGCAGCGTGTAGGGGTCGAAGACCGTCGGGCCGCCCGGCCCTCCGGTCACGGGGCCGAAGTTCACAGTTTCTCCTCCGAGGCCTGCACGTACACCGCACCCTGGCCCGACAGCTCCAGCTGGAACGCCTCGCCCGAGCCGCGCCCCACCATGTCGCGCCACCCGAGCGCGGTGGAGAGCTTGTTCCTGACGTCCCCGTGGTGGGCCACGTACGCCTGCGGGTCCACGTGGACCGGGCGGTTCGGGGTGATGGGGAGCTCGATCACCCCGCCGTGCGCCATCACGGCCACCGAGCCGTGCCCCTTGAGGGTGGTGGTGAACAGGCCCTGCCCGGTCACCTGGCCGCGCACCATGCCCATGACACCGCCTTGCGAGCCCATGAACATCGTGCCCTGCTGGAGGGTGCCGTCGAAGGCCAGCAGCCGGTCCGCCTCGACGTAGAGCGTCTCGCCGGTGAGGTTGACGATCTGGACGTGGTGGCCGCCGTGGCCGAACATCACCGTCCCGCTGCCCTCCACCGTCATCAGCGGCGTCTGCTCGTTCGCCACGCGCCGGCCGATCATGCCCATGACGCCGCCCTGGCCGCCCGTCAGGCTCGGCGTGAACGACACGCTGCCGCGGTACGCGAGCATCGCGCCCCGCTGGCTGTACAGGGTCTGCCCCGGCACGATCTGCGCCTCGACCATTTTGGAGTTGATCTCGCGGAACGGCATCAGATGTCGCCCCCGACGGTGTTGCGCTCGCTGGGCTGCACGTACACCAGGCCCTCGCCCTCGAAACGGATCTGGAACGCCTCCCCGGACCCCTCGCCGATCAGCGTGCGGAAGGTCACCCCCGACTGGAACGACTGGCGCAGGTCGCCGGTGTGCGCGATGTACGCCCCCGGGTCGACGGAGAGCGGGTACTGGGCGCTGACGCGCAGCACCACCGCCGGGCCGTCCGACATGATCGCCGCCTGCCCCGTGCCCTCGACGGTCGTGGTGAACAGGCCGTTGCCCGTCGCCCCGCCGCGCAGGCCGGTGAAGGTGGTGCCGGTGCGCAGCCCGGCGTCGGTGCACAGGAGGTTGCTGGACTCGACGTACAGCTTCTCGCCGTGCAGGCTGACGAGGTTGATCTCGCTCGCGCGGTCGGCGAAGAAGCACGTGCCGTGCCCCTGCACCTCCATCACCGCCATCTGCTCGCCGGTCAGCCGGCGCGTCACCATGCCGCGAAGGCCTTCGCCGCCGCCTGTCATCTTCTTGAAGGCCATCTGGCCGTCGTACGCAACCATGGAGCCGTTCTTCGCTTTCACGGCATCCCCGGTCAGGTCGACGGCGAGCACCTTGCTGCCTTGGAGTCGGAACTGAGCCACGGGATGACGTTAGCCGCAGCGCGCGGAGGCGAACAGGGCCCCTTGGCCGATACCGGTACCGACCGGACGGCGGGAGCACGGGGCGGGACCGGGCACCCGGGGTCAAGATCCGGCAAAGAGGCTGAGACACTGGGACGGCCCGAGCCGCCACCCCCGAAGGTTGAAGATGGACATCAAGACCGCCTCCGCCCTGCACCGGCTGCGCCTCGTCTCGGTCCCCGAGGCGCTGTCGTTCCCGGCCCTGCTGATCTTCGGCTCGCTGCTGAGCCGGATCTCGGACATCGACTACCTGATGATGCCGCTGGGCGCCCTGCACGGCTTCCTGTTCGTCGTGTACGTGCTGTTCCTGCTGGACGCGTGGAACAAGGCGAAGTGGCCCCTCAAGAAGGCGGCGCTGTTCTTCCTCCTCGCGGTGATCCCCTTCGGCGGCCTGTACGGCGACCGCATCCTCAAGCGCGACGAGGCCGAGACGGTCGCAGCCGCCCGGACCAGCCCGGAAGCGGCCAACGCCTGACCCCCGCGGGGGCGTGGCCGCGCAGCCCGGCAGGCAGCGACTCGGCAGCGTCCGGGTTGCCGGCCGCGTCGGCCACCTGCAGGTCGGCGGCCGGCGCACGGCACACCCCGCCCTCGCGGCCGGAGGGCTCGACGCCCTCCGGCCGCTCTGCTTCCCGGTGCACGGCACGACGCTGACCCGGGAGCACGTGGGCAACCGCAAGCGCTCCAAGGCCAGGCCGGGCCCGTTCCACCTCGCTGCGACCGCGTGCGGAGTCCGGGCCGCTGCGGTACGGGGGCCGGCGGGGGCCGCGGTGCACGTCCGGCGGCGCCCGCTCCGGCGGGTCCACCCCGCGCGCCCGCTGCCGCGGGCCCCGGTGCGGGCCCGCGCCACCCGTACGGCTCCGGCCGGCGCCCGCGCCGTGGAAACACCCCGTCGGGCGCATCCCGTTCGACACCCCCCTCCCGAGTCCCCTTTCGTGGGGTTACGAAGCCTCGGGTTCGAGCACCGGGAGGGGCCGTGCGACCGGACGACGACTACGACTACGAGCTCCACAGCCGTCTCGCCGGCCCGTTCGCGGACCCCCGCACCGCCGGGCGGCGCGTGCGCTACCGGACGCTGCTCTCCCGCGAGGAGCGGGGCACCCGAATACGGGCCGTCGCCCTGATGGCGCTGGCCCCCGTCGCAGCCGCCGGGCTGCTGCTCTACCTCGTCTGGCCCACGCACCGCACCGTCCGCGAGGGCGGCGAGCGGTGGCTGGTGCACCTCGACACCGCGATGCTCGGCTGCATCGCCCTGATCATGCTCTTCATGCTGGTCAACGTCGTGTCGATCGCCCACGCGACGATGACCGCCCGGGACCCCGTCCCCGTACCGCCCGAACCCGGGACCCGCGTCGCGTTCCTGACGACGTACGTCCCCGGCAAGGAGCCCCTCACCATGGTGCGGGACACCCTCCGGGCGGCCGTGGACCTGCGCCACGACGGGCACCTCGACGTGTGGCTGCTCGACGAGGGCGACGACCCCGAGGCCAGGGCGCTGTGCGCCGAACTCGGCGTGCACCACTTCACCCGCAGGGGAGTGCCCGCCTGGAACACCGCGCGCGGCCCGCACCGGGCGCGCACCAAGCACGGCAACTACAACGCCTGGCTCGCCGCACACGGCGACGCCTACGAGTTCCTCGCCTCCGTCGACACCGACCACCGCCCGCTGCCGAACTACCTGGAGCGGATGCTCGGCTACTTCCGCGACCCCGACACCGCCTTCGTCGTCGGCCCGCAGGTGTACGGCAACTACACCGCCGCCGTCACCAAGGCCGCCGAGTCCCAGCAGTACCTCTTCCACGCGCTGATCCAGCGGGCCGGCAACCGCTACGGCGCGCCCATGTTCGTCGGCACCAACAACGCCGTGCGGATCAGCGCCCTCCGGCAGGTCGGCGGGTTCCGGGACTCCATCACCGAGGACATGGCCACCGGCTTCGAGCTGCACCGCCGGCGCAACCCGGCGACCGGCCGTTTCTGGCGGTCGGTGTACACCCCCGACGTGCTCGCCGTCGGCGAGGGCCCCGCCTCCTGGACCGACTTCTTCACCCAGCAGCTGCGCTGGTCCCGGGGGACGTACGAGACCCTCCTCAAGCAGTACGCGAAGGGCTTCTTCCGGATGCCGCCGGGCCGGCTCCTCAACTACACGCTGATGCTCGCCTACTACCCGATGACGGCCGTGAACTGGCTCCTCGGCGTCCTCAGCTGCGTGCTCTACCTGTGGTTCGGGGCCTCGGGCACCCAGGTCTCCGCCGACGTGTGGCTCATGCTCTACACCGACGCGGCCGCCCTCCAGGTCGGCCTGTACCTGTGGAACCGCCGCCACAACGTCTCGCCGCACGAGCCCGCCGGCTCCGGCGGACTGGCCGGCATCGCGATGTCCGCCGTCTGCGCGCCCGTCTACCTCGCCTCGCTCACCTCCGCGGTACTGCGCACCGAGGGCCGGTTCGTCGTCACCCCCAAGGGCGCCGCCGCCGGCACCGACCGGGCGGCGTCCTTCCGCATCCACTTCGCCTGGGCGGCCGTCCTGGCCGTCTCCCTGGCGGCGTCCGCCCGCCTCGGCCACACCCACGCCGCGATGCGCACCTGGGCCGTGCTCGCGCTGCTCGTCTGCCTGGCCCCGCCCGCCGTGTGGGCGGTGTCGGTGCTGCGCGCCCGCCGGGCCGCCACCCGGTCCCGCACCCCCGAGCCGGGCCGCGGCGCCGGGCCCGGCGACGAGCCGGAGGCGGCGTTCGCCCCGACAGGAGGGAACTGACCCATGGCGTACCGTCCCTCACGGCAGTTCAAGAACACCCTGCTCGGCACCGCGGCCGTGGTCGTCCTCGCGGCCCTCAACGCGCCCGCCGCGCTGTCCTTCGCGCAGGAGCGCTACCACGCGTACCGGATCGCGCAGCCCTCCTACCGGCTCGAGTACGGCTCCTGGTCGCTCGTCGACCTGCCGAAGGACCGCCGGATCAACGCCATGCACGCCGCCCTCCTGCACACCGGCAAGGTCCTGCTCATCGCCGGCTCCGGCAACGACCAGGAGAACTTCGACGAAGGCACCTTCGAGACGGTCCTGTGGGACCCGCGCACCGACACCTTCAAGAAGATCCCGACACCCGAGGACTTCTTCTGCTCGGGCCACAGCCAGCTGCCCGACGGCCGCCTCCTCGTGGCCGGCGGCACCGCCCGGTACGAGGTCCTCGACGGGAAGGTGACCCGGGCGGGCGGCGCCATGCGCGTCAAGAACGAGAGCCCCGACAAGGCGGTCACCCTGCGCAAGGGCACCCGCTTCCGGTCGCCGTCCGGCGTCGAGTACGCCTCCCGCTTCGACGTCACCGTGCCCAAGGCGAAGCGCGAGTTCGAGATCACGTACGGCCGGGACGGGCAGGCGCTGCCGTGGAAGACGAAGGTGACGGCCTCCGAGGCGCGGGTCTTCGTCGAGGCGGTCGAGCCGGGCGCCCGCGGCCTGACCACGCAGGCCGCCCAGTACGCGGTCGTCGGGCTGAAGGGGAAGGACGCCGACAACGTCTACGGGCTCGCCGAGCGGCTCAGCGTCGACAAGCAGGACTTCCAGGGCATCAGGTCCGCCTACGAGTTCGACCCGGTCGCGGAGCGGTACGTGCCCGTCGCCCCCATGGCGGACGCCCGCTGGTACCCCACGCTCGTCGCGCTCCCCGACGGGCGGGCCCTCGCGGTGTCCGGGCTCAACGACGTCGGGCACGTGGTCCCCGGCGACAACGAGTTCTACGACCCCGGCACCCGCACCTGGAGCAAGGGCCCCTCCCGCTACTTCCCCACCTACCCCTCGCTCTTCCTCCTCCAGGGCGGCAGACTCCTCTACACCGGCTCCAACGCGGGCTACGGGCCCGCGGACAAGGGCCGCGAGCCCGGCGTGTGGGACCTCGCCTCCAACACGTTCACCCCGGTCGGCGGGCTCGCCGACGCCGACCAGCTGGAGACGTCCGCGTCGGTGCTGCTCCCGCCCGCGCAGGACCAGAAGGTGATGGTGCTCGGCGGCGGCGGGGTCGGCGAGTCCGGGCGGTCCACGGCCAGGACGGCGATCGTCGACCTGAAGCGGCCCGCGCCCGCCTTCCGGCCGGCGGCCCGGCTGCCGCAGGGCACCCGCTACCTGAGCAGCGTGCTCCTCCCGGACGACACGGTCTTTACCACCGGCGGCTCCCGCGACTACCGCGGCCGCGGCGCCAGCGACATCCTCAAGGCGCAGTTCTACGACCCCCGCACGGACGCCTTCACGGCCGCCGCGGCCCCGACCGTGGCCCGCAACTACCACTCGGAGGCGCTGCTGCTGCCCGACGGGCGGATCGCGACCTTCGGCTCCGACCCGCTCTTCGCGGACAAGGACAACACCCGGCTCGGCAGGTTCGAGCACCGCCTGGAGGTGTACTCGCCGCCCTACCTGCACCGCGACCCGGCCGCCCGGCCGGAGCTCGGGGCCGGCCCCGACACGGTCGGCGCGGACGGCCGCGCCACCTTCGGGACGGCGCACCCGGAGCGGATCGCGCGGGCGCGGCTGATGCGGCCCAGCGCGGTCACCCACACCACCGACGTGGAGCAGCGCTCCGTGGAACTCGGGGTCGACCGCGGGAACGGCTCGGTCACCTTCACGGTGCCGGGCGACCCGACGCTCGTCCCGCCCGGCTGGTACATGCTCTTCGCGGTCGACGCGGCCGGGACGCCGTCCCCCGCGAAGTGGATCAAGGTGCCGGTGCGGGCGGCCGCCGAGCCGGAGCGGTGACGGGACGGCAGGGCGGCGGCGCCGGCGGCGGGCTCACTGCACGGCGCGGCGGGCCAGGCCGAGCGCGTAGTCGGGCCACCACGTGCCGGCCGCCGGACCGCCGCGGCAGGTGCCGTCCGACTCCCCGGGCCGCTTGACCCACAGGTACGCGTCCACGAGCGGGTCGCCCGTCCGGTCGGTCGGCGGAACGCCCAGGGCGCGGCCCGGCGGATTGCACCAGGCCTCGGGCCCGCCGCCCGGCAGGGGGCCCGCCCCGTTGCGGCTGGTGTCGACGACGAAGTGCTTGCCCCCGGTCGCCGCGGAGATCCGCGCGCCGTACGCGCGGGCCGCCCCGACGGGCTGGAAGTTGGCGACGTTCAGCGCGAACCCGTCGGCCCGGTCGAGCCCGGCCCGGCGCAGCGGCCCGACGAGGCGCTGCGGGTCGGGCAGCCAGGCCGGGTTCCCGGCGTCCAGGTACACCTTCGTGTGCGGGTTGCGCTTCAGCCGGGCCACGGCCTCGGAGAGCAGGGCGAACCGCTCCTCGTGCAGGGCGGCCGGGGTGCACCCGTCGACGACGTGCGGGACGGCGTCGGGCTCCAGGACGACGACGGCCCGGGCCGGCCCCACGGCGTCGGCGAACCTGCCGATCCACGTGCGGTAGGCGGCGGCGTCCCGGGCGCCGCCCGCCGAGTGCTGCCCGCAGTCCCGGTGCGGGATGTTGTACGCGGCGAGGACCAGCGTCCGGTCGGCGGCCGCGGCGGCTGCGGCCGCCCTGCGGATCGCGGGCGCCGGGTCGCCGCCGGCGCCCCACAGCGCCATCGGCCGCTCCGAGATCCGGCGCAGCACCTGGGCGTCGGCGGCCCGGCCCCGGCCCTCCCAGTCGGCGACCTGCCGGGCCGCGTCGCTGCCCGGGTCCACCCAGAACGGTGACCCGCCGGCCGCGGCGCCGTCGGCGGCGCCCTCCGCCTGCCGGTCCGCGGAGGACCGCGGCGGTGCGGGCTCGGGCCGCGGCTGCGGCGCCGAGCAGGCGGGAGCCGCGGCGAGCAGCAGCGCCAGGCCCGCGGCGGCGGCGAAGGGTCTGCGGGGGCGGCTTCGGCCAGGCATCCGGCTTCCTCGGGGGCGCAGGGGGCTCGCGGACCGGGCCATGGTGACACGGCGCCCGCGCCCCCCGCCCGACCCGCGCCCCGCCGCGCTCGCGCCCTCCCTCACCCGGCGGGCACGGCCCCCGCCGCCGAAGGGGACGTACGACCGAGGAGTGAGACGGGGCCCGCCGCCAAATGGCCGCCGGGTAGGGTCGGATGCGTGTCCAAGCCGCTCAGTCTCCCCTTCGATCCCATCGCCCGCGCCGACGAGCTCTGGCAGCGGCGCTGGGGGCCCGCGCCCGCGATGGCCGCGATCACCTCGATCATGCGGGCGCACCAGATCCTGCTCGGCGAGGTCGACGCCGTGGTGAAGCCGTACGGACTGACCTTCGCGCGGTACGAGGCGCTCGTGCTGCTCACCTTCTCCAAGGCCGGCGAGCTGCCGATGTCGAAGATCGGCGAGCGGCTGATGGTGCACCCGACGTCGGTGACGAACACGGTGGACCGGCTGGTGCGCTCCGGCCTCGTGGCCAAGCGCCCCAACCCCAACGACGGCCGCGGCACCCTCGCGTCGATCACGGAGAAGGGCCGCGAGGTCGTCGAGGCCGCGACGAAGGACCTGATGGCGATGGACTTCGGGCTGGGCACGTACGACGCCGAGGAGTGCCAGGAGATCTTCGCGCTGCTGCGGCCGCTGCGGGTGGCCGCCGCGGACTTCCGCGAGGGGTAGCGGGGCTCACACCGCCCCGGGCGGGATCGCCCGCAGCGGGCGGCTAGGCTCGTGGCCATGAAGAAGAGCGTGCTGACCCGCTACCGGGTGATGGCCTACGTGACCGCCGTCATGCTGTTGATCCTCTGCGGCTGCATGGTCGCCAAGTACGGCTTCGACACCGGCGCCGACCTGACCTTCGTCGTGTCCCAGGCGCACGGCATCCTCTTCATGATCTACCTGGCGTTCGCGCTGGACCTGAGCTCCAAGGCCAAGTGGTCCTTCGGCCGGATGCTGTGGGTCATGCTCTCCGGGACCATCCCCGGCGCCGCCTTCTTCGTCGAGCGCAAGGTCCGCGCCGACGTCGAGCCCCTGATCACCGACGGCGGCCTGGCCCCCGCGAAGGCGTAGCCGGCGCGCTGCCCGCCGCTGGGAAACCCCGGGGAGTGTGAGACTCCCCGGGGTTTCCCATCGACATTTACTAGGACGTCCTAGTAAATTCGAAGCATGGACGCTGACGCCATCGAGGAGGGCCGCCGCCGCTGGCAGGCCCGTTACGACAAGGCCCGCAAGCGCGAGGCCGACTTCACCACGCTCTCCGGCGATGCCGTCGACCCCGTCTACGGCCCGAGGCCCGGAGACGCGTACGAGGGCTTCGAGCGCATCGGCTGGCCCGGCGAGTACCCGTACACCCGCGGCCTGCACGCCACCGGCTACCGCGGCCGGACCTGGACCATCCGCCAGTTCGCCGGCTTCGGCAACGCCGAGCAGACCAACGAGCGCTACAAGATGATCCTGGCCGCCGGCGGCGGCGGGCTCTCCGTCGCCTTCGACATGCCGACCCTCATGGGCCGCGACTCCGACGACCCGCGCTCGCTCGGCGAGGTCGGCCACTGCGGCGTCGCCATCGACTCCGCCGCCGACATGGAGGTCCTCTTCAAGGACATCCCCCTCGGCGACGTCACGACCTCCATGACGATCTCGGGCCCCGCCGTCCCCGCCTTCTGCATGTACCTCGTGGCCGCCGAGCGCCAGGGCGTCGACCCCGCCGTCCTCAACGGCACGCTCCAGACGGACATCTTCAAGGAGTACATCGCCCAGAAGGAGTGGCTCTTCGAACCCGAGCCGCACCTGCGCCTCATCGGCGACCTCATGGAGTACTGCGCCAAGGGCATCCCCGCCTACAAGCCGCTGTCCGTATCCGGCTACCACATCCGCGAGGCCGGGGCGACCGCCGCGCAGGAGCTCGCGTACACCCTGGCGGACGGCTTCGGGTACGTGGAGCTCGGCCTCTCCCGCGGCATGGACGTCGACACGTTCGCGCCCGGCCTGTCCTTCTTCTTCGACGCCCACCTCGACTTCTTCGAGGAGATCGCCAAGTTCCGCGCCGCCCGCCGCATCTGGGCCCGCTGGATGAAGGAGGTCTACGGCGCGAAGAACGAGAAGTCGATGTGGCTGCGCTTCCACACGCAGACCGCCGGCGTCTCCCTGACGGCGCAGCAGCCCTACAACAACGTGGTGCGCACCGCCGTCGAGGCCCTCGCCGCCGTCCTCGGCGGGACGAACTCCCTCCACACCAACGCCCTCGACGAGACCCTCGCCCTGCCCAGCGAGCAGGCCGCCGAGATCGCCCTGCGCACGCAGCAGGTGCTGATGGAGGAGACCGGCGTCGCCAACGTGGCTGACCCGCTCGGCGGCTCCTGGTACGTGGAGCAGCTCACCGACCGCATCGAGGCGGACGCCGAGAAGATCTTCGACCAGATCAAGGAGCGCGGCCTGCGCGCCCACCCCGACGGCAGGCACCCGATCGGGCCGATCACCTCGGGCATCCTGCGCGGCATCGAGGACGGCTGGTTCACCGGCGAGATCGCCGAGTCCGCCTTCGCCTACCAGCGGGCGCTGGAGAAGGGCGACAAGCGGGTCGTCGGCGTCAACGTCCACCACGGCTCCGTCACCGGCGACCTGGAGATCCTCCGCGTCAGCCACGAGGTCGAGCGCGAGCAGGTGCGCGTCCTCGCCGACCGCAAGGCCCGCCGCGACGACGCGAAGGTCACCGCCTCGCTCAAGGCGATGCTGGACGCCGCGCGCGACGGCTCCAACATGATCCCGGCCATGCTCGACGCGGTCCGCGCCGAGGCCACGCTCGGCGAGATCTGCAACGCCCTGCGCGACGAGTGGGGCACCTACACGGAGCCGCCGGGCTTCTGAGCCCCGCGCGCATCCGGCTTCCGGGCCGGCCGCGTCCGCACCCCCTCCCCGGGCGGCGGCCGCGGCCGGCCCGGCGCCGTTGGCGCAGCCGCGGGCGCGGTCAGGCTTCGGCGGAGCCCCGGAGGCCGTGCATCAGCAGCGCCGTGAACGAGGCCGCCCACAGGTCGTCCACCGGCTCGGCGCTGACCAGCGCCCGGTGCACCACCGTCCCGGCGATCACGTCGAAGATCAGGTCGGTGGTGCGCTCCGCCAGGGCCTCGTCCGGCTCCCGCGGCAGCTCCCCGCGGGCCTGGGCGCGCTCCCGGCCGAGGACGACGAGGCGCTTCTGCCGGTCCACGATGGCCGAGCGGATGCGGTCGCGCAGCGCCGGGTCCCGCGTGGACTCCGCGACGACCGCCATCAGGGCCGTCCGCGCCTCGGGCCGCCGCAGCAGTGCCGCGAACTGGAGGACCACGTCCTCGACATCCGCCTCCAGGCAGCCGCGGTCGGGGAGTTCGAGGGAGTCGAAGAGCTCCGCGACGGCGTCCACGACGAGTTCGTTCTTGCCCGCCCAGCGGCGGTACAGGGTGGTCTTCGCCACGCCGGCCCGAGCCGAGACGTCGCCCATCGTCAGCTTCGACCAGCCCAGCTCGACCAGCGCGTCGCGCGTCGCGGCGAGGATCGCGGCGTCCGCAGCGGCGCTGCGGGGTCGGCCGGTGCGGCCGGACGGCGGGCTCTCGTGGGGCATGGCGCAGACCATACCCGTCAGTAGCGGAACCGCCGGGCCCCCCGATCGTGTGCTTCAGATCACGACCCGCGGCGGTACGCCGGGCCCCGCGGGGAGTTACGCTACGGCTCGTAGCGTAAGAGCGACGACCACGCGAAGAGCTACCGGCGCCAGGTGGGGACCCGGCGCCACCACACCACGGCAGGACCGGCAGCGGGCCTGCAGCAGGACCGCACGACACCCGCGCCGCCGGCCGGACCGTTCGGGACGGGAACGCAATTCGGCCGATGTTTTTCGTCCGCGCGCGCACACGGGGGAGGATGTACGCATGCAGCCCAGAAACATGTCCATGAGCGGCGTCGTCGACCTCGCCGCGGTGAAGGCGGCCGCCGAGGCCAAGGCGAAGGCCGAGCAGGCGCGCGCCGAGGCGGCCCGGCAGGCCGCGCAGGGCGGCGCCCCCGCCCCGGGCGCGGTGCCGCCGTCGGCCCTCGTGATCGACGTCGACGAGGCCGGCTTCGAGCGCGACGTACTCCAGCTCTCCTCCGAAGTCCCGGTCGTCCTGGACTTCTGGGCCGAGTGGTGCCAGCCCTGCAAGCAGCTCAGCCCGCTGCTGGAGCGCCTCGTCGTCGAGGCGAACGGCCGCCTCGTCATGGCCAAGGTCGACGTCGACGCCAACCAGATGCTGATGCAGCAGTTCGGCATCCAGGGCATCCCCGCGGTGTTCGCGGTGGTCGCCGGGCAGGTGCTGCCGCTGTTCCAGGGCGTCGCGCCCGAGCAGGAGATCCGCGCCACCCTCGCCCAGCTCGTCCAGGTCGCCGAGGAGCGCTTCGGCCTCATCGGCCTCCAGGTCGACCCGACCGCCGAGGGCGGCGCCCCGGCGGGCCCCGCCTCGGCGGCGGCTCCGGCAGGACCGCACGACGCGCTGCTGGAGGCGGCCGTCACCGCCCTCGACGCGGGCGACCTGCCCGGCGCGATCCAGGCGTACAAGAACGTCCTCTCCGACGACCCGGTCAACACCGAGGCCCGGCTGGGCCTCGCGCAGGCCGAGCTCCTCGCCCGCGTCCAGGGCGCCGACCCGCAGGCGGTGCGCCGCGCCGCCGCCGAGAACCCGGCCGACCCGCAGGCCCAGATCGCGGCGGCGGACCTCGACCTCGTCGGCGGGCACGTCGAGGACGCCTTCGGCCGCCTCGTCGACACCGTGCGCGTCACCGCCGGCGCCGACCGGGACGCCGTACGGGTCCGGCTGCTGGAGCTGTTCGAGGTCATCGGCGCGGACGACCCCCGGGTGGGGCAGGCGCGCGCGGCCCTCGCGCGGGTGCTGTTCTAGCCTGTCCTCGCCCTCCGGCCGCGCCGTGGCGGACCGGCCGGGGATTTGTTGACACGGAGACGAACAACGGCCGCGCTTTGCCAAAACTTGGCAAACGCGGCCGCTGTTACTCGCAGTAAACCTCCCTCCGTGAACTGTCCGGAGTGTTCGGGAATCCCCCGATCCGCCGGGGCCGTGGGTGGCACCCTGTGTCGCCACCCGACAGCGCCGCGCCAAACCCCGGTTATCTCGCCGTTACCCGCCAGTAACGACCCCCCTTGTGCCCCGGCCGGGAATGGACCACGATCGGCGACGCTCGGTCCTTCCCGCAGAGCCGCACGAGGCGCCGCGGCGGAGGGTCCCCACCGGGCCGGCCGGTGCAGCGCCACCGTCCGCGGGACAGGGGGGTCTCCGCCGCACCCGGCGGAGCCTGTCCTCCAGGTCGTGCGAACGCGCGGCCAGTGGTTGTCGCTCGGGGGTGAACGCCGGTGCATCGGACGCGGCACGGCCGCGGTACGGCCGCCTGCGCTCCTTCCCGAGGACGTAGCACTTCTCCCATCCCAGGTCGGGCGCTGCCCGGACCGGAGATGTACGTCCGAGAAGGAGGAACGAAATGAGTTCTCAGGTTCGTGGCGGGACCAGATGGAAGCGCTTCGCGCTCGTCATGGTGCCGAGCATCGCGGCGACCGCCGCGGTCGGCGTGGGTCTGTCGCAGGGCGCCCTCGCAGCGTCGTTCAGCGTGTCGGGTCAGGACTTCAAGGTCAGGGCCGACAAGCTGGAAGGCGAAAACCTGATCCAGTACGGCGGCATCGCCAAGGGCAACAACCTGGAGACGGGCAAGCCGGAAAACCACCCGGTCACCATCTCGGGGTTCAGCAAGGCCAAGATCACCAACATGTGCCAGTCGCTGGTGACGCCGACGCCGCTGGGCAACATCACGCTCCAGCTGCGGACGGGCCACAAGGGCACGGCGGCCGAGGCGACGAACATCTACCTGGACGTCGCGGAGCTCGACGCGAACGCCGAGTTCGAGAACCTCGACATCGGTGTCGCCGTCGGCGACGAGAGCCACAAGACCAAGCCGCAGGCGGGCACGGTCTCCCACAAGTACGCGTTCTCGCAGCGCGCCGACAAGGCGATCCTCACGGACGTGAAGCAGAAGGCGTGGGCCACCACGGCGGGCACCTTCAAGCTGCCCAACCTGAAGCTGCGCCTCGTGGGCGGCGACCAGCCGTGCTACCAGGACTCTGAAGTCGACTGACCGTTCTGGTGCTGACCGGACGGGCGGGCGCACAGCGCGCCCGTCCGGACTCCACAGAGTTCTCCGTACCACCGTTTCCAGGAGCTGTAGCCCATGAACCCCCAGGCCCCGGTCTACGTTCGCCGCTCGGATGACGCTTGGCTCACCGCGGTGTACTACCGCTTCCACGCCTGGAGCGGCCGCCGCCCCTTCTGGGCCGGCCTGTTCACGCTCATCGGCGGCTTCCCGATCACGTACTTCCCATACGCGGACCTCCGGCTGGGCAACGTCACCCTCGCGATGGCGACGACGGCCGGCTCCGGTTCGCTGATCATCGGGGTCCTGCTCATCACCCTGGGTCTCGCCCTCTGGTTCCAGCAGGGCATCCGCGTGTTCGCGGGGGTCGCCTCGATCCTGCTGGCACTGGTGTCCCTGCCAGTGTCCAACCTCGGCGGCTTCTTCATCGGCTTCGCCTTCGCGATGGTCGGTGGTGCGCTGGCACTGGCCTGGGCGCCCGGCGCCCCGGTGGACGAGACCGACGCGGCCGCGGCCGGTGACACGGGCAAGTCGGAGGCGGTGGCGGGCGGCCACCAGGGCATCCCGGCCCCCCGCCAGACGGAAACGGCATACACGAGCGAGACGACTGCCCACGCCGACGGCGGGAGGAACAGTGCGGGGTGATGAGACGCAGCCGGGCGTGGCCCCGAGCGCGGAGTCCCGTGAAAGAAAGGGGCCGCGGCACGCCGCGCCCCGCAAGTCGCTGCTGAACAAGATCCAGATTCCCGTCGGCAAGACCATGGCCCTGGCGGCCATGCCGACGGCCGTGTTCGTCGGGATGGGCATCGCCCCCAAGCTGGCGGTGGCCGACGACAAGGACATCCCCTTCGCCCCCGGACCGTGCGTGACGCGGTCCGACGAGCCCGCGGAGTCGGCCTCCGCGAGCCCCTCGAAGAGCCCCGAGCCGAGCGCGTCCCCCGGCTCCTCCGCCGCCCCCAAGCCCGGCCCCACCCCGCCGGCGCCCAAGCCGTCCGCCGCCAAGCCGACCGCCGACACGCGGCCCGCGCAGGCGGCGACGACCCCGCCGGCCGCACCCGCCCCGTCGGCGTCCGCGTCCGCAACGGTGAACCCGCTGGACCCCCTGGACCTCGGCGGCAAGATCAAGGACCTCTTCGGCTCCCTGCCCGGCCCGCAGCCGTCGGCGACCCCGACGCCCACGGCCCCGACCCCGTCCGCCCCGGCCCCGACGACCCCGGCCAAGCCGGCCCCGGACCCCGCGGCCGACGCCATCCGCGAGGCGGCGAAGAAGGTCGGCGCAGGCGTCGCCGAACTGCCCCAGGACGTCAAGGACACCGCCACCAAGCCGAAGGACGAGACGGGCGCGAAGAAGGACGGGGACGACGAGGACGACAAGGACGGCGCGAAGCCGGACGCGTCGGCCGACCCGGACGGCAAGCAGCCCTTCCCGTGCCCGACGCACGACCCGGAGGCCCTGGCCAACGCGAAGCTGGAGCCGGGCATCCCGCTCCTGCCGGACGAGCCCTGGTACCTGGACAGTTCGCTGCTGACCCTCTACGGCCTGGACTACAAGGGCATCGTCGAGGTGAAGACCGCGAGCGGCAAGACCAAGAAGGTCCTGAAGTTCACCGCGGACTCGCTGGACATCAAGGACCTCTACCAGACCGTCGGCAAGGGCGGAAACATCGCCCACCTGAAGTCCCGCCCCGGCTCCACGTCCAAGATCCGCGGCGGCGAGGTGACGATGTACACGGAGAACCTCAAGGGCAACCTGTTCGGCATCATCCCGATCGAGTTCTCCCCGGACAGCCCGCCGCCCCTGAACGTCCCCTTCGCGTTCTTCACGAACGTCAAGGTCGTCCAGGCGGGCCAGTTCGGCGGCACCCTGACCGTCCCGGGCCTGAAGAACTACATCGGCCCGCCGGAGGGATAGCCCGCACACGGCCGAGGCCCGCTCCTCCCGCAGGAGCGGGCCTCGGCCGCGCCTTCAGGGCTCGGCGATGAACTTCGGCAGGGCCTCGGTGTCCATCCCGTACTCGTCGAAGATGTCCACCAGCGCTCTGGTCATGGAGTCCACCCCAGGCTCGCGGACGATCACCAGATCCCGCACCTGGAAGTACGAGCCGTCGGCGCATTCTCCGGTGGTCGCCCAGCGGTCCATGACCCTGGCGACCTCGCGGTGCGTCAGCAGCGTGGCAGTCCAGCGCGTGCCGTCCGGGGCGGTGACGAACGCGTCGGTGTTCTCGACGGTGTCGGGATCGTCCTCGAGACCGAGGATGTACGTGATCGAGAACCGGTCCGTCTGCATGACGTGGAAGGGATCGTCAGCCACGAATCCCCCCGAAGTTCCTTGGTGCGGCCGTATCGTTGGCCTTGCCGCTCATGGCGACGATGCCACAGAGATCGAGGGGTTGGTGCTTCGACGCGAGGGCGCAGAGGTGAAGCAAGTTTCGCGGCGGCTCGGCTCGGACATCGGGCTCAGTGGGCTGATGCAGACCTTCCACTTTCCACGGACGAACAGGATGGCTGTCGCCCTCGCCCATGTGGGGTGGTTCGTGGAACGGGAGGAGGGGGCATACGCCTACCAGTTGGCCGAAGACGCGGCGCGGCTGCTGGCCTCGCCCCTGTCGGGGCCGGAGCTGGCCGCTCTGTGGCAGGCGGGGACGTGCCGGGACTTCGACCTGGAGGCCTGTGGGATCGAGGGGCGCCAGTGGTTCACCTGGATCGAGGAGATCGCCGGCTACCGGGTCACCGTGATCGCCCGCGACGAACTCGTCTTGGCGACCTCGCCGCCGGCTGCCCCGCTGGCCGAAGCCGTGCTGGGGGAGATCGACTCGGTGGCCAAGGAGCTGGAGTCGGCCACGGCCGGACACCCCTACTCCCCGGTGCCCGGCGTGGTGCCGGCGCTGCGGCGCGTTGCCGCCGAGGTTGATCCGGATCTCGGGTTCCGGTTGCTGCTGCGCGTGTTCAAGTCGTACGGAGGCGCGGTCGGTCCCTCGTGCGTCGCAGGATGGCACGCGCTCGGGCAGTCGCTCGGGCTGGACGAGGATGTCGTCGAGGACGGGAATTTCATCGTCCGTATGGAGCTCGGCTGAGCAGCCTGGCAAGCACCGAGGGCGGCGCCCCGGCCCCCGCAGGGGTTCCGGGGCGCCGCCCTCCGGGCTGTGTGTCAGGCCAGGTTCGGGCCGCCCAGGTGGTGGACTCGGACCATGTTCGTCGTGCCGGGGACGCCGGGCGGGGAGCCCGCCGTGATGATCATCGTGTCGCCCGCGTTGTAGCGGCCGAGCTTGACCATCTCGGAGTCCACCAGGTCGACCATGGCGTCGGTGGTGTCCACGTGCGGGACGACGTGGGAGTCGACGCCCCAGCTCAGCGTGAGCTGGTTGCGGGTGTTGACGTCCGTGGTGAAGGCGATGATCGGCTGCGCCGCGCGGTAGCGCGAGAGGCGGCGGGCCGTGTCGCCGGACTGCGTGAAGGCGACGAGCGCCTTCCCGTCGAGGAAGTCGGCGATCTCGCAGGCCGCGCGGGCGACCGAGCCGCCCTGCGTACGCGGCTTCTTGCCCGGGACCAGCGGCTGCAGGCCCTTCGACAGCAGCTCGCCCTCGGCCGCCGCGACGATCTTCGACATCGTCTTGACGGTCTCGATCGGGTAGGCGCCCACCGAGGACTCGGCCGACAGCATGACCGCGTCGGCGCCGTCGAGGATCGCGTTGGCCACGTCGGAGGCCTCGGCGCGCGTCGGGCGCGAGTTGGTGATCATCGACTCCATCATCTGGGTCGCGACGATCACCGGCTTGGCGTTGCGGCGGCACATCTCGATGAGCCGCTTCTGGACCATCGGGACCTTTTCGAGGGGGTACTCGACCGCCAGGTCGCCGCGGGCCACCATGACCGCGTCGAAGGCCGCGACGACGGCCTCCATGTTCTCCACGGCCTGCGGCTTCTCCACCTTGGCGATGACGGGGACCCGGCGGCCCTCCTCGTCCATCACGCGGTGGACGTCCTTGACGTCGTCGGCGTCGCGGACGAAGGACAGGGCGACCATGTCGCAGCCCATCCGCAGCGCGAAGCGCAGGTCGTCGACGTCCTTCTCCGACAGGGCGGGGACGTTCACGGCGGCACCCGGCAGGTTGATGCCCTTGTGGTCGGAGATCACGCCGCCCTCGATGACGATGGTCCGCACCCGCGGGCCGTCGACCTCGATCACGCGCAGCTCGACGTTGCCGTCGTTGATCAGGATCTGGTCGCCCTTGGCGACGTCGCCCGGCAGCCCCTTGTACGTGGTGCCGCAGACGGACTTGTCGCCCGGGACGTCCTCGGTGGTGATGGTGAACTCGTCACCGCGCACCAGCTCGACCGGGCCCTCGGCGAAGGTCTCCAGGCGGATCTTGGGGCCCTGGAGGTCGGCGAGGACGCCGACGGCGCGCCCGATGTCCTCGGAGACCTTGCGGACGCGGTCGTACCGCTCCTGGTGCTCTGCCTGGGACCCGTGGCTGAAGTTGAAACGGGCCACGTTCATACCGGCCTCCATGAGCGCTTTCAGCTGCTCATAGGAGTCGACGGCGGGGCCCAGCGTGCAGACGATTTTGGAACGGCGCATGGAGCGGATCCTATCGGTTTGTTTCGTAGCGGAATATTCCGTCTGGTGGAAGGTCCAAGACACGCTACCGAGCTACCAGCGCGTAGGCCTGCGTCGCGATCTCCAGCTCCTCGTCGGTCGGGACCACGGCCACCGCGACGCGGGAGTCCGCCGGGGAGATGACGCGCGGCTCCGGCGACCGGACGGCGTTCGCCTGCGGGTCCACGGCCAGGCCGAGTCCGGCCAGGCCGTCGACCACGGCCTCGCGCACCTGGGGGGCGTTCTCGCCGACCCCGGCGGTGAACACCAGCGCGTCCACGCGGCCGAGCACCGCCGTGTACGCGCCGACGTACTTCTTCAGGCGGTGGACGTACGCCGCGAAAGCGAGCCGCGCCGACTCGTCGCCGTCGCCCGCCCGCCGCAGCACCTCGCGCATGTCGTTGTCGCCGCACAGCCCCAGCAGACCGCTCTTCTTGTTCAGGAGCGAGTCGATCTCGTCCACCGAGAGGCCCCCCACCCGCGCCAGGTGGAAGACCACCGCCGGGTCCACATCGCCCGAGCGGGTGCCCATGACCAGGCCCTCCAGCGGCGTCAGGCCCATCGACGTCTCCACGCACACCCCGCCGCGCACCGCCGACGCCGACGCGCCGTTGCCCAGGTGGAGGACGATCGTGTTGACGTCCCCGACCGGCCGGCCGAGCAGGGCCGCCGCCGCCCGCGACACGTACGCGTGGGAGGTGCCGTGGAAGCCGTACCGGCGGATCGCGTACTTGTCCGCCGTCGCCGCGTCGATCGCGTAGCGGGCCGCGTGCTCCGGCATCGTCGCGTGGAAGGCCGTGTCGAAGACCGCCACCTGCGGGACGTCCGCCCTGAGGGCACGCGCCACCTCGATGCCCGTGACGTTCGCCGGGTTGTGCAGCGGGGCCAGCGGGATCAGGCTGCGGATCTCCGCCAGCACCTCGTCGTCGATGACGGTCGGCGCGGTGAAGCGGGTCCCGCCGTGCACCACGCGGTGCCCGACGGCCGCCAGGTCGGGGGAGTCCAGGCCCGTCCCGTCGGCGGCGAGTTCCGCGGCGACCGCCTCCAGCGCCTCCCGGTGGTCGGCTATCGCCCCGGTCCGCTCGCGCCTGCCGCCCCCGGCGGCCGGGCCGGCCAGCGGCTCGTGGACCAGCCGCGACGACCCCTCCCCGATCCGCTCCACGAGGCCGGCGGCGAGCCGGACCGGGCCGGCCATGTCGAGCAGCTGGTACTTCACCGACGAGGAGCCGGAGTTGAGGACGAGGACGCGGGATGCGGTGGTCACCTGGGAGCTTTCCTTCGGACGGGGGAGCGGCGGGCGGGGTCGGGGGAGAGGGCGGCGCGGTCAGGGCGTCGGCACCGCGGCGCCCTGCGCCTGGATGGCGGTGATCGCGACGGTCGTGACGATGTCCTGCACCAGCGCGCCGCGCGAGAGGTCGTTCACCGGCTTGCGCAGGCCCTGGAGGACCGGGCCGACCGCGACGGCGCCCGCCGAGCGCTGCACGGCCTTGTACGTGTTGTTGCCCGTGTTGAGGTCCGGGAAGATCAGGACGGTCGCCCGGCCGGCGACCTCGGATCCGGGCAGCTTCGTCGCGGCGACCGACGGCTCGACGGCGGCGTCGTACTGGATCGGCCCCTCGACGGCCAGGTCGGGGCGCCGGGCCCGGACGATCTCGGTGGCCTTGCGGACCTTGTCGACGTCCGCCCCGCTGCCCGAGGTGCCCGTCGAGTACGAGAGCATCGCGATCCGCGGCTCGACGCCGAAGGCCGCCGCCGTCGCCGCCGACTGGATGGCGATGTCGGCGAGCTGCTCGGCGTCCGGGTCGGGGTTGACCGCGCAGTCGCCGTACACCAGCACCCGGTCCGCCAGGCACATGAAGAAAACCGAGGAGACGATCGCCGCCTCCGGCTTGGTCTTGATGATCTCGAAGGCCGGGCGGATGGTCGCGGCGGTCGAGTGCACCGACCCCGACACCATGCCGTCGGCCAGCCCCTGCTGGACCATCAGCGTGCCGAAGTAGTTGGCGTCCGTCACCACGTCGGCCGCGAGCTCGACCGTCATGCCCTTGTGGGCGCGGGCCTGCGCGTAGAACTCGGCGAAGCGCTCCCGCAGCGGGGAGGTGGCCGGGTCGATGAGCTGCGCCGCGGAGACGTCCACCCCCAGGTCGGCGGCCCGCTTCAGGATCGCCTGCTCGTCGCCCAGCAGGGTCAGGTCGCACACCCCGCGGCGCAGCACCACGTCGGCGGCGCGCAGTACGCGCTCCTCGGTGCCCTCCGGCAGGACGACGCGGCGGCGCTCGGCGCGCGCCCGCTCCAGCAGCTCGTGCTCGAACATCATCGGGGTGACGCGCTCGGAGCGGGCCACCGAGAGCAGTCCGCGCAGCTCGGCGGTGTCGACGTGCCGTTCGAACAGGCCGAGCGCGGTCTCCAGCTTGCGCGGGGTCGCGGAGTTCAGCCGGCTCTGGAGCGCGAACAGCTCTGCGGCGGTCGGGAAGCTGTTGCCGGCCACCGACACGACGGGCGTGCCCGGCGCCAGCTTCGAGGCGAGGGCGAGCACGTCCGGGCCGGGCCGCTCGTTGAGGGTGAGCAGGACGCCGGCGATGGGCGGGGTGCCGGAGGCGTGCGCGGCGAGCGCGCCGACGACCAGGTCGGAGCGGTCGCCGGGCGTGACCACGAGGCAGCCGGGCGTCAGGGCGCCGAGGAAGTTCGGCAGCATCGCGCCGCCGAAGACGAAGTCGAGCGCGTCGCGGGCCAGCCCCGCGTCGTCGCCGAGGAGCACCTCGCCGCCGAGGGCCCGGGTGATCTGGGCGACCGTCGGGGCGGACAGGGACTTGTCGTCGGGCAGGACGTAGCAGGGAACGGACAGGCGGGCGGCGAGGCGCTCGGCGATGGCGTCCCGGTCCTCGGCGGCCACCCGGTTGACCACCATCGCCACGACCTGGCAGCCCAGGCTCTCGTACGCCCGGTGGGCGTTGCGGGCCTCGGCGCGCACCTCGTCGGCGGTGCGCCGGGTGGCGCCGACGACGGGCACGACGACCGCGCCCAGCTCGTTGGCGAGGCGGGCGTTGAGGGCCAGCTCGTCGGGGAGGTTGGTCTCCGCGTAGTCGGTGCCGAGGACGAGCATCACCTCGTAGTCCCGGGCGGCGAGGTGGAAGCGGTCGACGAGCTGGGAGACCAGCTCGTCGGTGCCCTTCTCGGCCAGGACCGCGGAGGCCTCGCGGTACTCCATGCCGTACGCGGTCGAGGCGTCCTGGTCGATCCGGTAGCGGGACCGGAGCAGTTCGAAGAGCCGGTCCGGAGCGTCGTGCAGGAGCGGCCGGTAGACGCCGACCCGGGCCGTCTGCCGCGTCAGCAGTTCCATGATCCCCAGCTCGACGACCTGGCGGCCGTCGCTCCGGTCGATACCGGTCACGTACACGCTGCGCGTCACGCGTGCTCTCCGTCCATCGTGCGCCGCGGGGGCTGTGACAGCTGCCTGCGGATACGCGAGTCGAATTCCCCCGATAGGGTGGGCTTGCCCTCTTGACAATACCTCTGTCTATAGATAGGGCGCCGCCTGGGGAGAGGTGCCCCGGGCGGCGGCCGCGGGCCCGCGGGGCCGCAGCGGCGCAGCACGCGCCCGGCCCCGCCCGCGTGGAACAATCGGACAAGCCGCACGATGACGCCCTCCACGGGCACGGCCGTCCGCCCGTACGCGGCGCACGGCCGGGGACGAGCAGGAGCAGACGACCAGGAGCAGGAGACACAAGGCGATGCGCATCGGAGTCCTCACAGCGGGAGGCGACTGCCCCGGCCTGAACGCCGTCATCCGGTCGGTCGTCCACCGTGCCCTGGTGGGGCACGGGGACGAGGTCATCGGCTTCGAGGACGGCTTCAAGGGCCTGCTGGACGGCCACTACCGCCCCCTCGACATCAACGCCGTCAGCGGCATCCTCGCCCGCGGCGGCACCATCCTCGGCTCGGCCCGCATGGAGCGCGCCCGCCTGCACGAGGCCGCCGAGAACGCCAACGAGCTGGCCCGGCGGTACGGCCTCGACGCGCTGATCCCGATCGGCGGCGAGGGCACCCTGACCGCCTCCCGGATGCTGGCCGACGCCGGGATGCCGGTCGTCGGCGTCCCCAAGACCATCGACAACGACATCTCCGCCACGGACCGCACCTTCGGTTTCGACACCGCCGTCACCGTCGCGACCGAGGCCATCGACCGCCTCAAGACCACCGCCGAGTCCCACCAGCGCGTCATGGTCGTCGAGGTCATGGGCCGGCACGCCGGCTGGATCGCCCTGGAGTCCGGCATGGCCGGCGGCGCGCACGGCATCTGCCTGCCCGAGCGGCACTTCCAGGTCGACGACCTGGTGAAGATGGTGGAGGAGCGCTTCTCACGGGGGAAGAAGTTCGCCGTCGTCTGCGTCGCCGAGGGCGCCCACCCGGCCCCCGGCTCCATGCCGTACGAGCGCGGCGAGATCGACCAGTACGGCCACGAGCGCTTCGCCGGCATCGGCAACCGGCTCGCCGTCGAGCTGGAGCACCGCCTGGGCAAGGAGGCCCGGCCGGTCATCCTCGGCCACGTCCAGCGCGGCGGTGTCCCCACCGCGTACGACCGGGTGCTGGCCACCCGCTTCGGCTGGCACGCCGTGGAGGCCGTCCACCGCGGTGACTTCGGCAACATGACCGCCCTGCGCGGCACGGAGATCGTCATGGCCCCGCTCGCCTCGGCCGTCATGGAGCTGAAGACCGTCCCCGAGCACCGCATGTTCGAGGCCGAGTCGGTCTTCTGACGCCGGCAGCGGCACCGGCCGGGCCGCGCCGGCCCCGGCTCCCGCCCGGCCGCCGGGTCACCGCGTCCCGGACGCGTACGCCCAGAAGCGCTCCACGATCCCGGCGAGGAACTCCCGCCCCCCGTCGCCCGCCCCGCCGGCGCCGCCCCATCCGAGGGTGGCGACCATGGCGGACTGGTAGTCGGCGTGCAGCCGCTCCAGTGCGGGCTCCAGGCGCTCCCGCGGCACCGGCAGCATCTTGGCCAGCGGTTTGACGTAGGCCTGCCAGCGCGTGGTGACCGCGCTGCGCAGGATCTCCGCGAGCTCCTCCTGCCTGCCGGTCGCCGCGATGAACTGGGCGGGCGTCAGGCCGAGGACCTGGGCCAGGGCCACGGACTGGCGCTCGTTGCCCTTCCAGCGGCCGGTGTCCTCCATCTTCCGGTAGGAGCCCGTGTCGAGCCCGATCCGCCGGGCCAGCTCGTCCGGGGACATGCCGCGGGCCATCCGGTGCTCCCGCAGGGTCACCGGCTCGGACAGCAGCTCGCCGGGCGAGCACCACAGCACGCCGGCCAGGGCCGTGAGCTCGGCGGCCGTCGGGGTGAGCTCGCCGCGCTCCCAGGCCATCACCGTCTCCGGCTCGACGATCAGTCCGTACTGGGCGCGCAGGCCGTAGGAGACGTGGCCGGGCGCCATGCCCAGGGCCGCGCGCAGGCGCCGCGCGGCGGGGGCATTGAAGGGTGGGCTGGATTGCACAGGGCACACGGTAGGAGTGGCCGGGCCCCGGCGACTACAGACTGTTCAAACAAGCCAACAACTCGTAGGAAAGTCCTATGGAGTTCGGGTGTTTGGTCCGGGTTTCAGGCGACCGTCCGGTAATCGGACGGCCCTCGGGTCCGGATTCCAGCGTAAAGTTCCGGCCAGTCGACCGGAGGCGCCTCCTCCTGATCTTCACGGATCCCCCGCACCCCGCCGCGAACCGCACACCCCTCCCGTGCGTGATCCCTACGGGGGCCCTCGCCGACGGGGGTGGCGAGGGCCCCGCACCGCACCCTTCGCCCCGACGCCCGAAGGCGTCCCGGGAGCGGGCGGCCGAGCCGGTCACGGCACTACGGGCGGAACCAGACCGTCGCCAGAGGCGGGAGCGTCAGGAGCAGGCTCGCCGGGCGGCCCTGCGCCGGCACCCGTTCGGGCAGCAGCGGCTCCGCGTGGCGCAGGCCGCTGCCGCCGTACTCCGGCAGGTCCGTGTTGAGGACCTCCCGCCACGCCGTGACCTCCTCCGGGACGCCGAGCCGGTAGCCGTGCCGCACCACCGGCGAGAAGTTCGACACGCACAGCAGCGGCGAGCCGTCGGCGGCGTACCGCAGGAACGCGAAGACGTTGTCGTCCGCGGCGTCCGCCTCCACCCACGCGAAGCCCTCCGGGACGCTGTCCCGCTCCCACAGCGCGGGCGCCGCCGCGTACTCCCGGTTCAGGTCGCGCACGAGCGCCCGTACGCCCTGGTGGTCCCCGGCCGCGGAGTAGGCCGGGTCCAGCAGCCACCAGTCCGGGCCGTGGGCCTCCGACCACTCGGCGCCCTGGGCGAACTCCTGCCCCATGAACAGCAGCTGCTTGCCCGGGTGCGCCCACATGTAGCCGAGGTAGGCCCGGTGCCCGGCCCGCTGCTGCCACCAGTCGCCGGGCATCTTCGACACCAGCGCCTGCTTGCCGTGCACCACCTCGTCGTGCGAGATGGGCAGCACGTAGTTCTCGCTGTACGCGTACACCATCCCGAAGGTCATGTCGTGGTGGTGGTACTTGCGGTGCACCGGCTCCTTCGAGACGTACCGCAGCGTGTCGTGCATCCAGCCCATGTTCCACTTCAGGCCGAAGCCGAGGCCGCCTGCGTCGGTGGGCCGGGTCACCCCGTTCCAGGCGGTGGACTCCTCCGCGATCGTCACCACGCCGGGGCAGCGCCGGTACACCGTCGCGTTCATCTCCTGGAGCATCGCGACGGCGTCCCAGTTCTCCCGCCCGCCGTGCTCGTTCGGGGCCCACTCGCCCTCGCCGCGCGAGTAGTCCAGGTACAGCATCGACGCGACCGCGTCGACCCGCAGCCCGTCGACGTGGAACTCCTGGCACCAGTACACCGCGTTGGCGACGAGGAAGTTCCGGACCTCCTTGCGCCCGTAGTCGAACTCCAGGGTCCCCCAGTCCGGGTGCGCCGCCCGCCGCGGGTCCCCGTGCTCGTACAGGGGCCGCCCGTCGAACTCGGCGAGCGCCCAGTCGTCGCGCGGGAAGTGCGCCGGCACCCAGTCGAGGATCACCCCGATCCCCGCCCGGTGCAGCGCGTCGACCAGCGCCCGGAAGTCGTCCGGGCCGCCCATCCGCGAGGTCGGCGCGTAGTAGCCGGTCACCTGGTAGCCCCACGAGCCGCCGAAGGGGTGCTCGGCGACCGGCATCAGCTCCACGTGCGTGAAGCCCAGCTCCCTGACGTACGGCGGGAGCTGCTCGGCCAGCTCCCGGTACGACAGCCCCGGCCGCCACGACGGCAGGTGCACCTCGTACACCGAGAACGGGGCCTGGTGGACCGGGCGCCGCCCGCGCGAGGCCATCCACTCCGCGTCGCCCCAGACGTGGCGGGAGGCGGTGACGACGGACGCGGTGGCCGGAGGGACCTCCGCGTGCTGCGCCATCGGGTCGGCGCGCAGCGTGTGGCCGCCGTCGGGCCGCGCGATGTCGTACTTGTACAGGGCACCCTCGCCGACGCCCGGCAGGAACAGCTCCCACACGCCGGACGAGCCGAGGGAGCGCATCGGCTGGGCGACCGGGTCCCAGAAGGAGAAGTCGCCGGTGACGCGGACCCCCTGGGCGTTGGGCGCCCACACGGTGAAGCGGGTGCCGGCGACGCCCTGGTGCTCCATGGGGCGGGCGCCGAGCGCCGTCCACAGCTCCTCGTGCCGGCCCTCGCCGATCAGGTGCAGGTCGAAGTCGCCGAGCGCGGGCAGGAACCGGTAGGGGTCGTGGACCTCCAGCTCGGTGCCGTCGTACGCCACCAGAAGCCGGTAGTCGGGGACTTCACCGAGGGGGAGGAGCCCGGAGAAGAGGCCGTCGCCGTCGTCGTGGAGTTCGGCGCGCAGCCCCTTGGCGACGATGGTGACGGCCTTGGCGTACGGCCGCAGCACCCGGAACACCACCCCGCCCCGCTGGGCGTGGGCGCCGAGCACCGCGTGCGGGTCGTGGTGGCGGCCCTGGAGCAGCCGGTCCCGCTCCCCGGGGTCGAGCGCGGGTGCCCGCAGCACGCCGCGCTCGGGGGCGTCGCGGCGGGCCCGGGGAGCACGGGCCGGGCGCGGTGCGCGGGCGGGGTCGGGCGCGGCGGGGGCCGCCGCGGCTGCGCCGGGCGGTGCTGCGGCTTCCTCGCGGACGGTCGGTGACGGCTGTCGTGCGGCGCTCACGCGAGCGGCCTCCTCGGGGGCTTCGGGTGGGGGTGGGGGGCGGCGGAGCCGGGCGGCGGCGGGGACGGGTGGGGCATGCGGCGGGCGGGGCGCTCCCGCTCGGCGAGCCGGCGGATCGCCGCCATGGGGACGTGCAGCCAGTCGGGGCGGTGCCGGGACTCGTAGCGGGCCTCGTACACCGCCTTGTCGGTCTCGTACGCGCGCAGCAGGACGGGGTCCTCGCGCGGGTCGCGGCCGGTGGTGCGGGCGTAGCCCTCGCAGAACGCGGCCCGGCAGGCGTCCGCCCAGGCGGGGGCGAAGGGGCGGTGGGAGCGGGCCGCGTAGTCGAAGGAGCGCAGCATCCCGGCGATGTCGCGCACGGCGGGCTCCGGGCGGCGGCGGTCGGCGAGCGGGCGGGCGGGCTCGCCCTCGAAGTCGATCAGGGCCCAGCTGCCGTCGGCGGTGCGCAGGGTCTGGCCGAGGTGCAGGTCGCCGTGGATGCGCTGGGCGGCCACGCCGGTGCCGCGGGAGGCGGCCAGCGCGTCGAACGCGCCGCGCAGCCCGGCCTCGAAGGGCTGGAGGGCGGGGACCTCGCGGACGGTCGCGGCGAGCCGGGCCGTCATGCCGGCGGCGAGCCGGGCAGCCTGCGCGGGGCCGAGGGCGACGGTGGGCAGGGCCGAGGCGAGCGCGCTGTGGACTTCGGCGGTGGCCCGGCCGAGGGCGTGGGCCTCGGCGGTGAAGTCGGCGCCCGCGGCGAGCCGGCGCAGTGCGAGCTGCCAGCCGTCCTCGGAGCCCCGCAGGTACGGCTGGAGCACGCCCAGGGTCAGCGGCTCGTCCGTGCGGCGGCCGCCGGGTGCGCTTCCGGTCGGGCCCGCGGGCAGTTCGGCCTCGTACCAGGCGACCGGGGCGGGGACCCGGGTGCAGCCGGCGGAGGCGAGGGCTCTGGGCAGTTCGAGGTCGGGGTTGGTGCCGGGCCAGACCCGCCGGAACACCTTCAGGATGTGCGAATCGCCGTAGATGAGGGAGGAGTTGGTCTGCTCGCCGGACAGCGGCCGGGGTGCCGGGTCGGCGGGGATGGGGGCGTCCGGGTCCCGGTCGAAGCGCAGCGGCCCGTGGCTGCCGGGGGTGCGCAACCGTTCCAGCAGGAGGGCGGCGAGCCTCGGGTCGCCCAGCCCCTCGTACACGGCGTGGCCGGCGTACGGGCCGTGTTCGGCGCGGCCGATCAGGGCGGGGGCGAGGCCGGGCGGCAGCGGTGCGGGCCGCACGCCGAGCAGGAGCTGGTAGCAGTCCGCGGTGCCGTCGGCGCAGTCGACGCCGACGAGCAGGTGGAGCAGGCCGGGTGTGCTGCCGGGCGGCAGCAGTTCGACGGCGGAGACCAGCCGCAGCCGGGTGATCGCCCGTCCCTTGCCGGCGAACCAGCGCTGCCGGGGCAGCCAGGCGCGCAGCATGGGTTCGAGCGGCCCGAGCGGGACGGCGGCCGGACTGCTGTGGCGGCTCCGGGCGGATGCTGCCTCCGACATGGCGTCGTCCTTTCCCCGGGCCGTCACAGAATGCGCAGAGTGTCCCGGATGGCGAGGGTTGCTGTCCGGTGCTGGGAGAGTGTCGGGCCGAGATGGTCCCTACGGGGGGCGGGCCGCTGACCCGTTCGGTTCCCGCCCCTGCGGTGCGCGCCGCGGCGGCGGCGCGCGCGGCTACTCCTTGCGCAGGCGGAACCAGTAGAAGCCGTGCCCGGCGAGGGTGAGGAGGTACGGCCACTCGCCGATCGGCGGGAAGCGCACGTCGCCGATCAGCTCGACCGGGACCCGCCCGTTGAACGACTGCAGGTCCAGCTCGGTGGGCTGGGCGAAGCGGGAGAAGTTGTGCACGCACAGCACCAGGTCGTCCCCGTACTCGCGGAGGAACGCGAGGACCGCGGGGTTGGACGAGGGCAGCTCGGTGTACGAGCCGAGTCCGAAGGCGGGGTTGGCCTTGCGGATCTCGATCATCCGGCGGGTCCAGTGCAGCAGCGAGGAGGGGGAGGCCATCGCCGCCTCGACGTTGGTGACCTGGTAGCCGTGGACGGGGTCCATGATGACCGGCAGGTTCAGCCGTCCCGGGTCGCAGGAGGAGAAGCCGGCGTTGCGGTCGGGGGTCCACTGCATGGGGGTGCGGACGCCGTCGCGGTCGCCGAGCCAGATGTTGTCGCCCATGCCGATCTCGTCGCCGTAGTACAGCACCGGGGAGCCGGGCAGCGACAGCAGCAGGGCGGTGAACAGCTCCATCTGGTTGCGGTCGTTGTCGAGGAGGGGGGCGAGGCGGCGCCGGATGCCGATGTTGGCCCGCATCCGCGGGTCCTTGGCGTACTCGGCGTACATGTAGTCGCGCTCTTCGTCCGTGACCATCTCGAGGGTGAGCTCGTCGTGGTTGCGCAGGAAGATGCCCCACTGGCAGCGCTCCGGGATCGCCGGGGTCTTGGCCAGGATCTCCGAGACGGGGTAGCGGGACTCCCTCCGCACCGCCATGAAGATGCGCGGCATGACGGGGAAGTGGAAGGCCATGTGGCATTCGTCGCCGCCGGAGGAGAAGTCGCCGAAGTAGTCGACGACGTCCTCGGGCCACTGGTTGGCCTCGGCGAGCAGGACGGTGTCCGGGTAGTGGGCGTCGATCTCCGCGCGGACCCGCTTGAGGAAGCTGTGGGTGCGGGGGAGGTTCTCGCAGTTGGTGCCCTCCTCCGCGAACAGGTAGGGCACGGCGTCGAGGCGGAAGCCGTCGATGCCGAGGTCCAGCCAGAAGCGCAGGGCGGAGATGATCTCCTCCTGGACGGCCGGGTTCTCGTAGTTGAGGTCCGGCTGGTGGGAGAAGAACCGGTGCCAGTAGTACTGCTTGCGGACCGGGTCGTACGTCCAGTTCGAGGTCTCGGTGTCGATGAAGATGATGCGGGCGTCCTGGTACTGCTTGTCGTTGTCCGCCCACATGTAGTAGTCGCCGTACGGCCCGTCGGGGTCCTTGCGGGACTGCTGGAACCACTCGTGCTGGTCGCTGGTGTGGTTCATGACGAAGTCGATGATCACCCGCATGCCCCGCTGGTGGGCGGCGTCCACGAACTCCACGAAGTCGGCGAGGTCGCCGAACTCGGGCAGGACGGAGGTGTAGTCGGAGACGTCGTAGCCGCCGTCGCGCAGGGGGGAGGCGAAGAAGGGCGGCAGCCACAGGCAGTCGACGCCGAGCCACTGGAGGTAGTCCAGTTTCGCGGTGAGCCCCTTCAGGTCCCCGACCCCGTCGCCGTTGCTGTCGTGGAAGGAGCGGACGAGGACCTCGTAGAAGACGGCCCGCTTGAACCAGTCGGGGTCGCGGTCCTTGGCGGGGGTGTCCTCGAACGTGTCGTGGACGGGATCGTTGATGATCATGTGGTGGGTGACCCTCCGGTGGGCGGGGACGGTCGCAGAGCGGTCAGCACGTGCGCGGGCGCGCGGCCCGGTTCCAGGCGCACGTAGTTCGCCCTGCCCCAGTGATAGGTCTCGCCGGTGAGCTCGTCGCGCACGGCGAGGGACCCGTGCCAGTCGAGGCCGAGTACCGGCATGTCCAACGAGACCGTCGCCTCCTGGGTGTGGTGCGGATCGAGGTTGACGACCACCAGTACGGAATTGGCGCCCGCGTGCTTCGAATAGGCGATCACCTGTTCGTTGTCGGTCGGATGGAAGTGGATGTCGCGCAGCTGCTGGAGCGCGGGGTTCTCCCGCCGGATCCGGTTGAGGGCGGTGATCAGGGGGGCGATGGTGCGGCCCTCGCGCTCGGCGGCCGCCCAGTCCCGCGGCCGCAGCTCGTACTTCTCCGAGTGCAGGTACTCCTCGCTGCCCTCGTGCAGCGGGGTGTTCTCGCAAAGCTCGTAGCCGGCGTAGACACCCCAGGTCGGCGAGAGCGTGGCGGCCAGGACGGCCCGCGCCTCGAAGGCGGGGCGGCCGCCGTGCTGGAGGTAGGCGTGCAGGATGTCCGGGGTGTTCACGAAGAAGTTCGGGCGCAGCACGGACGCCCAGTGCGGACCGGCCAGCTCGGTGACGTACTCGGTGAGCTCCGCCTTGGTGTTGCGCCAGGTGAAGTACGTGTACGACTGCTGGAAGCCGACGGCGGCGAGGGTGTGCACCATCGCGGGGCGGGTGAACGCCTCCGCCAGGAAGATCACGTCCGGGTCGGTCCGGTTCACGGCCGCGATCACCTTCTGCCAGAAGGACACCGGCTTGGTGTGCGGGTTGTCGACGCGGAAGATGCGGACGCCGTGGTCCATCCAGTGCCGCAGGACGCGGACGGTCTCCTCGACGATGCCGGCCATGTCGGCGTCGAAGTGGACCGGGTAGATGTCCTGGTACTTCTTCGGCGGGTTCTCCGCGTACGCGATCGTCCCGTCGGGCCGGTGCCGGAACCACTCGGGGTGCTTCTCCACCCACGGGTGGTCGGGGGAGCACTGCAGGGCGAAGTCCAGCGCGATCTCCAGCCCGAGCTCGCCCGCCCGGGCGACGAACGCGTCGAAGTCCTCCAGGGTCCCCAGGTCGGGGTGGACCGCGTCGTGGCCGCCCTCGGGGGAGCCGATCGCCCACGGCACGCCCGGATCCCGGTCCGTGGCCGAAAGCGTGTTGTCCGGCCCCTTGCGGAAGGTGGTGCCGATGGGGTGGATCGGCGGGAGGTAGACGACGTCGAAGCCCATGGCGGCGATCGCGGGCAGCCGTTCGGCGGCCGTGCGGAACGTGCCGCTCACGGGGGCGGCGCCGGGTTCGACGACGGCCCCCTCGGACCGCGGGAACATCTCGTACCAGGAGCCGAAGAGGGCCCGCCTGCGCTCCACGAGCAGCGGCAGCGCCTTCGCGGAGCTCACGAGTTCCCGGTAGGGGCGCCGGGCGAGCGCCGCCTGCGCCAGCGGGTCGAGGGCGGCGGCGTACCGCTCGGCCGCCGGCCGGTCCTCGTCCCGCATCGCGGCCGCCGCGGCGAGCACGTCCGCACGGCCGTCGCGCTTGGTGATCCGGGCGGCGGCGCGCTCGTACAACTCGGCGCCCTCCAGCAGGGTCAGACCGGGGTCGATCCCCGCGGGCACCTTGATCGCGGCGGCTGCCCGCCAGGTGGCCAGCGGGTCGCTCCAGGCCTCGACGGTGTAGGTCCACCGCCCCTCGGTGTCGGCGGAGATCCGGGCGCCCCAGCGGTCGGTGCCGGGGGCGAGTTCGCGCATCGGCACCGGCGGGCGCAGCCGCCCGCTGGGGTCGCGGAGCACGACGTGGGCGGCGACGGCGTCGTGGCCCTCGCGGAACACGGTGGCGGACACCTCGAAGACCTCGTCCACCACCGCCTTGGCGGGTCTGGCACCGCAGCCGACGGCGGGGCGGACGTCCAGGACGGGAATGCGACCGATCATGATGGGATCACCTGGGGGCAGTTCGCAGGGCTCGGTGACAACAGGCCGATCGGGACGCCGACCGGTAGTGCACGCTCTGTTCGCTCTGTTTCTAGCCGTTCGGAAGACGGCTGCGCTGCGGGCATGGCCGCTCCTGTCCGCGTTCACTCGGGTGGCGGGGAAGGGCTGGGCGTGGGGTGCCGTGCAGGTACGCGGGGAGCCCTTCCCAGTCTCGCCGCGCCCAATCCGCACCGCCCGTCAACTACTCGTGCGTAGCGCGTAACCCCGGACCGGGATGGGCCGGACGGATGGGTGATGCTCCGTCAAGTCGTTTGGAACAGGCGGACGCATCCCCCGGCACGCCCGTCACAACCGCCACTCGCGTGGTCTCCGGGGCTGGTGGAAGCCCTCCGGACCGGACCGTCCCGCAAGGGCGTGCGACGGCCGGAAACCTCCTCGACAGCGATGATTTCCGGCCGTTGTGTACGGGCGCGGGCCGTCCGCCGCCGCGAACGGGGGCACGGACGCCGCGCCCGCGCCCCCCGTGCGCCGTCAACTCGCCCGCAGGCCATAGAATTTGGCCGCCTTCCGGGCTTTCGCTCCGTCCGGTCGGCCTCGCAGTGGCCCGCCCGGGGGCCGCCGCATGCGCTCCGCCGGCGGGCGGAGGCCGCGGCGGACCCGCCGCGAGGGGCCGGCGGCGCCCGCGGCGGGGGCCGGCATGATCGCCCGGTCGGGGGATTCCGCCACGGCCGCCGCCCACCCACCCGATCCGGTCACACCCGTACGGCGCGCACCGGCGCTCCCGGACCCCTCCCGGTCCGGCGGCACGCGTTCGAGGAGCGCTTGCGGCGCGGTGGGGGGCCGCGGCGGCGGGATGGCCGCCCGGGCCCGGCGGGGCTAGCCTTCCGGGGGTTGTTGCGCGGGCGCACAGCGTGGTGCGGCCGCTCCGGTCCGCACTCGCCTGCGAAGGTGGAACGCGTGAAGGCTATCCGTCGATTCACCGTACGCCCCGTCCTCCCCCCGCCGCTGCTGCCGCTCGCCGACCTCGCGCGCAACCTGCGCTGGTCGTGGCACACGGAGACCCGCGAACTCTTCCAATCCGTCGACCCCGAGGGCTGGCAGGCCGCGGGCGGCGACCCCGTCCGCCTGCTCGGCTCCGTCTCCGCCGCCCGCCTCGACGCCCTCGCCTCCGACCGCCGGTTCCTGCGGCGGCTCGCCGTCGCCGCCGCCGACCTCGACGACTACGTGCACGGCGCACGCTGGTACCAGACCCACGAGGACATCGCCGACCTCCCCGCCGCCATCGCCTACTTCTCCCCCGAGTTCGGCATCACCGCCGCCCTGCCCCAGTACTCCGGCGGCCTCGGGATCCTCGCCGGCGACCACCTGAAGGCCGCCAGCGACCTCGGCGCCCCGCTCATCGGCGTCGGACTCCTCTACCGGCACGGCTACTTCCGCCAGTCCCTCTCCCGCGACGGCTGGCAGCAGGAGCACTACCCGGTCCTCGACCCCAACGAGCTCCCGCTCTCCCTGCTCCGGGACGCCGAGGGCACCCCCGCCCGGGTCTCGCTCTCGCTGCCGGGCGGCCGCGCCCTGCACGCCCACATCTGGCAGGCCCGCGTCGGCCGCGTCCCGCTGCTGCTCCTCGACTCCGACGTCGAGGACAACGACGCCGGCGCCCGCGAGGTGACCGACCGGCTCTACGGCGGCGGCAGCGACCACCGGCTGCTCCAGGAGATGCTGCTCGGCATCGGCGGCGTCCGCGCCGTCCGCACCTACTGCGCCCTCACCGGCCACCCGGAGCCCGAGGTCTTCCACACCAACGAGGGCCACGCCGGCTTCCTCGGCCTGGAGCGGATAAGGGAACTCGACGGGGCGCAGGACCTCGGCTTCGACGCCGCCCTGGAGGCGGTCCGCGCCGGCACCGTCTTCACCACCCACACCCCCGTCCCCGCCGGCATCGACCGCTTCGACCGGGCGCTCGTCGCGCGCCACTTCGGCCCAGGCGGCGAACTCGACGGCGTGCCCGTCGACCGGATCCTGGAGCTCGGCGCCGAGACCTACCCCGGCGGCGACCCCGGCGTCTTCAACATGGCGGTGATGGGCCTGCGCCTGGCCCAGCGCGCCAACGGCGTCTCCACCCTCCACGGCGCCGTCAGCCGCGACATGTTCGCCGGGCTGTGGCCGGGCTTCGACCCGGCGGACGTGCCCATCACCTCCGTGACCAACGGCGTGCACGCCCCGACATGGGTGGCCCCCGAGGTCGTCCGGCTCGGGGCGCGGCAGATCGGCGCCGGCCGGACCGAGGACGCCCTGTCGGTCGGCGGCTCCCAGCGCTGGGACGCCGTCGCCGACATCCCCGACCAGGACGTCTGGGAGCTGCGCCGGGGCCTGCGCGAGCAGCTGGTGCTCGAGGTGCGCGAGCGGCTGCGGGCCTCCTGGCGCCAGCGCGGCGCCGCCGACGCCGAGCTCGGCTGGGTCGACTCCGTCCTCGACCCGGACGTCCTCACCATCGGCTTCGCCCGGCGCGTCCCCTCGTACAAGCGGCTCACGCTGATGCTGCGCGACCCCGAGCGGCTGCGCCGGCTGCTGCTGGACCCCGACCGGCCGGTGCAGATCGTCGTCGCCGGCAAGGCGCACCCGGCCGACGACGGCGGCAAGCGGCTCGTGCAGGAGCTGGTGCGCTTCTCCGACGACCCGCGCGTGCGGCACCGCATCGTCTTCCTGCCCGACTACGGCATGGGCATGGCCCAGAAGCTGTACCCGGGCTGCGACGTGTGGCTGAACAACCCGCTGCGGCCGCTGGAGGCCTGCGGCACGAGCGGCATGAAGGCCGCGCTCAACGGCTGCCTCAACCTGTCGGTCCTCGACGGCTGGTGGGACGAGTGGTTCGAGCCCGACTTCGGCTGGGCCATCCCCACCGCCGACGTCGGCACGGACGAGGACCGGCGCGACGACCTGGAGGCGAAGGCCCTCTACGAGCTGGTCGAGCAGCGGGTCGCGCCCCGGTTCTACGACCGCGCCGACCGCAGCGGGCTGCCGGTGCGGTGGATCGAGATGGTCCGGCGCACCCTCGTCTCCCTGGGCCCCAAGGTGCTCGCGGGGCGCATGGTGCGCGAGTACGTGGAGCGGCTCTACGCGCCCGCCGCCCGAGCCCACCGGGCGATGAGCCAGGACGCCGCGCGGGACCTGGCCTGGTGGAAGGGCCGCGTCCGGGCGGCCTGGCCGCAGGTCGCCGTCGAGCACGTCGAGGCGCTGGCCGCGGCGCCCGTCGGCGGAACCGCCGAGCTGGGGGCGACCCTCACCCTGCGGGTGCGGGTGGCGCTCGACGCGCTGGCCCCCGAGGACGTCGAGGTGCAGGCGGTCGCGGGCCGGGTGGACCCGCAGGACGTCATCCGCGACAGCCGGGCCTTCCCGCTCAAGCCGGCCGGCGGGCCGGACCTGGAGGGCCGCTGGGTGTACGAGGGGCCGCTCGCCCTGGACCGCACGGGGGCCTTCGGGTACACGGTCCGGATCCTCCCCTCCCACCCGCTGCTGGCCTCGCCGGCCGAACTGGGGCTGGTCGCGGCCCCCGCGGACGGCGACGCGGCCGGGGAGGCGGGCCCGCAGGGCGGCGTCGTCCTGCGCTAGCCGCCCGTGCTGCGGCCGGGGGCGGGCGGGGTGCAGACCCCTCCCGCCCCCATTCGCGGGCCGGGGCGGCCCGTACGGCGGCGGAGGGCGCTCCGGGCGGGTGAACCTCCGAACGCGTGCGCATGCCGCACCGCCGCGGCGCGCGGGGCTTCTCCTACGCTGCCGGCTGGACGCCACCGCCGACCGCGCGTCCAGCGCCGACAGAACGGACACCGCCCCATGCGCCTCCGCCGCACCGCCGCAGCCCTCCTCACCGCCCTCGCCCTCGCCGTCCCGGCGGGCACCGCGGCCGCCGACGAGCACGACCAGGACCTGGGCAGGCTGGACTACCTGGTCGGGGGCGACGAGCGCCGCTCCATCCGCCCCACGGGCCTCGACACCTGCTACGAGCTGAACGGCACCTCGCACGACAAGCCCGCCACCGCCGTCAGCAACGGGACGGAGGGGCGCGCGTACCTCTTCCCGGACCGCGGCTGCAGCGGCCGGCCCGAGCGGATCCTGGAGCCGGGCGACCGGGTGTACGGCGTGCACGTCCGCTCGGTGCTGTTCACCCCGGTCGGCCGCGACGGCCACGACGAGGGCAACGACGAGGGCCGCGACGAGGGCAACGACGACGGCCGCGAAGACGGCGGGTTCGCCGGCGACGGCGGCGACTTCGGCGGCCCGGAGGCCGCCGCGCAGGAGGCGCCGGCCGGGCACGAGGCCGCGCGGGAGGACCGCGGCGCCCAGCGGTCCGGCATGCTCGACGAGGTCTTCGCGGCGATCCCGTAGCCGCCCCGCAGCGCACGCGGGCATGGAACAGGGCCGTCCGGGAGGGTTTCCCCCGGACGGCCCCGTGTCGTGTCAGCCGGTGCGCCTCATCCGCCCGCCAGGGGTCAGAAGGTCAGCTTCCAGCTGTTGATGTAGCCGGTGTCCAGGCTGGCGAGGTCCGCCACGCGGAGCTTCCAGACGCCGTTCGCGACCTCGGAGGAGGCGTTCACGGTGAAGGACTGGACGATGTTGTCTGCGCTGCCGCCGCTGCGGTTGCGCAGGTTGTAGACGGTGCCGTCGGGGGCGACGAGGTCGACCCGCAGGTCACCGACGTAGGTGTGGACGATGTTGACGTCCACCTTCAGGGTGCTCGGCGCGTTGCCGGAGCGGGTCACCGTGATCGGGGACTCGACGGTCGCGTTGTCCCGGATCTGGTAGTCGGCGGTGTTCTCGAAGACGTTCTGCTCGCCCGTGCCGACGGTCCAGGTGAAGGAGGCCGTGCCCGACTTGCTGGCGGAGTCGGTCACCGTCACCGTCACGTTGGACGTGCCCGCGGTCGTCGCCGTGCCCGAGATCAGACCCGTGGAGGAGTTGATCGAGAGGCCGGCCGGCAGGCCGGTGGCGGAGTACGACAGCGCACCGGGGGTGGTGCTCGTCGCCTGGACCTGGAGGCTGACCGCGGTGCCCACGGCGGTGTTCTGGTTCGGGATCGCGGTGACCGTGACGCCGTCGCTGATGCGGGCGCCGACGTTGATGGCGGCCCAGGCGTTGGCCGTGTTGTTGTACGTGGCCGAGCCCTGGCCGTACAGGTCGGCGGCGGCCTGGAGGGTCGCCGTGCGGGCGGCCGCGTAGTTGGTGTTCGACTTGAAGTAGCCGACCGTCAGCGCGCGGAACCAGATCTTCGAGGCGGCGTCGCGGCCGATGGGCGTGACCGGCAGGTTGTCGTAGGTCGGCGAGTCGTAGCTCACGCCGTTGACGACCTTGGCGCCGGAGCCCTCGGAGGCCAGGTAGTACCAGTGGTTGGCCGGGCCGGAGGAGTAGTGGACGTCGATGCCGCCGAGGCCCGAGTACCAGTAGTCCTTGGAGGAGCCGTCCTTGCTCGGCTTGTCCATGTAGCGCAGCGGGGTGCCGTTGCCGCGGATGTCGATCTTCTCGCCGACCAGGTAGTCGCCGACGTCCTGCGCGTTGTTGGCGTAGAACTCGACGGCGGCGGCCATGATGTCGGAGGTCGCCTCGTTCAGGCCGCCGGGCTCACCGCTGTAGGTCATGTTGCCGGTGACCGAGGTGAGGCCGTGGGTCATCTCGTGCGCGGCCACGTCGGTGGAGGTCAGCGGCTTGGCGTTGCCGTCGCCGTCGCCGTAGGTCATGCAGAAGCAGGAGTCCTGCCAGAACGCGTTCACGTAGTTGTTGCCGTAGTGGACGCGGCTGTACGGGGCGACGCCGTCGTTGCGCAGGCCGTTGCGGCCGTGCACGTTCTTGAAGTAGTCCCACGTGACCGCGGCGCCGTAGTGCGCGTCCGCGCCGGCCGTCTCCAGGTTGGAGGGCAGGCCGTTGCCCCACACGTCGTCCGGACCGGAGAAGAGGGTGCCGGTGCCGGAGGTGCCCCGGTTGAGGTTGTACGTCTTGTGGCTGCCGCGGTTCGCGTCCGTCAGGGTGTAGCTGCTGCCGGACTGGCTCGTCCCGAGGGTGACCTGGCCGCTGTACATGGTGTTGCCGGTGCCGGTCTCGACGGCCTGCCACTCGGTGATCTTCGCACCGGTCTTGGCGTCGGTGACCACGTGCAGCTCGTTCGGGGTGCCGTCGTGCTGGAGGCCGCCGACCACCGTCTCCCAGGCGAGGACGGGCGCGCCCTCGGCCGCCCAGACCACCTTGCGGGCGTTCTTGGCGGGCTTGGCGTCCTTGGAGCCCGCCGCGTCGGCCGCGGAGAGGGCCTGGCCCTCGGCGGCGGCCGGGGTGACGGCGGCGTCGGTGGTCGGCACCTTGATCTCGTGGTGCGTGGCCTTGGTGACGCTCTTGGTCGTGCCGTCCTTGGCGTGGACCGTCAGGTCGCCGCCGAGTACGGGCAGGCCCGCGTACGTGCGTTCGTACGTGGTGTGCGTGGTGCCGTCCGCGTCCTTGACGACGTCGCGGACGATGAGCTTCTCCTGGCCGCCGAGGCCCAGCGCCTTGGCCGCCTGCGCGGTGGTGGAGTTCGCCTCGGAGATGAGCGTCGCACGCTCGGAGGGGCTGAGCTTGAGGGGTGCCGCGCCGGGGTTGGCCTTGG
Source organism: Streptomyces sp. NPDC031121 (assembly GCF_055570615.1). Lineage (NCBI taxonomy): Bacteria > Bacillati > Actinomycetota > Actinomycetes > Kitasatosporales > Streptomycetaceae > Streptomyces > Streptomyces sp. NPDC031121. Next base: position 633,352 of record NZ_JBVIGV010000001.1, read on the forward strand.
CGGCGGCGGGCGCCTTCGACGCCGCGCTGTCGGCGGTGGCGCTGCCGGCCTGTATGCCGACGGCGAGCATCGCGGCCGCGGCGACGAGTGCGCCGGCCGCGGTGGCGCGCCTGTGGGGGGTGGGACTCAACGCAGACTCCTTCTGCAAAGGGGATTCCGGACGGCTGGGTGGGCCACCGGGCAGAACAGGGCTGGTGCGATGAACGGATCGAAGAGTGCCACCCGCGCGCAGGAATGTCAGGGTCGCGTCAAAAACTTGGCCGGAAAGGGTCCGTTGACCGAGGCGTCGCATCCGGTATCCGAACCCTTCACCTTCGCGCGTGCCGGTGTAGGCGAAAAATATGGAGCCCGGGGTACCGGTTGCTAACACTTAAGCAACAAGCGTCCCCGTTCGGGCGTTCGGTACTTGTAGTAAAAGTGTTTGTCGTACTGTTTCCCGGTGTGTTGGATGCCCGTCGCCAGGGGAAGCCGCGGGCCTGCGCCACCGTCATAGACCGCGTGCCAGGGGGGCCCATGAGGCATGTCCATTTTCCTGCGCAAAGAGTGGCCGGAGCGGCGGCCGAGCTCCTTGCTGCGCCCGTGAGGCGGATCGGCGACAAGGCGCGCTGGTACCTGCCCGCCGCGCTCGCCGCCGACTTCCTCGGAGCGGCCGTCCCGGTGGGGCTCGTCTTCGAGGCCGCGCAGCAGGTCCGGCCCGTGTACTGCGCCCTCGGCGCGGCCCTCGCCTGGACCGGCGTGCAGGCGGTGCGCCGCCGGTACGCCGCCCGCGCGCTCGGCGAGTCCCGCGGAGTGCTGCCGGTCGTCCACGACTGGCTGATTCTGATCGGCGTCCTGGCCGTGGCACGCGTGGTCACCGGGGAGGACACGCCGCGTCTCGCCGCCCTGGGCGCCCTGCTGCCCGCCCTCCTCGTCACCGTGGCCTGCCGCAAACTGACCTACCGCCACCTCTCCGCGGCCCGCCGCGAGGCCCAGGCCGTCAGCCGCGTCCTGGTGATAGGGGAGCCGGCCGCGGCGGACTCCCTCATCGCGCACCTCGCCGCCCGCACCGACCACCCCTACGTCGTCGTCGGCGTCGTCCCCGTCGGCACCGGCCCGCTGGAGGGCGGCGTCCCCGTCGCCGCCCGGCTCGACGCCCTCGCCCCGGACGCCCCGGCCGCCGACTCCGCGGCCGTCCTCGGAGCCGTCCGCAGCCACCACGCCGACCTCGTCCTCGTCGCGCCCGGCGCGCGGATCGCCGGGGAGCGGCTGCGCCGCGTCGCGTGGGCGCTGCACGACGCGGGCCTGGAACTCGCCGTCTTCCCGGGCCTGGTGGAGGTCTCCGTCAAGCGCCTGGAGACCCTCTCCGCCGGCGGCGTCGCCGTGCTGCGCGTCGCCCCGCCCGTCAGCCGGGGCCTCCAGACGGCGCTCAAGGCCGCCCTGGACCGCGTCGGCGCGGCCGTCGGACTGGTCCTGCTCTCCCCGCTGTTCCTGGCGATCGTCCTCGCGATCCGGCTCGGGTCGCGCGGCCCGGCGTTCTACCGCCAGCAGCGCATCGGCCGCGACGGCGTCCCGTTCACCATGTGGAAGTTCCGCACGATGGTCGTCGACGCCGACCGCCTGAAGGGCGAGCTGGCGGGCGCCAACGAGAACGACGGCCTCATGTTCAAGATCCGCCGCGACCCCCGGGTGACCCGGGCCGGCCGGCTGCTGCGCCGCACCTCCCTGGACGAACTGCCGCAGCTCCTCAACGTCCTGGCCGGGCACATGTCCCTGGTCGGCCCGCGCCCGCCGCTGCCGGAGGAGGTGGCCCGGTACGACGAGGTCGAGCTGCGCCGGCTCTCCGTGCGGCCGGGCATGACCGGGCTCTGGCAGATCAGCGGCCGGTCCGACCTGTCCTGGGACGAAACGATTCAGCTCGACCTGAGCTACGTCGACAACTGGTCCTTCACCAGCGACGTCGACGTCATGGGCCGTACGCTCCGCGCCGTCGTCGACGGCCGCGGAGCGTACTGAGAGGCCCTGCCGCGTGCGTTCAGCCCCGCGTCCCCGGCCCGCCCTGCTCCAGCCACCACCGGTAGGTGGCGGCGATGCCGTCGCGCAGCCCGGTCTGCGGCTTCCAGCCGAGCGAGGTCAGGCGGGCGACGTCCAGGAGCTTGCGCGGGGTGCCGTCCGGCTTGGAGGTGTCCCAGGCGAGGCGGCCGCGGAAGCCGGTGACGTCGGCGACGGTCTCGGCGAGGGCCCGGATGGTGAGGTCCTCCCCGCAGCCGATGTTCACCGGCTCGTCCCCGTCGTAGCGCTCCAGCAGCACCGAGCAGGCCGCGGCCAGGTCGTCGACGTGGAGGAACTCGCGGCGCGGGGTGCCCGATCCCCAGAGCACGACCTCCTCCCGGCCCTCGGCCGCCGCCTCGTGGAAGCGGCGGATGAGCGCGGGCAGCACGTGCGAGGTCTCCAGGTCGAAGTTGTCGCCCGGGCCGTAGAGGTTGGTGGGCATGGCGGAGATGTACGAGGCCCCGTACTGCCGGCGGTAGGACTGCACCTGCACGATGCCGGCGATCTTCGCCAGCGCGTACGCCTCGTTGGTCGGCTCCAGCGGGCCGGTCAGCAGCGCGTCCTCGGTGATGGGCTGCGGCGCGAGCTTGGGGTAGATGCAGGACGAGCCGAGGAACAGCAGCCGGGCCACACCGGCGGCGTGCGCGCCGCCGATGACGCTCAGCTGGATCCTGAGGTTGTCCTCCAGGAACTGCACCGGGTAGGTGCTGTTGGCCATGATGCCGCCGACCTTCGCGGCGGCCAGCACCACGGCGTCCGGGCGCGTGTCGCGCAGGTACGCGGCGGTCGCGGCGGCGTCGCGCAGGTCGAGGTCGGCGCGGCTGCGGGTGAGCACCTCGTGGCCGTCGGCGGTCAGGCGGCGTGCGACGGCGGAGCCCACGAGGCCGCGGTGGCCCGCGACGAAGACGCGGGCGTTCGGCGGCAGGAGCGGCAGCGAACTTGTCATACCGCCGATGATGCCAGCCCGGCCGGGCGGCCCGGGGCCGAAGTGCCGGACCCCGGAGGCGGCCCCGCCGCCGGGGCCCGGCGCGGTCCGGACCGCCCGCGGACGGAGCCCCGCACCGGTGTACGGTACGCATCCGGCTTCCGGGGCCGGGCCCTTGGCCCGGTGCCGGGCGGGGACCCGGCGGGGGCCGCGTCCCCGCGGCCCGGCCCCGGCAGGCCGCAGCGCCGCCGGGACGGGGCCGCACCCACCGCACGACCACCCGGCAGGAACCGCCGCGGCCGCACGGCCGGGGCGGGCCGGCCCCGAGGCGCAGCAGCCTCCGGAACCACACACCGCAACGATCCCCAGGGGGACCCCACATGGGCAAGACCGCGCTGATCACCGGCGTCACCGGGCAGGACGGCTCCTACCTCTCCGAGCTCCTGCTCTCCAAGGGCTACACGGTGCACGGGCTGGTGCGGCGGTCCTCCAGCTTCAACACCGAGCGGATCGACCACATCTACCAGGACCCGCACACCGCGAACCGGTCCTTCGTCCTGCACCACGCCGACCTGTCCGACGGCGTCGCGCTCGTGAACCTGCTGCGCGAGATACGGCCCGACGAGGTCTACAACCTGGGCGCCCAGTCCCATGTGCGGGTCTCCTTCGACGCCCCGCTCTACACGGGCGACGTGACCGGCCTCGGCGCGCTGCGGCTGCTGGAGGCGATCCGGGCGAGCGGCATCGACACCCGCATCTACCAGGCCTCGTCCTCGGAGATGTTCGGCTCCACCCCGCCGCCGCAGAACGAGGACACGCCGTTCCACCCGCGCAGCCCGTACGGCGCCGCCAAGGTGTTCGCGTACTGGACGACGGTGAACTACCGCGAGGCGTACGACATGTTCGCCGTCAACGGGATCCTGTTCAACCACGAGTCCCCGCGCCGCGGCGAGACGTTCGTGACCCGCAAGATCACCCGGGCCGTCGCCCGCATCAAGGCCGGCCTCCAGGAGCACCTGTACCTCGGGAACCTCGACGCCGTCCGCGACTGGGGCTACGCGCCGGAGTACGTCGACGCCATGTGGCGGATGCTCCAGCAGGACGAGCCGACCGACTACGTCGTCGCCACCGGTGTGGCCGCCACGGTGCGGGAGTTCGTCGAGTCCTCCTTCGCCCACGCGGGCCTGGACTGGACCGAGCACGTGCGCTACGACGCCAAGTACGAGCGCCCGAGCGAGGTCGACGCGCTCATCGGCGACTCGTCCAAGGCCCAGGAGCTGCTTGGCTGGAAGCCCTCGGTCCTGGTCGCGGAGCTGGCGCAGATCATGGTCGACGCGGACATCCGCCTGGTCGAGGACCAGCTGGCCGGTGCAACGGTCCGGATCGACCGCTGAGGCCTTATATTTCCCCTACGATTTGCCGTGTACGGACATCGCCGCAGGCAGCTGCGGCGGTGACCGGACATACCTGCCGTATGTCCGCAATGCGCCCGCCCTGCCGGTCCAGGTTGGTCCCAACCCGGTGCAGAATCGGCCAAGGGGGGTGACGGGGTTCCGTTTTGCCCCCTAGTCTGCGCCCGTACATACGGCTGTTCGTATAGTTCCAGCCATCAAAACCGGGCGATACGCCCTGGGGGGCTCATGCGTAGATCCAGAGGGCTGACTGCTGCCCTCGTCCTGTCACTGGCCGGTGCGGGCACCGGGATAGGCCTGGTGCTCATGCCCCAGGCGTCCGCCATCACGGCGCCCGTGGCGTTCACCGCCGACAGCCTGCCGACGTGGCAGCCCAACGGCACCGTCTGGGCGATGGCCGAGGTGGACGGCACCGTCTTCGCCGGCGGCACCTTCTCGGCGGTCCGCCCGCCGGCCGGCGCCTCCTCCGGATCGGAGCAGGAAGCCGTCAACTTCGTCGCGCTCGACGCCGCGACGGGCAAGCCGACCGCGTGCAAGCTCGCCTTCACCGTCGGCGAAGGCACCGCGACCGTCCGCGCGCTGACCGTCTCGAAGGACAAGAAGACCCTGTACGCGGGCGGCTACTTCGGCGCCGTCAACGGCACCCCGGTCTCCAGCCTCGCGGCGATCGACATCGAGAGCTGCACCCCCAAGGCCGCGTTCCACCCCGGCTTCCCCGCCACCGTGCGGGCGCTCGCCGCCACCGAGGACACCCTCTACGCGGCCGGCGACTTCAACTCCGTCGAGGGCCAGACCCGCGAGCGGTTCGCCGCGGTCGACGCCGGCTCCGGCGCGCTGAAGCCCTTCACCGCCAACGCCGACGAGCCGGGCCGCGCCGTCGCGGTCACCCCGGACGGCAAGAACGTCCTCCTGGGCGGCGACTTCTTCACGGTCAACGGCACCAACTCGCACGCGCTCGCCGTGGTCGACGCGGTCTCCGGCAAGGTCGCCAAGGCCTACGGCAACATCCCGTGGAACTCCGTCGTCAAGTCGATCGCCACCGACGAGACCGGCTTCTACACCGCCAACGAGGGCTCCGGCGGCGGCGTCTTCGACGGCCGCATCGGCCTGCGCCTGAGCGACTTCGGCGAGAAGTGGCGCGACCGCTGCCTCGGCGCCACCCAGTGGGTCCTGCCGTACGAGGGCGTGCTCTACAGCGCCTCGCACGCGCACGACTGCTCCACCGAGCTGGAGTTCCCCGACGGCCGCCGCCGCCACCTGCTGGCCCAGCCGACCGACCACACCGGCGCCGCCCCCGCGCCCGTGGACGGCTTCGTGCGCGGCCCCCGCAAGCTCGGCTGGTTCCCCGACACCAACGACGGCCTCGGCGAGGGCATCGGCCCGCGCGTCATGGCCGTGTCGGAGAAGGACGGCAAGAAGTTCATGTGGGTCGGCGGTGAGTTCACCACCGTCAACGGCGCCGAGCAGCAGAGCCTGACCCGCTTCGCCTCCACCGGCGACGTCGGCGCCCCGACCACCCCGGTCGCCAGCGCCGCCGCCGTCAAGCCCGGCGAGGTCCAGGTCCGCTGGCGCACCAGCTACGACGCGGACGACAGCAAGCTGACGTACCGCATCTACCGCAACGGCTCCAGCACGCCGATCCACACCATGACCGCCGACTCCCTGGAGTTCGAGCGGCCCCAGGCCTCCTGGAACGACACCACCGCCAAGGCCGGCCAGAGCTACACCTACCGGGTCACCGCAACCGACGCCGCCGGCAACACCAGCGCCCTGTCGGCCACCGCCTCGGTGACCGTCCCGACCTCCGTCGAGGCGTACCCGAACCAGGTCCGCGCCGACGGCGCCCAGCTGTACTGGCGCTACGACGACACCGTCCGCCCGTACGTGGCCGACTCCTCGGACGGCGGCAACACCAGCGGCATCCAGGTCAACGCCCCGGCGCTGCGCCAGACGCCCGGCGCGGTCACCGGACCGAGCACCGCGATGGGCTTCAACGGCACCAGCCAGAAGCTCCACAGCGACCACCGCCAGACCGTCGGCAGCAGCTACACCGTCGAGACGTGGTTCAAGACGAACACCACGCGCGGCGGCAAGCTCGTCGGCTTCGGCAACAACACCACCCGCAACAGCGGCACGCACGACAAGCACATCTACATGACGAACACCGGCCGCCTGGTGTTCGGCGTGTACAACGGCTCCACCCGCACGATCACCACCGGCCTGTTCGACACGTACAACGACAACAAGTGGCACCACGTGGTCGCCAGCCAGGGCCCCTCGGGCATGGCGCTGTACGTCGACGGCCAGCTCAAGGGCACGCTGGGCGTCACCGACTCGGCCTCCTACGCGGGCTACTGGCACGTCGGAGGGGACAACCTCTCCGGCTGGCCGTCGCGCCCGACGAGCAACTTCTTCGCCGGCCAGCTCGACGAGACGGCCGTCTACGGCAAGGTGCTCACCGCCGCCCAGGTCAAGAACCACTTCGACCTGGCGAAGACCCCCGCCGACACGGTCTCCAAGGTCACCGCGACCGAGGACACCTACGTCAACCAGGGAGCCCCGAGCGCGGCCAACGGCGCGTCCACCTCGCTCGCCGTCCGCGGCAACCCGGGCTACGAGACGTACCTGCGCTTCGACGTGCCGGCCGCGCCGGCCGGGCAGGTCCTGAAGTCGGCCGTCCTCCAGGTCAAGACGTCGACGCAGTCGGGCGCCGGCACCGCCGACACCGTCTCCGTGGTCCCGGTCACCGGCACCTGGAGCGGCGCGACGACCTCCTTCACCACCAAGCCGGCCCTGGGCACCACGCCGCTCGGCACCTTCGCGGCCATCCCGGACGGCTCGGCGCTGCACAGCGCCCAGCTGGACACGGCCGCGGTCTCGGCGCTGCTCGGCGGCAGCCGCAGCCTGGCCCTGACCAGCACGGGCACCGACGCGCTGTGGCTGTGGTCGAAGGAGTCGACGGCGGCGGACGCAGCACCCCAGCTGGTCCTCACCTTCGGCCAGAAGTAACCGGAGGGTGCGGGGCCCGGCCGCGCCACGCCGGGCCCCGCACGCCTGCCGCCCCCGAACCAACCGGCACGCACGGGAGCCCCACCGATGTACCGACGCTCCACCGCGGCTGCGCTCCTGCTGGCCGCAGCCCTGACCCTGACCGCCTGCAGCTCCGGCGGCGACGGCTCGTCCGACAAGGCCGAGGCCAAGCCGCCGGCCGCCTCCCCGGTCCCGGACCCGGCGGACTCCGCCGCCCCGCCGGCCACGCCCGACGCGAAGCCGACCGGGCCCGTCCTCCCGGACGCGAAGCTCACCCCGAAGACGGGCAGCTTCAAGCCCAACGAGAAGGCGTACCTGAGCGGCCGCGTCCCCGAGAAGATGGACCCGGCGGCCGTGCTGCAGAGCGGCCAGGAGGCCTGCCAGCGCGTGGAGCGCACGGCCAAGCGGGACAAGGACGCGGCGACCGGCGCGGTCATCTCCGGGGAGATCCCCGGCGCGAAGGACGCGATCCCGCACCTGTGCCCGGAGCAGAAGCCGATCCTGGACGCCGCCGCCAAGGGCTTCGGCGACGGCACCCGGCCCGCCCCGGCGCCCGGCACCTACCGGGCGCTGACCCAGAACACGGCCTGCACCTGGGAGGCCAAGGGCAAGGACGGCGCGGTCCTGGCCTCGGGCCCCGAGTCGGCCCCGAAGCCGGGCGACAAGATCACGGCGGCGGTCCCGGCGGGCGCGGCGGAGTTCACCTCCGCCAACTGCTCGGCATGGATCCCTGCCTGACGCATCCTGACGCGGCGCCTCCGCACCCCTCGCCGGGGGGCGGGGGCGCCGCCGTGTCCACGCCCCGGCGGTCAGGCCGGCGGGAGCCAGGCGGCGCGGTCCGCGCCCCAGCGGGACGGCCCGGCCGGCCAGTCGCCCGGGCCCACCGCGAGCGGGGGCGCCGCGTACCGCAGCCGGCCGTAGCCGGACCGGCCCTCGCGCAGCCAGGCCTCCGCACCGGCCCCGTCCGCCCCGCCCGGCGCCGGGCGCGGATCCCGCGGGACCTCCCGCACCAGCCACGACGCGGTCCCCGCCAGGGAGAACCGCAGCACCCGCCCGCCGCCCGCGGCCAGCGCCCGCAGCACCCCGGCCGCCAGCAGGTAGCCCGTCCCGTGGTCCAGCGCCTGCGCGGGCAGCACCCCGGGCACCCCGTCGGGGCCGGCCTCCGCCGCGGCGATCCCGTACCCGGCCTGCACCAGCGAGTCGAAGCCCCGCCGGCCCGCCCACGGCCCCTCCCAGCCCCACGCGCACAGCTGCGCGAGGACCAGCCCCGGCCGCGCCGCGGCCAGCTCCTCGGCGCCCAGGCCGAACCGGTCGAGCGCCCCCGGCCGGTAGCCCGACACCACCACGTCGGCCTGCGCCAGCAGCCCGTCGAACACCGCCCGGTCCGCCCGGTCCGCGAGGTCCAGCACCGCCGAGCGCTTCCCGAACCCGGTGTCGGCGTGGGCGTCGTCCGCCTCGGGGGTCCCGGGCGGGTCCACGCGCAGCACGTCCGCGCCGAGCAGGCCGAGCGTGCGGGTGGCCACCGGCCCGGCGATGACCCGCGTCACATCCAGCACCCGGACCCCCGAGGCGGGCAGCGGGCCCGGCCCGAGCTGCCGGCCGCGTCCGCCGGTCTCCCGGATCCCGACGAGCGGCTGCGGCGCGCCGAAGGAGTCGGCCACGGCCACGGCCAGGCCGCCCGCCGCGTACACCGCCTCCTGCACGTCGAGCGCCCGGCGCCCGGCCAGCTCGGCCCGCAGCCGCTCCGGCGTCAGCGGCCCCGCGCCCAGGCCGCGTTCCAGGGCCGCCTGGTGGTGCGGGTAGTTCGCGTGGGTGCGCACCCACCCGTCGGCGGTGCGCCAGAACCCGGACAGCGGGGCGAAGGACACCGGCGCCCGCCCCTCCACCCGCAGGAGCCGCTCGCCGGTGAACGCCGCCGAGACAGCCCCCTCGTCGACCGCGAGCTCCGCCCCGTCCGCCGCATCCGCCGCCGGCCGCCCGGCCCGTACGGCGGCCAGCTCGGCCGCGGCCAGCGAGCACACCCCGACCGCCGCCCGCGCCAGCTCCCGCACCGGCAGCCGCGCCGCGCCCAGCTCCCCGCCGCCGCGGTACACCACCCGCCGGGCTGCTCCGCCCGGCCCGCCGAGCGCCGTCCACGCCTGCCGCGTGGCCGCGTCCGCTTCCCCGTTGGTCTCCATACGCCCATTGTGGGCGAGGGCCTCGGCGAGGTGAACGGCCGTCAGCCGTAGGCGATCACACGGCCGCGGCGCAGCGCGTGCTCGGCGGCGCCCAGGTACAGGGCGGTGTAGTACGCCGCGTCGGGCGCCTCCTGCCACGGCCCGGGGTGCCCGGCCGCGGCCCGCCCGGCCGCGGCCCGCCCGGCCGCGGCCCGCCCGGCCGCCGGCCCGGCGAACCAGCCGGTGAGGGCGAGCGGCCCGCCGTCCCGCGGTACGCAGTCGGGCAGTTCGAGTACGGCCGCCAGCCGCCGGGCCGCTTCGGCGGCGCGGTGCGCGCTGCGGACCCGGGCCCCGTCCCCGCCGGGCTCCGCGGGAACGGCCAGTTCGAGCACCCCGTCGAAGTCGACGGGGACGAGCAGCTCCCAGTCCATCAGGGCGTCGTGGAGGCGGGAGCCGTCCGGCTGCGCCCGGCACAGGGCCTCGAAGGCGCCGTAGGGCCGGTACGCCTTCTCCGAGAAGGCGTCGGCCCGCCCGCCGCGCGCGGAGGGCCGGCCGGGCAGCCCGCGCAGCCCCAGCCGGGCGGGCGGGCCGGGCCGGCGGCCCGGCGCCCGCGACCCGGCCGGCGGCTCGGGGAGGCGGCCGAGCCCGCGCCGCTCCAGTTCCCCGCGCAGGGCGGCGAGGACGGGACCGCGGATCTCCGCGTCCGCCCAGTCCTCGTCCGCGACGCTGACCACGTAGATGCCCATGGCGCGGGCGGTCAGCGGTCCCGAGCCGCCCGGTACACCGGCAGCAGGGTGTCCAGGACCGCGTCCATCGAGAAGGAGCCGGCGGCCAGGGCGCGGGCCGCCCGGGAGGCGGCGGCGCCGGCCGCGGGGTCCAGCAGCTCCAGGACGGCCGCGGCCACGCCCGCCGGGCCGGGTTCCACCGCCCGGCCGGCGCCCGCCCCGGCGACGTCCTTGGCGAGCCCGTTGGAATGGGTGACCACCGTGGGCACGCCCACGGAGAGGGCCTCCAGCACCGACATCGGGAACGGCTCGTCCACCGAGGGCAGTACGTACACGTGCGCCCGCCGCAGCTCGGCGAGCACCTCCGCCGACGACAGGGCCCCCGGCACGGTGAACCGGCCGGCCAGGCCCAGCTCGTCGATCCGGGCCAGCACCGCGGCCCGCTCGCCCTCGTCCGGCCCGGCCAGCACGAACTCGGCGTCGGGGTGCACCGCCAGCACCGCCGGGGCCGCGTCCACGAAGTCGACGGGGCGCTTGCGGGCCTGGAGCCGCGCCGCGTACAGGATCCGCGGCGGCCCCTCCGGGGCGGGGCGCGCCTCCTGCGCCGGGGTGCCGTTGACCAGCCGGACGGCCTGCGGCAGGGGGCCGCCCACGACCGCGTCCAGCCCCTCCCGCTCGTACGGGGTCAGGTACAGCACCGCGTCCGCGCCGCGCAGCACCCGGCGTACGGCCAGCGCGTCCAGCACCTTCGCCAGCAGCCGGCCGCTCGGGTCGACCATGCCGTGCGTCTGGAGCACCAGCGGCCGCCCGGCCCGCAGCGCCGCGAGCGCCACCGGCAGCGTCACCAGGTCGCGCGCCAGGTGGACGTGGACCACGTCGGCGTCGCGTACGAGCCGCCCCGCCGAGGCCAGCAGGGCCGGGGAGGTCATGCCGCTGAAGCCGAGGGGGAGGATCCGGCGGGCCGGGAACAGCTTCGCGGGAACCCCCTCGACCTCGGTCGGCCAGGGCTCGCCGAAGCCCTCGCCGAGGGCGAGGAGCGCCGCCTCGTGGCCGCGCTGCCGCAGCCCCCGGGCGAGGTTGAGGGCGACCCGCACGGGGCCGCCGAAGGCGTGCGTGGGGGAGTGCAGGGTGACGGCGTGCAGGACTCTCACTGGGGCTCCTCGACCGGGCGGCGCCGCCCGTCCATCGTCTGCAGGGTCAGGGCGGGGAGGTCCTTGTGGACGACCGAGCCGGCGCCCGCGACCGCGCACCGGCCCACGGTGACCCCGGCCAGCACCGTCGCCCGCACCGCGACCCACGCCCCGTCCTCGACGGTGATCGGCGCGTTGCGGTAGCGGAAGTCCGCCGCCCGGTGGTCGTGGGAGCCCGTGCAGAGCATGGCCTCCTGCGAGATGCACACGTGCGATCCGATGGCCACCGGCTCCAGGTTCAGCAGCCAGGCGCCCTCGCCTATCCACGTGTGGTCGCCGACGGAGAGCTTCCACGGCCACAGCACGCGCACCCGGTGCCGGATCAGGACGCCCTCGCCGATCTCGGCGCCGAAGGCCCGCAGCAGGGCCACCCGCAGCCGGGCCGGGCAGAACCACGCCGCGAACACCGTGTTCATGACGGCGAACCAGAGGGCCTGCACGAGCAGGCCGCGCCCCTTGTCGTATCCGGTCAGCGTGAAGGAAGGAAGATCACGCAACGGTCGCACCTCATCGTTCTCCCCGGCGCCCCCGGGGCCCCCACGGGCCGCGCCTCCCCTGGCGCCGCCCGCTCAGACTAGACTGCCGCCGGATCAGGCACATGGGGTGGGGGCGGCAGTGGCAACGGACATACGCAAGCCCCTCATCGCGGCTCTCCGCCCCGACCCGCGGGAGGAGGCGGAAGCCTCCCGCTGGGGCCGCGTCACCACCCCCCGCACCCTGCTCTCCCGGGCCCTGTCCGTCCCGCTGATCCTCGGCTTCACCGTCTTCCTGCCGCTGATCGTCGCCGTCCAGACCGGCGACGGCCGCCGCGACGCCGCCTTCTGGCTCCAGCTCCTGCTGACCATGTACGCGGGCGTCCGGCTCTCCGCGATGATCCTGACCAGCCGCCGAAAGCTGCTCCAGGGCTCCTTCTGGCTGTTCGTCTACATGGCGATGGGCGTGGCGCCGCTCGCCCAGGCCGTCCTCGGGCGCGTCCCGACCCCGGTGGTCGGCCCGCGCTCCGACCTCACCCTCGCCATCGGGCTCGTCCTGCTCGGCTGCACCGCCTTCGACGTCGGCGTCCTGCTCGCCCGGCACCGTCCGGCCGTCCGGACGGCCGGTGCCCGCCGCGAGGCCTCACGGCCCGTCATGGCGCACCGGCGCCGCCTCCAGCTGCTGACGGTCCTCGCCTTCGGCTGCTCGGCCGTCTTCGTCCTCAAGCTCGGCGGCCCCGCGGTGTTCTTCTCCAGCCGCCAGGAGATCATCGCCGGGATCCAGGAGGCGGGCGTCTCCAACGGCGACGGCCAGGCCGGCCAGGCCTTCCTGCGCGGCTTCGGCACCGTCCCGGCACTGCTCGCGCTGCTGCTGTACACCCGCTGGCTGATCACGTCGAAGTACGCCCGCCGCAAGGTGTCGGTCATCGTCACCTGGGCGGCGCTGTGCGGGCTGAACCTCGTCGTCAACAACCCGATCTCGAACCCCCGCTACTGGTTCCTCACCGTCATGTTCGCGATGCTCTTCACCGTCTTCCCGGTGAGCGCGGCCATGTACCGGGTGGCGCTGTCGATGGCCGTGGTCGTCGCCCTGCTGGTCTTCCCGTTCGCGGACCGCTTCCGGTACGACGAGAAGAACTACAAGCCGGTGGAGACGACGTCGTTCCTGGAGCCGATGGCCCTCAAGGACTACGACCAGATCGGCATGTTCGCGAACACCATCACCTTCTCGGAGTCCGGGCCCGGCCACTTCTACGGGCGCCAGCTCGCCGGTTCGGTCTTCTTCGCGGTGCCGCGCTCGGTGTGGCCGGGCAAGCCGCGCGACACCGGCGTGATGGTCGGCCAGTGGATGGGCACCGTCAACACCAACCTGTCGTCCCCGATCTGGGCCGAGCTGTGGATCGACTTCGGCCCGCTGGGGATGGGCGCCGGCCTGCTCGGGATGGGGTACGCGGCCGCGCGCGTCGACCGGCGGTACGCGAAGCGGGCCACCCGGCGGGCGCCGCCCGGCAGCCTAATCTCCGTGGTCGTGCCGCTCGTCGCAGGCTACTCGTTCATCCTGCTGCGCGGGCCGCTGCTCCAGGCCTCGGGGCGTGTGGCGATCGCGGCGCTGTGCCTGGCGCTGGTGGCCACGTACCGCACGGACAAGGCCACCACCCTCCGCTGACCCGGGCCGGAGGCGGCGCCGACCGCCCCGGGGGTCAGGGGACGGGGAGGCGGACGGCGCGGAGCCAGGCCGCCGCGGCCTTGGCCGCGGAGCCCAGCGCGAGCCCCCACGCCGCGCCCGCCACGCCGAACAGCGCGTACCCGCCCAGCAGGAAGCCCACGGACAGCAGCGAGAACACGACCTGGAGGGACAGCGTGGCCTTCGGGCTGAGCACCCGCAGCGTCAGCAGCGCGCACGTGCCGAGCCCCATCACCGCGTACTGCGTCCCCGTGGCCGGCAGCAGCGCCGACGCCGCCTGCCAGGTGTCGCCGAGCAGCCGCCGCCCCACCGCGTCCGGCAGCGCGTACAGCGCGGCTCCCCAGGCGGCGCCCAGCACGGCCAGCGCCGCGCCCATCGCCGCCGTGAGCCGGATGACGCCCGGCTTGCCGGAGGCCCGCCCCACGACCGGCGGCCCGAAGGCGTTCGCGGAGTTGAACAGCACGTTCAGCGGCCCGAACACGGTGGTGGCGCCGCGCAGCGCGCCGACGGCCAGCGGTGTCGCGAAGACGCCGAGCCCGAGCACCGCGAGCTGGCTCGCGCCGTTGCCGACGGCGAACTCCACGGCGAAGCGCTGGCCGAGGTGCCCGCGCCGCAGGTAGGGGCGCAGGTCGGCCCGCGCCCCGCGGACGAACGGCCGCAGCAGGAGCAGCCCGAGGACGAGCGCCGGCAGGGCGGACAGGCCCCACGCCAGCACCAGCCGCCCCGGCGCGGACCCGGCGGGCTGGACGAGGAGTGCGGCGACGGCGCACACCAGCCGCAGCGTGTCCGCGGCCAGGGCCCGTTCGGGTGTGCGCAGTGCGGAGAAGCAGTACCGCAGCCCGTCCTGGAGCAGCACCGCCGGCAGGACGAGGCCCAGCGCGAGGAAGGCCGCCCCGGCGTCCCCCGGCAGCAGCGCCCCGGTGACCGCGAGCACCGCCCCGGCCGCGGCCGCGGCGGCCGCGGTGAAGCCGAGGGCGGAGCGGCACACCGCGGGGAGCCGCTCCGCGTCCTTCTCCAGGACGGTGCTCTGCCCGACGTACGCCACGTTCAGCCCGAGCAGGACGCTGAACGCTACGTACACCATCGAGAAGTCGGCGAAGCCGGCCGCGGTGGACAGCCGGGCGGCCAGCACCACCACGAGGATGTTGGTGGCGCTGGACGCGGCCTGGTCGAGGACGGAGGAGACGGCGGCGAGGCTCCGCCGGCTCACCTGTTGCCCATGCGCACGGTGCGCAGCGCCACGGTGTCCGTGCCGTCGCCCGGGATGTGCTGCTCCGGGCCGCCCGGGCGGGGCCCGGCGGGCTGCTGGGGCCGGGGGGCCGGCGCCGGCGGCGCCGCCTCGGGGGCGCCGCCCTTGGACTTGCCGCGGCCGCGCTTCTCGACGGGCAGCGGGGCGTGCACGACCGCGCCGAGGACGGTGCCGCCGGCGCCGGTGATGAGCTCGCGGATGCGGACCAGGTCGGTGCGGTGCACGGCGCGCGGGTCGCAGACCACCAGCACGCCGTCGACGCGGTCGACGAGCGCCAGCGCGTCGGCGTACGACAGGACGGGCGGGGCGAGCACCACGACGGTGGAGTTGGGGGAGTCGGCCTCGGAGATGAGCCGGGTGGCGCGCGGCGAGGTCAGGGCGCGGGCCACGTTGCGGACCCGGTCGCCGGGGATGAGGTCGAACGCGCCGGACTCGCCGGCGTCGACGACGAGCTGGCGGCCGTCGGGCCACTCGGAGTCGCCGTGCGCGCCGGGGGCGCCCGTGCCGGGCCCGCCCGGCATCTGGCTCCAGCGGGGCCGGCCGCCGGCGTCGGTGGGGAGCTGGCTGGCGAGGACCGGGGTGCGCAGGTCGGCCTCGATGAGCAGGACGTCCTTGCCGGTCTCCGCGAAGGAGGCGGCCAGGTTCACGGCGACCGCGGCGGCGACCTCGCTGCTGCCGCGCGGGGCGACGACGAGGAGCCGGCGCCGGTCGGCGAACCGGGAGTCGTAGGCGAGGCGGAACGCGACGGAGCGGAACGCCTCGGCGAGCCGGGGGTCCTCCTCGCCGGCGGCGAGGAGCGGCCCGCCGGCGCTCTTGTCCCTGGGCAGCGAGCCGAGGACGGGGGCGCGCAGGGCGCGGGCGACGTCGCCCTCGGAGCGCGGCGCGGGGTCGAAGACGAGCCGCACCCATGCGGCGAGCAGGCCGAGGGCGAGGCCGACGGCGGCGCCGAGGGCGAGGGACATCACGATGCCGGGGCCGTCGTCGTCGCTCGGCGGGGTGGCGGCGCTGGTGACGCGGCCGGGCGCCATGTCCAGCGCCTGGAGCTTGGCGATGTTGCTGTTGAGGGTGTTGACCTTGCTCTGCAGGTCGGTTTTGGAGGAGTACGCGGCGTCGCGCGCCGGGCCCGCCGGCATCCCGTTGATCTGCCGGACCAGCTCGTCGAGCTGCTTGGCGACCGGGTCGCGCTGGTCCTGGTAGCCCTTGACCATCTTGTCGCGGGTGACGTCGAGGGCCTCCTGCCGCTTGAGCAGGTAGGCGTCGGTCATCGCGTTGGCGCGCTTCGCGGCCTCCTTGGGGGAGGACGCGGTGTAGGTGAAGCGCAGCACCATCGTCTGGGGCGGGTTGGTGACCTGGAGGCCCGCGCGGAAGGCGGCGAAGTCCTTGGCGGTGACGCCGAGCTTCTTCGCGGCCTCGTTGGCTATGGAGCTGGAGAGGGCGACCTGCCGCTCGGAGCCGATGTTGATCGCCTTGTCGGGGGCGAGGCTCGGGTTGAACGGGTCGTCGGTGGGCGCGCGCAGCACCACGTCGGTGGTCGCCACGTAGGTGTCGGCCGTGGAGATGCCGAGGTAGACGCCGCCCAGCAGCCCGACCCCGATGCCTGCGCCGATCAGCCGCCGGTAGCGCAGGAGCTGGCGGAACTGGTCCCGGAGGAGGTCGGGTTCGTCCTCGGTCGGGACCGCTGCGGGGCGGTTCGTCTCGATCACGGCTGCGGACCCCCAAGTGCTTCGTCTATCAGTGCGTCGATGCGGGCCAGGCCCGCCTCGCGGCTCAGGTGGGCCGCGACGTGGCGGGGCCCCGCCGCGCCCAGTGCGTCCGCGCCCGCGGGGTCGTCGGCCAGGCCCCGTACGGCCTTCAGCAGCGCTTCGGGGTCCTCCGGCGGTACGAGCACCCCCGCGCCCGAACGCTCCACTTCCTGCGCGGTGCCGCCCTCCGCCGCGACGGAGGCGACGACGGGCCGGCCCGCCTGGAAGTAGGAGGTCAGCTTCGACGGCACGCTCATGTCGAGCACGGCCGCGTGCTGCGTCACGGCGAGCACGTCCGCCGCGGCGAGGATATCCGGGAACTCCGCGTCGGCGGCAGGGGGGATGATGTCCAGGTTCGGCACGTCGGCGGAGAGCGCCTCCAGCGCGGCCCGCCGGCTGCCGTCGCCCATGAGGACGAAGCGGACGGCGGGGTCGAGGCGGGCGGCGCCGACGAGCACCTCCAGGCCCTGCTTGAGGCCCATGTTCCCGGAGTGCAGCACCACGGTCTGGCCGGGCGCCCAGCCGAGGTGGCGCCGGGTCTCGCCGCGCGGCCGCTTGGGCTGCGGCACGTGGGACCAGTTGGGCACCAGGCGGATCCGGCCGGGGTCGACGCCCATGCCGGTGACGCGTTCGGTGAAGGTCTCGTGGATGACGCCTACGAGGGCCGCTCGCTTCAGGGCGTACGCCTCGGCGCGTCCGGCGAGGACGGCGGCCTTGTCGCCGCCGCTGATGCCGCTCTGCGCGGCCGCGGCGCCCATCAGGTCCTGCACGACCGGGATGAACGGGACCTTCCACTTCGCCGCGAGGCGGGACGCGAGGATGCCTCCGGCGAGGCTCGGCATCTGCGCCATCACGGCGTCGGGGCGGCCCATGCGGGGCGGGGCCACCGCACCGTGCAGGAGGATCGATCCTTCGAACAGGGCGCGCCTCACGGCGGTCTGACGGGACGGTACGGTGTGCGCGCGCCGGTGCACGGTGACTCCCGTGCGCCGCTCCGTGCGCCGGAGCGCCCCCTTGTACTCCGGCTCCAGCGACCATGACGGATAGTGCGGCATGCCGGCGAGGACGTGCGTCTCGTGGCCGAGTTCCGCCCAGTGCTCCGCGATCTGGGTGGCGTACGGGCCGATCCCCGCGTGCTCGGGAGCGTAGTTGGTGGAAACCAGCAGCAAGCGCCGGTGGCCGGATGTGGACACGTGACGTCCCCTTCTCCCCAGGATGATGCGCTCGTCACCCTATTCGTTCACCGGCATGCCGCGGAACGTGCACGCTATTGTCTGCTAATCCACCACACCGGGGGGTGTGGTCGCTGGGGGGTAACTCATGACGGAGCAGGACATGTCCGAACGTGGCGCCGGGGCGCGCAGACCGTATCGAGTCGGCTATGCGCCGGGCGCGTACGACCTCTTCCACATCGGACACCTCAACATCCTCCGGCACGCCCGGAGCCGCTGCGACTACCTGGTGGCGGGCGTCGTCTCGGACGAGATGGCCGAGCTGGCCAAGGGCCGGCGCCCGATGATCCCGCTCGTGGAGCGGCTGGAGATCGTCCGCAGCGTGAAGTACGTGGACGCCGCGTTCGTCGAGACGGTCCCGGACAAGGTGGAGACCTGGAAGCAGGTCCGCTTCGACGTCCTCTTCAAGGGCGACGACTGGCGGGGCACCCCCAAGGGCGACCGGCTGGAGCGCGACTTCGCCGCCGTCGGCGTCGACGTCGTCTACTTCCCCTACACGGTGCACACCTCCAGCACCCAGCTGCGCCGGGCGCTGGACGCGCTCGCCGGGCCGCCCGGGGACGGCGTCACCGCCGAACGGCGCTGAGCTCCCGGAACCACTTCGCGAGGAACGCCGCCAGGAACAGGGCGGCGACCGCGCCCAGTCCGGCGTACGCCCAGCGGAACAGCTCCCCGCCGCCGAGCAGCAGGAACACCAGGCAGAAGACGCCGTAGTCGACGGGGAGCAGGGCCACCGCGCGCAGCGTCGACGGCGCGGCGGCGGGGCTGCCCGGCGCCGGCCGCGGCTTCAGCTTCTCGGTCAGCAGCCCGCCGAAGAAGGTGACGACGGCCGCGAACTGGAAGCCGAGCGGCACCAGCAGCCAGCTCGCGGAGCCCGTGCCGTAGGCCTCGGGGAAGCGGAAGAAGGCGATGAGCACGCAGGAGTGCAGGGCGGTCAGCTTGGCCGCGTCCACGACGTGGTCGAGCCATTCGCCGGCCGCGCTGCCGCCGCCGCGCAGCCGGGCCAGCTGCCCGTCGGCCGAGTCGAAGGCGAACCCGGCGGCCAGCGCGGCCCACACCGCGGCGCCGAGCGCCCAGGACGGCGGGACGAGCGCCACGGCGGCCACGGCGGCGAAGCTGAAGGCGGCGCTGACGAGGGTGACCTGGTTGGGGGTCAGTCCGAGGGCGTACGACCCGGCGGCCAGGTAGCGGCCCGCCGGCCGGTTGACGAACCGCGAATAGAGCGAGACCCCCTTCGCCGACTTCTGCGCACCGCGCAGCTCCCGCAGCGCCGTTCCGACACTCGCCATGCGCACCCCTGTTTCCCGCGACGGCACACGCGCACGGTCGGGGCACGTGTGTACGAAGGCCACATCATCGCAGGGCCGGAGCGGCTTCCCGCTCGGAATCGGCCGCGCGGACGTCCGGGAGCAGCAGCACGCCCAGGTTCGCCGCCGCGCTGAGGGCGGCGGCGGCCAGCAGCGGCGCCGCCGTGCCCGCGGCGGCGGCCAGCGGGGCGGCGACGGCGAGCCCGAGGGGCCGCGAGGCGAAGGAGATCAGGGTGTCGAAGGAGCCGACCCGGCCCAGCGCCTCCAGCGGGATCCGGCGCTGGAGCTCGGTCTCCCACAGCGGGCTGAGGACGCCCAGCCCGAACATCGCGGCGAAGTACGCGGCCGCCGTCACGCCCACCGGCAGCCGCAGGGCGAACGCGGCCAGCGGAAGGGCCTGCGCCGCCGCCCCGACGGCCACCCCGTACAGGGGGCGCCGGATCGGCAGCCGGCCGGCCGCCCACACCCCGGCCAGCAGCCCGGCGGTGCCCACCTGGGCGATGACGACCCAGGAGCCGGCCCCGCCCAGGCTCTCGACCGCGATCAGCGGCCCGAGGGTCAGCAGGAGCCCGGCCGCGAGGTGCCAGACGCCGTGGGCGAGGGCGTTGGCCAGGAACCACGGGTGCCGGCGCGCCTCGGCCCAGCCGCCCCGCAGCTCGGCCGCGAACCCGGCCCGCACCCGGGCGGCGGGGGCGTGGAGGGGCCGCAGGCCGCCGAGGGTGAACGCGGAGCCGGCGAACAGGGCGGCGGTCAGGAGGGAGGACCAGCCGGCGCCGAGGGCCAGTACGGTGCCGCCGGCGGTGGCGGGGCCGGCGATCTGCGCGATCCCGCCGGCGACGCCGAGCCGGGCGTTGGTGCGCAGCCGGTCCGGCGCGGGGACGACCGCGGCGACGAGGGTGCGGGCGGACGGGCTGCCGAAGGCGACGCCGACGCCGGTGGCGGCGGCGAGCGCGGCGAGCCAGCCGATCCGCACCGGCCCGGCGAGCAGCAGGAGCCCGGTGCCGCACTGGGCGGCGGCGCGCACCAGGTCGGCGGCGAGCACGACGCGCCGGGCGGGGAAGCGGTCGGCGGCCACCCCGGCGACGGGCAGCAGGAGCAGCATCGGCACCAGCTCGGCGGCGAGCACGATGCCGAGGTCCGCGGCCGAACCGCTGCGCACGACGGCGAGGGTGAGGGTGGTGGGGATGAGGGCGGTGGCGAAGGTGGCACAGGTGCGCCCCGCGAGAAGCCGCTGGATCGGCGAGATCATGACAACAGGCTATTTCGCCAGCGAATCATTCGTCAACGAAATATATGGCGGCGGGTGCGATAATCGCCCCATGGACACAGAGGACTCCGTCGACCGCCACATCGCCCGCTGGAGCGGCAAGGTGCCCTTCGACGTGCCCACCGAAGGGGTCATCACCCGGATCCAGCTGCTGGCCAAGCACGTGAAGTACGGCAAGGAGCGGGCCCTGGCCGAGACCGGCCTGCAGGAGTTCGAGTTCGAGACGATGCACCGGCTCGCCGGCCGCGGCGCCCCCTGGCGGGCGCCCTCCGCCGAACTCGCCGCCGAACTGCTGCTCTCCCCGGCCGGGATGACGGGCCGCCTCGACACCCTGGAGAGGTCCGGGCTGGTCCGCCGGGTCCGCGCCGAGGGCGACCGCCGCCGGGTCGACGTCGAACTCACCGACGAGGGCCACCGGCGCTGGATCGACGCCATGCGCTGGCGCGGCATCGCCGAGGCGGAGATGGTCGAGCCCCTCGACGACGGCGAACGCGCCGCGCTCTCCGCACTGCTCAAGCGGATGCTGCTGCACGTCGAGGAGAGATAG
Source organism: Streptomyces sp. NPDC031121 (assembly GCF_055570615.1). NCBI lineage: Bacteria > Bacillati > Actinomycetota > Actinomycetes > Kitasatosporales > Streptomycetaceae > Streptomyces > Streptomyces sp. NPDC031121. The sequence goes on from NZ_JBVIGV010000001.1 coordinate 654,319, forward strand.
CCGGAGCCGCGCCCCGCCCCCGCCCGCCCGGTCCGTGCCCGGTCCGGCCCGGTCCGGCGTGGTCCGTCAGTCCGCCACGCGCAGCAGCAGCACCGACCGCGCCGGGACCGTCAGCTCCTCCCCGCCCCGGTGCCGCGTGCCCGGCGCAGCGGCCTGGTCCTCCCGCGAGGTGTCCAGCAGCAGTTCGTACTCCGCCGCCCACGGCGGCCCCGGCAGCACCCACGGCAGCGGCCCGTCCCCGGCGTGCAGCAGCGCCAGGAAGCTGTCGTCCGCGACCTGCCGCCCCCGCCCGTCCCGGCCCGGGATGTCCCGCCCCGACAGGTACATCCCGAGCGCCGCGGCAGGCGCGTACCAGTCCTGCTCCGTCATCTCCGCCCCGGCCGGCGTGAACCAGGCCAGGTCCCGCAGGCCGTCGGCGGCCTGCGGCCGGCCGGAGAAGAACGCCCGCCGGCGCAGCACCGGGTGCTCCTGGCGCAGCGCCACCAGCCGCGCCGTCAGCGAGCACAGCTCCCGCCACGCCGGATCCTCCAGCAGCGACCAGTCCACCCAGCCGATCTCGTTGTCCTGGCAGTACGCGTTGTTGTTGCCGCCCTGCGTCCGGCCGAACTCGTCGCCCGCGACGAGCATCGGCACCCCCGTCGACAGCAGCAGCGTGGTCAGCAGGTTGCGCAGCTGCCGCCGCCGCAGCGCGCCGATCCCCGGATCGGCGCTCTCGCCCTCCGCACCGCAGTTCCACGACCGGTTGTCGTTCGTCCCGTCCCGGTTCTCCTCCCCGTTCGCCTCGTTGTGCTTGCGCTCGTAGCTCACCAGGTCCCGCAGGGTGAAGCCGTCGTGGGCGGTCACGAAGTTCACCGAGGCGTACGGCCTCCGCCCGCCCCACGCGTACAGGTCGCTCGACCCCGACAGCCGGTAGCCGAGGTCCCGTACGTCGGGCAGGGCGCCCCGCCAGAAGTCCCGGACCGCATCCCGGTAGCGGTCGTTCCACTCGGTCCACAGCGGCGGGAACGCCCCCACCTGGTAGCCGCCCGAGCCCACGTCCCACGGCTCCGCGATCAGCTTCACCCGGCGCAGCACCGGGTCCTGCGCGATGACCGCGAGGAACGGCGAGAGCATGTCGACGTCGTGCATGGACCGGGCCAGCGCCGCCGCGAGGTCGAAGCGGAAGCCGTCCACCCCCATCTCGGTCACCCAGTACCGCAGCGAGTCGGTGATCAGCCGCAGCACGTGCGGCCGGCCCGCGTGCAGGGTGTTCCCGCAGCCCGTGTAGTCGGCGTAGCGCCGCTGGTCGTGCTGGAGCCGGTAGTAGCCGCGGTTGTCGATGCCGCGCAGCGACAGCGTCGGCCCCAGCTCGCCCGCCTCCGCCGTGTGGTTGTAGACCACGTCCAGGATGACCTCGATGCCGGCCGCGTGCAGGGCCCGCACCATCCGCTTGAACTCGCCGACCTGCTGCCCGGCCGTGCCGCTGGACGAGTACCCGGCGTGCGGGGCGAAGTACCCGACCGAGTTGTAGCCCCAGTGGTTGCGCAGGCCCCGGCGCAGCAGGTGGTCCTCGTGCGCGAACTGGTGCACCGGCAGCAGCTCGACCGCCGTCACCCCGAGGCGCAACAGGTGCTCGACCGCCGCCGGGTGGGCGAGGCCCGCGTACGTCCCGCGCAGGTGCTCGGGAACACCCGGATGGCGCATCGTGAACCCGCGCACGTGCAGCTCGTAGATCACCGAGTCGGCCCACGGCGTCTTCGGCCGGACGTCGTCCGACCAGTCGTCGTCATCGTGGACGACGACCCCCTTGGGCACGAACGGCGCCGAGTCCCGGTCGTCGCGCACCGTGTCGGCGATGTACTGCTGCGGCCAGTCCCGGACGTGCCCGTACACCTCCGGCGGCAGCGTGAAATCCCCGTCCACGGCCCGCGCGTACGGGTCCAGGAGCAGCTTCGCCGGGTTGAAGCGGGCCCCCGTCCACGGGTCCCACCGGCCGTGCACCCGGTAGCCGTACCGCTGGCCGGGCCGCACGCCGGGCAGGAACCCGTGCCAGGTCTCGTGCGTGAGCTCCGTCAGCGCGCACCGCGTCTCGGAGCCGTCGGCGTCGAAGAGGCAGACCTCCACGGCCTCGGCGCCCTGCGCCCACAGCGCGAAGTTGGTGCCCGCCGTCCCGTCCGGCCCGGTCCGGAACCGGGCCCCCAGCGGGTGCCACGACCCGGGCCACACCGGCGGACCGGCCGGCTCCGCCGCCGGGGCGCGCCCCGCCTCCCGTACGGCCTTCGCGGCCAGGGGGATCCCCGGCGCCTGCACTGCGTCCACCGCGGCATCCACCGCATCTTGCTCGGCTGCGCTCGACACTGCCCGCCTCCACGGCTCCTCGGTACCGGCGGGGGCAGGGCTGTGCGGTCCGGGCGTCCCGGCCCGGTCCCGCCCCCGTCTGGTCCTTCCCACTGTTCTGCCCGGACAGTTCCCCCCGGAACGTGGGCCGCGGCGACGTTTCCCCGGCGGGACCCGGTCGTTGGAGGGGTCGTGACACTTCTGACGAGGCGGGCAGGGGCGGTCCTGGCCGCCGCAGCGGCCTGGGCGTGCCTGCTGGGCGGGCTGTCCGCGTGCACCGGCGACGGCGGCTCCCCGGTCGAGATCCAGCTGCCCGGCAAACCCCGCTCCCCGGCGGAGGCCATCCGCATCACCCCCGAGGACAACGCCGAGGGCGTCCCCGCCGAGGGGCCGCTGAGCGTGCGCGTCCCCGAGGGCCGCCTGGAACGCGTCGTCGTCACGAAGGTGGAGGACGCCCAGGAGGAGCGGGTCCCGGGAACGATCGCCCCCGACGGGCTCAGCTGGAGCCCCGACCCGGCGGCCGGCCGGCTCGCGCTCGCCGCCAAGTACACCGTGGACGCCGTCGCCGTCGACGGCCACAACCGCCGCCAGGCCCGCCACACCACCTTCACCACCTATGTGCCCGAGGAGCGCTTCATCGGCTACTTCAAGCCGGAGAACCGCTCCACCGTCGGCGTCGGCATGATCGTGTCCTTCCGGTTCAGCCGGTCCATCGAGAACCGGGCCGACGTCGAGCGGGCCATCGCCGTCACCGCCGATCCCCCCGTCGAGGTCGTCGGCCACTGGTTCGGCGGCGCCCGCCTCGACTTCCGGCCCCGGGACTACTGGAAGCCGGGCACCGAGGTCACGGTCCGCATCAGGCTGCGAGACGTCCAGGGCGCCCCCGGCTCGTACGGCATCCAGGACAAGACGGTCCGCTTCACCGTCGGCCGGGCCCAGGTCTCCACGGTGGACGCGGCCGCGCACACGATGGCGGTCCGCCGCGACGGGCGGCTGCTGTCCACGGTCCCCATCAGCGCCGGGTCACCGGAGAACCCGACCTACAACGGGAGAATGGTGGTGATGGAGATGTACGACGTCACCCGGATGAACGGGCAGACCGTCGGCTTCGGCGGCGAGTACGACATCCCCGACGTCCCGCACGCGATGCGCCTCACCACCTCCGGCACCTTCCTGCACGGCAACTACTGGGTCAGCCCCGACACCTTCGGATCCGCCAACACCAGCCACGGCTGCGTGGGCCTGCGCGACGACAAGGGCGGCGGCTCGGACACCCCCGCCGGCTGGTTCTTCGACCGGACCCTCGTCGGGGACGTGGTGGAGGTCGTGAACTCGCAGGACAAGACGGTCGCCCCGGACAACGGGCTGGGCGGCTGGAACATGCCTTGGACGGAGTGGGCCGCAGGCTCCGCCCTGTCCTGACCGCCGGCCGCCCGCGCCGCCGCGGCCCCGCCGGCGCGCGGGAAGCGGAAGGACAAGAAGGAGGCCGACGGGCCGCACTCCTGATCCGGTGTCGGCGGCGGGTCTTGGGACGGAACGGTGACATGACCGTTTCTCTTCGTGATATCTCCGTGTGCTTTCCTGTGGGCAAGCGTGCGAGCGTCCGCGCGCGGGGGACATGGGGAGAAGAGAAAAGTGAAGCTGCAGCCGATTCGCGGCCGTGCCCGCCGCACCGGTCTGCCGGCCCTCCTGCTGGGAGCGGCGCTGCTGTTCACGAGCGCGTGCAGCAACGGCGGCGACGCCGACGGCGCAGGCACCGGCAGCGGGGGCGCGGGGGGCGCGGCGAAGACGGGGACGGAGGCCTCCAAGGCCGTCGTGACCGTCAAGCCCGACGACGGGTCCAAGGAAGTGGCCACCAGCGGCGTCCTGAAGATAACCACCACCGGCGGCAAGCTCACCACGGTGACGGTCGCCGACACCAAGGGCAACCAGGTCGAGGGCAAGATCGCGGCGGACGGCGCCAGCTGGGAGCCGGCGCGCCACCTGGCGTCGGCCACCGAGTACAAGGTGCACGCGGTCGCCAAGGACGAGGCGGGCCGCGAGTCCGCGAAGGACACCAGCTTCACCACCCTCACCCCGAAGAACACCTTCGTCGGCCACTACACGCCGGAGGACGGCCAGACCGTCGGCGTCGGCATGCCGGTGTCGTTCAACTTCACCCGCGGCATCACGAACACAGAGGCCGTCGAGAAGGCCATCACGGTGACGGCCGAGCCGTCCGTCCCGATCGAGGGCCACTGGTTCGGCAACGACCGCCTGGACTTCCGCCCGGAGAAGTACTGGGCCGCCGGCACCAAGGTCACCGTGAAGATCGCGCTGGACGGCGTCGAGGGCCGGCCGGGCGTCTACGGCAAGCAGACCCGCACGGTCAGCTTCACCATCGGCCGCTCGCAGGTCTCCACGGTCGACGCGAGCGAGCACACGATGCAGGTCGTCCGCGACGGCCAGGTCATCAAGAACCTGCCCATCACCGCGGGCGCCCCGTCGACCACCACGTACAACGGCCAGATGGTCATCAGCGAGAAGTACAAGGTGACCCGGATGAACGGCGCGACCGTCGGGTTCGGCGGCGAGTACGACATCTCCGACGTCCCGCACGCGATGCGGCTGTCGACCTCGGGCACCTTCGTCCACGGCAACTACTGGGCCTCGGCGAGCACCTTCGGCTCGCAGAACGTCAGCCACGGCTGCATCGGCCTGAAGGACGTCCGCGGCGCCTACGACGGCAACCAGCCCGCCGCGTGGTTCTTCAACGAGTCGCTCATCGGCGACGTGGTCATCGTGAAGAACTCCAAGGACAAGCAGATCGCCCCCGACAACGGCCTCAACGGCTGGAACATGGACTGGGCGGAGTGGATCAAGTAGCTCCCCCCGCAGCCCGCTGACGGCGGCCCGGTGCTGTGACCCACGGCACCGGGCCGTTCGGTGTTAACCGGCGCTAACCTTCCCCGTATGACCCTCTCTCTCGAAGTCTCCGAAGGCGTCGGCACCCTCCGCCTGGACCGGCCGCCCATGAACGCCCTGGACATCGCCACCCAGGACCGGCTGCGCGAGCTGGCGGCCGAGGCCGCCGACCGGTCCGACGTCCGGGCCGTCATCCTCTACGGCGGCGAGAAGGTGTTCGCGGCCGGCGCGGACATCAAGGAGATGCAGACGATGGACCACGCGGCGATGGTCGCCCGGTCCCGCGCGCTCCAGGACGCCTTCACCGCCGTGGCGCGGATCCCCAAGCCGGTCGTGGCGGCCGTCACCGGCTACGCGCTGGGCGGCGGCTGCGAGTTGGCGCTCTGCGCGGACTACCGCATCGCCGCCGACAACGCCAAGCTCGGCCAGCCCGAGATCCTGCTCGGCCTCATCCCCGGCGCGGGCGGCACGCAGCGCCTCTCCCGCCTGGTCGGCCCGTCCAAGGCCAAGGACCTGATCTTCACGGGCCGGATGGTCAAGGCGGACGAGGCGCTCGCCCTCGGCCTCGTCGACCGCGTCGTGCCCGCGGCGGAGGTGTACGAGCAGGCGCACGCCTGGGCGGCCAAGCTCGCCCAGGGCCCGGCCATCGCGCTGCGCGCGGCGAAGGAGTGCGTGGACGCGGGCCTGGAGGCGGACATCGACACGGGCCTGACCATCGAACGCAACTGGTTCGCGGGCCTGTTCGCCACCGAGGACCGCGAGCGCGGCATGCGCAGCTTCGTCGAGGAGGGCCCGGGCAAGGCGAAGTTCCTCTGATGCGGCGGGAATTCGACCCGTCCTCCCTCGGGGTGGATTAGCCCGGCCTTAAGCCCGGCTTAAGCAGGACAGGCGGTCGACCCCGGGTGGTCATCGGCATGCGGTGCGTCACCGCAGTTCAGCGCCGCCGGGACGGCTTCCGGCTGCCCGGCGCATAGGACGGGGCACCCCTCCGCGGCATCCCGCTGCGGGGGGTGTTTTCCCGCGGAACGGCCCGGGCGGGCCCGCAGGCCGTCCATGATGGGTGCATGGCGGGCCTGGAGGGTGTGGAGCAGCCGCGACCGCAGGGCGGCGCCGCGGCCGTGCGGCCGACGGCGGCACTGGAGGACGAGCAGGGCCTCGGCGCGGTGGAGGAGTACGGGAATCCGGCCGAGGCGGAGGTGACCCTGCCGTCCATGCCGGTCTCGGCCGGCACCGCCCGCCGGCTCGCCCAGTACGTGGTGATCCGCTTCTGGGGCTTCTCGCCGCAGGTCGCCGAGCACACCGTGCTGCTGGTGTCCGAGCTCGTCGGCAACGCGGTGCGCCACACCGGCGCCCGCTCGTTCGGCTTACGGATGGTGCGGCGGCGCGGCTGGATCCGGGTGGAGGTGCGCGACCCCTCGCGCGGGCTGCCCTGCCTGATGCCGGTGCACGAGCTGGACACCACGGGGCGGGGGCTCCTCCTCGTCGACAAGCTGTCCGACCGGTGGGGTGCGGACCTGCTGCCCCGCGGCAAGATCACCTGGTTCGAGATGCGGGTGGCGGACCGCTGAGCGGGCCCCGGAACGCCTGAAGCCCCCGTGCGCCGCGGTGGGGCGTCGTGGGGGCCTCATGGGTGCGCCGAGGATCGAAGGGGGTGTGATCCTCGGCGTGGTGCGACTTCGCTCGGGTCAATGGGGAAGCCGTGATTCCGACTATGGCAGACGGGGGACCGAATGCCAAAAATCCCAACTCGGACATAAATGTGCATATCCTAAGACTTTCCCGCTAAATCTTAGGTGAGGTGGGCCACGTACCTCACATTCCATGAATAGGTATCCACCCGTTCGTGTGAATCCTTGATCAGGGGGCGGATGTTCGCCCCTCTGGACCCTCTCCGGCCGACGTCCCGAATTGGGTCAATCGTTACTTCTCACCCTCATGACCCCTTAAATGGGCGGGTGTCTTGCTACCCGGACCGCAGGTCCGCCCTCCGCGCCGGTGCGGCGGCCGCCGCCGGAGCCCTCGCCGCCGCCTGCGGCGCGGGCGGCACCCACCCCTCCGCCGCACCGGCGTCCCCGGCCCCCGCCAAGCCCGCCCCGGCCCGGCCGGCCCGCCGCCCCGCACCCCCGCCGCGCCGCTTCGCCGGGCACCCCGAGGAGATCGCGCACGGCCCGCGCACCCGCCCCGCGGTCGCCCTCACCTTCCACGGGAACGGCGACCCCGCGACCGCCCGCGCCGTCCTCGCCGAAGCCGAGCGCGCCGGCGCCCGCGTCACCGTCCTCGCCGTCGGCACCTGGCTCGACGCCCACCCCGCGATGGCCGCGCGCATCCTGGACGGCGGCCACGAACTCGGCAACCACACCCAGCGCCACCTCGCCCTCAACGACCTGCCGGAGGCCGAGGCCTACGCCGAGATCACCGGCTGCGCGCAGCGCCTGCGCAGGCTCACCGGCTCCATCGGCACCTGGTTCCGCCCCTCGCAGACGCAGCACGCCACCCCCCTCGTCCGGACGCTGGCCCGCAGGGCGGGCTACCCGCACGTCCTGTCGTACGACGTGGACTCCCTCGACTTCACCTCGCCCGGCGCGGCGGCCGTCATCCGCACCGTCACCGGGACGATCCGCAGCGGATCCGTGGTGAGCCTGCACTTCGGCTACGCGGACACGGTCGACGCGATGCCGCCCCTCCTCGAAGAACTCGCGCGCCGGAAGCTGCGCGCGGTGACCACCACGGAGCTGCTGACCCCATGACGACCCCCCGCCCCTCCCGTAAGGCCGCCGCGCTCGTGGCCGGTCTGGCCCTCGCCGCCCTGGCCGGCTGCGGATCGGCCGACCGGGGCCCCGCCGAGGCGCTCGGCTCCAAGGCGCCCGCCCGCCAGCCGGCCAAGGCCGTCCCCGCGGCCCCGCCGGGCCTCCCCGGCATGCCGCCGCTCCTCGACCCGAACGACGTGTACGCCGCCGACCGGCCGAACGCGCTCTCCCCGGTGGTCAAGGACTTCCCGTCGCGCGTCTACGTCCCGAACACCAACTCCAACACCGTCTCGGTCATCGACCCGGTGACGTACAAGGTCATCGACACCATCCCGGTGGGCGTCCAGCCGCAGCACGTCGTGCCGTCCTGGGACCTGAAGACGCTGTGGGTCAACAACAACCGCGGGCACACGCTCACGCCGATCAACCCGGCCACCGGGGAGGCCGGCAAGCCGGTCGAGGTCCACGACCCGTACAACCTGTACTTCACCCCGAACGGCAAGTACGCGGTCGTCATGGCCTCCATGGACAAGGAGCTGGTTTTCCGCAACCCGCACACCATGGACCGGGTCAAGACGGTCCCGGTGACCTGCTTCGGCGTCAACCACGCCGACTTCTCGGCGGACGGGCGCTACTTCATCGTCTCCTGCGAGTTCTCCGGGGAGCTGCTGAAGGTGGACACCGAGAAGATGGAGGTCGTCGCCCAGCAGAAGCTGCCCTTCGAGGGGGCCATGCCGCAGGACGTGAAGGTCTCCCCGGACGGCAAGACCTTCTACGTCGCCGACATGATGGCGCACGGCATGTGGGTGCTCAGCGGGGACCGGTTCGAGACGCCCAAGCTGCTGCCCACCGGGAAGGGCTGCCACGGGCTGTACGTCAGCCGCGACTCCAGGGAGATGTACGTCTCCAACCGCGGCGAGGGCTCCGTGTCGGTCTTCGACTTCAAGCAGAACAAGCTCACGAAGAAGTGGGAGCTGCCGGACGGCGGCAGCCCCGACATGGGCGGCGTCAGCGCCGACGGCAAGGTGCTGTGGCTGTCCGGCCGCTACGACAACGAGGTCTACGCGATCGACACGGTGACGGGCAAGCAGCTCGCCCGGGTCCCCGTCGGCGGCGGCCCGCACGGCCTGGCCGTCTACCCCCAGCCGGGCCGCTACTCCCTCGGCCACACCGGCATCTTCCGCTAGTGCTGTGAGGCGCCCCGCCCCGGGGGCGCCTCCACACGGCTCACCAGGCGACCGGGAGCCGCTCCGGCAGGCGCTTGGTGAAGCCGGTGCGCCACACCAGGTTCTCCGCGGGCACCGCGAGCCGCAGCCCGGGCAGCCGCTCCGCCAGTACCTCCAGCGCGATCATCGCGTGCACCCGGCCCAGCGCCGAGGCCGGGCAGTAGTGCGGCCCCGCACCGAACGCGAGGTGGGCGTTGCGGCTCTCGCGCTCCAGGTCGAGCTCCTCGGGGCGGTCGAAGGCCTCCGGGTCGAAGTTGGCCCCTTCGAGGAGGACGAGGACGAGCTCGCCCTCCTTGACGAGCACGTCGCCGACCCGGACGTCGGCGCGCGCGATCCGCGGCAGGCCGTCGCCGACGGAGAGGTTCCAGCGCAGCAGCTCGTCGACCGCCTGCGCCGTGCGCTCGGGATGCCGGCGCAGCCGGGCGACGAGCCCGGGCCGCTGGAGCAGGGCCAGCACGGCGAGGACGAGGAACGCGGACGTGGACACCGCCCCGGCGCCGAAGAGGGACACGGCGACGGTGGCGAACACCTCGTCGGTGAGGTGCGCCGACTCCGGATCGGCCCCCCTCAGCTCCGCGAAGCGGCCGAGGAGCCCCGTACGCTCCTCGGCGGGCAGCGCGGCCTGCTCGCCGAGCCGGTCGGCGAAGTACCCGACGGCCTTGCACCAGTTGAGCGCCGAGTCGGCGAACGGCTCGCGCGCGGTCATGAACGCGACGTCCAGCCCGGACATCAGGCGCCTCCAGTCGTCGGACGGCACGCCCAGGACCCGGCAGTGCATGGCCGCCGAGAAGGGGTCGGCGAAGGCGGCCCGCAGGTCGGCGGGCGCGCCCTCGGCGGCCATCGCGTCGACGAGGGCGTGGGCCGTGGCCCGCAGCGCGTCCTGCAGGCCCGCCTGGCGCGGGTTCAGCGACTTCGTCACCGCGGTCCGCAGGCCCGCGCTGTTGGTGCCGCCCATGGTGCCGACGACCTCGGGCGGGATCGTCAGCGCGTACTGCCGCGGGACGCCGGCGTTCGCCGTGTCCTCCAGGCTGAACCGGTCGTCCTCCAGTACCTGCTTGGCCAGCGCGTAGCTGCTCACCAGCCAGGCCTGGTCGCCCGTCAGCGTGCGGACCCTGGCGACGGGCGCCTTCTCGCGCAGCCAGGCGCACTCCTCGGGGACGATGTCGCCGCGGCGCGACAGCGGGAAGTCGAGGAGGGGGAGGGCCTGCTCCGGGCCCGGGTCAGGCTGCTCGGCGCTCACCGGCGCTCCCTTCGGTCGGTGCGCGGTCCGCGGCCTCCGGCCGGACGGCGGCGCAGCCCTGTTCGCGGGTCGCGCGCAGGCCCCCGCCGCCTGCGAACAGGAGGTCGGTCAGCGGCATCCCCACGTGGTACGCCGCCACCGGCGACGCCGCGTCCGGAATGCTCGGGGCGTCCGCGCAGAAGGGCAGTTCGGCCGCGAGGTGGTCGAAACAGGCCTGCAACCGGGCGTCCGTCATGGATTCGCCTTCCGGCAGTTCGGGGCCGACGAAATACAAGGCCATCTCCTCGCGCCCCTTGCGGAATTCTCCGTCGGTCTCCAGGAAATGGAGGACGCGCCGCTGCAGAAGTCGGAAAACGGGGTTCGACCGGAAGTCGGACAGTGCGCCCACCCGGATCCCGGGATGCGCCCGCCCGCATTCCCCGACGCCTTTCGGAACGCGCCTCCGGACGGCTTCGATCTCCTTCGAGGCGCGTCTGGCGGCATGCTCGCGGCTGTATCCGAACGCCGCGGACATACGGTCCACGTGCAAGTCCGCGTAGCCGAAGTCGACCTGCGCGAAACGGGACGAGGTCCAGCGGGCGAGGCTTCCGATGCGCTCCGAGCTGAAGTGGCCGTTCCCGGGGCTTACCCCGATGAGCACATGGTCGCCGTCCTCCCGGATGTTCCGGCAGGTGCGGGTGAAGGGAAGGACTTCGAAGGGTGGGCCGGCTGTGATCGTCACCTGGGATCACCTTTGTTGCCGCATGTCCCTGGGAGCCCTGCGCTCCTGGTGTGGCGGCAATGCCGGTACGTTATGCGGTGATCCCGGAACGTGACAAGCCCGAGTCCGGTTTCCTGGCCGGAATCATCCATTCCGCGTTACGGGGCGGTAATTGAATTTCTTTCTGCCGGGCGAACGGGACCCGGAGGCGGGAGCCGCCCCGGCTGGCGCTACCCTGAGCCGGTCAATCAGCACCGAGAAGGGGTGGATCCCAAGTGGCGGACATCGAGAGCGCGCGGGCGACGTTCGGCAGGTTCGACGCGGACGGCGACGGCTTCGTGACGGCCGACGAGTTCCGTCAGGCCATGGCCCAGATGGGCGACCCGTTCGTGACGGGCCCGGTCGCGGACGCCGTGATCGCCGCCCGGGACACCGACAGCGACGGCCTGATGAGCTTCGACGAGTTCTGGGCGTCCCTGAACAAGTGAGCCGTGCGCCGTGCCCCCGTACGCCTGAGCCGGGCGGACGGGGGCACTGCCGTGTGCACACCCGTCAGGACGCCCCCGCGGCGGGCGGTTCCGCGGGATCCGGCCCGCCGCCCGGCCGGTCCGCGAGGGCGCCGACCTCCTCCAGCGCCTCCTCCAGCCAGCGCAGCCAGAACGTCTCCAGCCCGATGCCGCCGTGCAGCACGAGCCGGCGCAGCCGGTCCTCGTCGGAGTCCCGGCCGGGCGGGAAGTCCCGCTCCTCGATGGCCTCGTACAGCGCCAGCTGCCGGCGGTGCAGCTCCAGGTGCCGCCGGAGCTCGGCCCGGAGGCCGCCCGCGCCCACCACCGCCGCCGCGCGGACGCGCAGCAGCAGCGGGTCCCGGATGGCCTTCGGGTCCTGGCTCCCGCCCACCCAGCGCGCCAGCTCCTCGCTGCCCGCGGGCAGGACCTCGTACTCCTTCCTCTGGCCCCGTACGGGCCCGTCGCCGGGCAGGGCCCGGATGAGCCCGGCCTCCTCCAGCCGGCCGAGCTCCCGGTAGATCTGCTGGTGCGTCGCCGACCAGAAGTACCCGATCGACCGGTCGAACCGGCGGGTCAGCTCCAGCCCCGACGAGGGCTTCTCCAGCAGGGCGGTGAGGATGGCGTGCGGCAGGGACATGCCGCCATCGTAGGGAGTGCCGTCAAAATGGCGCCGGCCGCCCGAAAAGGGGCAGGCCCCGCCGGCCGGACGGGACTTCGACGACACGACCGCGGAGGCCGGCCCGGGGGCAGCGGGGATCCGCCGCCCCCCGACGACGGAAGTCAGTGCCAGGAGGCCAGAGCCTCGGGCGCCTTGGGCCCCGGGACGCCCGCCGCCAGCAGGCCGCGCGCCCGCAGGAACTCCGCCACCGCCGGCGACCAGGCCTGCCGCAGGCCCGCCCCCGCCAGCAGCTCCGGGTCCGACAGCAGCGCCGCCGCCGGGCCGAGGCGGATCCCCTCCCGGGTGAGCACCGCCGCGTCGTCCGCCCAGCGCACCGCGAGGTCGACGTCGTGCGTGGCCATCACCACCGTCGTCCCCGCCGCGCGGAGGCCCGCCAGGGCGTCCAGCAGCCGCTCCTGCCCCTCCGGGTCCAGGCCGGCCGTCGGCTCGTCCAGGATCAGCACGCGCGGCGCCATCGCCACCGCCCCGGCGATCGCCGCCCGCTTGCGCTGCCCGTACGACAGCAGGTGTGTCGGCCGGTCCCGCAGCGCCGTGATGCCGAGCGCGGACAGCGCCTCACCGACGCGGGCCCGCACCTCGGCGGCCGGCAGGCCCAGGTTCATCGGGCCGAAGGAGACGTCCTGCTCGACGGAGGCCGCGAACAACTGGTCGTCCGGGTCCTGCACGACCAGCTGGACCGCCTTGCGCAGCCGGGTCAGGCCCGCCCGGTCGTACGCCACCGGCACCCCGTCCAGCAGGAGTTCCCCGGAGGCCGGCCGCAGCCCGCCGCTCAGCAGCCGCATCAGCGTGGTCTTGCCGCTGCCGTTGCGGCCCAGCAGGACCAGCGCCCGGCCTTCGGCGATGGAGAAGTCCACGCCGTCCAGCACCGCCGGGCCGTCGTCGTAGGCGTAGCCCGCTCCGGCCAGTTCCACCAACGGGTTCACGAGTACAGCCCCTCCAGGGTGTAGGTCAGCGCGACCAGGCCCGCGATGAGCGCTCCTGAGGCCGCGAGGAAGCGCCGCGACAGGGCGGCCTCGGGCACCAGCACGCGCAGCGCCCCGTCGTACCCGCGGCCGGCGAGGCCGGACTGGAGCCGCGCCGCCCGGTCGAAGGCCCGGACGAACGAGGTCGCGGCGAGCCCGGCCAGCGACCGCCACACCGCCGCCCGGTCCGCGGCCCCCAGCCGGGCCGCCTGGGCCCGCCTGACCTGCGCGAGCGAGTCCAGCAGCAGGAACCCGATGCGGTACATCACGAGCGCCACGTCGACCACGGGGGCCGGCACCCCGGCGCGGACCAGCCTGGGCAGCACGTCCGAGACCGGGGTGGTGAACGCGAACAGCAGGACGCCCAGGGACGCGGCGGACGTGCGCAGCAGCAGCTCGCCCGCGTGCCGCGGCCCGTCCGGGGCCAGCGAAACCGGTCCGGCGGCGCCGCCGACCGCGACGAGCAGCGGCAGCGCACCGGTGAAGCAGAAGCCCAGCGGGATCCGGAAGGCCCGCCACAGCTGCCGCCCGGCGACCCCCGCCGGCCCGAGCAGGACGGCGAGGGTCGCCGCGGCGACCAGGGGCCCGCCGGGCCAGGGCGGAAGGCACACCGCGGTGACCGTCAGCCCGAGTCCCAGCAGGGCCTTCTCCAGAGGGTGCCGGCCGCGCCAGCGGCTGCCGTGCGCAGCCACGTCGATCGGCAGCACCGGCTAGCCCTCCGCGCGGGTGTCGCCCGGCGCGGCGGACACGGCGGCCGCCGCGGCGCCCTGGCGGCGGCCCCTGCGCACTCCGAAGTAGTAGGCGAGGACGCCTGCGCCGAGGGCCGCCTGGAGGGAGAACAGGGCGGACTCGACCTCGCCGGACGGCGGCTCGTACAGCGGGGTGAACCACGGCTCGTAGTCCGGCTTGAGCTCGGTGATCGCCGCTTCGGCCTGGCCGTCGGCGCCGGTGAACGGCTCCTCCCTGCCGTCGCCGAGCCCCAGCGCGAGGGGGAGCACCGCGAGGGCGGCGACCACGAGCAGCAGCAGGGTGTTGATCTTCGCGTTCCGGCTCATGCCCATCACGCCGCCGCCTTCCGGTCGGAGCGGCCGGCGAGCTTGGCGACGCCCAGCCGGACCAGGTCGGACTTGCTGGACTGCATCAGCAGCCGCATCACCAGGACCGTCAGCAGGCCCTCGCTGACGGCCAGCGGGATCTGGGTGACGGCGAAGATGCCGCCGAACTTCGCGAGGGCGCCGGCGATGCCGCTGCCCGGGTCGGGGAAGGCGAGCGCCAGCTGCACGGAGGTGACGCAGTAGGTGACCAGGTCCGCGGAGAAGGCGCCGAAGAACACGGCCACCATGAGCGGGGCGCCGAACCGCCGGAGCAGCAGGTAGACCCCGAACCCGGCCCACGGGCCGGCGATCGCCATGGAGAAGACGTTGGCACCGAGGGTGGTCAGGCCGCCGTGCGCGAGCAGCAGGGCCTGGAAGAGCAGGGTGATGGTGCCGAGCACCGCCATGATCGGCGGCCGGAACAGGATCGCGCCGAGCCCGGTCCCCGTCGGGTGCGAGCAACTGCCCGTCACGGAGGGGATCTTCAGGGCGGAAAGGACGAACGTGAAGGCTCCGGACGCCCCGAGGAGCAGGGTGCTCTCGGGGTTCTCCTTCACCTCGCGGGTGAGTGCGCGGACGCCGTGGACGACGAACGGAGCGGACGCGGCGCCCCAGGCGGCCGCGTGCAACGGGGGCAGAAACCCCTCGGCTATGTGCATGTGTGGGGAGACCTCTCCAGCACCTCGTGGATGGACAACGCGCCCCGGCCGGTCTCCTGGCTCACGGGTGCTGCCGCCCTGGCTCCGCCTTCCCGGGCGGTGCGGATCACCCCGCGCCGCCCAGTGGCTTCCCGCAGGAGTGGAGCCGGACTTCCCGTTCACAGTGGCGAGGGCCGCACCGGTCTTCCACCGGTTTCCCGAACACCAAGGCCCGCTGACCCTAATGGCCCGCACGGACCCGGAACAAGCCGGTGTGGGCGAGGGCACGCCCGAGCCGGATTCCGCTTCCCGGGCCGCGCCCGGCGTACGCGCTCTCCGGGAGGGGGAGCAGCGGCCGTTCCGCCTTGTGATTCCGCCCCCGCCGGCGGCCGTTCGGGCTGCCGGGCGGGCACCGGCGCGCGGCCCGGCGCGATTCCGCCCCCGTGCTCCCACCGGCGTGCGCCGAAGCCGCGGAACGGGCCCGGCGCCGACCCCGGGGAGCGCGCCGCCCCCGGACGGCCGCCGTCCGCTGGCGGGCCGCCCAGGGGCGGCGCAGGGTGGTGCCGTGGCCGCCGAAACCGACACCGCGCACCCGTACGACTACTCCGACCTCACCGCCCTCTTCGTCAACTGCACGCTCAAGCGCTCGCCGGAGACCAGCAACACCGAGGGGCTCATCGACCGAAGCCGCGCCGTCATGGAGTCGGCCGGCGCCCGCACCTCGGTCGTCCGCGCCGTCGACCACGACATCGCCACCGGCGTCTGGCCGGACATGACCGAGCACGGCTGGGAGACGGACCAGTGGCCCGTCCTGTACAGCCGGGTCATGGACGCGGACATCCTCGTGCTGTGCGGGCCGATCTGGCTCGGCGACAACAGCTCCGTCATGAAGCAGGTCATCGAGCGCCTCTACGCCTGCTCCTCCCTGCTGAACGAGCACGGCCAGTACGCCTACTACGGCCGGGTCGGCGGGGCGCTCGTCACCGGCAACGAGGACGGCGTCAAGCACTGCGCCATGAACATCCTCTACAGCCTCCAGCACCTCGGCTACGCGGTCCCGCCGCAGGCCGACGCCGGCTGGATCGGCGAGGCCGGGCCCGGTCCCTCGTACCTCGATCCGGGATCGGGCGGCCCCGAGAACGACTTCACCAACCGCAACACCGCCTTCATGTCGTGGAACCTCATGCACCTCGCGGCGCTGCTCAAGCGCTCCGGCGGCATCCCGGCCCACGGCAACCAGCGCTCGCAGTGGGACGCCGGCTGCCGCTTCGACTTCCCCAACCCGGAACACCGGTAGCGGCGGGCGGGCCGTTGCCGATCAGCCGCAGCACACGTTCCGGTGCGCGATGTCGACCACGAACCGGTCGGGCGAGCGGAGCGTGAACGCCTTGTACGAGGGCCTGCTGTCGAAGGCGGCGCCGAAGGTCACGTACCCCTCGAAGTCGCCGGTCATGGCGAGCCCCTTGAGCGCGGGCAGGTTCGTCCGGACCAGCCTGGGCCCGCGGTAGGTGCCCTCGCCGGAGCGCAGGTGCGCCGCGGCGGGGTGCAGCCGGATCTGGAGGAAGTGCTTCCCGGCGAGCGGGACGGGGGCGCCGGAGCCGTCCTGGAAGAGTGCGGGGACGCGCGTGATCTCGGCGTCCGGCACGCGCCCCTTCAGGTCGACGACGATCCGGTCGTACGTGCAGTGCCCGGCCCAGCGGGCGCCTACGACGAGCGGGGTGGCCGGGGCCCGGCCGGCGGGGGCCGCGGCCGTGGAGGCCGGTGCGGCGAGGGCGGTTCCGGCGGTGAGCAGGACCCCGGTGGCCAGGGCCGCGGCCTGCCGGCGGCGGAGGTGTTTCATGGCGTCCCCCTGTTCTTCGAGAGACGGGGACAGGTTGTCGCTGCTGAAGACACGCCGTGGACCCTCATGGTTGCAGCAAAATGCAAAAAAATAGGACAGAAGGGGCCGACCTGGTGAGGTCCGCCCCTTCTGCCCGCGCCCGGCCGGATCAGCCGGACGGTGTCAGCACTCGATGACGTTGACGGCGAGGCCGCCGCGCGCCGTCTCCTTGTACTTGATCTTCATGTCGGCGCCGGTCTCCTTCATGGTCTTGATGACCTTGTCGAGGGAGACCTTGTGGGAGCCGTCGCCACGCATCGCCATCTTCGCCGCCGTGACGGCCTTGACCGCCGCCATGCCGTTGCGCTCGATGCAGGGGATCTGCACGAGGCCGCCGACCGGGTCGCAGGTCAGGCCCAGGTTGTGCTCCATGCCGATCTCGGCCGCGTTCTCCACCTGCTCGGGGGTGCCGCCCAGGACCTCCGCGAGCGCGCCGGCCGCCATCGAGCAGGCCGAGCCGACCTCGCCCTGGCAGCCGACCTCGGCGCCGGAGATCGAGGCGTTCTCCTTGAACAGCATGCCGATCGCGCCCGCGGCGAGCAGGAAGCGGACCACGCCGTCCTCGTCCGCGCCGGGCACGAAGTTCACGTAGTAGTGCAGGACGGCCGGCAGGACGCCCGCCGCGCCGTTCGTCGGGGCCGTCACGACGCGGCCGCCCGCCGCGTTCTCCTCGTTGACCGCCATCGCGTAGATCGTCGTCCACTCGCTGCGGTGCATCATCGGGTCGCCCTCGGTGCGCAGCTGGCGCGCCGTGGACGCGGCGCGGCGCCTGACGCGCAGGCCGCCGGGGAGGATGCCCTCGCGGGACATGCCGCGCGCCACACAGGCCTGCATGACCCGCCAGATCTCCAGCAGGCCCTCGCGGATCTCCTCCTCGGTGCGCCACGCCTTCTCGTTCTCCAGCATCAGCGAGGAGATCGACAGGCCGGTCTCCTTCGCCAGGCGCAGCATCTCGTCGCCCGAGCGGAAGGGGTACTTCAGCACGGTGTCGTCGAGCTTGATCCGGTCCTCGCCGACCGCGTCCTCGTCCACCACGAAGCCGCCGCCGACCGAGTAGTACGTCTTCTCCAGCAGCGGCGTGCCGGCGGCGTCGTACGCGAAGAGGGTCATGCCGTTCGCGTGGTAGGGCAGGGACCGGCGCCGGTGCAGGACGAGCTGGTTCGGCTCGTCGAAGGCGATCTCGTGGGCGCTCCCTATCTCCGTGCCCAGCAGGCGCAGCCGGCCCGTGGTGCGGATGCGCTCCACCTCGGCGTCGGCGGTCTCCACGTCCACGGTCCGCGGGGAGTGGCCCTCCAGGCCCAGCAGCACCGCCTTGGGCGTGCCATGGCCGTGGCCGGTCGCGCCGAGCGAGCCGTACAGCTCCGCGCGGACGGAGGCGGTCTGGGCGAGCAGGCCGTCCTTCTTCAGCCGGTTGACGAACATGCGGGCGGCGCGCATCGGGCCGACGGTGTGCGAGCTGGACGGACCGATGCCGATCGAGAAGAGATCGAAGACGGAAATGGCCACGGTGGCGGACTCCCGGTCACCCCCGCGGTGGCGGGGAACGAACCGCCGAGTCGCTCTCGCAGCGGGGGCGAGGCGGCCGACGGAGGGGGCGGACTTTGCAGGGATTGCGGGCAAAGATCGCCTCGTGGGCGCCCTTGCCCGGTTAATCAGCGTACGTCAGTTCGTGAGGGGGCCGGTGACGCCGGCCTGTACGGCGGCTTGCGGGCCGGCGGCGCGCAGGGCGCCGCACCCGGCCATGGGAAGGGCCCGGCCCTGTGGGGGACAGGGCCGGGCCCTCCGAGCCGCGGCCTTACAGCGACGGGTACAGCGGGTGCTTCGCGGCGAGCGCCGAGACGCGCGCCTTGAGGGCCTCGCCGTCGTAGGACGGCTTCAGGGCCTCGGCGATGATGTCGGCGACCTCGGTGAAGTCCTCGGCGCCGAAACCGCGGGTGGCCAGGGCCGGCGTGCCGATCCGCAGGCCCGAGGTGACCATCGGGGGCCGCGGGTCGTTCGGGATGGCGTTGCGGTTGACGGTGATGCCGATCTCGTGGAGGCGGTCCTCGGCCTGCTGGCCGTCCAGCTCCGAGTTGCGCAGGTCCACCAGGACCAGGTGCACGTCGGTGCCGCCGGAGAGGACGTCCACGCCGACGGCCTTGACGTCGTCCCGGACCAGGCGCTCGGCGATGATCTTCGCGCCGGCCAGGGTGCGCTCCTGGCGCTCCTTGAACTCGGGCGAGGCCGCCACCTTGAAGGAGACCGCCTTGGCGGCGATCACGTGCTCCAGCGGGCCGCCCTGCTGGCCGGGGAAGACCGCGGAGTTGATCTTCTTGGCCAGCTCCTGCGTCGACAGGATGACACCGCCGCGCGGACCGCCGAGGGTCTTGTGCGTGGTGGTGGTGACGACGTGGGCGTGCGGCACCGGGTTCGGGTGCAGGCCCGCGGCGACCAGTCCGGCGAAGTGCGCCATGTCGACCATCAGGTACGCGCCGACCTCGTCCGCGATGCGGCGGAAGGCGGCGAAGTCCAGCTGGCGCGGGTAGGCGGACCAGCCGGCGACGATCAGCTGCGGCTTGGACTCCTTGGCGAGGCGCTCGACCTCGGCCATGTCGACCTGGCCGTCCTCGCCGACGTGGTACGGGACCACGTTGTAGAGCTTGCCCGAGAAGTTGATCTTCATGCCGTGGGTCAGGTGACCGCCGTGGGCCAGGTTCAGGCCCATGATCGTGTCGCCCGGCTTCAGCAGCGCGAACATCGCGGCGGCGTTCGCCTGCGCACCGGAGTGCGGCTGCACGTTCGCCGCCTCGGCGCCGAAGAGCGCCTTGATCCGGTCGATGGCGATCTGCTCGACGACGTCGACGTGCTCGCAGCCGCCGTAGTAGCGGCGGCCCGGGTAGCCCTCGGCGTACTTGTTGGTCAGGACCGAGCCCTGGGCCTCCATGACGGCGACCGGAGCGAAGTTCTCCGACGCGATCATCTCCAGGGTCGACTGCTGGCGCGCGAGCTCGGCGTCGACGGCAGCGGCGACGTCGGGGTCGAGCTCGTGGAGAGGGGTGTTCAGAACGGACATCTTCGGTCCCTGGTTCAGTTGCCGGAAAGGGTGAGCTGCTCGTACTCGGCGGCGGAGAGCAGGTCCTCCGGCTCGTCCGACACGCGCACCTTGAAGAGCCACCCGCCCTCGAAGGGGGCGCTGTTCACGAGCGCCGGGTCGTCCACGACGTCCTGGTTGGCCTCGACGACCTCGCCCGTGACCGGGGAGTACAGGTCGCTGACGGACTTGGTCGACTCCAGCTCGCCGCAGGTCTCGCCCGCGGTCACGGTGTCGCCGACGGCGGGGAGCTGGGCGTAGACGACGTCACCGAGCGCGTTGGCCGCGAACGCGGTGATGCCGACCGTCGCGACGCCGTCCTCGGCGGCCGACAGCCACTCGTGCTCCTTGCTGTAACGCAGCTGCTGGGGGTTGCTCATGGCCTGATTCTCCTGGATGCGGGGGAGTGCGAACGAACGGTTGTCTTGCCTGTCGAGACGGCTCGGCCCGGCAGGCGGGAGCGTGCGGACGTGCCGACGCGTCGGGGTCTACTTCTGCCGCTTGTAGAAGGGCAGGGCGACGACCTCGTACGGCTCATGGGTACCGCGGATGTCCACGCCGACGCCGGAGGCGCCCGGTTCGGCGTGTGCCGCGTCGACGTACGCCATGGCGATCGGCTTGCCCAGGGTCGGCGACGGGGCGCCGGAGGTGACCTCGCCGACCACCCGGCCGCCCGCCACGACGGGGAACCCGGCGCGCGGGACCCGGCGGCCCTCGGCGACCAGGCCGACCAGCTTGCGCGGCGGGTTCGACGCGGAGCGCTCGGCGGCGGCCTCCAGGGCGGCACGGCCCACGAAGTCGCCCTCCTTCTCGAACTTCACGACCCGGCCCAGGCCCGCGTCGAACGGGGTCAGGGAGGTCGTCAGCTCGTGCCCGTACAGCGGCATGCCCGCCTCCAGGCGCAGCGTGTCGCGGCAGGACAGGCCGCACGGCACCAGGCCGCGGCCCTCGCCGGCCTTGCTCAGCGCCTGCCACAGCTCCACCGCGTGCTCCGGGGAGACGAACAGCTCGAAGCCGTCCTCGCCGGTGTAGCCGGTACGGGCGATCAGCGCGGGGACGCCCGCCACCGTGCCGGGCAGGCCGGCGTAGTACTTCAGGCCGTCCAGGTCGGCGTCGGTCAGCGACGCCAGGATGGCGGGGGACTCCGGCCCCTGCACCGCGATCAGCGCGTACGCGTCGCGGTCGTCGCGGACCTCGGTGTCGAAGCCGGCCGCGCGCTCGGTGAGGGCGTCCAGCACCACCTGGGCGTTCGAGGCGTTGGCGACGACCATGTACTCGGTCTCGCCGAGGCGGTAGACGATCAGGTCGTCGAGGATCCCGCCGTCCTCCTGGCAGATGTGCGTGTAGCGGGCGCGGCCGACGCCGACGGTGGAGATGTTCCCCACCAGGGCGTAGTCGAGGGCCTTGACGGCCTCCGGGCCGGTCAGGGTGATCTCGCCCATGTGGGAGAGGTCGAACAGGCCGGCCTTCGTGCGCACGGCGTTGTGCTCGTCGCGCTCGCTGCCGTACCGCAGGGGCATGTCCCAGCCGGCGAAGTCGGTCATGGTCGCACCGAGCGAGCGGTGCAGCGCATCGAGCGCGGTCAGGCGGGGGGCATTGCTCATGGGTGTGGCTCCCGGGTCCCAGGGCATGACATGACGAGGACGTTCCTCCCCATCTGTCATCGGAACCTGAGAGGTTCGCCGAGAGTTCCCCGGAGCGGGATCACCGACTTGCACCTTGGGTGGAGCACCCCCCGGTCCCGTCGCGGCGGACGGGCGGGGCGCGGCTCGCTTTTCAGATCTGCCTCATCCACGCGGTACGGGGCCTGAGAGATTCAAGGGAGGTACTTGCTCCTTCGGCGCCCGGACACGGCCTCGCGGCCTGCCGGGACTCTCCCGCGCGGATTCAAGCGGCCGGTATGCAGTTGGTCCAGATGGCGCACATCATTGCACGAGGTGCCCGAGAACGGGTGCGCGGGCCCGAAAGACCGTTCCATCCGCCAAGAGCGCGGGGTCGCGGGGCGGGCGCGGCCGGGCGTCCGCCGGGCGGACGCGCCGACGCAAACCCGGGACGCCGGATTACCGTCCCTTTACATTGGGTGGGAATGGGTCCCGGTGACCCGTGCGGGGGAGGCGATCGGTGTGCGGAGGTTCGGAGTGCTGGCCACGGCGGGGACTGCGGAGGGGGTGCCGGCCCGGCCGGCCGCGGAAACGTGCCACGGATCCGTGCGCGACCTGCGCGGCACCGGCGGGAGCGGCCCCGACCGGCTCGGCTTCGCCGAGGGGGACATCGTCGTGGTCTCCGGCCTGCCCGGCGGCGGGAAGAGCACGCTGATCAAGCGCGCCGCCGAGGGCGGCGGCATCGACTCGCAGGACGTGCGCGAGCGCTGGGAGCGCCGCATGCCCCCGGCCCTGCCGTACGCCGTCTACCGGCCGCTGGTGCGGATCGCCCACTACCGGGGGATGTGGCGGGCCCTGCGCTCGGGCGCCTCCCTCGTCGTCCACGACTGCGGCACGCAGCGCTGGGTGCGCGGGCTGCTCGCCGCAGCCGCGCGGCGCCGGGGCCGGGCCCTGCACCTGGTGCTGCTCGTGGCCACCCCGGAGGAGGCCCTGGCCGGGCAGCGGGCCCGCGGCCGCGGCGTGTCCGCGTACGCCTTCGCCCGGCACCGGGCCGCCGTCGCCCGCCTGCTCCGGGCCGCGGAATCCGGCCCGCTGCCCGCCGGCTGCGCCTCGGTGGTCCTCCTGGACCGGCCCGCGGCCGCCCGGCTGAACCGCATAGCCTTCCGCCCGGCGCCCCCGGCCGCACGACCGGCCGCCTGACCGGATCTCCGCCCGGCCCCGCGGTCCCCGACCGCGGGTGCCCGCGCGGGCCGCTACCCTCGGGCGCGTAACACGGCGCGACGAGCGGAGGCGGACATGGGCGGGGACGGCGGCTGGCCGGAGAACGAGCTGGAGCAGGTGCTGGGCGCCGCCCTCGGAGCGGCGGACGCGGGCCCGCGGATCGTCGAGGTCCTCGGCCGCAGCTCCGTCTGGGTGCCGCTGCCCGCCGGGGGCGGCCCCGACAGCGCCTCCCTCGCGCTGCCCACCATGGACATCGGCGGGGCGGCGTACGTCCCGGTCTACAGCTCCGCCTCCCAGTTCCGTGCCTGCGTGGGCACCGCCATGGACTTCGCCGTCGCGCCCGCGGTCGAGTTCGCCCGCGGCCTGCCCCCGCAGCTCGGCATCGCCGTGAACCCAGAGGGCGCCGTCGGCGTCCCCCTGCCCCCGCCCGCCGTCGCCGCCCTGTGCCGCGCCGGCCGCACCGCGCTCGACGGGCCAGCCTCCGGCGCCCGCGTCCGCCTCTACGAGCCCGACTGGCAGGAGGACCCGGTGGACCTCCTCGCCGCGGCCGCCGAGGAGTTCCGCGCCACCGGCGCCGTCGCCGCCGCGTACCGCTGCCTGGCCAGCGTCGAGGGCGGCGCGCCCGAGCTCTACATCGGCGTCAGGCTCACGGGACCGGACCCGGCGCTGCGCGCCCTGCCGCTGGAGGCCCTCGGCCGGGCCCTGGGCCGAGTCCCGGCGCCCTGGCCCGTGCAGTTGGTGCTGCTGGACGCGCCCGAGGCCGCCGGCGACCCGGTCGCCGACCACATCGTTACGCGCGTACGCCCCTTCTGCGTCCCCTAGCGCCGCTTAAGCTGGTGACATCTCCTGGCCGCACGAGTGGCCTGGACAGCGGGTCTACGCGGGCGGACGAGGAGGGGTACCGGTGAGTGCGTCAGGCACGGCCGCGGCCGGGCAGGTCGAGCACGTGATGCGCCAAGTGACTCCCGGGCGCTACGAGAGCTACGAGTCACTTCTGCACGCCCTCGCCGAGGGCCGCCTGTGGATGCTGCTCTGGCAGGGCTCCCCGGGCTCCCCGGACGCCCAGTACGGCGGGATGGAGCTGGAGGGCCTCGGCTACGCCCCGTGCGTCACCTCCCCCCAGGAACTGGCCGCCAGCGGCTGGAACCGGGGCTACGAGGTCGTCACCGGCCGCGACATCGCCCGCGCCCTCTACCCCGACCGGTGGGGGCTCTGGCTCAACCCGCACGCCCAGGGCGGCGGCCTCGGCATCCCCTGGGCCGACCTGCGCCGGATCGCCACCGGCCTGGACCGGATGCCGGCCGGCCCGCTGCGGCTGTCCGAGCCGGCCCTGGAGCTCCCGCAGTTCTACGGGCTGCTGACCCAGCACGCGCACCGCACCCCGGCCGTGCGGTCGCTGCGCCGCGCCTGGGTGCAGCCCGCGCTGGGCTCGCCGTACCTCGCGGTCGGCCTCGACCTGTACGACGCCTCCGCGCCCGCGCTGGAATCCGTACGGGAGATGATGCGCCAGTCCGTGGGGGCGGTGCCCGAGGGCGTGCCGGTGTGCACGGTGGCGCTCGCCGACGAGCACGACCCCGTCGCGATGTGGCTCAGGTCGCAGACGCGCCCGTTCTACGACCGCGAGGGGCAGGCCCCGGCCTACTGACAGACGGCCGCACGGGCCTCCCACGATCCGTGGACGCACCTGCCGCGCGACCCTCCCGGGCCGCGGGGAGCACCGGCTTCGCAGCCGCTCCCCGCGGCCTTCGCCTTGTCCGGATTTCGCCGCCGTTGAACACCCAAAAGGCGTGCTCCTGATGCCCGTTGGGCACCATGTCCGAATGCGCACCGAACGGACGGTGTTGCTCCGCTGAGCCGACAGCGGAGTCCGGATAACGGGAATCGGACCCTCACATCACGGTTGCGCATCCATTCATCTGCGGGTCTGGCGGCTGATCGACGCGCCGATGAAGACTCCCCACCCAAGAGCCGCTCCGGCCCTCGGGAAGGACCCGGCTCACCTGCACACCGCTTGCGCTCCGCCCTGCTTTCCGCAGGCACCGGGCACAGCACCTCCCGCACGTCCGGCACGTCTGCACCTCCCGCACCGCTGCACGTCCCGTGCGTCCCGCACGTCCCGCACGTCCGCACGTCCGCACGTCCTGCACGTCCCGAACCGCTGCACGTCCCGCACACCGGCACGCCCCGCTGCGTGCCGGCGACGCACTCCAGCGCCACTCCGCACCAACGCCGCCACAGCGGCGGGCATGGGCCGGCGACCCGCCGGCCGAGAGGGGTCCCCACCACGATGACGGCACCACTGCATGACACGAGCGCGGAAACCCCCGCACCCGTGTCCGTAGCCGATGTCCCGGCGAAGGCCATCGAGGGCCGTTCGCCCGGCCGTATCGCCTGGATGCGGCTCAAGCGCGACAAGATCGCGCTGACCGGCGGCATGGTCGTGATCCTCCTGATCCTGGTGGCGGTGTTCGCGCCGCAGATCGTGAGCGTGCTGGGCCACCCGCCCAACGAGTTCCACGAGGACCTGATCGACCCGGACCTCGGCACGCCGATCGGCTCCTTCGGCGGCATGAGCTCCGAGCACCTGCTCGGCGTCGAACCCACCAACGGGCGCGACGTGTTCAGCCGGATCGTCTACGGCGCGCGCATCTCGCTGGTCGTCGCCTTCCTCGCCGCCTTCGTCTCCGTCGCCATCGGCAGCTTCCTCGGCGCCCTGGCCGGCTTCCTCGGCGGCTGGGTCGACGGCCTGATCAGCCGCACGATGGACCTGCTGCTGGCCTTCCCGCAGCTGCTGTTCACCATCGCCCTGGTCTCCGTGGTCCCCAACTCCCTCTGGGGGTTCGAGGGTTCGGGCGTCCGCATGGGCGTGCTGATCGTCGTCATCGGCTTCTTCGGGTGGCCCTACATCGGCCGCATCGTCCGGGGCCAGACGATCTCCCTGCGCGAGCGCGAGTACGTCGAGGCGGCCCGCAGCCTCGGGGCCGGCCGCGGCTACATCCTGGTCAAGGAGCTGCTGCCGAACCTCGTCGCCCCGATCCTCGTCTACGCGACGCTGATCATCCCGACCAACATCCTGACGGAAGCGGCCCTCAGCTTCCTCGGCGCCGGCGTCAAGCCGCCGACAGCCTCCTGGGGAAAGATGCTCTCCGACGCCGTCCCCATCTACCAGGACGACCCCATGTACATGGTGGT
Source organism: Streptomyces sp. NPDC031121 (assembly GCF_055570615.1). NCBI lineage: Bacteria > Bacillati > Actinomycetota > Actinomycetes > Kitasatosporales > Streptomycetaceae > Streptomyces > Streptomyces sp. NPDC031121. The sequence continues at coordinate 680,294 of NZ_JBVIGV010000001.1, forward strand.
CCCCGGCATGACGATCTTCATCACCGTCCTGGCGTTCAACCTCTTCGGGGACGGGCTGCGCGACGCACTCGACCCCAAGGGCAGCTGAACCGCTTCACCGATTCACCCACCACTGGAGGTTGGACCACCGTGATCCGCAGAAAGCAGGCACTCGCGATCACCGCCGTGATCGCCGCCCTGTCGCTGACCGCCGCGTGCGGCGGCGGCGACGGCGAGAAGAAGTCCGAGGCGAAGGGCGCCGGCGGCGCCGCCTTCAACGCCGCGACCACCGGCATCGTCAACCCGTCCACCGAGAAGGGCGGCGAGCTCAAGCTCTGGTCGCCGCAGGACGTCGACTACCTCGACCCGGCGCGTGCCTACTACGGCTTCGTGTGGAACATGCAGCGCCTCTACATCCGCCAGCTGCTCGCGTACGACAGCAAGCCGGGCGAGGCGGGCACGAAGCTCGTCCCGGACCTCGCGGAGGCGCTCCCGGTCATCAGCAACGAGGGCAAGACGTACACCCTCAAGCTGAAGGACGGCGTGAAGTACGAGGACGGCACGCCGATCACCTCGAAGGACATCAAGTACGGCATCGAGCGCGTCTTCGCGCAGGACGTGCTGTCCGGCGGCCCCACCTACCTGATGGACATCCTGGACCAGGGCCAGAAGTACCCCGGGCCGTACAAGGACACCGACCCCGAGAAGATGGGCCTGAAGTCCGTCCAGACGCCGGACGACAAGACGATCGTCTTCAACCTGGCGAGCGCCAACTCCGACTTCAGCTACCTGCTGGCCATGCCGTCCTCCTCGCCGGTCCCGGCGGCCAAGGACACCGGCGCCACGTACACGAACAAGCCCGTCTCCACGGGCCCGTACAAGGTCGAGAGCTTCACCGCCGGCAAGGGCGCCACCTTCGTCCGCAACGAGAACTGGGACCCGAAGACGGACACCATCCGCACGGGCCTGCCGGACAAGGTCACCTTCACGGTGACGACCAACCCGGACGACATGGACGCCCGCCTGCTCTCCGGCGACATCGACCTCGCGGTCGACGGCACCGGCCTCCAGCAGGCCGCGAAGAACAAGGTCCTCAAGGACCCGAACCTCAAGAAGAACGCGGACAACCCGTTCACCGGCTACATCCGCTACTTCGCCTTCCCGCAGACGGTCGCGCCGTTCGACAACATCGAGTGCCGCAAGGCCGTCATCTACGCGGCCGACCCGAAGTCCCTGCAGACCGCCCGCGGCGGCCCGACCAGCGGTGACCTCGGCGCCAACATGCTGCCGCCCGGCATCCCCGGCTCCGACAAGAGCTACGACCCCTGGGGCCTGACCAAGGGCCAGCCGCAGGAGGACAAGGCCAAGGAGGCCCTGAAGGCCTGCGGCAAGCCCGACGGCTTCGAGACCACCATCGCGGTGCGCAACAACCGCGCCCCCGAGGTGAAGACGGCCGAGTCCCTCCAGGCCTCGCTCGCCAAGGTCGGCATCAAGGCCACCATCGACCAGTACGACGGCAAGCTCTCCTCCTCCACGATCGGCTCGCCCGAGAACGTGAAGAAGAAGGGCTACGGCATCATCGTCATGGGCTGGGGCGCCGACTACAACTCCGGCTCGGGCTTCCTCCAGCCGCTCGTCGACGGCTCGTTCATCCTGCCGAACGGCAACAACAACTACACGGAGCTGAACGACCCGGAGATCAACGGGCTGTTCGACAAGGCCGCCGCCGCCGCGACGCCGGACGCCGCCGCGCCGTTCTACACCGACATCAACAAGAAGATCATGGAGAAGGCGCTCTACCTTCCCATCAACTTCGACAAGGCCTTCGTCTACCACAACCCCCGTCTGACAAACGTCTACTTCAACGACTCCATGGGCAAGATCGACCTCGCCGTGATCGGCGTGGGCAAGTAGCCACCGGGCGAGTCGCCACGTAACAACAGGCAAGTGCCTTCACCGCACATGCGCTAGTCCGAAGGGCAGGTGAAGGCCGCAGGCGGCGGCTGCCGTCCCCACGAGGGGCGGCGGCCGCCCGCCCCGGCGGCCGACTGCAGTGCTCGTCTACCTCATACGGCGGCTGTTCAACGTCGCCGCCACGCTGCTGGTGGTCTCCGTGGTCACCTTCGGCATCTTCTTCGCGGTCCCCAAGATCACGGGCAGCGATCCGGCGCTCATGTACGCCGGCCGCGAGACCAACGAGACCGCCCTGGCGGGCATCCGCGTGAAGATGGGCTTCGACAAGCCCATTTCCGAGCAGTACCTGACCTTCGTCAAGGGGATCTTCGTCGGCCGCGACTACGACGGCGGCACCGAGACCACCCACTGCGAAGCACCCTGCTTCGGCTACTCGTTCAAGACCGAGGCGCCCGTCTGGGAGACCATGGTCGACCGCATGCCGGTCACCCTCTCCCTCGCGCTCGGCGCGGCGGTCATCTGGGTCCTCGCGGGCGTCGCCACCGGTGTGGTCTCGGCGCTCAAGCGCCGCACCGCCGTCGACCGCACCGTCATGGTCGGCGCCCTCGCCGGCGTCTCCCTGCCGATCTTCTTCACCGGGATGGTCGCCCCCGCGATCTTCGTCTACAGCCTCGGCTGGCTCGACGTCTCCAACTACAAACCGCTCACCGAGGACCCCGGGGCCTGGCTCAACTCCCTGATCCTGCCCTGGATCACCCTGGCCTTCCTCTTCGCCGCCACCTACGCCCGCATCACCCGCGCCACGATGCTGGAGGTCCTCGGCGAGGACTACATCCGCACCGCCCGCGCCAAGGGCCTCAAGGAGGGCGTGGTCATCCGCAAGCACGCCCTGCGCTCCACCCTCACCCCGATCGTCACGATGTTCGGCCTCGACCTCGGCGGCCTCCTCGGCGGCGCCGTGCTCACCGAGACGACCTTCAACTTCCAGGGCCTCGGGACGGCAGCCGTCGCCGCCATCGGCCAGGGCGACCTCCCCGTGATCATGGGCGTCACCCTGCTCGCCGCGCTGTTCGTGGTGATGGCCAACCTGATCGTGGACCTGCTGTACGCCGTCATCGACCCGCGCGTGAGGCTGACGTGACCGAGAACCCCACCGCCGGATCCGGCGGCCCCGCCGCGGCCACCGCCGGCGGCCCCGCGTTCGTCCCCGAGCAGGCCGGCCCGCGCAGCGGCGCCTTCCTGTCGGTGCGCGACCTCAAGGTGCACTTCCCGACCGACGACGGCCTCGTGAAGTCCGTCGACGGGCTGTCCTTCGAGCTGGAGCGCGGCAAGACGCTGGGCATCGTCGGCGAGTCCGGCTCCGGGAAGTCGGTGACCTCGCTGGCCATCATGGGCCTGCACCGCACCGGCAACGCCCGCAGCCGCCCGCACATCTCCGGCGAGGTCGTCCTCGACGGCGAGGACCTCGTCAAGGCGGACGCCGACCACGTGCGCACGCTGCGCGGCCGCAAGATGGCGATGGTCTTCCAGGACCCGCTGTCCGCGATGCACCCCTACTACACCGTCGGCAAGCAGATCGTCGAGGCGTACCGCACGCACCACGACACCGACAAGAAGGCCGCCCGCAAGCGGGCGGTCGAGATGCTCGACCGCGTCGGCATCCCCGAGCCGCACCGGCGCGTGGACGCCTACCCGCACGAGTTCTCCGGCGGCATGCGCCAGCGCGCGATGATCGCGATGGCCCTGGTCAACAACCCGGAGCTGCTCATCGCCGACGAGCCGACCACCGCCCTCGACGTCACCGTGCAGGCGCAGATCCTCGACCTGATCCGCGACCTCCAGCGGGAGTTCGGATCCGCCGTCATCATGATCACGCACGACCTCGGCGTGGTCGCCGAGATGGCCGACGACATCCTCGTCATGTACGGCGGCCGCTGCGTCGAGCGCGGCACCGCGGAGAAGGTCTTCTACGAGCCCCGCCACCCCTACACCTGGGGGCTGCTCGGCTCCATGCCGCGCATCGACCGCGAGCAGACCGAGCGCCTGATCCCGGTCAAGGGCTCCCCGCCCAGCCTCATCAACATCCCGAGCGGCTGCGCGTTCAACCCGCGCTGCCCGTACGCGGACGTCCCCGAGGGCGGTATCACCCGCACCCGCCGGCCCGAGCTGACCGAGGACGGCAGCGGGCACTGGTCGGCCTGCCACATGACGCAGGAGGAGCGGACCCGGATCTGGACCGAAGAGATTGCGCCGAAGCTGTGACCGACATGACGAAGAAGGACACGGCCGGGGCGGGCGCGCCGGAGGCGACCGCCGAGGAACCGCTGCTGAAGGTGACCGGCCTGGTCAAGCACTTCCCCATCAACAAGGGACTGCTGCGCCGGCAGGTCGCGGCCGTCAAGGCCGTCGACGGGATCGACTTCGACGTCCGGCGCGGTGAGACGCTCGGCGTCGTGGGCGAGTCCGGCTGCGGCAAGTCCACGATGGGCCGGCTGATCACCCGCCTGCTGGAGCCCACCGGCGGCACGGTCGAGTTCGAGGGCCGCGACATCACGCACCTCGGGGTCGCCGGGATGCGGCCGCTGCGGCGCGATGTGCAGATGATCTTCCAGGACCCGTACGGCTCGCTGAACCCGCGCCACACGGTCGGCACGATCGTCAGCGCGCCGTTCAAGCTCCAGGGCGTCGAGCCGGAGGGCGGGCTCAAGGCGGAGGTGCAGCGCCTGCTGTCCCTGGTCGGCCTCAACCCCGAGCACTACAACCGCTACCCGCACGAGTTCTCCGGCGGCCAGCGCCAGCGCATCGGCATCGCCCGCGCGCTGGCGCTCAAGCCGAAGCTGGTCGTCGCCGACGAGCCGGTGTCCGCACTGGACGTGTCGATCCAGGCCCAGGTGGTCAACCTGCTGGACGACCTCCAGGAGGAGCTCGGCCTCACGTACGTGATCATCGCGCACGACCTGTCGGTCATCCGGCACGTCTCGGACCGCATCGCGGTCATGTACCTCGGCAAGATCGTGGAGCTGACCGACCGCACCTCGCTGTACGAGACCCCCATGCACCCGTACACCAAGGCGCTGCTGTCGGCCGTGCCCGTGCCGGACCCGCGCCGGCGCGGGGCGAAGAGCGGGCGCATCCTGCTCAAGGGCGACGTGCCCTCGCCGATCTCGCCGCCGAGCGGCTGCCGCTTCCACACCCGCTGCTGGAAGGCGACGCAGATCTGCACCGTCAAGGAGCCGCCGCTGGCGGCGCTGGCCACGGGGCACCAGGTGGCCTGCCACCACCCGGAGAACGCCCCCGACCAGGCGCCCGGCGACCCGGCCCTGCCCGGTGCGGCGGACGCCCTCGCCGCGGTGACGCCCTAGGGACCGAAGGGCCGGCACTGGACAGACGGCCCGTCCCCGGGGCACCTTCGTCCGACGGCCCGGGCACCGAGTAGCGGTCGGTGCCCGGGCCGCCGGCCTGTCCGCCGGGGCCGTCCGGCGGGCGGGCGGCGGGCGGGCGGCACAATGGGGCGGTGCTCCACGACCTCTTCCCGCCCGGGATCCAGCACGCGCTGGACCTCGCGGGCATCTTCGTCTTCGCCACCGCGGGCGCCCTGCTCGCCGTGCGCAAGAACTTCGACGTCTTCGGCATCGCGGTCCTCGCCGAGGTAACCGCCCTGGGCGGCGGCCTCTTCCGCGACCTCGTCATCGGCGCCGTCCCGCCGGCCGCCTTCGCCGAGCTCAGCTTCTTCGTCACCCCGCTGATCGCCGCGGCCCTCGTCTTCTTCCTCCACCCCGAGGTGCAGCGGATCAACCGGGCCATCAAGGTCTTCGACGCCGCGGGCCTGGCCCTGTTCTGCGTGACCGGCACGACGAAGGCGTACGAGTACGGGCTCGGCCTCACCGCGTCCGCCGCGCTCGGGCTGGCCACGGCCGTCGGCGGCGGCGTCCTGCGCGACGTCCTCGCCAACGAGGTGCCCACGCTGCTGCGCGACCGGGAGATGTACGCCGTGCCCGCCACCGTCGGCGCGGCGATGGTGGCCCTCTCCATCGCCTTCGGCGCGCTGAACGCGCTGACCACGGCCGCCGCCATCGTCACCACCTTCGTGCTGCGGCTGCTCGCCATGCAGTTCCACTGGCGGGCCCCGCTGGCCTGGAACCGCCGCTCGGCGGTGTCCGAGGAGCCGTGATCAGCACGCCACATCGAAAAGCTACCGCTTAGTAGTCTTCGGTTGTAGGCTCGATCCCATGGCATACGCAGCAGCCCAGGCCTCCATCGGCGACAGCGAGTTCGACCGCGACACCACCCTCACCGAGCGGGCCGGCGAGCCCGGGGTGTACGACGCCGAGCTCTCGGCCGGATGGACGATCATCACCGCCGTCAACGGCGGCTACCTGCTGGCCATGGTCGGCAGGGCGCTGGCGGCGGCCCTCCCGCACCCGGACCCCTTCACGGTCTCCGCCCACTACCTCACCTCCAGCGAGCCCGGCCCCGCCGTCATCCGCACCGAGGTCGTCCGCGTCGGCCGCACCCTCTCCACCGGCCAGGCCTCCCTGTACCAGTACGACGAGACCGGCGCCGAGGTCGAGCGGATCCGCGTCGTCGCCTCCTACGGCGACCTCGCCGCCCTCCCGGACGACGTCCGCACCACCGCCCTCCCGCCCGCGATGCCGCCGTACGAGGCCTGCCTCGGTCCGGAGGCCGGCCCGGCCCCCATCCCCGGCAGCAACGCCATCGTCGACCGGCTCCGCCTGCGGCTGGACCCGGCGACCGCCGGCTGGGCGCTCGGCGCCCCCTCCGGCAAGGGCGAGATGCGGGCCTGGTTCGAGCTGGCCGACGGCCGGGACGCCGACCCGCTGTCCCTGCTCCTCGCCGTCGACGCCCTCCCGCCGACCTGCTTCGACCTCGGCATGATGGGCTGGAGCCCGACCGTCGAGCTGACCGCGCACGTCCGCCGCCGCCCCGCCCCCGGCCCGCTGCGGATCTCCATCACCACCCGGAACCTGGCCGGCGGCTTCCTGGAGGAGGACGCCGAGGTCTGGGACTCCGAGGACCGCCTGGTCGCCCAGTCCCGCCAGCTGGCCCGCGCCCCGCGGAGCTGACCCGCGGAGCTGGCCCGCGGCAGCCCGGCCCCCGGCGGGCCGGAGCGGAGGGCGGCGTGGGCCCCGGGCGCCCCGGGGCTCGTAGAATCGGGAAATCATGGCCTACCTCGACCACGCCGCCACCACTCCGATGCTCCCGGAGGCCGCCGCGGCGATGACCGCGCAGTTCGCCGCCACGGGCAACGCCTCCTCGCTGCACGCCGCCGGCCGGCGCGCCCGCCGGACCGTCGAGGAGGCCCGCGAGGCCCTCGCCGAGGCGCTCGGCGCCCGGCCCAGCGAGGTCGTCTTCACCGCCGGCGGCACCGAGGCCGACAACCTCGCCGTCAAGGGCCTCTACTGGGCGCGCCGAGCCCAGGACCCCGCCCGCACCCGGGTCCTGGCCAGCCCCGTCGAGCACCACGCCGTCCTCGACGCCGTCCACTGGCTCGCCGAGCACGAGGGCGCCCGCGTCGAGTACCTGCCGGTCGACCGGTACGGCCGCGTCAGCCCCGGCGAGCTGCGCGAGGCCATCGCCCGCAACCCCGGCGACGTGGCCCTGGCCACCGTGATGTGGGCCAACAACGAGATCGGCACCGTCATGCCGGTCCGCGAACTCGCCGAGGCGTCAGCCGAGTTCGGGGTCCCGCTGCACTCCGACGCCGTCCAGGCCGTCGGCCAGCTCGACGTCCGCTTCGGGGACAGCGGGCTCGCCGCGATGACCGTGAGCGGCCACAAGATCGGCGGCCCCTACGGCATCGGCGCCCTGCTGCTCGGCCGCGACCAGGCGCCCGTCCCCGTCCTGCACGGCGGAGGCCAGGAGCGGCACGTCCGCTCCGGCACCCTCGACGTGCCCGCCATCGCCGCCTTCGCCGTGGCCGCCGTCCTCGCCGCCGAGCGGCGCGAGCGGTTCGCCGCGGAGGTCGGGCGGCTGCGCGACGAGCTGGTCCGCGCCGTGCGCGCCGCCGTGCCCGACGCCGTCCTCGGCGGGGACCCCGACAACCGGCTCCCTGCGAACGCGCACTTCAGCTTCCCCGGCTGCGAGGGCGACTCCCTGCTGCTGCTGCTCGACGCCCAGGGCATCGAGTGCTCCACCGGCTCCGCCTGCACCGCCGGCGTGGCCCAGCCCAGCCACGTCCTCCTCGCGACCGGCACCGACCCGGAGCTGGCCCGCGGCACCCTGCGCTTCTCCCTCGGCCACACCTCCACCGAGGAGGACGTCGCCGCCGTGGCCGCCGCCATCGGCCCCGCCGTCGAACGCGCCCGCACCGCCGGGCTCTCCTGACGGGCCGACCGGGGCCGGACAGACTCGCGGTCCGACGGTCAGGCGGAGCCCTTGCCCGCCGCCTCGGCCCGCACCAGGCGCAGGTACCGGTCCCAGTCCCAGTGCGGCCCGGGATCGGTGTGGTCCGTGCCCGGCACCTCGGAGTGCGCCACTATGTGCCTGCGGTCCACCGGTATGCCGTACCGGCGGCAGATGTCGCCCGCCAGCCGCGCCGAGGACGCGTACATGGCGTCCGTGAAGTCCCGCGGCCGCTCCACGTAGCCGACGTGCTCGATGCCGATGCTCCGCTCGTTCATCGAGCGGTTCCCGGCGTGGAAGGCGACGTCCAGCTCGCGGACCATCTGCTCCACATGCCCGTCCTGGCGGACTATGTAGTGCGCCGACGCCTTGTGCCACGGGTTCCTGAAGGCGTCCACCGACGAGGCGAAGCCGCCCTGCGTGACATGCACCACGATCCGGTCGACGCGGTAGTCGTCCGGCCGGTCGGCCAGCCGCCAGTTCGCCGGCGAGGCCGCCGTCCAGCCCGCGCCCGCGTAGTCCAGCTCGCCCTCCTTGCGCGGCTTGGACACCCCCGGCAGCAGCCACCACAGCCGCCGCACCTCGTCCGCCCCGGCCGCGCCCGCCACGGCGAGGACGCCGAGGCCGCCGAACAGCACCGCCCGGCGCGTCCTGCCCCGGCCCGGCCCGCCGGCGGGCCTCCCCGCCTTCTCCCCGGTTCCCATGCGCTCACCCCCTGCCCCCGACAACGCACTGTGACCCCGCACGGTTCCCCCGTACCCTGGAAGGCGCTATGACTGAGAACCTGCCGCGCCCCGCCCGCCCCCTCCGCGTCCTGGCCGCCATGTCCGGCGGTGTGGACTCCGCCGTCGCCGCCGCCCGCGCGGTCGAAGCCGGGCACGACGTGACCGGCGTCCACCTGGCGCTCTCCGCGAACCCGCAGTCCTTCCGGACGGGCGCGCGCGGCTGCTGCACCATCGAGGACTCCCGGGACGCCCGCCGCGCGGCCGACGTCATCGGCATCCCCTTCTACTGCTGGGACCTCGCCGAGCGCTTCCGCGAGGACGTGGTGGAGGACTTCGTCGCCGAGTACGAGGCGGGCCGGACCCCTAACCCGTGCCTGCGCTGCAACGAGAAGATCAAGTTCGCGGCGCTCCTCGACAAGGCCCTCGCCCTCGGCTTCGACGCGGTCTGCACCGGCCACTACGCGACGATCGTCGTGGGCGAGGACGGCACCCGCGAGCTGCACCGCGCCTCCGACATGGCCAAGGACCAGTCGTACGTCCTCGGCGTCCTCGACGAGAAGCAGCTCGCCCACGCCCTCTTCCCGCTCGGCGACACGATCACCACCAAGGAGGAGATCCGCGCCGAGGCGGAGCGGCGCGGCCTCGCCGTCGCGAAGAAGCCCGACAGCCACGACATCTGCTTCATCGCCGACGGCGACACCCAGGGCTTCCTCGCCAAGCGCCTCGGCCGCGCCGAGGGCGACATCGTCGACGAGTCCGGCGCCAAGGTGGGCACCCACGACGGCGCCTACGGCTTCACCATCGGCCAGCGCAAGGGCCTGCGCATCGGCCACCCCGCCCCCGACGGCAAGCCGCGCTACGTCCTCGACATCTCCCCGGTGAACAACACCGTGACCGTCGGCCCCGCCGAGTCCCTCGACATCGGCGCCCTCACCGCGATCCGCCCCCGCTGGTGCGGCTCCACGCCCGCCGCCCCGGGCACGTACACCGCCCAGCTGCGCGCCCACGGCGGCGAGACCGAGGTCTTCGCCGAGGTCGTCGACGGCGAGCTGCGCGTCCGGTTCACCGAGCCGGTCCGCGGCGTGGCCCCCGGCCAGGCGATCGTCCTCTACGACGGCACCCGCGTCGTCGGCTCCGCCACCATCGCCACGACCACCCGCGCCGCCGCCGCGGTCTGACGCCGGGCGGCCGCCCCCGCGGCCGCCCGCCTCCTTCGCGGGCTCACACCACCGTCAGGACGATCTTGCCGGTGGTGCGGCCCTGCTCCCCGATCTCGTGGGCCTTCGCCGCCTGCTCCAGCGGCAGCACCGTCTCCACCAGCGGCTTGAGCAGGCCCCGCTCGACCAGGGCGGTGATCTCCTCCAGGCCCTTGAGGTCGGGCTCCACCACCACGAAGGAGGCGCGCACCCCGTCCGCCCCGGCAGGGACGTCCGGACCGAGCAGGGTCACCAGGTGGCCGCCGGGCTTCAGCACCTCCAGGGAGCGCTGCGCGACCTCCCCGCCGAGCGCGTCCAGCACCACGTCCACGTCCGAGACCGCCTCGGCGAAGTCCCCGGCGCGGTAGTCGACCAGCTCGTCGGCGCCGAGCTCGCGCAGCACCCCGTGCTTGGCCGCGCTGGCGGTGCCGATGACGTACGCGCCGCGGGCCTTGGCGATCTGCACGGCCAGGTGGCCGACCCCGCCGGCCGCCGCGTGGACCAGCACCCGCTGCCCCGCCGCGACCCCGGCCGTGTCGACCAGCGCCTGCCACGCGGTCAGCGCCGCCAGCGGCAGCGCGGCCGCCTGCACATGGTCGAGAGAGGCGGGCTTGCGCGCGAAGTGGCGCGCCGGGGCCGTCACGTATTCCGCGTAACCGCCCGCCTGCTGCGGGAAGCGGGGCATCCCGTACACCTCGTCGCCCGGACGGTACAGCGTCACCCCCGGTCCGACCGCCTCGACGGTGCCCGAGACGTCCCAGCCGACCACCGGGACCGGGCCCCAGCCGACGAAGGCGCCGCTGGCGCGCGTCTTCCAGTCCACGGGGTTCACGCCGGCCGCGTGCACCCGTACGAGGATCTCGCCCAGCCCCGGCTCGGGCCGGTCCACCTCGGTCTCGGTGAGGACCTCGGGACCGCCCCACCGGCTGACGACGACGGCACGCATGGATATCTCCTTTTATGTCTGTTCCACACCGGTTTTCCCGGGTGGGGGCACCAGCTTCGCCGCCGCCGTGCCCGCGCAGTACTGGCCGGACGGCCACCATGTGACAGGATCTGGCCATGCACCGTGTCGCCGTACTCGCCCTCGAAGGCGTCCCCCCGTTCGAGCTCGGAATGCCCTCCCGGGTCTTCGGCAACGCCTACGACGACTCCGGGAACCCGCTCTACGAGGTCACCGTCTGCACCGCGGACGGTCAGCCCGTGGCCAGCGACGCCGGGTTCACGATCGGCGTCTCGGCCGGCCCCGAGGCGCTCGCGGCCGCCGACACCGTGGTCATCCCGCCCACGCACGCCATGGGCGAACTCCTCCAGGGCGCGCCCCTGCCGCAGGCGTACGCCGACGCCCTCGCCCGGATCCGCCCCGGAGCCCGGATCGTGTCCATCTGCACCGGCTCCTACGTGCTCGCCGCCGCCGGGATGCTCGACGGCCGGCCCGCGACCACCCACTGGCTCAAGGCCCTGGAGTTCCAGCGGGCCTTCCCGCGCGTCAAGGTCGACGAGGACGTCCTCTTCGTCGACGACGGCGACATCCTCACCTCCGCCGGCGTGGCCGCCGGCATCGACCTGTGCCTGCACCTCATCCGCGCGGACCACGGCACCGCCGTCGCCAACCTCGCCGCCCGGCTGTGCGTCGTACCGCCCTGGCGCGACGGCGGACAGGCCCAGTACATCGAGCGGCCCGTGCCGGAGCCGACCGCCGCCACCACCACCGCCACCCGGGCCTGGGCCCTGGAGCGGCTCGCCGAGCCCCTGACCCTCGCCCGGCTCGCCGCCCACGCGCGGATGAGCCTGCGCACCTTCACCCGCCGCTTCCGCGACGAGGTCGGCATGACCCCCGTCCAGTGGCTGACCGGCCAGCGCCTGGAGGTCGCCCGGCACCTGCTGGAGTCCAGCGACCTCCCCGTCGACCTGGTCGCCCACCGCGCCGGCTTCGGCTCGGCCAACTCCCTGCGCCAGCACATGCGCAGCGCCCTAGGCGTCTCCCCGATCGCCTACCGCCGCACCTTCCGGCCGGCCGACGGCGAGGACGCCGGACCGGCCCGCCGCCGCGGCGCCCGCGCCGGGTCCGCCGAGCCCGCCCCCACCGGCTGACCGCCCCCGCAGGCCCGGCCGGAGCCGGGCTCCGGACCTGCGAGCATGGGCGGTATGCCTACACACCTGATCACCGGGGCCGGGGCCGGCATCGGCGCCGCCGTCGCCGCCCGCCTGCACGCCCGGGGCGACGACCTGATCCTGCTCGCCCGCGACGCCGCCCGCGCCCGGCAGCTCGTCGAGCGCTACCCGGGCGCCCGCACCCTCGTCGGCGACCTCGCCGACCCCGACCGGCTCTCCTGGGCCTTCGACAAGCAGGCGCTGCCCGACCGGCTCGACTCCCTCCTGCACATCGCCGGGATCGTCGACCTCGGACCCGTCGGCGAGCTGCGCCCCAAGACCTGGCACCAGCAACTCAACGTCAACCTGATCGCCCCCGCCGAGGTCACCCGGCTCCTCCTGCCGACCCTGCGCGCCTCCAAGGCCACCGTCGTCTTCGTCAACTCCGGCGCCGGGCTGAACGCGCACGCCGACTGGAGCGCGTACGCCGCCTCCAAGCACGGGCTGAAGGCGCTCGCCGACGCGCTGCGCGCCGAGGAGCGCGCCAACGGCATCCGCGTCACCTCCGTCTATCCCGGCCGCACCGCCACCGCCATGCAGGCAAAGGTGCACTCCCAGGAGGGCAAGGAGTACGACCCCTCCGCCTGGATCGACCCGGAGTCCGTGGCCACCACCATCCTGATGGCCCTCGACCTGCCCCGCGACGCCGAGGTCAACGACCTGACCGTGAGGCCGGGCCGGTGACCGCGAACGCCACCGGGGTCGGCTCCCTTCCCGGCGGCGACGCCCGCGAGGCCGCCAAGACCGCCACCGGCTCCTTCGAGGACTTCCCCTACCTGCCCGAGCTGCCCGCCCGCGGCCCCGGCGCCGACATGATCGGCCGCTCGCTCGGCCTGCTCGTGGACCTGTACGCGCACGTCGAGCCCAGCGGCTGGCGCATCAGCGACCGCCCCGGCCGCGACACCCGGCGCGCCAGGTCCTGGCTCGGCGAGGACCTCGACGCCCTGGAGGAGTTCACCCAGGGCTACACGGGGCGCCTGAAGGTGCAGGCCGTCGGCCCGTGGACGCTCGCCGCCGCGCTGGAGCTGCACGGCGGCGAGGCCGCCCTCCAGGACGCCGGCGCCTGCCGCGACCTGGCCGCCTCCCTCGCCGAGGGGCTGCGCGGCCACCTCGCCGACGTCCGCCGGCGCATCCCCGGCGCCGAGATCGTCCTCCAGTTCGACGAGCCGTCGCTCACCGCCGTCCTCACCGGCCGGATCCGCACCGCCAGCGGATACCGGACCTACCGGGCCGTGGACCGGCAGGTCGTCGAGGGGACCCTGCGCCAGCTGTTCGCCGTCCACGAGGGGGACGTCGTCGTCCACACCTGCGCCCCCGGCGTCCCCTTCGGCCTGCTCCGCCGGGCCGGCGCCCATGCGGTCTCGTTCGATTTCTCGCTGCTCACGGAGCGCGAGGACGAGGCCGTCGGCGAGGCCGTCGAAAGCGGCATGCGGCTCTTCGCCGGAGTCGTGCCGGGCACCGATGCCCCGTTGTCCGACCCGGGCGGTAGCGTCATGGGTGTCAGGAAGCTTTGGCGCAGGCTGGGGCTGGCCCCGGGCACCCTCGCGGAGTCCGTCACGGTCACCCCGTCGTGCGGCCTCGCGGGCGCCTCGCCCGCCTACGCCCGCGCGGCGCAGGCCCACTGCGTCCGCGCGGCGAGGTCCCTCGCCGACAACCCTGAGTGACGAACCGAGACGGGCCACGGGAGGACACGGCATGGCAGCCGAACAGCAGGACACGGCGGTACCGGCGGCGGTGCGCGAGCAGCACATGCTGCTGGCCGAGCAGGTCGAGGAGCACCGCTTCCGGTACTACGTGAACGACCAGCCGGTCGTCAGCGACGCCGAGTTCGACCGGCTGCTGCGCTCGCTGGAGGCGCTCGAGGAGCAGTACCCGGAGCTGCGCACGCCCGACTCGCCGACCCAGAAGGTGGCGGGCGCGTACGAGACGGACTTCGCGTCCGTCGAGCACCGCGAGCGCATGCTCTCCCTCGACAACGCCTTCGACGACGAGGAGCTGTCCGGCTGGGCGGACCGCGTCGCCCGGGACGTGGGCACCCCGGACTTCCACTACCTGTGCGAGCTCAAGGTGGACGGCCTCGCGGTCAACCTCACCTACGAGAAGGGCCGGCTGACCCGCGCCGCCACCCGCGGCGACGGCCGCACCGGCGAGGACATCACGCCCAACGTCCGCACCATCGCGGAGGTTCCCGACCGCCTCTCCGGCGACCGCATCCCCGACCTCGTCGAGATCCGCGGCGAGGTCTTCTTCCCGATGGAGAAGTTCGAGGAGCTCAACGCCCGCCTCGTCGCCGCCGGCGACAAGCCGTTCGCCAACCCGCGCAACGCGGCGGCCGGATCGCTGCGCCAGAAGGACCCCAAGGTCACCGCGACCCGCCCGCTGCACATGGTGGTGCACGGCATCGGCGCCCGCGAGGGCTTCGGGATCGCCACCCTGTCGCAGGCGTACGGGCTCCTGCGCGAATGGGGCCTGCCCACCGCCCGGCACAACCGGGTGGTGTCCTCCCTGGCCGAGGTCCGCGAGTTCATCGCGCACTTCGGCGAGCACCGCCACTCCGTGGAGCACGAGATCGACGGCGTCGTCGTCAAGCTCGACGAGATCCCGCTCCAGGGCCGGCTCGGCTCCACGGCGCGCGCCCCGCGCTGGGCGATCGCCTGGAAGTACGCCCCCGAGGAGGTCAACACCCGGCTCGTCGACATCAAGGTGGGCGTCGGCCGCACCGGGCGGGTCACCCCGTACGCGCAGGTGGAGCCGGTGACGGTGGCCGGCTCCGAGGTGGAGTTCGCGACCCTGCACAACCAGGAGGTCGTCAAGGCCAAGGGCGTCCTCATCGGCGACACCGTCGTCCTGCGCAAGGCCGGGGACGTCATCCCCGAGATCCTCGGCCCCGTCGTGGACCTGCGCGACGGCACCGAGCGGGAGTTCACGATGCCCGCCGAGTGCCCCGAGTGCGGTACGCCGCTGCGGGCCATGAAGGAAGGCGACATCGACCTGCGCTGCCCCAACGCGCGGACGTGCCCGGCCCAGTTGCGCGAGCGGCTGTTCTACCTCGCGGGCCGGCAGTGCCTCGACATCGAGAACTTCGGCGCCGTCGCCGCGGCGGCGCTCACCAACCCGCTGGAGCCGGCCGAGCCGCCGATGCGCGACGAGGGCGACCTGTTCGACCTCACCATCGAACAGCTGCTGCCCATCAAGGCGTACGTCCTCGACGCCGACAGCGGGCTGCCCAAGCGCGACCCGAAGACCGGCGAGGAGAAGGTCGTCACGGTCTTCGCCAACCAGAAGGGCGAGCCGAAGAAGAACGCCCTGGCGATGCTGGAGAACATCGCCGCGGCGAAGGAGCGGCCGCTGGCCCGCTTCATCAACGGCCTGTCGATCCGGCACGTCGGCCCCGTCGCCGCGGAGACGCTGGCGCGCGCCTTCCGGTCCGTCGAGCGGATCGAGCAGGCCACCGAGGAGGAGCTGGCCGCGACCGAGGGCGTCGGGCCGATCATCGCGGCCGCCGTCAAGGAATGGTTCGCGGTCGACTGGCACCAGGAGATCCTGCGCAAGTGGCGGGCCGCCGGCGTCCGCATGGAGGACGAGGGCTCCGGCGAGGACGAGGGCCCGCGCCCGCTCGAAGGCCTCACGGTCGTCGTCACCGGCACCCTGCAGCACCACACCCGCGACGGCGCCAAGGAGGCCCTCCAGAGCCGCGGCGCCAAGGTCACCGGCTCGGTCTCGAAGAAGACCTCCTTCGTCGTCGTCGGCGAGAACCCCGGCTCCAAGTACGACAAGGCCGTACAGCTGAAGCTGCCCGTCCTCGACGAGGCGGGCTTCGCCGTCCTGCTGGAGCAGGGCCCCGAGGCGGCGCGCGCGGCCGCCCTCCCTGCCGAGGGCGGTGCGGCGGCGGCCCCGGCGGTCGAATAGCACCCCCGGGCCGTCCGCACGGCGCAGGCGGCGCCGGTGGACGGATGCGTGGCGTGCGGCCGTGCGAGCGGGCGCACGCCCGGCGCGGCAGCCGGCGGCAAACGGCCGGTACAGGGCTGTTGGCGGCGTGGTGACCTGTCGGATCATCGGACGGGTGAGCCGGGGGTCCTGGTCCCAACTCACCTGTTCGGCGGATACCGTACTGATGAGGATGGCTGGGTCGCGTTCGGGCAACCGCCGCCGACCGCTGCCCCTGGGAGCCTCTCGCGTCCTACTGTTGAGGGGTGCGCCTGTCGTGCACGGCTGCGTGGTGCGATGCCAGCCGTGATGGCATGACATCGGGGCCATCGCGTGACATCGGCAGAGCCGGCTGTGAGAGGGACGGGCATGAAACCCACCGATAGCGCCGACCCGTCACCTGATGTCGGCGGGGAGATCCCGCCCATGCGGACGGGACGGCCGGGCGTCCGGCGCGCCAGGACGCCCGACACCCGCCCGCTCGACACGGGGACGGGACAGCAGGGGGCCGCGCAGCGCACCGTGCTGCCGGTCGCCGTGGTCGGCCTGGCCGCCGTCCTCCTCGCCGCGGCCGTCGCGGCGGCGCTGATCGACCGTCAGGCGCTGTTCCCCGGCGGCGCGGTCGGCTGGGCGCTCGCCCTGCTGACCGGCATCATCGTCGGCCACCTGGTCGCCCTCGGCCGCGACCGCTGGTGGGGCGGCACCGGATCGGGCGCGGCCCTGACCCTCGGCGTGCTCCTCCTCTACGGCTGGCTGCCCGCCGGGCTCGTCTCCCTCTCCGTCGTCTCGCTGGTGTGGGCCGCCCGCCGGCACCGCTGGCGGCAGGGACTGCTGCACGGCGCCGCGGACATCCTCGGCATCGGCGCCGGGGCCCTTGTCCTCGCCGCCTTCGGGGAGGCGCCCACCGTCGAGTCGCCGTGGACGCCGGACACCTGGGGCCTGGAGGCCGCGCCCGAGGTCGTCCTGGTGGCCGTCGCCTACCTGCTGGTCACCCGCCTGCTGCTGTGGCTCGCCCTGGGACGGCGCGGCGGGGGCCTGCGCACCGCCGCCCGCACGGCCCTGCTGCGGCAGGCGTTAGTCGCGGTCGCCCTGCTCGGCATCGCCCCGCTGATCTGCGTCGTCGCCGTCGCGCAGCCCCTGCTGCTGCCGCTGTTCGCCGTGCCGCTGATCGCCCTGGACTCCACCCTGCGGATCGCGCGCGCCCGCGCCGAGGAGCAGCTGCGCGACCCGCTGACCGGGCTGCCGAACCGGCAGTGGCTGCTGGAGCGCACCTGGTCCGCGCTTGACGAGGCTGAACGTTTGGGCACCCGCTCGGCCCTCGTGCTGATCGACCTGGACCGCTTCCGGGCCGTCAACGACACCCTCGGCCACCTGGCCGGGGACCGGCTGCTGCTCCAGATCGCCGAGCGGCTCCACCAGGCCCTGCCCGGGGAGGCCGAGGCCGCCCGGCTCGGCGGCGACGAGTTCGCCGTCCTCCTGCCCGTCGCGGACTCCGCGACCAGCGCCCAGCGGGTCGCCCGGCACCTCGTCGCCGAACTCAGCTCCCCCCTGGACCTGGACGGCCTCACCCTCGTCCTGGAGGCCAGCGCGGGCCTCGCCGTCTTCCCCGACCACGCGCTCGACGCCGAGGGGCTGCTGCGGCGCGCCGACGTGGCCATGTACCAGGCCAAGCGGGACCGCACCGGGGTGGAGGTGTACGAGTCCAAGCGGGACAGCAACACGCCCGACCGGCTCGGCCTCCTCGGCGACCTGCGCCGCGCCCTCGACGCGGGCGAGGTCGAGCTGCACTACCAGCCGAAGGTCCGCTTCGACGGCCAGGTGGCCGGTCTGGAGGCGCTGGTGCGCTGGGTGCACCCGGAGCGCGGGCGGGTCCCTCCCGACGAGTTCATCGCGATCGCCGAGACCTCCGGGCTGATGCCCCACCTGACCGAGTACGTCCTGGAGACCGCCCTGGCCCAGGTGGCCCGCTGGCGGGCGCAGGGCCTCAAGGTCCCGGTCGCCGTCAACGTCTCGCCCCGCGACGTCCACACCCCCGGCTTCGCCGGCGCGGTCGCGGCCCGCCTCGCCCGGCACGGCGTCCCCGCGAGCGGTCTCCAGCTGGAGATAACGGAGCACGTCCTGCTGGAGGACCCGCAGCGGGCCGCCGACACGATGGCCGGCCTGACCGGCCACGGCGTGAAGATGTCGCTGGACGACTTCGGCACGGGCTACTCCTCGCTCGTCCACCTGCGCCGGCTGCCGGTCAGCGAGCTGAAGATCGACCGCTCGTTCGTGGCCCGGCTCGCGGTCGACGCGCAGGACGCGGAGATCGTCCGCTGCACCGTCGACCTGGCGCACTCGCTCGGCCTGCTCGTCGTCGCCGAGGGTGTGGAGGACGACGAGACCTGGGAGCGGCTGCGCGACCTCGGCTGCGACGCCGTCCAGGGGTGGCTGGTCGCGGCCGCCATGCCGCCGCAGGAGGCCACCGCCTGGCTGCTGGCCCGCGGCGAGCGCGGCTGGCGCCGGCCGGCGGACATCACCCGCGAGCTGTCGCCGGCCCCCGCGCCCGCGGAGTCCCCGGCGCCGTAGCGGCACGCGCCCGGGCCCGGGCCCGGCGGTCCGCCCGCGGCGCGGTCCGCCCGCCGCCGGGCCCGGCGGGCGCCCCGGGGGCAAAGGGTGTCGTGGCCCAGGGGCCCGGCCCCATAGGATTGGTGGGAAAACACTCACTCACCACCCCCAGAGGATCGCTGCATGCCTGGCATTTCGCGCGAGGAGGTCGCCCACCTCGCTCGGCTGGCGCGTATGGAACTGTCCGGTGAAGAGCTCGATCACTTCGCCGGACAGCTCGACGACATCATCGGCGCGGTCGCCCGCGTGTCCGAGGTCGCCGACCAAGACGTACCGCCGACCTCCCACCCGCTGCCGCTGACGAACGTCATGCGCGCGGACGAGGTCCGACCGTCGCTCACCCCCGCGCAGGCGCTCTCCGGCGCCCCCGCCCAGGAGCAGCAGCGTTTCAAGGTGCCGCAGATCCTGGGGGAGGACTAATCACCATGGCTGACACGCACATCATCAAGCTCACGGCCGCCCAGACCGCCGAGAAGATCGCCTCCGGCGAGCTGACGGCCGTCGAGGTCACCGAGGCCCACCTGGCCCGCATCGAGGCGACCGACGAGAAGGTCCACGCCTTCCTCCACGTCGACCGCGAGGGCGCCCTCGCCCAGGCCCGCGCCGTCGACGCCAAGCGCGAGCGCGGCGAGGAGCTCGGCCCGCTGGCCGGCGTCCCGCTCGCCCTCAAGGACATCTTCACCACCGTCGGGGTCCCGACCACCGTCGGCTCGAAGATCCTCGAAGGCTGGATCCCGCCGTACGACGCCACCCTGACGCGCAAGCTGAAGGAAGCCGGCGTCGTCATCCTGGGCAAGACCAACATGGACGAGTTCGCCATGGGCTCCTCCACCGAGAACAGCGCCTACGGCCCCACCGGCAACCCCTGGGACCTCACCCGCATCCCCGGCGGCTCCGGCGGCGGCTCCGCGGCCGCGCTGGCCGCCTACCAGGCGCCCCTCGCCATCGGCACGGACACCGGCGGCTCCATCCGCCAGCCCGCCGCCGTCACCGGCACCGTCGGCGTGAAGCCCACGTACGGCGCGGTCTCCCGCTACGGCATGGTCGCCTTCTCCTCCTCCCTCGACCAGGGCGGCCCCTGCGCCCGCACGGTCCTGGACGCGGCCCTGCTGCACGAGGTGATCGCCGGGCACGACCCGCTGGACTCCACCTCCATCGACGCGCCGGTCCCGCCGGTCGTCGAGGCCGCCCGCAACGGCTCCGTCGCCGGCATGCGCGTCGGCGTCGTCAAGCAGTTCCGCGGCGAGGGCTACCAGGCCGGCGTCGTGCAGCGCTTCGAGGAGTCCGTCGAGCTGCTGCGGGAGCTCGGCGCCGAGATCGTCGAGCTGGACTGCCCGTCCTTCGACCTCGCGATGGCCGCGTACTACCTGATCGCGCCGTCCGAGTGCTCCTCGAACCTGGCCCGCTTCGACGCCATGCGCTACGGCCTGCGCGTCGGCGACGACGGCACGAAGTCCGCCGAGGAGGTCACCGCGCTGACCCGCGAGGCCGGCTTCGGCGACGAGGTCAAGCGCCGCGTCATCCTCGGCACGTACGCGCTGAGCTCCGGCTACTACGACGCGTACTACGGCTCGGCCCAGAAGGTCCGCACGCTGATCACCCGGGACTTCGAGAAGTCCTTCGAGCAGGTCGACGTGATCGTCTCCCCGACGACCCCGACGACGGCCTTCGCGATCGGCGAGCGCACCGACGACCCGCTGGCGATGTACCTCGCCGACCTGTGCACCATCCCGACCAACCTGGCCGGCAACGCCGCCATGTCGCTGCCCTGCGGCCTGGCGCCGGAGGACGGCCTCCCGGTCGGACTGCAGATCATCGCCCCGGCGATGAAGGACGACCGGCTGTACAAGGTCGGTGCCGCCGTCGAGGCCGCCTTCACCGAGCGCTGGGGCCACCCGCTGCTTGAGGAGGCTCCGTCGCTGTGAGCGCACTGTCCAAGGCCAAGGGCTTCAAGAAGTCGAAGTCCGGTACGTACCTGTCGATCGCGACCACCGCTTTCGGCGCCATCAGCGTGATCAAGCAGGCCAAGAAGGCCCGCACGGAGCAGGACACGCTCCAGCTGGTCGACGCCGTGGTGTCCGCCGCCGCCATCGTCACCGGTCTCGCCATCCTTTACCGCGAGCTGAAGCGCCTCGGCGACGACGACGTCCTGCTGGGCTGAGAGGGAAGTTTCACTGTGACCGTCACCGAACTGCTGTCGTACGAGGACGCCCTCGCGTCGTACGACCCCGTCATGGGCCTGGAGGTCCATGTCGAGCTCGGCACGAAGACCAAGATGTTCTGCGGCTGCTCGACCGAGCTGGGCGCCGAGCCCAACTCGCAGACCTGCCCCACCTGCCTCGGCCTGCCCGGCTCGCTGCCCGTCGTCAACGCGACCGGTGTCGAGTCCGCCGTCAAGATCGGCCTCGCGCTCCACTGCGAGATCGCCGAATGGTGCCGCTTCGCCCGGAAGAACTACTTCTATCCGGACATGCCGAAGAACTTCCAGACCTCCCAGTACGACGAGCCGATCGCCTACAACGGCTACCTCGACGTGCAGCTGGAGGACGGCGAGGTCTTCCGCGTGGAGATCGAGCGCGCCCACATGGAGGAGGACACCGGCAAGTCGCTGCACGTCGGCGGTGCCACCGGCCGCATCCACGGCGCCTCCCACTCCCTGCTGGACTACAACCGCGCCGGCATCCCGCTGATCGAGATCGTCACCAAGCCGATCGTCGGCGCCGGCTCCCGGGCCCCCGAGGTCGCCAAGGCCTACGTCGCCGAGCTGCGCGAGGTCATCAAGGCCCTCGGCGTCTCCGAGGCCCGCATGGACAAGGGCCAGATGCGCTGCGACGTCAACCTGTCGCTCCGCCCGCACGGCACCGAGCAGTTCGGCACCCGCTCGGAGACGAAGAACGTCAACTCGCTGCGCTCCGTGGAGCGCGCGGCGCGCTTCGAGATCCAGCGCCACGCGGCCGTCCTCAGCAGCGGCGGCACCATCGTCCAGGAGACCCGCCACTTCCACGAGGACGACGGCTCCACCACCTCCGGCCGCATCAAGGACAACGCCGAGGACTACCGGTACTTCCCGGAGCCCGACCTCGTCCCCGTCGCCCCGTCCCGCGAGTGGGTCGAGGAGCTGCGCGCCGGCCTGCCCGAGATGCCGCGCGTGCGCCGCAACCGGCTCCGCGAGGAGTGGGGCGTCAACGAGCACGACATGCAGTCGATCCTCAACGCGGGCGCGGTGGACTCCATCGTCGCCACGATCGAGGAGGGCGCCGACCCGGCCGCCGCCCGCAAGTGGTGGATGGGCGAGCTCGCCCGCAACGCCAACGAGCAGGGCGTCACGGTCGACGAGCTGCCGATCACCCCGGCGCAGGTCGCGCGCGTCGCGGCGCTGGTCGCGGCCGGCGACCTGAACGACAAGCTGGCCCGCCAGGTCATCGAGGGCGTCCTCGCCGGCGAGGGCACCCCCGACGAGGTCGTCGAGAAGCGCGGCCTGAAGGTCGTCTCGGACGAGGGCGCGCTCGGCGCTGCCGTCGACGAGGCGATCGCGGGCAACCCCGCCATCGCCGACAAGATCCGCGGCGGCAAGGTCGCCGCCGTCGGCGCGCTCGTCGGTGCGGTCATGAAGACCACCCGCGGCCAGGCGGACGCGGCCCGCGTCAAGGAGCTCATCCTGGAGAAGCTCGGCGTCTCCGCCTAGCCGGAGCCGGCGGCTCCGGCCCGCTGTACACGGAACGGCCCGCACCCCCGGGGGTGCGGGCCGTTCCGCTTCGCTGCGGCGGCTGTCAGCGGGCCGGGGTGCCGGGGGCGTCCAGGAAGGCCAGGCGGGCGCGCTTCGCCGGGATGCGGATCTCCGGCAGCACGATCTCGGGCAGCTCGACCTCCGGGCCCAGCGCGAACCCGGAACGCTCCAGGCGGGCGATCGCCTTGGCGTTGCGGGCGTCGGGCTCGGCGACGAGGCGGCGCGTGGTCCCGTCGGAGAAGGCGAACGCCGTGAAGGCGCCGATCAGCCGCCCGCTGAAGCCGCGCTCGGCGGCGCCCGCGGCCGGGGCGAGGAGCAGGTGCACGCCGGTGTCGCCGGGCAGCGCCTCGTAGCACTCGGAGACCCGGTCCGCCGTGCACTCGTACGTCTGGAAGAGGGCGACGGGCACCCCGTCGCGGCGCGCCAGGAACGCGTGGTGCGTGGTGCGGCGGTCGAGGTCCTCGTAGACCTCGCGCACGAGTTCGGGGCTCGCGCCCGTCATGCCCCAGAAGCGGGCGCGGTCCTCGCTGACCCAGCGGTGGATCAGCCCGGCGTCGGCGGCCGGGTCGACGGGGGTGAGGGTGACGGTGCCGAAGCCGTCGACGGCCTGCGTGTGGACGGGCTCGCGGGTGGTGGTGGCGGTCATGCGTCTTCCCTGGTGAGGCGGGTCCAGTCGGTGACGACGGGGACGAGTTCGCAGCGTGCCCACAGCGGCAGCTGGTCGCGGTGGTGGGGCGCTCCGGCGACGCCGTCGGCGCCGAGGGGCACGGCCCACAGGCTGTCCTCGCGGCGGCGGAGGTCCCACACGTAGCGGGCGGCCGAGGCGCGGCCGCACAGGTCGGTGAAGCCGGGGACGGTGGAGGTGGCGTTGACGCAGTCGTGGTCGCCGCCGAGGCCCGGCCACTCGGCGTCCGGGTCCGGGAGCGCCGACCACGGCGCGAGGCGGTGCACCTCGGACCAGGGGGCCTCGGGCGTGGCGGCCGCGGCGGTCTCCTCCAGGGCGGCGCGGACGTGCGCGGCCCGGTCGAGGCCGGGGAGCAGCGGCGAGCGCAGCAGCCCCTCCAGGGCGTAGCCGATGCGCGGAAGCAGGTACAGCCAGGGGTGGAACACCTCCGGGCCGGACGGCGGCCCCGCCAGGCCCTTCAGGGCCGGGTCGGCGGCGAAGCGGCGCACGACGGCGGCGCGCAGGGCGGCGAACAGGGTGGCGTCGGTGCTGCCGGCGTCCATGCGCCGGTCCCAGGCCAGGAGCCGGGAGCGCAGCGCCTGTGCCGCGGGGGAGAGCCCCTCCGGGGCGGGCAGCAGGGCGAGCAGCGGCTCCGCGGAGGCCAGGCGGGTGTCGGCGTGGATCGCGGCCATGGCCTTCGGGGACCAGTCCTCCGCGCCGGAGAGCAGCTCGCGGATGCGGTCTGCGCGGTGCGGGGGAGCGAACTCCACGCCGAGGGGAGAGGCGATGCCGCGGGCGTTGGCCATCACGGCGAAGCCCTGCACCGGCTCGGCGGGCGTCTGCGCCCAGCCCTGCCAGGCGTGGCGGGCGTCCCAGGCGGGCACGGGGCGCAGCCGGTTCGCGGGGTCGCGCAGCGGGACGGCGCCGGCGACGCGGTGCAGCAGGCCGCCCTCGGAGTCGGCGGCGTGGACGACGTTGACCGGCTCGGCCCAGCCGTCGAGGGCGCGGTCGATGTCGGCGACCGTGCGGGCGCGCAGCAGGGCGGGCAGCACGGCGAAGCCGAGGTCGCGGCGGACGCGGGGCGGGTAGCGCAGCGAGAGTGTCTGGTCGGCGCTCTCCTCGCGGGTGATGACCGGGCCGCGGGCGGTCTCCAGGACCTCGACCTCGACGGGGTCGGCGCCCGCGACGGCGATGGTCTCGGTGTGCCGGTGGACGGGCTCCCACACGCCGTCCGGGCCCAGCGCCTCGGTGCCGGAGCCGCCGGCGGCCGGGCGGAGCCGCTCCACGTAGAGGTCCTGGTAGTCGGACATCGCGTTGGTGATGGCCCAGGCGGCGGTGCCGGTGTGGCCGAAGTGGGCGAGGCCGGGGATGCCGGGGACGGCGATGCCGACGACGTCGTACTCCGGGCAGGCCAGGCGTATCTGCTGGTAGACGCCCGGCTCCTCGATGATCCGGTGGGGGTCGCCGGCGATGATCGCCGAGCCGGTGGCGGTCCGGTCGCCGGAGACGAGCCAGCCGTTGCTGCCGGCGGCGCCGGGGCCGTCGGTGGCGAAGAGGGTGGCGGCCTCGTCGCCGAGGGCGCGGGCGGCGCGCTCGCGCCACAGCTTGGTGGCGAACCCGGCGAACAGGATGTGCGTGGCGATCCAGATGCCGAGCGGGACCCACGGCTCCCACGGGACGGGGGTGTGGCCGGTGCGGGCGAAGCGCTCGTCGCGGGCGGCGCCCCGGGCCAGGCCGTCGTTGACGCCGTCGACGTACGCCCCGACCCAGGCGGCGGTCTCCGGATCGAGCGCCTCGTGGCAGCGGCGAGCGGTGTCGTCGAGGCGGCTCTGGCGGGCGAAGCGGTCCCAGGCGAGGGACTCCGGGCCGAGGAACGCGGCGCTGGCGCCCTGCGAGCGGTGGCGTTCGACCTCCAGCTGCCAGGCCCGGTCCACGGCCGTGGCCCGGCCCTGGGCGTAGGCCAGGCGGAGCGGGTCGGGGGCGCGCAGGTGCGGGATGCCCCAGTCGTCCCGGTACAGCTCGAAGTCGTCCGCGTCGCTCACAGGCTCACACTCTTCCCCAAGGCATTAGGTTAGGCTCGCCTAAGTGTAGGGGGCGGGTGCGGGTGCGGACGCGCGGGTCGGCCGGTCAGGCCCCGGTGGCGCCGTCGAGGGCCTCCCGCAGGAAGTCGGCGTGGCCGTTGTGGCGGGCGTACTCGTGGACCATGTGCAGCATCAGCAGCCGCAGCGAGGCGCTGCCCCCAACTGGGCACGAAGACCGCCACGTCGAGGGACGCGGCCTCCTCCTCCACGCGCCGCGCGTGTGCGACTTCCGCGTGCCACGCCGAGAACGCCTCCTCGCGGCCGCAGCCCTCCGGGTCGTAGGCGGCCTGGAAGTCGCCGCTGTCCGACCACAGGTGCGGCACGGCCGCACCCCCCCAGGGTGCGGCGGAACCAGTGGCGCTCCACCTCGGCCATGTGCCGCACCAGGCCCATCAGCGACAGGGTCGACGGCGGCATCGAACGGCGCCGCAGCTGCTCGTCGGTGAGGCCCTCGCACTTCAGGGCGAGGGTCGCGCGGTGGTAGTCCAGATACGCGCGCAGGGTCTCGCGCTCGCCGCCGGTCAGGGGCGGGTCGATGCGTTCCACGGGCGGATGCCCTCCTTGTCTCATGCCCGGCCGGGGCCGGGGCCGGGGCTCGGAGCGGGGTCGTGCAGCGGGGCGGCGGCGGGCTCCCGCACGTACGGCACCGTCGTACCCAGTACGCCGAAGCCCAGCCGCTCCAGGATCGGGCGGCTCTGCGCGGAGGCGTCCACATGCAGGTACGGGATGCCGCGCGCCGCGGCGATCCGGGCCCGGTGGGCCACCAGCAGCCGGTAGACGCCCCGGCCGCGCCACCCGGGCACCGTGCCGCCGCCCCACAGCCCGGCGAAGGGGCTGCCCGGCCGCATCTCCAGCCGGGCCGCGCTCACCGGGACGCCGCCGGCCGTCGCCACCACGGCGGCGACGGTCTCCGGCGCCTCGCGCAGCCGCTCCACCACCAGCTCCCGGATGCCGGGCGTGTGCCGGCCGAAGGCCGCCGTGTGGACGCGCTCCATCAGGTCCGCGCCCGCCGCGTCGTGCACCGGGTGCAGGGTGATGCCGGCGGGCGGCTCCAGCGGCAGCGCCGCGAGCTCCTCCGTCCGCCCCACCAGCACCGTCTCGGCCGGCTCGGGGACGAAGCCCGCGGCGCGCAGCCGTCCGCCCAGGTCGGCCGGGCGGTCGTGCCCGTACAGCTTCCACTCGAACGCGGAGCCGCGGCCGGCGAAGTACGCCACCTGCGCCGCGATCGCAGCGTCCGCCGTGTGCTCGTCCAGGTCCGACCAGACCACACCGTTCCAGCCGCTGCCCGGCGAGGTCTGCCGGACCACCCGGCCCGCCCGCTCGACCCGGCACCGGGCCGTGTCGGGAGGCGCGCACTCGCGCACGTGCCGGTCGTACGCGGCGAGCAGCCGCGCCGGCCCCTCGTGATCGCTTCCCATGGCGGCAGCCGACCACCGGAGCGACGGTCCGCGCAACTGCATTAGCCTCACCCCCGTGAACGACCTCTGCATCCACACCGGCAAGGCCGCCCCCGACGCCGCCGCCGACCGCGGCTGGCTCCTCGGGCACTTCAAGGACCCCGGCGACGCGCGCCACAGCGCGGACGTGGAGATCAAGTGGGGCGTCCACCCCAAGGGGGACGCCCGGGCGCAGTGGACCGCGGGGGAGGAGCGCACCGCCCTGCTGGTCCTGATCAGCGGGCGCTTCCGGATGGAGTTCCCCGATCGGGACGTCGTCCTCGCCGAGCAGGGCGACTACGTGGTGTGGGGCCGCGGCGTCGACCACTCCTGGTACGCGGAGGAGGAGTCGGTGGTCCTCACCGTCCGCTGGCCGTCCATCCCCGGCTACCGCGTCGACGAGCCGGCGGCGCAGCAGCAGGCCTGACCGGCCCGCCGCCACCGGTGCACATCTGTGATGATGCACACGAAACGGACCAACGATCACCGATTGCTGCGATCGTATGCGTGCGCACCATCCCGGCCGCCCCAGGAGCGATCCTCCCGGGTGCTTCGGCCCGGCCTTCACGCGTTCCAGAGTTCTTCGCATCGGGCTGCCTCCCGGTGAAGATCCGACCCACCAGGGAGCACGTCCGTTGGCAGCAATCGCTCGGTGGTGCATGCGGCACCGGCTGGCCGCCGTCCTGATCTGGCTGCTCGCCCTCGGCGGGACCGCCGCGGCCGCCGTGACCGCCGGAACGGCCTTCTCGACCGACTACGAGGTCCCCGGCACCGAGTCCAGCCGGGCCCACGCCCTCCTGCGCGAGGGATTCCCCGGCCAGGGCGGCGACACCGACACCGTCGTGTGGCGGACCCCCGCTCACCTCACGGCCCGCTCGCCGGGCGTCGAGCAGCGCATGACCCGGGCCCTCGACACCATCGCGGAGCTGCCGGGCGTCGGCTCGGTCGCCGGACCGTACGGGCCCGGGCCCGAGAGCGCCGCGCAGATCAGCGCCGACGGGCGCACCGCGTACGCCGTGGTGACCTTCGACCGGCAGGCGGACGCCGTCCCCGCCGCGCAGGCCCAGGCGGTCGTCGCCGCCGCCAGGAACGCCGCCACCGAAGCGGACGGGGTGCAGGTCGAGCTCGGCGGCCGGGCGATCGGCCTGGCCGAGGCGCCGAAGTCGCACCTCGCCGAGGCCATCGGCGTGGCCGTCGCCGCCCTCGTCCTCTTCCTCGCCTTCGGCTCGCTAGCGGCCAGCCTGCTCCCCATCGCGACGGCCCTGGTCTCCGTCGGCACCGCCTACTTCGGCATCGGCCTGCTCGGGCACGCCATGGCCGTCGCGGACTTCGCCCCCATGCTCGGCACCCTCGTCGGACTGGGCGTCGGCATCGACTACGCGCTGTTCATCGTCACCCGGCACCGCAAGGCGCTGCGGCGCGGCATGGGCGTGGCCGAGGCCGCCGAGCAGGCCGTCGCCACGACCGGCAGGGCCGTCGTCTTCGCCGGCGCCACCGTGTGCATCGCCCTGCTCGGCATGCTCGTGCTGCGGCTGAGCTTCCTCAACGGCGTCGCGATAGCCGCCTCGCTGACCGTCGTCCTCACCGTCGCCGCCTCGGTCACCCTGCTCCCCGCCCTCCTGTCGTACATCGGGATGAGCGCCCTCTCGCGGCGCGAGCGCCGCCGCCTCGCCGCCGACGGCCCGCAGCCGGAGCTGCCCACCGGGTTCGCCGCCCGCTGGTCCGCCTTCGTCGAGCGGCACCCCAAGAAGCTGGGCCTCCTGGCCGCCGCCGCCATGGCCGTGCTCGCCCTGCCGGCGCTCTCCCTCCACCTGGGCACCTCGGACCAGGGCAACAACCCCGAGACCAGCACCACCCGCCAGGCCTACGACCTGCTCGCCGACGGCTTCGGGCCCGGCGTCAACGGCCCTCTCACCGTCGTCGCCCGCCTCGACGGCGCCGGCGACCGGATCGCCGCCGAGCGCCTCGCCGAGGCACTGCGCGGGGCCGACGGCGTCGCCTCCGCCGGCCCCGCCGTCCTCAACCGCAGCGGCGACACCGCCGTCGTCACCGTCGTGCCCGAGTCGGCACCGCAGTCCCGGGCCACCAGCGACCTCGTCGCCCACCTGCGCGAGGACATCGTCCCGGCGGCCCGCGAGGGCACCGGCATGGAGGTCCACGTCGGCGGCGTGACCGCCGGCTACGACGACTTCGCAGACGTCATCGTCGGCAAGCTCCCCCTCTTCGTCGGCGTCGTCATCGCCCTCGGGTGCCTGCTGCTCCTGCTCGCCTTCCGGTCCATCGGCATCCCCCTCAAGGCCGCGGCCATGAACGTCGCCGCGGTCGCCTCCTCCTTCGGCGTCGTCGTCGCGATCTTCCAGTGGGGCTGGGGCAGCGAGGCGATGGGACTGGGCAGCGCCGGCCCGATCGAGCCCTTCCTCCCGGTGATCATGGTGTCGGTCCTCTTCGGGCTCTCCATGGACTACCAGGTCTTCCTCGTCAGCCGGATGTACGAGGAGTGGCTGGAGACCCGCGACAACCGGCGGGCCGTCCGCGTCGGCCTCGCAGAGACCAGCCGGGTCATCAACTCGGCCGCCGTCATCATGATCTCCGTCTTCCTGGCCTTCGTGCTCAGCGGCGACCGGATCATCGCCATGTTCGGCATCGCCCTCGCCGCGGCCGTCGCCCTCGACGCCTTCGTCCTGCGCACCCTCCTCGTCCCCGCGCTCATGCACCTGCTCGGCGGCGCGAACTGGTGGCTCCCGGCCTGGCTGGAGCGCCGCCTGCCGCGCATCAGCATCGAGCCGCCGGAGCCGGCCACCGCTGCCGCCCTCCCCGCCCAGCGCACCGCCGCACCGGCCGAGGACGACGCCGAACCGACGACCCCCTCCCGCTGACCGCCTGCCCGGCCCGGCGCCCCGCCCGCCGGCCCGGCGCCCAGCCCGCACGCCGCCGCGACCCATCCCGGCGGCGGCATCCCGCTGTCGGGGGCCGGCCTAAGACCCGGCCCCCGTAGCGGCCGGCCGTCTAGGGGAGGGGCGGGCCGGATCTAAGGCGGCCCCGCCCCCGCGAATGCGGCATGCGCCCGATGTGCCCCCGCCCCCCGGAACGCGACACTCGGACCACACCGACCGAGGTGACCGCAGACCGCAACCAGGGAGCACCGCATGTTCGAGTACGAGATGGCCGCCCTCCGCCGCGCCGACCTGATCCGCGAGGCCGACGACTACCGCCGGGCCCGCGAGGCCGAGGCCGCCCGCCGCACCTCCTCTCGCCGCCGGGAACCCGAAAGCGGGGTGGGGAAACAGCGGGGCCGCTTCGCACGCGCCGCATGACGCCGGACGCCACCGGGCGGGGTGCCGCCGGCCCGGAGGCCTGTGCGATGCTCGGCGGCGTGGAGACAAGATCCAGCAGCCCGGTGTTCGTCGGCCGGGCCGACGAACTCGCCGTGCTCACCGGAGCATTGGCGCGGGCCGCCGGCGGCGAGCCCCAGGCCCTGCTGATCGGCGGGGAGGCGGGCGTCGGCAAGACCCGCCTCACCGAGGAGTTCCTCGACGAGGCGGCCCGCAGGGGCGCCGTCGTCGCCGTCGGCGGCTGCGTCGAGATAGGGGCGGAGGGACTCCCCTTCGCCCCCTTCTCCACGGCCCTGCGCAGCCTGCACCGCGCCCTCCCCGGGGAGCTGGCCGCCGCGGCCGCCGGCCAGGAGGGCGAACTCGCCCGCATCCTCCCCGAACTCGGAGAGACGCCCCGCGGCCCGCACGACGAGGAGAGCACCGCCCGCCTCTTCGAGCTGACCGCCCGGATGCTGGAGCGCCTCGCCGCCGAACGCACCCTCGTCCTGGTCCTGGAGGACCTGCACTGGGCCGACACCTCCACCCGCCACCTCCTCGCCTACCTCTTCCGCACCCTCGCCGGCGGCCGGCTCGTCCTCGTCGCGACCTACCGCGCCGACGACGTCCACCGCCGCCACCCGCTGCGCCCCCTCCTCGCCGAACTCGACCGGATGCGCACCGTCCAGCGCATCGAGCTGCCCCGCTTCAACCGGGCCGAAGTACGCCGCCAGCTCGCCGGGATCCTCGCGGCACAGCCCGAAGAGGCCTTCGTCGACTCGGTCTTCGACCGCTCCGACGGCAACGCCTTCTTCGTCGAGGAACTCGTCGCCTCCCGGGCGAACGGCTGCCGCACCGGGCTCACCGAGTCCCTGCGCGACCTCCTCCTCGTCCGGGTCGAGGTCCTCCCCGAAGCCGCCCAGCGCGTCCTGCGGATCGTCGCCGAGGGCGGCTCCACCGTCGAGTACCCGCTGCTGCGCGCCGTCGCCGGGCTCACCGAGGACGAACTCATCGAAGCCCTCCGCGCCGCGGTCGGAGCGAACATCCTCGCCGCGACCTCCGACGGGGACGGCTACCGCTTCCGCCACTCCCTCGTCCGCGAGGCCGTCAGCGACGACCTCCTGCCCGGCGAGCGCGCCCGCGTCAACCGCCGCTACGCCGAGGCCATGGAGGCCGACGACACCCTCGCCCGTGCCGACGAACGCGTCATCCGCCTCGCCAGCCACTGGTACTACGCGAACGACCCCGCCAAGGCCCTTCCCGCGGTGCTCGCGGCATCCGTCGCCGCCCGCCGCCGGCACGCCTACTCCGAGCAGCTGCGGCTGCTGGAACGGGCCGTCGACCTGTGGGACGCCGCACCCGCGGAGGTCCGCGAGTCACTGCGCCCCGCCGACTACACCGACATCTACCCGCCCTGCGGATGCGACCCCGCCACAACCCCCCTCCAGCGGCTCGACCTGCTGGCCGAGGCAACCGTCGCCGCACGCTACGGCGGCGACCGCGAACGCGCCCTGAAGATCTCCAAGACGGCCCTGCGCCTGCTGGAGGAGGACGGGGACCCGCTGCGGGCCGCATGGTTCTGGACCGAGCGCTCCCGCCTCGTCGCCGGCACCGGCCGCGGCGACGGCTGGGACGAGATCGCCAAGGCCCGGCAGCTCGTCCAGGGCCTGCCGCCCTCCCAGGTGCACGCCGAAGTCCTCGTCCGGGCCGCCGGCTGGGGCATGCTCCACGACCCCGGCCCCGGCAACATCGCCGCCGCCGAACGCGCCGTCGAATACGCCCGGATGGTCGGCGCCGAGGACATCGAACTCAGCGCCCGCATCACCGTCGGCTGCCTGCTCACCGACTCCGGCGACCCCGAACGCGGACTCGCCGAGATGCACGCGGTCCGGGAACGGGCCACCGAACTGCACCTGATACCGATCGCCGGTCGCGCCCACATCAACCTCACCTCCCAACTCGAATCACTGGGACGCTCCCGCGAGGCCGTGGAACTGGCCGAGCGGGGCGTCGAACTCGTACGGGCCGCCCGCATGATGGACACCGAGGCCTGGGTCCGCGGCAACATGGCCGAGAGCCTCTACAGCCTCGGCCGCTGGGAAGAGGCCGCCGAGGCCGCCCACCGGGCCCTGCTGACCGGACAGAGCGCGGCCCCCCGCGGCTCGGCGGCGGCCCGCCTCGCCCACCTCGCCCTCGCCCGCGGCGAACTCGCCGAGGCCGCCGCCCGGCTCGCCGACGCCCACGCCCACTTCGGCACCCACGACAACCAGCCCCAGCACCGGATCCCGCTGAGCCGCCTCGCCGTCGGCGTCGCCGCAGGCGAGGGCCGCATCGCCGGTGTCCGCACCGAGGCCGCCGCCGCGATCGCCCGCGGCTTCCCCCTCGGACAGCACCGCTACGCCTGGCCGCTGCTCCTCGCCGCAGCCTCCGCCGAGGCGGACGCCCGCGGACTGCCCGCCGCCGACGCCGGCCGCGCCGACGCCCTCGCCGTGCTGCGCGGCGCCGCCCGCAACCTGGCCGCCCCGGTCCCCGTGTGGGCCGCGCATGCCGCGTTCTTCCGGGCCGAGCTGGCGCGCGCCGAGGCCCGCGACACCGCCGCCGACTGGACGGGGGTGGAGTCGGCCCTGCGCCCGCTGGACCGCCCCTACCTGCTGGCCCGCGCCCGCCACCGGCTCGCCGAAGCCCTCCTCGCGGCCGGCACCGACCGGGAGGCCGCCGCCCTGCTGCTGCGCCAGGCCCACGCCACCGCGGAACGGCTCGGCTCCCGCCGGCTCCGCGAGGAACTGGCGCTGCTGGCCCAGCGCGCCCGGCTGTCGCCCACCCCCGCACCCGCCCCGCCGGCCGCGGACACCGACCCCGCCGAGGCCTTCGGCCTGACCAGCCGCGAACGCGACGTCCTGCGCCTGGTCGCGGCGGGGAACACCAACCGGCGGATCGCCGAGGAGCTCTTCATCTCCCCGAAGACGGCCAGCGTCCACGTCTCCAACATCCTGGCCAAGCTGGGCGTCTCCGGCCGGGGCGAGGCAGCGGCCCTCGCCCACCGGCTGCGGCTGCTGCCGGGCCTCACTCCGCCCGGGGAGTCTGCTCCCCGCGGCGTATGAGGACCTTCCCGGAGTCCAGGTCTATCGGCCCGCACCCAGGATCACCGTCCGTGACGTCCGTCCGGGACAGCTCCAGCCGCTTGCGCTCCTCGTCCGTGTGCCTGCGCCCCGGGTTGAACAGCTCCTCGATCAGGTTGAACACCGTGCCACCGCACCTTCCGCCCCGGCCGGGGCACACCGGTCACCGGACCGTCAGGATCAGGATCCTGTCGTCGCCCGCCTCGGGGGATCCGCGGCGGTCCGTCTCGCTCGTCACCAGCAGCAGCCTGTCCCCGCCGAGGGCGACCACCGACCGCAGCCGGCCGTACGCGCCCTGCAGGAAGGCCTCGGGGGCGGCCGCCGGTCTGTCACCGGCCAGCGGGATCCGCCACAGCCGCTCGCCTTTCAGCGCGGCCATCCACACCGAGCCCTGGGCGACGGCGATGCCGCTGGGGGAGGCCTCGTCCGTCCGCCACACGGCGACCGGGTCGCGCATCCCCGCCAGGCCCGCCTTGCCCTCCGCCCGGGGCCAGCCGTAGTTCGCCCCGGGCTCGATCAGGTTCAGCTCGTCCCACGTGTTCTGGCCGAACTCCGCCGCCCACAGCCGCTTGTCCTGGTCCCAGGCGAGGCCCTGCACATTGCGGTGCCCGTAGGAGTAGACGACCGAGTCGGGCTCGGGATTGCCGTGTACCGGCTGCCCGTCCGGCGTCATCCGCAGGATCTTGCCGCCCAGGGACTTCCTGTCCTGGGCGAGACCCGTCTCGCCCGTCTCGCCCGTCCCCGCGTAGAGCATGCGGTCCGGGCCGAACGCGATCCTGCCGCCGTTGTGCACGACCCCCTTCGGGATGCCCCGCAGGACCGTGTCGGGCGCGCCGAGCTGCTGGCCCGGCTCGCGCTTCTCGTCATAGCGCATACGGGCGATGCGGTTGTCGGACTCCGTCGTGAAGTAGGCGTACACCATCCGGTCGGACGCGAACGACGGGGACAGGGCCAGGCCCAGCAGGCCGCCCTCACCGCCCGGCGCGACGCCGGGCACCTTCCCGACGACCGCCGCCTTCCCCGTCCCGGCCGAGACCCGGCTGATCGTTCCCTTGTCGCGGGAGGCGACCAGCAGGTCACCGTCGGGCAGGGGGGCCACGCCCCACGGCGACTCCAGGTCCCGCGCCATCTCCCCGGTGACCTCCACCGAGCCCTTCGCCGGCGCCGCTGACGGCGCCTGCGCCGACGCCGGGGCCGATCCGCTGGGCGCCCCGCGCGGCGGCGACGCGCCTGCGGTCCCGCCCGGCCCGCCCTCCGGCGAGCACCCCGCCAACAGCGCCCCGCACCCGGCGAGCGCCACGGCGGCCAGCACGCCGCGCGCCCGCCCGTACCCCCCGTACTCCGCGGGCCGGCCCGCACCCGCCCCGCCGAACCGCCGCCCCGTCCGCACCCTTCGCATGGTCCTGCTCCCCTCCGGTCCCGCGACCGCCCACCGCGATCGTGCCCGTCACCCGTCAAACCACTCGGGTGCCCCCGGAAGTTCCGCCCCTCGTACACCCGATCGAGTGGTCCTCGGTGTCGGCTCCTCCCGATCAGTCCCAGGACCCCACGGCCGCCGGCAGCGACGCGATCTCCGCCAGGTCGGCCGCCGTCAGCCGCAGCGCCGCCGCCCCCGCGTTCTCCGCCGCCCAGTCCGCCCGGTCCGCGCCCGGCACCGGCACCACCTGCGGCCCCTGCGCCAGCACCCACGCCAGCGCCACCTGCGCCGCCGTGACCTGCGGACCGTGCCGCCGGGCCACCCGCCGCAAGCCCGCGACGAGCACCTGGTTCGTCGCCATCGCCTCCGCGGTGAACCGCGGGTGCCTCGCCCGCACGTCCTCCCACTCGAAGCCCTGCCCCGGGGTCAGCGTCCCCGTCAGGAAGCCGCTGCCCAGCGGCATCGCCGCCAGGAACCCGACCCCGCGCGCCGCGCACCAGGGAAGCAGCCGCCGCAGCGCCTCCTGCGACCACACCGACAGCTCGGCCTGCACCGCGCTCACCGGGAACACCTGCTGGACGCGGTCCAGATGCCGCAGCACCGCCCCGTACGCCGGGTCGCCGCGGCGGCCCGCCCCCGGCCCGGCGCCCGCGCCGAGCGCGCAGAAGCCCAGCGCGCGCACCTTTCCCGCGCCCACCAGCTCGGCCATCGCGCCCCAGGTCTCCTCCACCGGGACCTCCGGGTCCACGCGGTGCAGCTGGTAGAGGTCGATGACGTCGGTGCGGAGCCGGCGCAGCGAGGCGTCGCAGGCCCGCCTCAGGTACTCCGGCCGCCCGCACGCCACCACGTGCTGCTCGCCCGCGCGCAGCCCCACCTTGGCGGACACGAACGCCTCCGCCCGGCGCTCGCGCAGAACCCGGCCCAGCAGCAGCTCGTTCGTGAACGGCCCGTACACGTCGGCCGTGTCGAGCAGGGTGCAGCCGAGGTCGAGGGCCGTGTGCACCGCCGCCAGCGACTCGTCGCCGCGCCGCCGCGAGGGCGCGTACGCCCAGCTCATCGGCATGCACCCGAGTCCGACGGCGCCCACCGCCAGCGCCCCCGCCCCGATCGACCTGCGCTCCACCCGTGCGTCCCCCTCCGCGTCCGCCAACAACCTAACGGCTTGATCGCGATCCCTTGGCATAGCCTCGTGATCATGACTGCAAAGACCCCGGACGTCTGGCTTCCGTTCCCGCCGGAGGAGGTCGAGGGCCTCCCCGACTGCTTCCGCTACCGGCGCTGGGACGGCGAGGACGACTTCCCCGCCGATCCGGCCGACTGCACCTTCTACGTCACCCCGTACATGAAGTCGCCCGAGGTGACCCTGCGGCCGCTGGCGGGCATGCCGGACATCGAGGTCGTGCAGACCCTCACCGCCGGCGTCGACCACGTCCTCGGCGGCCTCGACCGGCTGCCGGCCGGGGTCCGGCTGTGCAACGCCCGCGGAGTCCACGAGGCCAGCACGGCCGAACTCGCGCTCACCCTCGTCCTCGCCTCGCTGCGCGGCATCCCCGGCATGGTCCGCGGCCAGGACCGCGAGCAGTGGCTCGGCGGCTTCTACTCCGCCCTCGCCGACAAGTCCGTGCTCATCGTGGGCTACGGATCCGTCGGCGCGGCCGTCGAAGACCGGCTCGCGGCATTCGAGTGCGCGCGAATCACGCGCGTCGCGCGCGCGGCGCGCACCACCGCGCGCGGGCCCGTGCACG
This sequence comes from Streptomyces sp. NPDC031121, assembly GCF_055570615.1. Classification (NCBI taxonomy): domain Bacteria; kingdom Bacillati; phylum Actinomycetota; class Actinomycetes; order Kitasatosporales; family Streptomycetaceae; genus Streptomyces; species Streptomyces sp. NPDC031121. Next base: position 716,656 of record NZ_JBVIGV010000001.1, read on the forward strand.
CCCTCGACGACCTTCCCCGCCTCCTCCCGGACGCCGACGTCGTCATCCTCTGCACCCCGCTCACCGACGCCACCCGCGGCCTCGCGGGCAGGGACTTCCTGGCGCGCATGGCGGACGGCGCCCTGCTGGTGAACATCGCCCGCGGGCCCGTCGTCGACACCGGGGCCCTCCTCGCCGAGCTGGAGTCGGGCCGGCTGAGCGCGGCCCTCGACGTCACCGACCCCGAACCGCTGCCCGCAGGGCATCCGCTGTGGCACGCTCGGAACGTCCTCATCACGCCGCATGTCGGCGGCAGCAGCTCCGCCTTCGAGCCGCGCGCCAAGCGCCTGGTGGCGCGCCAGCTCGGCCGCTTCGCGGCGGGGGAGCCGCTGGAGAACACGGTGCTGATCACCAGCTGACGCCCGGTGCGCACGCTCAGCATCCGTCCGGACGCGCTCAGTGGCCACAGTTCCCCATATGGTAACTCAGCGTAGAGCTTCTATATCGCTGAGTGACGAAAGTGGTGTATCGTCCGGAACAAGGGGCTGCGCCACGAACGTCTGGCGCTGGGGTGATCGGACACTTTGGGGGGCGACGGGCGATGCACGGCCAATGGACCAGGGATCCGCTGCGGCACAGCCGCCGGAAACGACGAAGGGGCACGCCGGAACCGGCCTGCGAGGGGGACCGGTGAACGCCCCGGGCGCGGCCGTGATCGGCCGGCCGCACACCTGCGGGGGCGGCAGGAGCCTCGCGATGCAGCTGCTCCTCGCCGTGGTCAGCGGCGGCTACGCGGTCGGCGCCGCCCTCGGCTGGGGCTCCCAGGAACTCGCCGAGATCATGGGCGACTTCGGCCTCAGCGCCGCCGCCCTGCTCGCGGCCGTCTCCTGCTACGCGTACGCGCGGACCATCGACAGCCGCGAGCGCCCCGCCTGGCTGCTCTTCGCGTTCTCCTCCCTCATGGCGGCCTGCGGCAACGCCGTCTGGGGCTGGTACGAGGTCGTCCTGGGCGAGCCCGTGCCCAAGCCGTCGCTGGCCGACTTCGCCTTCCTCTGCTTCGCGCCGCCCGCCATCGTGGGCCTGCTCGTCCTCGCCAAGCGCCCCGTCACGCGCGCCGGCTGGGTGTGCCTCGTGCTGGACTCCTGGCTTATCGGCGGCTCGCTGCTGACCCTCTCCTGGAGCCTCGCCCTCGCCAACGCCGCGCGGACCGCGCAGGAGGGCGGCGCCGGCAGCGTGCCGCGCGCCGCGTTCTCGCTCGCCTACCCCCTGCTCGACATCGCCCTCGTCTCGATGGTGCTCGTCCTGCACTTCCGGCGCTCCGAGGTCAACCGGTCCGCTGTCAACACCGCCATCGCGGCGCTCGCCCTCACCGTGCTCAGCGACGCCCTCTTCACCTCGCCGCTGCTGAGCGCGGGCTACCAGTCCGGCCAGCTGCTCGACGCGGGCTGGTTCGCCGGCTCGCTCCTCCTCGCGTACGCGCCCTGGGGCGCCCGCCGGCTGCCGTCCGGCCCCGCCGGGCGGGGCCCCGACCGCCAGGCCGGCCGGCCGATCACCGGCTCGCTGCCCGCGCTGTCGCCGTACCTGGCGGCCGCCGTCTGCACCTTGGGGATCCTCTACAACGTCGTCGACGGGCGGAAGGTCGACCGCGTGGTCGTCTTCACCGGCTGCACCGTCGTCCTCGCCCTCGTCATCCGACAGGGCATCATGCTCCTCGACAACGTCGCGCTGACGCAGGAGCTGGCGCAGAAGGAGAACCACTTCCGCTCCCTGGTCCAGGGCTCCAGCGACGTCATCATGATCGCCGACCCGGCCGGAACGCTCCGCTACGTCAGCCCGGCCGCCGCGGGGGTGTACGGCCGCGAGGCGGAGGAGCTCGTCGGCACCGAGCTCGCCGCCCTGATCCACCCGCACGACCTGGGCCGCGTCGTCCACGAGGTGCGCCGCTTCCTCGCCGCCCCGCCGGCCGAGGAGCCCACCACCCGCATCGAGTGCCGCTTCAGGTCCGGCGGCGGCGAATGGCTCAACGTCGAGTCCACCGTCAACCGCCACCAGGGCGGCCTCATCCTCAACAGCCGCGACGTCACCGAACGGGTCCGGCTCCAGGCCCAGCTCCAGCACAGCGCCGAGCACGACCCGCTCACCGACCTCCCCAACCGGGCCCTGTTCACCCGCCGGGTCCGCCGGGCCCTCACGGGGCGGCGCGCGGGCGACCGCGGCACCGCGGTCCTCTTCATCGACCTCGACGGCTTCAAGGCCGTCAACGACACCATCGGCCACCAGGCCGGGGACGAGCTGCTCGTCGAGGCGGCGCGCCGGCTCCAGGAATCGGTGCGCTCCGGGGACACCGCCGCCCGCCTCGGCGGCGACGAGTTCGCCGCGCTGATCGCAGGCGACGCGGCCCGCGACCGGAGCGCCCGCGAGCACCAGGTCCGCGAGATCGCGGACCGGCTGCGCGCCACCCTCTCGCAGCCGTACCGGGTCGGCGGGACCGAGGTGAGGGTGGCCGCGAGCATCGGCGTGGCCTTCGCCGAGCCGGGGATCACCCCGACCGACCTGATGCGCAACGCGGACCTCGCGATGTACCGGGCCAAGGCGGGCGGCAAGGACCGCGTCGAGCTGTACGCCCCGCAGATGCAGGCCGACGCCGTACGGCGGGCGGAGGCCGCGGGCCGGCTGCGGACGGCGCTGCGCGGCGGCGAGTTCGCCCTGCTGCACCAGCCGGTGGTCTCCCTGGAGACGGGCGAGGTCAGCGCCGTCGCGGCGCAGGCCCGCTGGCGCTCGGGGCAGGGGATCCTCTTCACCCCGGCCGAGTTCCTGAGGGTCGCCGAGCAGGGCGAGGGCGCCGCGGCCGCGGAGGCGGCCGCCGCCGCGAACCGGCCGGACGGCGCGGCCCCCGGCGAGCGGGGCCGGCCCGCGGAGATCGCCCGCTGGCTGCTGGAGCAGGCCGTCCGCGAGGCGGCCGAGCGGCACGCGGCGGGACACGGCGTACCGGTGTCCGTGCGGATGGGCGCCGACCGGCTGCTGGACCGGGCCGGACCGCCGGCCTCGCTGGAGGCGCTGCTGCGCCGCCACGGGCTGCCGCCCGGGTCGCTGGTGGTCGAGCTGGCCGAGAGCGACCCCCGGGTCCCCTTCGACGAGCTGGAGCGCCGCCTGGCCGCCCTGCGCCGGCTCGGCGTCCTGGTCGCCCTGGACGGCTTCGGCAGCGGCTACGCCGGCATCGGGGCCCTGCGCAGGCTCCCGGTGGACATCCTCAAGCTGGACCCGGCGCTGGTCGCCGGCGTCGTCGAGTCCTCGCGCCTCCGCAAGATCGCCGCAGGCCTCTTGCGTATCGCAAACGATCTGGGCATGCAGTCGGTCGCCGAGGGGGTCGACCTCCCGGAGCAGGTCCTGGCCCTGCGGTCCATGGGGTGCACGCACGGCCAGGGGATGGCGTTTTCCGGCCCGCTCGACGAGTACAGGCTGCGGCGGGCGCTGGTGCGCGGTACGTTCCCAGTACCGGGCGGGGCGGTCGAGCCCGCCCTGGCCGGTGGTGCGTCCGGGGGCGCGATGGCCGTCCGGAGAGGCTCACATAATGAGACGCCCGTCCCACCTACTTGACATCCCCCTCCCGGCGGAGGGAGGGTCAGTGCCATGCGCACCCGAATTCTCGTACTTGGAAAGCGCGTCGGCTGAAGCCGGGACCTGCATGTCCCCGCTCCGTGCACCCGACGCGCTCCCCTCGCTTGCCATCCGGCACGAGGGGTTTTTTGTTGCACTGGCACACCTTCGAACCGTCGTAAAACCCTCAGCTTCGAGAAGAGAATGCCGATGACCGAGCAGGCCTCCGGGGCCCAGCATCCGCAGCCGCGGCCCCGTTCCGGCGGACAGCAGCCCGCCGCCGTTGAGCACGTCACGGGTGCGCAGTCCCTCATCCGCTCTCTCGAAGAGGTGGGGTGCGACACCGTCTTCGGCATTCCGGGCGGCGCGATCCTCCCGGCGTACGACCCGATGATGGACAGCACCAAGGTCCGCCACATCCTGGTCCGGCACGAGCAGGGCGCCGGCCACGCGGCCACCGGCTACGCGCAGGCCACCGGCAAGGTCGGCGTCTGCATGGCCACCTCCGGCCCCGGCGCCACGAACCTCGTCACCCCGATCGCCGACGCGCACATGGACTCCGTCCCGCTCGTCGCCATCACCGGCCAGGTCTCCTCCAAGGCGATCGGCACCGACGCCTTCCAGGAGGCGGACATCGTCGGCATCACCATGCCGATCACCAAGCACAACTTCCTGGTCACCAAGGCCGAGGACATCCCGAAGACCATCGCCGAGGCCTTCCACATCGCGTCCACCGGCCGCCCGGGCCCGGTCCTCGTCGACATCGCCAAGGACGCCCTCCAGGCCCGGACCGCCTTCTCCTGGCCGCCCAGCCAGGACCTGCCCGGCTACCGCCCGGTCACCAAGCCGCACGCCAAGCAGATCCGCGAGGCCGCCAAGCTCATCTGCCAGGCCAAGCGCCCGGTCCTGTACGTCGGCGGCGGCGTCATGAAGTCCGGCGCGACCGCCGAGCTGAAGGTCCTCGCCGAACTCTCCGGCGTCCCGGTCACCACCACCCTGATGGCGCTGGGCTCCTTCCCCGACAGCCACCCGCTGCACATCGGCATGCCGGGCATGCACGGCGCGGTCACCGCCGTCACCGCCCTGCAGAAGTCCGACCTGCTGATCGCGCTCGGCACCCGCTTCGACGACCGGGTCACCGGCAAGCTCGACAGCTTCGCCCCCTACGCCAAGGTCATCCACGCGGACATCGACCCGGCCGAGATCGGCAAGAACCGCGAGGTCGACGTCCCGATCGTCGGAGACGCCCGCGAGGTCATCGCCGACCTGATCCAGGCGATCCAGGCCGAGCACAACGACGGCAACGCCGGCGACTACGCCGCCTGGTGGAGGGACCTCAACCGCTGGCGCGAGACCTACCCGCTCGGCTACGACACCCCCGACGACGGCATGCTCTCGCCGCAGCAGGTCATCCAGCGCATCGGCGAACTCGCCCCGCCGCACACCGTCTTCGCGGCCGGCGTCGGCCAGCACCAGATGTGGGCCTCGCACTTCATCCAGTACGAGGAGCCCCGCACCTGGCTGAACTCCGGCGGCGCCGGGACCATGGGCTACGCGGTCCCCGCCGCGATGGGCGCCAAGGTCGGCGTCCCGGACCGCACGGTCTGGGCGATCGACGGCGACGGCTGCTTCCAGATGACCAATCAGGAACTGGTCACCTGCGCCCTGAACAACATCCCGATCAAGGTCGCGATCATCAACAACGGCGCGCTGGGCATGGTCCGCCAGTGGCAGACCCTGTTCTACAACCAGCGGTACTCCAACACCGTGCTGCACGCCGACGACACCGGCCACGACACCGTCGGCTCCCAGCTCGGCGAGTCGACCGCGCCCCGCAAGGGCACCCGCGTCCCGGACTTCGTCAAGCTGGCCGAGGCGATGGGCTGCGTGGCGCTGCGCTGCGAGGACCCGGCCGACCTCGACAAGGTCATCGCCGAGGCCAACGCCATCAACGACCGCACCGTCGTGATCGACTTCATCGTCCACGAGGACGCCATGGTGTGGCCGATGGTCGCCGCCGGCACCTCCAACGACGAGGTCATGGCCGCCCGGGGCGTCCGTCCCGACTTCGGCGACAACGAAGACGACTGAGCCGGAAGAGCCGAGAGAGAGAACGCCCCACATGTCCAAGCACACGCTCTCCGTCCTGGTCGAGAACACCCCCGGCATCCTGGCCCGGATCGCCGCGCTGTTCTCCCGCCGCGGGTTCAACATCGACTCCCTCGCGGTCGGCGTCACCGAGCACCCCGACATCTCCCGCATCACGATCGTCGTGAACGTCGAGGACCTCCCGCTGGAGCAGGTGACCAAGCAGCTGAACAAGCTGGTCAACGTGCTCAAGATCGTCGAGCTGGAGCCGTCCAACGCCATCGAGCGCGAACTCGTCCTGGTGAAGGTCCGCGCCGACAACGAGACCCGCTCGCAGATCATCGAGATCGTGCAGCTCTTCCGGGCCAAGACCGTCGACGTCTCCCCGGAGGCCGTCACCATCGAGGCCACCGGCGGCGCCGACAAGCTCGGGGCCATGCTGAAGATGCTGGAGCCGTTCGGCATCAAGGAACTCGTCCAGTCCGGCACGATCGCGATCGGGCGCGGCGGACGGTCCATCACGGACCGCAGCCTGCGCGCGCTCGAGCGCAGCGCCTGACCCTTTTGGCTCTCGCATCGCGAGACCAGGAAACTTCGTCCACGTTCCCCGCCGTACGGTGGGAGCAACACCAGCGCACCAAGGAGATATCCCAGTGGCCGAGCTGTTCTACGAGAACGACGCCGACCTGTCCATCATCCAGGGCCGCAAGGTCGCGGTCATCGGCTACGGCAGCCAGGGCCACGCCCACGCGCTGTCGCTGCGTGACTCCGGCGTCGATGTCGTCGTCGGCCTGAAGGAGGGCTCCAAGTCCAAGGCCAAGGCCGAGGAGCAGGGGCTGAAGGTCCTGCCGGTGGCCGAGGCCGCCGAGTGGGCGAACGTCATCATGATCCTGGCGCCGGACCCGCTCCAGGCCGAGATCTACGAGGAGTCCGTCAAGGACCACCTGAAGGAGGGCGACGCGCTCTTCTTCGGCCACGGCTTCAACGTCCGCTACGGCTTCATCAAGCCCCCGTCCAACGTGGACGTCGCGCTCGTCGCCCCGAAGGGCCCGGGCCACCTGGTCCGCCGCCAGTACGAGGAGGGCCGCGGCGTCCCGTGCATCGCCGCCGTCGAGCAGGACGCCACCGGCAAGGCCTTCGACCTCGCGCTCTCCTACGCGGCCGGCATCGGCGGCACCCGCGCCGGCGTCATCAAGACCACCTTCAAGGAGGAGACCGAGACCGACCTGTTCGGTGAGCAGGCCGTCCTCTGCGGTGGTGCCTCCGCCCTGGTCAAGGCCGGTTTCGAGACCCTGACCGAGGCCGGCTACCAGCCGGAGATCGCCTACTTCGAGTGCCTGCACGAGCTGAAGCTCATCGTGGACCTCATGTACGAGGGCGGCCTGGAGAAGATGCGCTGGTCGGTCTCCGAGACCGCCGAGTGGGGCGACTACGTCACCGGCCCCCGCATCATCACCGACGCCACCAAGGCCGAGATGAAGAAGGTCCTTGCCGAGATCCAGAGCGGCGAGTTCGCCAACACCTGGATGGCCGAGTACAAGGCCGGCCTGCCCAAGTACAACGAGTACAAGAAGGCCGACGAGGAGCACCTGCTGGAGACCACCGGCAAGAAGCTGCGCAAGCTGATGAGCTGGGTCGACAGCGAAGAGAACTGATCCGCGGCGGGGGGGGGGGGGAGAAACCCCCCCCCCCCCCCCCCCCCCCCCCCCCCCCCCCCCCCCCCCCCCCCCCCCCCCGCCGCACCCCGGGCAGCCCGAGCGCAGACCCCGGCAGCGTGGCTTGTCCACCCCGGCCAACCCCGGACGGGTGATCCTTACGGACAGGCGGAAACCGGGCCCGGATCCGCCACTACACTGCTCAACACAACGCGTCAGGCCCACAGTGTCGTGCGTCTTCCACGCGGCTAGCCCCTCCACCGCCTGCGGCCGTCGGGACGGCCGTCCGCACTGGACTTGTGAGGACCCACGTGAGCTCGAAACCTGTCGTACTCATCGCCGAAGAGCTGTCGCCCGCCACCGTCGAGGCGCTCGGCCCGGACTTCGAGATCCGGCACTGCAACGGCGCCGACCGCGCCGAGCTGATCCCCGCCATCGCCGACGTCGACGCCGTCCTGGTGCGCTCGGCGACGAAGGTCGACGCCGAGGCCATCGCCGCCGCCCGCAAGCTGAAGGTCGTCGCGCGCGCCGGGGTCGGCCTCGACAACGTCGACGTCTCCGCCGCCACCAAGGCCGGCGTGATGGTCGTGAACGCGCCGACCTCCAACATCGTCACCGCCGCCGAACTCGCCTGCGGCCTGCTCATCGCCACCGCCCGCCACATCCCGCAGGCCAACACGGCCCTGAAGAACGGCGAGTGGAAGCGCAGCAAGTACACCGGCGTCGAGCTCAGCGAGAAGACCCTCGGCGTCGTCGGCCTCGGCCGGATCGGCGTGCTCGTCGCCCAGCGGATGTCCGCCTTCGGCATGAAGGTCGTCGCCTACGACCCCTACGTGCAGCCCGCGCGCGCCGCCCAGATGGGCGTCAAGATGCTCGCGCTGGACGAGCTGCTGGAGGTCGCCGACTTCATCACCGTCCACCTGCCGAAGACGCCGGAGACGATCGGCCTCATCGGCGACGACGCCCTGCACAAGGTGAAGCCGTCGGTCCGCATCGTCAACGCGGCGCGCGGCGGCATCGTGGACGAGGCCGCGCTGTACTCCGCGCTCAAGGAGGGCCGCGTCGCCGGTGCCGGTCTCGACGTGTACGCCAAGGAGCCCTGCACGGACTCCCCGCTCTTCGAGCTCGACCAGGTCGTCTGCACCCCGCACCTCGGCGCGTCCACGGACGAGGCCCAGGAGAAGGCCGGCATCGCCGTCGCCCGGTCCGTGCGCCTCGCCCTCGCCGGCGAGCTGGTGCCGGACGCGGTCAACGTCCAGGGTGGCGTGATCGCCGAGGACGTCCGCCCGGGCCTGCCGCTCGCCGAGAAGCTCGGCCGGATCTTCACCGCGCTCGCGGGCGAGGTCGCGGTCCGCCTGGACGTCGAGGTCTGCGGCGAGATCACCCAGCACGACGTGAAGGTGCTGGAGCTCTCCGCCCTCAAGGGCGTCTTCGAGGACGTCGTCGACGAGACGGTCTCCTACGTCAACGCCCCGCTCTTCGCGCAGGAGCGCGGCGTCGAGGTCCGCCTGACCACCAGCTCGGAGTCCCCGGACCACCGCAACGTGGTGACCGTCCGCGGCACCCTGGCGGACGGCCAGGAGGTGGCGGTCTCCGGCACGCTCGCCGGCCCCAAGCACCTCCAGAAGATCGTCGGCGTCGGCGAGTACGACGTGGACCTGGCGCTTGCCGACCACATGGTCGTGCTCCGCTACACCGACCGTCCCGGCGTCGTCGGCACCGTCGGCCGGATCCTCGGCGAGGGCGGCCTGAACATCGCGGGCATGCAGGTGGCGCGTGCGGAGGAGCACGGCGAGGCGCTCGCCGTCCTCACCGTGGACGACACCGTTCCGGCGACCGTGCTGGCCGAGATCGCCGACGCGATCGGCGCGACGTCGGCCCGCACGGTGAACCTGGCCGACTGACCCCCGTACGCGACCGCGCGCCGCGGTGCACCGCCGAAGGGCCCGGGGAGGAGTAGTCCCCGGGCTCCTTCGCGTCCGGCGTCAGGCGTGCAGGCGGGCCGTTTTGAGGGCCATGTGGAGGAGCAGGCGGTCCTCGCCCTCGTCGAGGTCGAGCCCGGTCAGCTGCTCCACCCGGGCCAGCCGGTAGTACAGGGTCTGGCGGTGGATGCCGAGGGCCGCCGCAGCCCGGCCCGCCTGGCCCGCGCAGTCCAGGTATACCTCCGCAGTCCGGGCCAGTTCCCGCTGCGCCGGGCCGAGGAGGGGGCGGGCCGCCGGGTCGTCCGCCGGGGTGGCGGAGGCGAGCGCCGACAGCATCCGGTACGGGCCGATCGCCGACCAGCGGGCCACCGGGCCGAGCCGCGGCTGGGCGGCCGCCGCCCGGGCCGCCGCCGAGGCCTGCGCCCAGGCGTCCGCGAGCCCGCCGAGGCCCCGGCCGGGCTCCGCGATCCCCGCGGCCGGGCCGCCGGGCGCGCCGCCGCCCGCGGCGACCGCCACCGCGCCGGCGGCCCTCCCGTCCGCCGCCGCACCGGCCGTGCCCGCCGCACCGGGCGCCGCCGTACGGGCCGCGCCCGCCGCTGCTCCCGGTGCCGCCGCGCCCGCCGCCGTACGGGCGGCTGCGCCGCCGGGGCCGGCCCCGAGCAGGCGGGACGCCACGGCCTCCGCCGGGCCGAGGACGTCCGACGCGCGCAGCCTGACCAGTACGGCCAGCGCCCGGCCCGCGCCGTCCCGCGGCCCCGAGCCGGTCCGGCCCGGCTCTCCGGCAGCGTCCGGCGCGCCCTGCCCGGGGCCCGCGTCCGGCCCGCGCCCCTGCACCACGCACACCGCCGCGGCTCCCGGCACGGTCGCCGGGGCCTCTCCGGGCCAGGGGGCCACGCACACCACCGTGTGCAGCTCCTCCGCGGCCGCCGGGCCGAGCGCCGCCCGCAGCGCCGAGACGGCCATGTCCTGCTGCCAGCCGCGGCCCGCGGTCAGCACCGCGCGGAACTCCCGCGACAGGTCGGCGCCCGCCTTGGCCTCCTCGGCGAGGAGGACGCCGATCCGGTCCGCCACCTCCATGGCGGCGGCCAGCGCCTCCGGTCCCGGGCCCGGCTCCCGGTCCAGGAGCCACACGTACCCCTGCACGATCCCGCGGTAGCGCACCGGCAGGCAGATCCGGCCCCGGAAGACGCCCGCGTCCGGCGCCGCCGGGATCCGGACGGGGCCGGTGGCGCGGGCGATGCCGAAGCCCTCGAACCAGGACCGCACGGCCGCGGTCGACCCGCGGGTCAGGATCGAGCGGGTCCGCACCGGGTCCATGGCGAGGTCGTCGTCGCTGTCGTGCGCGCCGAAGGCGATCAGGCGGAAGTCCCGGTTCTCCAGTGTCGCGGGGGCGCCGAGCAGCGTGGAGATCTCGTCCACCAGGTCCTGGTAATCGCCTTTCACCCGGCCATTCTCCCACCCGCAAACCCGTCTTTCAGACAGGTGTATGAGATCGCGGACACGGATGCGTGACAGCTGTCGATGGCAGGGAAAAGAGTCCATCCTTAGGTTTCACGGTGGTTTCACTTGCGTTTTCCCTGCGGTCCCCGCCCGCCCCCGCGGAGGGCCCGTGACTGCTTCTGCCACCTGTTGGAGGTGCCCCGTGCTGGGTCCCGCGATCCTCGCCGCCTCGCGCAGCGACAAGATGCGCCGAATCGTCTCTGCCGCCCCGGTGACCAAGCCCGTGGTGACCCGCTTCATCCCCGGCGAGACGGTCGACCAGGTCATCCCGATCGTGGAGGACCTCGCCCGCAAGGGCCTCGAGGTGACCCTGGACGTCGTCGGCGAGGACATCACCACGGTGGAGCAGTCCTACGCCGCCCGCGACGCCTACCTGGAGCTCATCGGGCGCCTGAAGGACCTCGGCCTCGGCGAGAGGGCCGAGATGTCGGTGAAGCTGTCGATGTTCGGCCAGGCGCTGGAGGGCGGCCACGAACTCGCCCTCGCCAACGTCCGCCCGGTCGTCGAGGCCGCCGCCGCGATCGGCACCACGGTGACCCTCGACGCCGAGGACCACACCACCCTCGACTCGATGTTCGCCATCCACGAGGAGCTGCGGAAGGACTTCCCGCAGACCGGCTGCGTCATCCAGGCGTACCTCTTCCGCACCGAGGCCGACGCCCGCCGCCTGGCCGACGCCGGCAGCCGCGTCCGCATCGTGAAGGGCGCCTACAAGGAGCCCGCCGAGGTCGCCTACCAGGACAAGGGCGAGATCGACAAGGCGTACGTCCGCATCCTGAAGACGCTCATGGAGGGCAAGGGCTACCCGATGATCGGGTCCCACGACCCCCGCCTGATCGCCATCGGGCAGGAGCTGGCCCGCAAGGCCGGCCGCAAGCCCGACGAGTACGAGTTCCAGATGCTGTACGGCATCCGCAGCGAGGAGCACCTGCGGCTCGCCGCCGAGGGCCACCGCATGCGCGTCTACACCGCGTACGGGACCGACTGGTACGGCTACTTCATGCGCCGCCTCGCCGAGAAGCCCGCGAACCTGCTCTTCTTCCTCCGCTCGATGATCACCAAGAACTAGGTCAAGGAGTTTTCAGACCCATGGATGCTGTGACCCAGGTCCCCGCCCCGGTCAACGAGCCGGTCCACTCGTACGCTCCCGGCAGCCCCGAGCGCGCGCGCCTCGAGGAGCAGCTGAAGCTGCTGTCCGAGAACCCGATCGAGCTGCCGATGACGATCAACGGCGTCAAGCGGATGGGCGGCGGAGAGCGCTTCGACGTGGTCCAGCCGCACGACCACAAGTCGGTGATCGGCACCTACGCCAACGCCACCGCGGCCGACGCGCAGGACGCCGTCGACGCCGCCCTGGCCGCCGCCCCGGCGTGGCGCGCCATGTCCTTCGACGACCGCGCCGCGATCATCCTGCGCGCCGCCGAGCTGCTGGCCGGCCCGTGGCGCGAGAAGCTGGCCGCCTCCACCATGCTCGGCCAGTCCAAGACCGCCCAGCAGGCCGAGATCGACACCCCCTGCGAGCTCGTCGACTTCTGGCGCTTCAACGTCCACTTCGCCCGCCAGATCCTGGCGGAGCAGCCGGTCGCGAACTCCGCCGGCGTGTGGAACCGCAGCGACCACCGCCCGCTGGAGGGCTTCGTCTACGCGATCACGCCGTTCAACTTCACGGCGATCGCCGGCAACCTGCCGACCGCCCCGGCCCTGATGGGCAACGTGGTCGTCTGGAAGCCGTCCCCGACGCAGACGCACTCCGCGGTGCTGCTGATGGAGCTCCTGGAGGAGGCCGGCCTCCCCAAGGGCGTCATCAACCTCGTCACCGGCGACGGCATCGCCGTCTCCGAGGTGGCCCTGAACCACCCGGAGCTCGCCGGCATCCACTTCACCGGCTCGACCAAGACCTTCCAGTACCTGTGGAAGACGGTCGGCAACAACATCGAGAAGTACCGCTCGTACCCGCGCCTGGTCGGCGAGACCGGCGGCAAGGACTTCGTCGTCGCGCACCCCTCCGCGGACCGCGCCGTCCTGAAGACCGCCCTGACCCGCGGCTCCTTCGAGTTCCAGGGCCAGAAGTGCTCTGCGTCCTCCCGCGCCTACATCCCGGCGTCCATCTGGAACGACGGCTTCAAGGAGCAGTTCGCCGCCGAGGTCGACGGCATCGCCATGGGTGACGTCCGCGACCTGTCGAACTTCATCGGCGCCGTCATCGACGAGCGCTCCTTCGCGAAGAACAAGGCCGCGATCGACCGTGCCAAGGCCGATCCGACCTGCACGATCGTCGCGGGCGGCAGCTACGACGACTCCGAGGGCTACTTCGTCCGCCCGACGGTCATCGAGTGCACCGACCCGGAGAACGAGGTCTTCACGACCGAGTACTTCGGCCCGATCCTCGCCGTCCACGTCTACGAGGACGACGCGTTCGACGCGATGCTGGAGCAGATGGAGTCGGTCTCCGACTACGCGCTGACCGGCTCGATCATCGCCGGTGACCGCTACGCCGCCGCCCACGCGATGGACAAGCTCCGCTTCGCCGCCGGCAACTTCTACATCAACGACAAGTCGACCGGCGCCGTCGTCGGCCAGCAGCCCTTCGGCGGCGGCCGCGCCTCCGGCACCAACGACAAGGCCGGTGCCGCCAGCAACCTCCAGCGCTGGGTCTCGACCCGCTCCATCAAGGAGACGCTGGTCCCGCCGACCGAGTACGGCTACCCGCACATGGGCTGATCCCCGGCCCGCCCTGCCCCGCCCCCGCTCCGGTACCCCCAAGTCCGGAGCGGGGGCGGTCTCCATTCCGGGGCCGCCGCGCGGCTCAGACCTCGACCAGCACCTGCTCCAACGTCTTGCGGACCAGGTCGGGCACTTGGCAGTCGTCGGCCGGGTAGCCGACCGGGATCACGGCGAAGGCCTTCTCGTTCTCAGGCCGGCCCAGCACGTGCGCGAGGAACCGCATCGGGCTCGGGGTGTGCACCAGCGCGGCCAGCCCGGACAGGTGCAGCGCGGTCAGCAGCATCCCGACGGCGATGCCGACCGACTCGTCGACGTAGTAGTGCTTGCGCCTGCTGCCGTCCTCACCGAGCCAGTAGCGCTGCTGGAAGACGACGACCAGCGCGGGGGCGTCCGTCAGGTGCGCCTTGACGGCGTCCGTGCCGAGCGGGCGCAGGGCCGCCAGCCACTCGTCGCCGAGCCGGCCCTCGTAGGAGAGCTGCTCCTCCTGCTCGGCGGCGGCGCGGATCTGCCGGCGCACCTCCGGGTCCTTGACCAGGACGAAGGTCCACGGCTGCTGGTGGGCCCCGGACGGCGCGGTCGCCGCGCAGGCGATGGCGTCGCGGACGGCCTGCTCCGGCACCGGGTCGGGGGAGAACGCGCGGACGGTGCGCCGCCGCCCCATGAGCTCGCGCAGCTCCGCGGCGCGCTCCAGGGTCCGGCCGGCCGGCATCCGCTCGGGCCGGTAGGCGACGGGACGGTACGGCTCCCCGTGCGTGGGGGTCCACTGCTGGGCGGTAGGTGACATGGGGCGAGTGTGCCGAGGGGGGCCGGTGCGGGCCAGTACCGCGCCCCGGACGTTTGTCCCGTTCTGCGGGGTGGGGGCGGGAATGGCACCGGCGAGCACCGGCCGATCCGCCGGACGGCGGTCCGGTCGCGGCGCCGGCTGTCCGGGCACGTCCCGGCACCCGGCACCCGGCACCCGGCACCCGGCACCCGCCGGGCCGGGCCGGGCAGGGCCACGACGACCTGCGGGGAGCGGCCCGCGCGGCGGTCGCGTGAGCGGCGCGGAAACCCCGCGCGGCCGGGGTACCCGTACGGGCGGCGGGCGGGGAGCGGGCTCCGCATTCCGGATGGTCCGCCTGTTTCCGGCCCTTTCCGGCGGGACCCGGCGGCCGGTTCGCGCCGGCCCGGCGGCGGCCGGGCGTCCGCGCGGCACACTGGGGGCATGACCGGCACCCGCACGCGCCTCGCGCACACCTCGCAGCTGGCGGCCGGGGAGCTCTCGGCCGTACGGGGGCTCCTCGACGGCGCCTTCGAGGGCGACTTCGGCGAGGAGGACTTCGAGCACGCGCTCGGCGGCATGCACGCCCTGGTGTACCGCGGCGGGGAGCTCCTCGCGCACGGCAGCGTCGTCCAGCGGCGGGTCGTCCACGCGGACCGCGCCCTGCGCTGCGGGTACGTCGAGGCCGTCGCGGTCCGGGCGGACGCGCGGCGGAGCGGCCTCGGCGGCGCCGTGATGGCCGCCCTGGAGGAGGTCATCGGCCGGGCGTACGTGCTCGGCGCGCTCTCCGCCTCCGACGAGGGCGCCGCCCTGTACGGGGGCCGCGGCTGGTCGGTGTGGGGCGGCCGGATCGGCGCCCTCTCGCCCGGCGGCCCGGTCCGCCTGCCGGAGGAGGAGGGCTCGACGTACGTGTGGGCGCCGGACGGGGCCCTGCCCGACCCCGCCGGGGGCCTGTGGTTCGACTGGCGCGACGGCGACGTCCTGTAGTGCCCGGCCCCGCCTGCCCGTTCAGCCGGGCAGGCGGACCAGCATCTTGCCGGTGTTGGCGCCGCGCAGGACGCCGAGGAACGCCTCCACCGTGCGGTCGATCCCCTCCACGACGGTCGTGTCGGTGCCCACGCGCCCGCTGCGCAGGTGCGGGACGAGGAACTCCTCCAACTCCTCCTGGAGGTCCGTGTGGTGGCGGACCAGGACCCCCTCCAGGCGGAGCGACTTGTGCACCACCTCGAAGAGGTTGCGCGGCGCGGCCGGCGAGCGGTCCCCGTTGTACGTCGAGACGGCGCCGACCCAGGCGATCCGCCCGAACTCCCGCAGCGCCCCGATGGCCCCCTCCAGGTGGTCCGTGCCGACGTTGTCCACGTACACGTCGATGCCGTCCGGCGCCGCCTTCGCGAGCAGTTCGCCGACCGGGCCGTCGTGGTAGTCGAACGCCGCGTCGAAGCCGAGCACATCGGTGAGGTGGCGGACCTTCGCCGGGGTGCCGGCGCTGCCGATGATCCGGCGGGCGCCCAGCAGCCGCGCGATGTGCCCGACGGCGGTGCCCACGCCGCCGGCCGCGGCCGACACGTACAGGTCCTCGCCGGCGCGCAGGCCCGCGGTCCGGGTGAGCGCGGCGTACGCGGTCAGGCCGGTTCCGCCGAGGATGCCGAGGTGGGCCTCCAGCGGGACGCCCTCGTGGCGGCGGATCCGGCGGGTGCCGTCCCCGCCCGGCGCGACCAGCGCGTGCGTGCGCCAGCCCTGGCGGTGGAAGACGAGGTCCCCCTCCTCCAGGCCCGGGGCACGGGAGGCGAGGACCCTGCCCACGGCGCGGCCCTCCAGGGGGGCGCCCAGCGCGAATCCGCCCTCGCCGCCGTCCATCATCCCGCGGTGGTACGGGTCCACGGACAGCAGGAGGTTCTGCACCAGGGCGGTCCCCGGGGCCGGCTCCGGCACCGGCACACGGGCCAGGGCGAAGTCGGACGCGGAGGGGAAGCCGGAGGGGCGGGCGGTCTGGTGCACGGCGTACGCGGTGTTCTCGGTCATGGCGAGGACGCTAGGGAGGAATCCCCGGGCCGGGCAGGGGGTTGGGCTCATGGAAGCACCCGACCCATGAACACCGCTCATACACCGAGGTGGAAGCCGCCCATGGCACCCCGACAGGCCGAACTCGCCCCGCACGAACTGCGGATCCTCCTCGCCGTCGCCGAGACCGGGGGCTTCTCCGCCGCCGCGGCGCGGCTCGGCCTGACCCAGTCCGCGGTCTCCCACTCGGTGCGCGGCAGCGAGGCCAAGGTGGGGGCCGTCCTCTTCGAGCGCGGGCGGGCCGGCGCTGTGCCCACCGCGGCGGGGGAGCGGGCCGCGGCTCTCGCCCGGCGGATCCTGCGCCTGTACGAGGTCCTCGGCGCGGAGGCGCGCGCCGCCGCGGCCGGCGGCTCCGGCGCCGACGGCGCACTGCGCGGCGTGCTGCGCATCGCCGCGTTCCGCAGCGCCGCCCTGCACCTGCTGCCGTCCGCGCTGGAGCGGCTCGCCGCCCGCCACCCCGGGGTCCGCGCGGAGGTGCGGGTGGTGAGGGAGGTGGGCGAGGGCGCCGCGGGGGAGGTGGCCGCGGGCCGCGCCGACCTGGGGATCGCCACGCTCGACCCCGCCGCCGGGCTGCCGCCGGGGCTGGTGGGCGGGGTGCTCGTACGGGAGGAGTACGCGCTGGTGCACCCTGCCGGGCACGCCGACCCGAAGTCGCTGCCCCTGCTCGACTGGGACGAGAACTGCGGCTCCTACACCCGGGAGTGGTGGCGGGCCCAGGACTGGATCCCGGGCGCCACGGTGAAGGCGGAGGACGACGGGATGGTGCTCACCATGGTGGGCCGCGGGGCCGGCATGGCGATCATGCCCGAGCTGTCGCTGCGCGAGGCCGGGGAGTCAGTCGCCGTCACCGGACTGGGCCCCTCGGGTCCCGTCCGGAACGTGGGATACGTCACCACCCCGGAATCCGCCGCCACGGTCGCCGTCAGGGCTCTGATCAGGGAACTTCGCCAGGAGAGGGGCTGAAAGAGGAGGCCTGGGCGGGGGTCGTCCGGAGGACCGGCCGTCTCAGATAGTAGGAAGTCCGAGTAATTGCGGAGACATACAGCGGCAGCTGTCCTAGCTTTGTAGAAGCCGAACGTCTCGCCGATCCGGCGAATGGCGGCCCGCGGCGCGCGCCCCCGACAGGCAACCCCTGTGGCGCAGCGCCCCCGCCCCTTCCGGCGCCTTGAAGGAACCCCTCATCCGCGGCCGAGCCGCGCCGTGATCTCAAGGAGTCGATCACCGTGACCAAGACCACCCCCGCCGCCCCCCGCCGCGTCCGCCGCTCCTCCGCCGCCGACGCCGACCGCAGGAACGCCGCCGCCGCCCTGCAGCGCGCCCTGGACCGCCGCGACAACGGCGGCGCGACCGGCCACTGACGAGGCCGCGGACCGGGCGCCGTCCTCCCGGCGGTGCCCCGGCCGGAACTTCCCGCCCCCGACCCCACCCGCCGCACCGATCGCCCACGACACGCGCTGTCCGGATGATGGACGCCATATGTCTGAGGGCTGGGACACGGAGTACGGTTCCGACATGTCGACCAGCATCAATCTCGCAGTGATCCCCGGTGACGGCATCGGCCAGGAAGTCGTGGCCCAGGGCCTCAAGGTCCTCGCCGCCGTCCTGCCCCAGGACGTGAAGCTGGAGACGAGGGAGTACGACCTCGGCGCCCGGCGCTGGCACCGCACCGGCGAGACCCTGCCGGACGCGGAGCTGGAGGCGCTGAAGGCCCACGACGCGATCCTGTTGGGCGCCATCGGCGACCCCTCGGTCCCGTCCGGCGTCCTGGAGCGCGGCCTGCTGCTGAAGCTCCGCTTCGCCTTCGACCACTACGTCAACCTGCGCCCGTCGAAGCTCTTCCCGAACACGGCCACCCCGCTCGCCGGCCGCCCGGAGATCGACTTCGTGGTGGTCCGCGAGGGCACCGAGGGCCCGTACACCGGCAACGGCGGCAGCCTGCGCACCGGCACCCCCGCCGAGGTCGCCACCGAGGTCAGCGTCAACACCGCCTACGGCGTCGAGCGCGTCGTGCGCGACGCGTACGAGCGGGCCGCCGCCCGTCCCCGCAAGAAGCTGACGCTGGTGCACAAGAACAACGTCCTCGTGTACGCCGGGCACATGTGGAAGAACATCTTCGACAAGGTGGGGCGCGAGTATCCGCAGGTCACCACGGACTACCTGCACGTCGACGCCGCGACGATCTTCTTCGTCACCCAGCCCGAGCGCTTCGACGTCATCGTCACGGACAACCTCTTCGGCGACATCCTCACCGACCTGGCCGCGGCCGTGACCGGCGGCATCGGCCTCGCCGCCTCCGGGAACATCAACCCGACGGGCGCCTTCCCCTCCATGTTCGAGCCGGTCCACGGCTCGGCCCCCGACATCGCGGGCACCGGCAAGGCCGACCCGACCGCGACCGTCCTGTCCGTCGCCCTGATGCTGCGCCACCTCGGCTACGGGGAGCAGGCCGTCCGCATCGAGGACGCGGTCGCCGCCGATCTCGCGGAGCGCGACGGCACCTTCCGCAGCACGGACCGGATCGGCGACGCGCTCGCCGCACGAGTAGCCGGCTGACCCGGCCGCCACGCCCCAGGAAGCCGCCGGGTCGCGCGACCAGCACCCGGCGGCTTTTCCTGCGCGGCCCCGGGTGCCACCATCTCCCCTGGGCCGCACACCTCCCCGCTTCACCGAAGCCGCCTCGCGCGCGATAATCGGACGCGAGACCGCGGAATGCGGGGAAGCTCGGACGTCCTGTACGCCGTGAGCGCGGTCCGCCCTACCCAACCGGTGAAGGACAAGCACTCATGACGACGCCCACGATCGAGCTCAAGCCCTCCTCGAACCCCCTGTCCGACGCGGAGCGCGAGGCGATCCTGGCCAGCCCCGGCTTCGGCCGCCACTTCACCGACCACATGGTGACGATCAAGTGGACCGAGGGGCGCGGCTGGCACGACGCGGAGCTCGTCCCGTACGCGCCGCTGTCGGTCGACCCCGCCAACATGACGCTGCACTACGCGCAGACGATCTTCGAGGGGCTGAAGGCCTACCGCCAGCCCGACGGCACCGTCGCCACCTTCCGCCCGGAGGCCAACGCCGAGCGCTTCCAGGCATCCGCCCGCCGCATGGCCATGCCCGAGCTGCCGACCGAGCTCTTCATCGAGGCCTGCGACGCGCTCATCAAGCAGGACAGCGCCTGGGTGCCCTCCTCCGGCGAGGCCTCCCTCTACCTGCGGCCCTTCATGTTCGCGACCGAGGTCGGCCTCGGCGTCCGCCCGGCCAACGAGTTCCTGTTCATGGTCATCGCCTCGCCGGCCGGCGCCTACTTCGCCGGCGGCGTGAAGCCCGTCTCCGTCTGGCTCTCCGAGGAGTACGTGCGCGCGGTCAAGGGCGGCACCGGCGCGGCCAAGACCGGCGGCAACTACGCGGCCTCCCTCGTCGCCCAGGCGCAGGCCGCCGCGCACGGCTGCGACCAGGTGGTCTGGCTCGACGCCGTCGAGCACCGCTGGATCGAGGAGATGGGCGGCATGAACCTGTACTTCGTGTACGGCGACCGCATCGTCACCCCGGAGCTGACCGGCTCGCTCCTGCCCGGCATCACCCGCGACTCGCTCCTCACCATCGCACGCGACCTCGGCTACACCGCCGAGGAGGGGCGCATCTCCACCGAGGACTGGAAGCGCGACAACGAGAACGGCACCCTGACCGAGGTGTTCGCCTGCGGCACCGCCGCCGTCATCACGCCCGTCGGCTCCGTGAAGTCCGAGCGGGCCTCCTGGACGCAGGGCAGCGGCGAGCCCGGCGAGGTCACCATGAAGCTCCGCAAGGCGCTGCTCGACCTCCAGACCGGCCACCGCGCCGACACCCACGGCTGGATGCACCCCCTCGGCTAGTCCGAAGCCGCCGAGACACGGAGGAGGCCCCCCGCGCGCCGCGCGGGGGGCCTCCTCCGTACCGGGCCGGGCGGGGGAGCGGGGTCAGCGCTCGCCGTCCGCCCCGTCCTGCCGCCGCTCGTCCTTGCGGCGCTCGGTGCCGTCGACGGCGGCGCCCACCACGAAGTCCCCGAAGGCGTAGGCCAGGCCGGCCATCCCCTTGACGATCCTGCCCGCCACGTACACCAGCTCTTCCACGGCGCCTCCCCTTGGCTGTGCTCTCCGGTCGTGCCCTACTCGGCCGCCGCGGCGGCCGCCGCCCGCGCCGGGGCGGCCGCGGTGTGCTGCGGCCGGACCGCCAGCGCCGCGTAGACCGCGCCGCCGATCAGCCCCGACAGGACGAAACTGCAGTCCACCCCGCCGGTGAGGGCCAGCAGGGGGCCCTCGTACAGCGGTGTCGACACGGCGGCCAGGCCGACCCCGGCACCCGCCGCCCAGGAGGCGGTGGCGCGCAGGTTCCACCCGCCGCTGTACCAGTAGACGCCGCCGCGGGCCCGGCGGTTGAACACCTGGAGGGATTCGGCGTCGTACTCCCCGCGGCACCGGCGGTAGCCGATCAGGGTGATCACGGCCCACGGGGTGCCGATCGCGGTCAGCAGCAGCACGAACGAGGTCATGGCGGACTGCACGTCCCACTCGAACGAGCCGACGAAGACGAAGGCGGTGGCGACGGCGGCCGCGGCCAGCGTGGCCGTGGCGCGCGTGACCCGGGGCACGATGGCGTCGAGGTCGAGGCCCATCGAGTAGAGCATCAGCCCCGCGTTGCCGACCGAGCCGGCGGCTGCGGCGGCCAGCAGCGGCACCAGGTACCACAGCGGTGCGGCGGCGACGAGCGGCCCCGCGTAGTCGGCGCCCGCCCGCGCGGCGAGCGCGGTGAACGTGCCGAACAGCTGCGGCACGAGCAGGCCGGCCAGGAGCCCCAGGCAGGTGGCCCGCAGCACCGTGCGGGGGCTGTGCCGGCGCGGCGAGATGTAGCGGGTGTAGTCGCCCAGCAGGGTGATGAACGCGACGGGGCCGCTGAGCCCGGCCGCGACTGCGGCCAGCAGCCACGTCGGCCAGAACGAGCCGAGCAGGTAGTCGGTCCCGGGCGGGGCGTCGGCGGTGAAAGCGGGCGCGTAGGCGGCCACGCCGAGGGCCAGCAGGGCGAGCATGGCGACGGAGAGCAGCTTGCTCATCCGCAGCAGCAGCCGGTAGCCGAAGACGGCGGCCGCCACGGTGAACACCGCGAGCCCGCCGTACATCGCCGCCCGCACCGCACCGGTGTCCGGGAGGCCGGTCAGCCGGGAGAGGGTGGCGGCCATCACGTCGCCGCCGATCCACAGGGTCAGGGCGGTGTAGCCGAGGGAGAGCAGCAGCCCCACCACCGAGCCGACGAGCCGGCCGCGGACGCCGAACTGGGCGCCGCTGGAGGTGGAGAGGTTGGTGGCCGTGCGCAGGGAGACCAGGGCGAGCGGCGCGGTGAAGGCGATGCCGGCGAGGGTTCCGGCCACGATGGCGGTGACGGACGGGACCAGGCCCAGCCCGAAGGACGGGGGCAGCCAGCCGAACACGATCACGCCGAGGCACAGATTGGAGCCGAGCAGGATCGACACGAGGTCGCGGGGGCCGCTGGTCCGCTCCTCCTCGGGGATGGTGTCGACTCCGCGCTGTTCTATGGGCATGGGGGGACTCCCTTGGGCAGGGCGGGGGGTGGTGGCGCTTTGTTTGAACGGCACTCAATGTGACCCAATCCTTGGTGTCCGGTCAATGGTTCCGTGCCATGCAATCGAGAGTTAGAGTGATGCTCTAATCCAGCGAGTCAAAAGGTGGTGGATCGGCGTGCGGCTGACCCCTACGGAGCGCGACCGCCTGCTGTTGCGCAGCGCCGCGGAGCTTGCCCGGGCCCGGCGGGCCCGCGGCCTCCGCCTGAACGTCCCCGAGGCCACCGCGCTCGTCGCGGACACGGTGTGCGAGGCCGCACGCGACGGAAAGCGCCTGGCCGAGGCCATCGAGGAGGCCCGCTCCGTCCTCGGCCCGGACGACGTCCTGCCCGGCGTGGCCGACGTGGTCACCGAGGTGCACGTCGAGGCCGTCTTCGACGACGGATCCCGCCTCGCGGTGGTGCCCTCGCCGATCCGCGGCGCCGCCCTCCTCGGCGACGACGCCCCCGGCGCCGTCGTACCCGGCCCCGGCGCGCCCCGGCCGGAGCCCGCCCTGCGGCTGCGGGTGCGCAACACCGCCGCCGTGCCGGTGAGCGTCACCAGCCACTTCCACTTCTTCGAGGCCAATCCGCGCCTCGACTTCGACCGGGCAGCCGCCTACGGCATGCGCCTGTGCGTCCCCGCCGGCTCCTCCGTGCGGTTCGACCCGCACGGCGAGGGCGAGGTCGGCCTCGTCCCCCTGGGCGGCGACCGCATCGCCGTCGGCTTCGCGGGGCTCGTCGACGGGCCGCTGGACGCCCCGGGAGCCAAGGAGGAGGCCCTGCGCCGGGCCGCCGCATGCGGCTACCTGGGCACGCGGGGCGACCGTCCGGCAGGCGCCGGGGAAGGAGAGCGGGCGTGAGCAGGCAGACCAGGCACAGCGACCACTGCGCGCCGGGCAGCCGGCACATCGACCCGCACGAGTACGCTGCCGTCTTCGGCCCCCGCGCGGGCGACCGGGTCCGGCTCGGCGACTCCGGGCTGACCGTCCGCGTCGAGCACGACGCCCAGAAGCCCGGCGACGAGTTCCTCGCCGGCTTCGGCAAGACCGCCCGCGACGGACTGCACCTGAAGGCCGCCGCCGTCCGGGAGACATGCGACGTCGTCATCAGCAACGTCCTCGTCATCGACGCCGTCCTCGGCATCCGCAAGGTGTCGATCGGCATCCGCGAGGGCCGCATCCACGCCATCGGCCGGGCCGGGAACCCCGACACCCTCGACGGCGTCGACGTCGTCGTCGGCACCGGGACCAGCATCGTCTCCGGCGAGGGGCTGATCGCCACCGCCGGCGCCGTCGACACCCACGTCCACCTGCTCTCCCCGCGCATCATGGAGGCCTCGCTCGCGGCCGGCGTCACCACCGTCATCGGCCAGGAGTTCGGCCCCGTCTGGGGCGTCGGCGTCAACTCGCCCTGGGCGCTGAAGCACGCCTTCAACGCCTTCGACGCCTGGCCCGTCAACATCGGCTTCCTCGCCCGCGGCTCCTCCTCCGACCCGGCCCCCCTGGTGGAGGCCCTCGCGGAGGGCGGCGCGAGCGGGTTCAAGGTCCACGAGGACATGGGCGCCCACACCCGCGCCCTGGACACCGCCCTGCGCGTGGCCGAGGAGCACGACGTCCAGGTCGCCCTGCACTCGGACGGTCTGAACGAGTGCCTCTCCGTCGAGGACACCCTGCGCGTCCTGGACGGCCGCACCATCCACGCCTTCCACATCGAGGGCTGCGGCGGCGGGCACGTCCCCAACGTGCTGAAGATGGCGGGCGTGCCGAACGTCATCGGCTCCTCCACCAACCCCACGCTGCCCTTCGGCCGGGACGCCGTCGCCGAGCACTACGGCATGATCGTCTCCGTCCACGACCTCAAGCCGGACCTGCCCGGGGACGCCGCGATGGCCCGCGACCGGATCCGCGCCGGCACGATGGGCGCCGAGGACGTCCTCCACGACCTGGGCGCGATCGGCATCACCTCCTCCGACGCCCAGGGCATGGGCCGGGCCGGCGAGACCGTGCGCCGCACCTTCGCCATGGCCGCCAAGATGAAGGCCGAACTCGGCCCGATGGACGGCGACGGCGAGGGCGACGACAACGCCCGCGTCCTGCGCTACATCGCAAAGCTCACCGTCAACCCGGCGATCGCCCACGGCCTGGCGCACGAGATCGGCTCCATCGAGGTGGGCAAACTGGCCGACATCGTGCTGTGGCGCCCGCAGTTCTTCGGCGCCAAGCCGCAGCTCGTCCTCAAGTCCGGCTTCCCCGCGTACGGCGTCACCGGCGACCCGAACGCCGCCACCGACACCTGCGAACCGCTGGTCCTCGGACCGCAGTTCGGGGCGTACGGGGCCACCGCCGCCGACATCTCCGTCGCGTTCGTCTCGGCGGCCGCCGCGGCCCTCGGCGGGGACGCCATGCCGACCCGCCGCCGCCGCGTCGCCGTCCGCGGCACCCGCGGCATCGGCCCCGCCGACCTCCTGCTCAACTCCCGCACCGGTGCGGTCGACGTCGACGCCCGCACCGGGCTCGTCACCCTCGACGGCGACCCGCTGCGCTCCGAGGCGGCCGACTCGGTCGCCCTCAACCGCCTGTACTTCCTCTGAGCCGGCACACCCCTAAGGACCCCTGCCATGACCAAGCCTGTCGCCGACGGATTCCGGATGCCCGCCGAGTGGACGCCCCACGAGCGGACCTGGATGGCCTGGCCCAGCCCCAACCCGACCTTCACCGACGAGCGGGAGCTCGCGGAGGCCCGCGAGGCCTGGGGTGCCGTCGCCCGCGCCGTGCGCGCCCACGAGCCGGTGACGCTCGTGACGGCCCCGGGGGACGCCGAGGGCGCCCGGGCGATCGCCGGCGCCGGCCCGGGCCACCCCCTCACGGTCGTCGAGCGGGAACTCGACGACGCCTGGATGCGCGACATCGGCCCCACCTTCGTCACCGACGGCCGGGGCGGCCTCGCCGCCGTCGACTGGACCTTCAACGGCTGGGGCGCCCAGGGGTGGGCCCGCTGGGAGCACGACTCCAAGATCGCCCGGCATGTCTCGGACCTCGCCGGCACCCGCACCTACAGCACCCCCCTGGTCAACGAGGGCGGCGCGCTCCACGTCGACGGGGAGGGGACGGTCCTGCTCACCGACACCGTCCAGCTCGGCCAGGGCCGCAACCCCGGCTGGACCCGCGAGCAGGTCGAGGCCGAGATCCACGCCCACCTCGGCACCACCAAGGCGATCTGGCTGCCGTACGGCCTCGCCGGCGACTACGGCACCTACGGCACCCAGGGCCACGTCGACATCGTCGCCGCCTTCGCCCGCCCCGGGCTGGTCGTCGTGCACACCCAGCCCGACCCGGCCCACCCCGACCACGAGCGCTGCAAGACCATCGCCGCCCTCCTGCGCGCCGCGACCGACGCGCGGGGCCGCCGCCTGGAGGTCGTCGAGGTTCCGGCGCCGACCGTCCTGGAGGAGGACGGCGAGTGGGTCGACTACTCCTACATCAACCACTACCTCTGCAACGGCGGCGTCGTGCTGTGCGCCTTCGGCGACCCCCGCGACGAGGAGGCCGCCGAGATCTTCCGCGGCCTGTTCCCCGACCGGACCGTGACCCTCGTCGACGCACGTACGATTTTCGCCGGGGGTGGCGGCATCCACTGCATCACCCAGCAGCAGCCGAAGGTGTGACCTGCGGCCGATCGACGAGGAGTGGCCCATGGCGGCGGGTGGAGCACGCGCGGCACGGAAGAACGCGCCGCCGCGCGAGGACGTCCTCGCCGCCGCGATGGCCACCATCGCCGAGCGTGGCCTGGACGGCCTGACCATGGCCGGCCTGGGCCGCCAGGTCGGCATGAGCAGCGGCCACCTCCTCTACTACTTCGGCAGCAAGGACGAGCTGCTGCTGCAGACGCTGGAGTGGAGCGAGGCCGCCCTCGGCGCCGAGCGGCGGGCCCTGCTCGCCCGCCGTGGCACGGCCCGCGAGCGGCTGGAGGCGTACGTCGACCTGTACGTGCCCGAGGAGGCCCGCGACCCGCACTGGACGCTGTGGCTGGAGGTGTGGAACCGCTCGCAGAACGCCGGCCCCGGCGAGCGCGAGCGGCAGGCCGCCATCGAGGGCGCCTGGCACCGCGACCTGGTCGCCCTCCTCGCCGAGGGGATCTCCCGCGGCGAGTTCCGGGCGGTGGACCCCGACCGCTTCGCCTCCCGGCTGCGGGCCCTGCTCGACGGGTTCAGCATCCAGGTCGCCGTCGGGCTGCCCGGCATCGGGCGCCGCGACATCCTCGACCACGTCTCGGAATTCCTTGATCAGTCTCTCGTATCGTGAGACGCCTCCGGCGCCGGATGGCACGGTGTGTCAGACTGCGGACGTGCTTGCTCAGCTCATGATTATCGGCAGCAGCGCGCCGGTCCGCAGTGACCGCTGAACCCGTGGAAGACCTTCGCGGCGGCGGCCACCGTGCCCCTGACCCGCGCGCAGACCTCTCGCACCCGCGAGGGGTCTTTTCGTTTACCGGCTCCCATCGGGCCGGGACGGCAGCGCGCGCGATGATGGGGGCAGTGGAACCCGGGCACCCGGAAACCACTCACCCGACAGGAGTCAGACCCGCATGACCACGACACAGGCCACCGCGCCCGTGCAGGGACCCGACGACGGCTTCCACGTCTTCGACACCACCCTGCGCGACGGCGCCCAGCGTGAGGGCATCAACCTCACCGTCGCGGACAAGCTGACCATCGCCCGGCACCTGGACGACTTCGGAGTGGGCTTCATCGAGGGCGGCTGGCCCGGCGCCAACCCCCGCGACACCGAGTTCTTCGCCCGCGCCCGCGCCGAGATCGACTTCAAGCACGCCCGGCTCGTCGCCTTCGGCGCGACCCGGCGGGCCGGCGGCACCGCCGCCGAGGACCCGCAGGTCCGCGCCCTCCTGGAATCGGGCGCACCGGTGATCACCCTTGTCGCCAAGTCCCACGACCGGCACGTCGAGCTGGCCCTGCGCACCACCCTCGAAGAGAACCTGGAGATGGTCCGCGACACCGTCTCCCACCTCGTCGCCGCCGGCCGCCGCGTCTTCGTCGACTGCGAGCACTTCTTCGACGGCTACCGGGCCAACGCCGAGTACGCCAAGGCCGTCGTCCGCACCGCCCACGAGGCCGGCGCCGACGTCGTCATCCTCTGCGACACCAACGGCGGCATGCTGCCCGCGCAGATCACCGCCACCGTCTCCACGGTCCTCGCCGACACCGGCGCCCGCCTCGGCATCCACGCCCAGGACGACACCGGCTGCGCCGTCGCCAACACCCTCGCCGCCGTCGACGCGGGCGCCACCCACGTCCAGTGCACCGCGAACGGCTACGGCGAACGCGTCGGCAACGCCAACCTCTTCCCCGTCGTCGCCGCCCTGGAGATCAAGTACGGGCGGCGCGTCCTCCCCGACGGGGCCCTCGCCGAGATGACCCGCATCTCGCACGCCATCGCCGAGGTCGTCAACCTCACCCCCTCCACGCACCAGCCGTACGTCGGCGTCTCCGCCTTCGCGCACAAGGCCGGCCTGCACGCCTCCGCCATCAAGGTCGACCCCGACCTCTACCAGCACATCGACCCCGAGCGCGTCGGCAACACCATGCGCATGCTCGTCTCCGACATGGCCGGACGCGCCTCCATCGAGCTCAAGGGCAAGGAGCTCGGCGTCGACCTCGGCGGCGACCGCGCCCTGATCGCGCGCGTCGTCGAGCGCGTCAAGGAGCGTGAGCTCGCCGGCTACACCTACGAGGCGGCCGACGCCTCCTTCGAGCTGCTGCTGCGCGCCGAGGTCGAGGGCCGCGCCCGCCGGTACTTCCGCACCGAGTCCTGGCGCGCGATCGTCGAGGACCGCCCGGACGGCACCCACGCCAACGAGGCCACCGTGAAGCTGTGGGCGAAGGGCGAGCGGATCGTGGCCACCGCGGAGGGCAACGGCCCCGTCAACGCCCTCGACCGGGCGCTGCGGGTGGCCCTGGAGCGCTTCTACCCGCAGCTGGCCAAGTTCGAGCTGACCGACTACAAGGTCCGCATCCTGGAGGGCACGCACGGCACGGAGTCCACCACCCGTGTGCTGATCTCCACCACGGACGGCGTCCGCGAGTGGAGCACGGTCGGCGTCGCCCCGAACGTGATCGCCGCCTCCTGGCAGGCGCTGGTGGACGCCATCACGTACGGGCTCCTGCACGCCGGGGTCGAGCCGGCCGAGTAGGACAAGCGGGCCCCGGATCCGATGACGCCCGACTCGTTCGTAAATCACCCGATTCGGGTAGTTTCGGGAGTATGAGGACCAGGCTGATATCCGTGTTCGCCGGTCTGCTGCTGTCCCTGTCCGCGGCCGCCCTCGCGGCCGCCCCGCAGGCCTCGGCGGCGACCGGTCCCGCCGCAGTCGCGGAGGCCTTCGAGCAGGGCCCCGTCTACGTCGACCCCAGAGCCGCCGGCCAGCTGTCCCCGGACGACGCCGACGCACTCGCGAAGAAGATCCGGGCCGCGGACAAGCCGGTGTTCGTCGCCGTCCTGCCCGCCACCGGCGAGTTCCCGCCCGACAGCGTGCTGCGCACGGTCCGCGCCGAGACCGGCATGGCCGGCGTCTACGCGATCCGGCTCGGCGACGGCTTCGACGCCGGAGCGGACCGGGCCGTCATGCCGGCGAGCACCGTACGCAGCCTCACCGACGCGGTGAAGGCCGGCGGGCCGGTCGACGCGGCCACCCAGCTCGACAACTTCGTCGACCAGGCCCTCGCCCGGGCCAGGGGCACCGCCCCGGCCTCCTGGGACGGCGGAACCGGCGGCGGCGCTCCCGTCGGCGGGCTCGTCACCCTCGGCGTCCTCGCCCTGGCGGGCGGCGGCGGGGCGTACGCGGTCTCGCGGCGCCGCCGGCGCAGGCGCGAGGAAGAAGAGCGCGAGGCCGTCGAGAAGCTGCGGGTCGTCGTCGACGAGGACATCACCGCGTTCGGCGAGGAACTCGACCGGCTGGACTTCCACCCCGGCGAGCCCGGCGCCGACGACGCCATGCGCACCGACTACGCCCGCGCCCTCGACGCGTACGAGAAGGCGAAGGACGTCATGGCCGCGGTCACCCGGCCCGACGAGGTCACCGGCGTCACCGAGGCCCTGGAGGACGGCCGCTTCGCACTGGCCCGCCTCGACGCGCGGCGCCGCGGGGCGCCGCTGCCCGAGCGGAGGCCGCCCTGCTTCTTCGACCCGCGCCACGGCCCGAGCACCCAGGACGCCGACTGGACGCCGCCGGGCGGGACGGCACGCAGCGTGCCGGTGTGCGCCGCGGACGCGGTCCGGCTGAGCGAGGGCCGCGACCCCGCGGTGCGGACGGTCGACACCGAGTACGGGCCGCGCCCCTACTACGACGCCGGCCCCGTCTACGGCCCCTGGGCCGGCGGCTACTTCGGCGGCGGCCTGCTCCCCGGCCTCCTGATGGGCACGATGCTGGGCTCGATGATGGCCGGCCCCGCGTACGCCTCGGACTTCGGCGGCGGCTTCGAGGGCGGCGGCTTCGGCTCCTCGGACTTCGGCGGAGGCGGGGACTTCTTCGGCGGCGGGGGCTTCGACGGCGGGGGCGGCTTCTAGCCGCCCCCGGGGTATCCGGCGGTTGCGGTGTCAGGCGGCCGGGTTCTGCTTGACCGCCGAGATGTCGAAGGTCAGCTTCACCTTGTCGCTGACCATGACGCCGCCGGCCTCCAGCGCGGCGTTCCAGGTCAGGCCCCAGTCGGAGCGCAGGATCTCGGCGGCGCCCTCGAAGCCCACGCGCTCGTTGCCGTAGGGGTCGGTGGCGGCGCCGCCGAACTCCAGGTCGATGGAGAGCGGCCGGGTCACGTCCTTGATGGTCAGGTCACCGGTCATCCGGTAGGTGTCCGCGCCGACCCGGGCCGCCGAGGTGGACCGGAAGGTCATCAGCGGGAACTGCTCGGCGGCGAAGAAGTCGTCGCCGCGCAGGTGGGCGTCGCGGTCGCCGATGCCCGTGTCGACCGACGCGATCTTGACGTCGATCGAGGCGGTGGAGCGGGACGGGTCGCTGCCGTCCAGGTGGAGCGCGCCCGAGTAGTCGCCGAAGCTGCCGCGGACGTTCGTCACCATCGCGTGGCGGACGGTGAAGCCGATGCTGCTGTGCGCGGCGTCGATCGCGTAGTCGCCGGTCAGAGCGGCCAGCGCCGGGTCGGCGGCGGGGACGGTCGCGGGGGCGGCTTGCTCGGTGCGGCGGGTGAAGATGCCCATGGTGTGCTCCTCGGTAGGTGGTTCAATCTTCAACGACTTCCACCGTAGGGCCATTCCGTTCAATTTTCAACTTCCTTCGTCCGTCCATGCACGTTTTATGGAGATCCCACAATCAGCGCGGGTCCCAGATGGTGGTCTCCGTGCACCCGTCCGTGGTTCTGTGCGGGCCGGACAGCGGAACACGGCCGAGACTGTGCGGAACCAACGGAGGTTTTCCCCGGCCCGCTTCGTAAGGTCGGTACATGACCGTTGTGGACCAGACCCCCAGCGAGCCGACGGACGCCCGCGGGCGCGTGGCCGAGCTGCACTCCTTGCGCGAGCAGGCGCGGCGTGGGCCCAGTGACCGCGCCACCGAGGCCCAGCACGCCAAGGGCAAGCTGACGGCCCGCGAGCGCATCGCGCTCCTGCTCGACGAGGGCTCCTTCAAGGAGGTCGAGCAGCTGCGCCGCCACCGTGCGAGCGGCTTCGGCCTGGAGGCGAAGAAGCCCTACACGGACGGTGTCGTCACCGGCTGGGGAACGGTCGAGGGCCGCACGGTCTTCGTCTACGCCCACGACTTCCGCATCTTCGGCGGTGCGCTCGGCGAGGCCCACGCCACCAAGATCCACAAGATCATGGACATGGCCATCGCCGCCGGCGCCCCGCTGGTCTCCCTCAACGACGGCGCCGGCGCCCGCATCCAGGAGGGCGTCTCCGCCCTCGCCGGATACGGCGGCATCTTCCAGCGCAACACGCGGGCCTCCGGCGTCATCCCGCAGATCTCGGTCATGCTCGGCCCCTGCGCCGGCGGCGCCGCGTACTCGCCGGCCCTCACGGACTTCGTGTTCATGGTCCGCGACACCTCGCAGATGTTCATCACCGGCCCCGACGTCGTCCGCGCCGTCACCGGCGAGGAGATCTCCCAGAACGGCCTCGGCGGCGCGGACGTGCACGCCGAGACCTCCGGCGTCGCGCACTTCGCGTACGACGACGAGGAGACCTGCATCTCCGAGGTCCGCTACCTCATCTCGATGCTCCCCTCGAACAACCGCGAGAACCCGCCCGTCCACGAGACCACCGACCCCGCCGACCGGCGCTCGGACGTCCTGCTGGACCTGGTCCCCGCGGACGGCAACCGCCCGTACGACATGCACAAGGTCATCGAGGAGCTCGTCGATGACGGCGATGTCCTGGAGATCCACGAGCGCTGGGCCCGCAACATCATCTGCGCCCTCGCCCGCCTCGACGGCCAGGTCGTCGGCATCGTCGCGAACCAGCCCGCCCACCTCGCGGGCGTCCTCGACATCGAGGCCTCCGAGAAGGCCGCGCGCTTCGTCCAGATGTGCGACGCCTTCAACATCCCGATCGTCACCCTGCTCGACGTCCCCGGCTTCCTGCCCGGCGTCGACCAGGAGCACGGCGGCATCATCCGCCACGGCGCGAAGCTGCTGTACGCGTACTGCAACGCCACCGTGCCGCGCATCTCGCTGATCCTGCGCAAGGCCTACGGCGGCGCCTACATCGTCATGGACTCCCAGTCCATCGGCGCCGACCTCACCTACGCGTGGCCCACCAACGAGATCGCCGTGATGGGCGCCGAAGGCGCCGCGAACGTCATCTTCCGCAAGCAGATCGCCGAGGCGGAGGACCCCGAGGCCATGCGCGCCCGCATGGTCAAGGAGTACAAGGCCGAGCTGATGCACCCGTACTACGCGGCCGAGCGCGGCCTCGTCGACGACGTCATCGACCCGGCCGAGACCCGCGAGACGCTGATCGGCGCCCTCGCGATGCTCCGCAGCAAGCACGCCGACCTGCCGTCGCGCAAGCACGGCAACCCCCCGCAGTAACGAAGGAGATCTGCCGCCGATGAGCATGACCGCCGACACCCTGCTGCGCGTCGAGAAGGGCAACGCCGAGCCCGAGGAGCTGGCCGCGATCACCGCCGTCCTCCTGGCCCGCGCCGCCTCCGTGCCCGCCCAGGACGGCCTGCGCCGCCCGCGCTCCCAGGCCGGCTGGCGCCGCCTGGAGCGCACCCCCGGCTTCCGCGCCCCGCACAGCTGGCAGGGCTGACCCCGCCGAGCCCTCCGTCAGGCCCCGCACCCCCCGAAGGGTGCGGGGCCTGACGCGTGCCCGGGATGCGGCGGCGCGGTCCGGGTACGGCGGAGGCCCCCGGTCCGCCTGCGGACTCGGGGGCCTTTCGCGTACGCGTACTGCGCGGGGAACTACCGCAGCCGTGCCATGAGGGCGTGTTCGACGAGGGTGATGAGGGCGCTCTTGGCGTCGGCGCGGTGGCGGGCGTCGGTGGTGATGATGGGGGCGTCGG